>NZ_JAQQEU010000015.1:0-144843 GCF_046026895.1 Paraburkholderia sediminicola
TAGCAACCATCTTTTGATGGAACCAGAGTGAGTGCTGAAGCATTCACTCCGGTCGACACAGGCTTGCAATATCCACCGTCTTCATTCTCGCAAAAAGCGTGTTAGTCTCAAATCAATCTTGATTTGAAGTCAACAATGAAAACGTCCACCGATGAACTGCTGGTGTTCGTCACCGTGATCGACAGCGGCTCGATCACGGCGGCGGCCGAAAAGCTGGGACAGACCGTGTCCGGCGTGAGCCGCGCGCTCACGCGCCTGGAAAAGAAACTCGACACCGCGCTGGTGCGGCGCACGACCCGCCGCCTGCACCTGACCGAAGAAGGCGAGGCGTTCCTGCAGCGCGCGCGGGCGATTCTCGACGCGATGGAAGAGGCCGAGGAATCCGTCGCGCGCGGACGCGAGCGGCCGTCGGGGCGCTTGCGGGTCGATGCGGCGTCGCCATTCATGCTCCACTGCGTGGCGCCGCACATGACCGCGTTTTCGGCGCTGTATCCGGAGATTCGTCTTGAACTGACCAGCAACGAACGGATCGTCGATCTGCTCGAACAGAAGGTGGACATTGCGATCCGGATCGGCGCGTTGCAGGACTCGACCTTGCATGCGCGCGCGCTGGGCAGCAGCAAGCTGCGGGTGCTCGCGAGCCCGGCGTATCTGGCCGAATATGGCGAGCCGAAAACGGTGGACGCATTGCGCGCGCATCGGCTGATCGGCTTCACGGCGCCGGAGTATCTGAACCGCTGGCCGCTGCGCGAAGGACGCAAGGACAACGCCGCGTCGCTGAAGATCGAGCCGGCGATCACCGCATCGAGCGGCGAGACGCTGCGGCAACTGGCGCTGTCGGGCTGGGGCATCGCCTGTCTCGCGGACTTCATGACTGCCGCCGACATACGCGACGAGCGCCTCGTGCCGATTCTCGGCAACGTCTTGATCGACGAGCGCCAGCCGGTGAGCGCGGTGTATTACCAGAGTGCGTCGCTGGCGGGGCGCGTGCAGTGCTTTCTGGATTTCATCGCGGCGCGCGTCAAGCTTTAGCGGGGCGTTTCGTCTCGCGTTTTCCTTTTTCTGCTCACGACATAGGCCCGCTGCCCGTACAGGCACGGGCTTTTTTTCGCCGCAGCAGCTCGCAACCTGTGGGTCGCATGTTTCGGCGAGCATGCGGAATGTTTTTGATCGCATGACTCCGCGCGTTATTAACGTGTATATACAACTTAATGGGCAGGACGCGGCAAGCCTCTTCGTTTCAACTGCAGCCCAAACCGGGATTCACGAGACGAACAAGCCTGGCGGGCCTTCATCTAATGGAAAATCCCTAGCCCCGAAGCTCGAAAAACAAGTTGTATATACAAGACCGCCCAGCTAGACTTCTTGAAATTGTATAGACAGGACAACGACACCATGAAACTGACACCCGGCCACCTGACTCTCCCGCAACTGCGCCAGATCGCACGCCAGCATGTCCCGCTGCAACTCGATCCCGCCAGCCACGCCGCCATCGACGCCTGCGCGCAAGCCGTCGCCGACATCGCTGCGAAGGGCGAGCCGGCCTACGGCATCAACACCGGCTTCGGGCGGCTCGCCAGCACGCACATCCCGCACGATCAGCTCGAACTGCTGCAACGCAATCTCGTGCTCTCGCACGCGGTCGGCGTGGGCGAGCCGATGTCGCGTCCGGTCGTGCGTCTGCTGATCGCGCTGAAACTGTCGAGCCTCGGCCGCGGCCACTCGGGCATCCGCCGCGAAGTGATGGAAGCGCTGATCACGCTGTACAACGCCGACGTGCTGCCGGTGATTCCGGTCAAGGGTTCGGTCGGCGCATCGGGCGACCTCGCGCCGCTCGCGCATATGTCGGCGGCGCTGCTCGGCGTCGGCGAAGTGTTCGCGAAGGGCGAGCGCATGCCCGCCACCGAAGGTCTCGCGCTCGTCGGCCTCAAGCCGCTCACGCTGCAAGCGAAGGAGGGCCTCGCGTTGCTCAACGGCACCCAGGCATCGACCGCGCTCGCGCTCTACAACATGTTCGCGATCGAAGACCTGTACCGCACCGCGCTGGTGGCCGGCGCGTTGTCGGTGGATGCGGCAATGGGTTCGGTCAAGCCCTTCGACGCGCGCATTCACGAACTGCGCGGCCATCAAGGTCAGATCGACGCGGCGGCGTCTTATCGCTCGCTGCTGCAAGGCTCGGGTATCAACGTGTCGCACGCCGATTGCGACAAGGTGCAGGACCCGTACAGTTTGCGCTGCCAGCCGCAAGTGATGGGCGCGTGTCTGGACCAGATGCGCCACGCGGCCGACGTGCTGCTGCTCGAAGCCAACGCTGTCTCCGACAATCCGCTGATTTTCCCGGACACCGGCGAAGTGCTGTCGGGCGGCAACTTCCACGCCGAGCCGGTCGCGTTCGCCGCCGACAACCTCGCGCTGGCCGCCGCCGAAATCGGCGCGCTGGCCGAGCGCCGCATCGCGCTCCTGATCGACGCGACGCTGTCGGGCCTGCCGCCGTTCCTCGTCCGCGATGGCGGCGTCAATTCCGGCTTCATGATCGCCCACGTGACGGCCGCTGCGCTTGCGTCGGAAAACAAGACGCTCGCGCATCCGGCCTCGGTCGATTCGCTGCCCACTTCGGCGAACCAGGAAGATCACGTGTCGATGGCCACGTTCGCCGCGCGCAAGCTCGGCGACATCGCGGAGAACACCGCGAACATCCTGTCGATCGAACTGCTCGCCGCCGCGCAAGGCGTCGACCTGCGCGCGCCGCACAAGACCAGCCCGAGCCTGCAGAAGGTGATGGACGCGGTGCGCAAGGACGTCGCGCATTACGAGCTCGATCATTACTTTGCGCCGGACATCGCGGCGGTCACGAAGCTCGTGCAGGACGGCACGATCGCGAAGCTGAGCCCGTTCTCGTTCGTGTCCGAACAGTAAATGTCGAGTACGCGGATCTCGCCAATGAACGCACCGGCTTATCAGGGCATCAAGGACTTCATCCTCGCACGCATTCATGCGGGCGAATGGGCTGAAGGCGATCAGGTGCCCTCCGAAAACGAACTGGCACGCGAGTTCAACGTCGCGCGCATGACGGTCAACCGCGCGCTGCGCGAGTTGACCTCGGAGCAGGTGCTCACGCGCGTGCAGGGTTCGGGCACGTTCGTCGCGCGTCCCAAGTACGAGTCGACGCTGGTGGCGATCCGCAGCATCTCAGATGAAATCGTCGCGCGCGGTCATCGCTATCAGGCGAAGGTACTGCACATCGGCGCGAGCATCGCCGACGAGGCGCTCGCCGAAGAGATGCGGGTGAGCGCGGGCAGTCCGGTGTTTCATTCACGCGTGCTGCATTTCGAAAACGACGAGCCGGTGCAACTCGAAGAGCGCTGGGTCAATCCCGCAGTCGCGCCCGACTACGCGTTGCAGGACTTCACGAACACCACGCCGAACCAGTATCTCGTGCGCGTCGCGCCATTGCAGCGTGTGGAGTACCGGATCGAAGCGCTGGCGGCGGACGCCGGCACGCGCGAACTGTTGACGATGGACGAACTCGAGCCTTGTCTCGTGCTGCATCGGCGCACGTGGTCGCAAAGCCAGGTCGCGTCGATCGCCAATCTGTGGCATCCCGGCAGTCGCTACCGCTTCACCGGCCATTTCTGATGACGCTTTGCCGAATCTTTTGCTGAATCTTTCCTGAACCTCTCCACGCCTTCCGAGGGCCACCATGAACAACCCGAAACACATCGACCCGCGACTCGACCCCACCCGCACGATCCGCGCACCGCGCGGTGCGGAAAAGACCTGCAAGACGTGGATCGCGGAAGCCGCGTACCGGATGATCCAGAATAATCTGGACCCCGAAGTGGCCGAGCATCCGCACGCGCTCGTCGTGTACGGCGGCATTGGCCGCGCGGCGCGCAACTGGGACTGCTTCGATCAGATTCTCGCTTCGCTGAAGGATCTGAACGAAGACGAGACGCTGCTGATTCAATCGGGCAAGCCGGTCGGCGTGTTTCGCACGCATGCGGACGCGCCGCGCGTGCTGCTGGCCAATTCGAACCTGGTGCCGCATTGGGCGACGTGGGAACACTTCCACGAACTCGATCGCAAGGGCCTGATGATGTACGGGCAGATGACCGCGGGCAGCTGGATCTACATCGGCAGCCAGGGCATCGTGCAGGGCACCTACGAGACGTTCTTCTCGGTGGCGAACCAGCATTTCAACGGCGATCCGAAGGGCCGCTGGATTCTGACCGGCGGTCTCGGCGGGATGGGCGGCGCGCAGCCGCTCGCGGCGACGATGGCCGGCTTCTCGATGATCGCCGTCGAGTGCGACGAGACGCGCATCGACTTCCGCCTGAAGACGCGCTATGTCGATAAAAAAGCGAAGACGCTCGACGAAGCGCTCGCGATGCTCGACGCCGCGAAGCAGACCGGCAAGCCGGTGTCGATCGGTCTGCTGGGCAATGCCGCCGACGTGTTCGCCGAATGCGTGGCGCGCGGCATCACGCCGGATTGCGTGACCGACCAGACCAGCGCGCACGACCCGATTCACGGCTACCTGCCGCAAGGCTGGAGCGTGGCAGACTGGCGCGAGCGTCAGAAGACGGCGCCGGACAGCATCGTCACGCCGGCCAAGCAGTCGATGGCCAGGCAGGTGCAAGCGATGCTGACGCTGCAGGAACGCGGCGCGGCCACACTCGACTACGGCAACAACATCCGTCAGATGGCGCTGGAAATGGGCGTAGAAAACGCGTTCGATTTTCCGGGCTTCGTGCCGGCGTATATCCGGCCGCTCTTCTGCGAAGGCAAGGGCCCGTTCCGCTGGGTCGCGCTGTCGGGCGACCCCGAGGACATCTACAAGACCGATGCGAAGGTCAAGGAACTGATCCCCGACGATCCGCATCTGCACAACTGGCTCGACATGGCGCGCGAACGCATTGCCTTCCAGGGCCTGCCCGCGCGGATCTGCTGGGTCGGCGTGAAGGATCGCTATCGTCTGGGCCAGGCGTTCAACGAGATGGTGAAGAACGGCGAGCTGAAGGCGCCGATCGTGATCGGCCGCGATCACCTCGACACCGGTTCGGTGGCAAGCCCGAATCGCGAAACCGAATCGATGAAGGACGGCTCGGACGCAGTCAGCGACTGGCCGCTGCTGAACGCGCTGCTGAACACCGCGGGTGGGGCGTCGTGGGTGTCGCTGCATCATGGCGGCGGCGTCGGCATGGGCTTCAGCCAGCACTCGGGTGTCGTGATCGTCGCGGACGGCAGCGACGCGGCGCACCAGCGCCTGGGCCGCGTGCTGTTCAATGATCCGGCCACCGGCGTAATGCGTCATGCGGACGCCGGCTATGAACTCGCGCAGCAAACCGCGCGCGAGGCGGGTCTCAATCTGCCGATGCTGGGCCGCTGATCGTGTCGGGTGCCGGCAACATGGCAACGCTCACGCTGATTCGCGGCGCCGACCTCTTGGCGGCGCCGTGGAAGAATGGCGGCGGCGTCACGCGGGAAGTGGCGGCGTTTCCGCCGAACGCGGGGCTCAACGATTTCGTGTGGCGCGTGAGCATCGCCGATGTCGCGCAAGCCGGGCCGTTTTCGCGCTTTGCGGGCATCGATCGCACGCTGGTGCTGTTGTCCGGCGCGGGGATGGTGCTTGACGAAATGGACGTCCTCAAAGCGGTGAAATCGCACTCGTTGACGCAAGTACTCGACACCGCGCGCTTCGACGGCGAGGCGCACATCGACGCGCGGCTGACCGACGGCGCGACGCGCGACTTCAACCTGATGGTGCGGCGTGACGCGGCGCAGGGCGAAGTCGACGTGTGGCATGGCCAATGGCAGCAAAGCACGCAGCGTACCTTGTCGGCCGACGTGGCGCTGTTGTTCTGCGCGAGCGGTTCGGTCACGGTCGCACCTGGCGACCTCGAACCGCTGTCGCTCGACGCTGGCGACACGCTGCGCATCGACATGTCGAACGCGCTGCCATGCACGCTCGAAGGCGCGGGCGCAGTGCTCGCGATCAGCATCCGCTATACGCAAAGATGACGACGCTTCGCGTGAGCGCCCAGCCGCTGCACGGCACGCGCACGCGAACCACTACAGACAACGCAACGAGCTGCAACGAGCACGCGATGAAGCAAACCGTCTGGCATCACCTGAAGCTCTGCCCGCAGGGCGACCCTCAACACACGCTCGCCGATGCCGCGATCGCCGTCGAAGACGGCCGCATCGCATGGCTCGGCGCAGCTGCCGAATTACCCGCCCACTACGCTGCATGGCCACGTGAAGATCTGCACGGCGCATGGGTGACGCCGGGCCTTGTCGATTGCCATACGCATCTGGTGTACGGCGGGCAGCGCGCGGACGAATTCGCGCAGCGTCTGGCCGGCGTCAGTTATGAAGAGATCGCGCGGCAGGGCGGCGGGATCGTCTCGACGGTGCGCGCCACGCGCGCCGCGGACGAAGCCACGCTGTTCCGGCAAGCGGCCGCGCGGCTCGAACCGCTGCTGGCCGAAGGCGTGACGGCGATCGAAATCAAATCCGGCTATGGCCTCGATCTCGACAGTGAGCGCAAGATGCTGCGCGTCGCCCGGCAGCTGGGCGAACGCTATCCGGTGACGGTCTACACGACGTTTCTCGGCGCGCACGCGTTGCCGCCGGAATTCGCGGGCCGCGCGGATGCATATATCGACGAAGTCTGCAGCACGATGCTGCCCGCGCTCACCGCTGAAGGCCTGGTCGACGGGGTCGACGTATTCTGCGAGCGCATTGGTTTTTCGCTGGAGCAAAGCGAGCGTGTTTTCGACGCGGCACAACGCTACGCGCTGCCGGTGAAGATGCACGCCGAGCAGTTATCGAACGTCGGCGGCACGGCGCTCGCCGCGCGTCATCGCGCGTTGTCCGCCGATCACCTCGAATTCCTCGACGAAGCCGGCGTCGCCGCGATGAAAGAGGCGGGCACAGTGGCCGTGCTGCTGCCGGGCGCGTACTACTTCATTCGCGAGACGCAATTGCCGCCGCTCGACTTGCTGCGGCGCTACGAAGTGCCGATCGCGATTTCGACCGACAGCAATCCCGGCACGTCGCCCGCCACGTCGTTGCTGCTGATGCTGAACATGGCGAGCACACTGTTCCGTATGACCGTGCCCGAGGTGCTGCAAGGCGTGACGACGCACGCGGCGCGCGCACTCGGCAAAGCGGACACGCACGGCTCACTCCAGCTCGGGCGTGCGGCGGATTTCGCGGTGTGGTCGGTCGATTCGCTGGCCGAGTTGGCTTACTGGATTGGGCGTCCGCTGTGCGCACGAGTCGTGCGTGCGGGCGAGACTGTTTATACGCGCCGTGAACTGAACCAAGACCCGCGCTAAGACCTGAGAGACGACTTAAGCGATGACACAATCGAATCAATCGCTGTTCGCCGAACATGCGTACCTGCCGGATGGCTGGCGCCGCAACGTGCTGCTGGAGTGGAACGCGCACGGCACGCTCACGGCGGTCACGCCGGACACGCCGGCCGCGCCTGCGGGCGTGCGTCAAGCGGCCGGTCCCGTATTGCCTGGCATGCCGAACCTTCATTCGCATGCATTCCAGCGCGCGATGGCCGGCCTCACCGAGTATCGCGCCGT
The DNA here is from genome assembly GCF_046026895.1 of Paraburkholderia sediminicola. Classification (GTDB taxonomy): domain Bacteria; phylum Pseudomonadota; class Gammaproteobacteria; order Burkholderiales; family Burkholderiaceae; genus Paraburkholderia; species Paraburkholderia sediminicola_C. Next base: position 7,602 of record NZ_JAQQEU010000015.1, read on the forward strand.
CAGCGGCACAGGCGCCGCCGACAACTTCTGGAGCTGGCGCGACCTGATGTATCGCTTCGCCGCGCGCATCACGCCCGAAGGCCTCGCTAGCGTCGCGCAATGGCTGTACATCGAAATGCTCAAGGCGGGCTATACGTCGGTGTGCGAATTCCACTACGTGCATCACGCGCAGGACGGCGGCCGGTACGCGAATTCGGCGGAGCTTGCGCAACGCGTGGTCGATGCGGCGTCGGCGAGCGGGATCGGCATGACGATGCTCCCGGTTCTGTATCAGTACAGCGGCTTCGGTTCGCGCGCGCCGCGCGACGATCAGCGGCGCTTCATCAATACGCCGGAGAGCCTGCTCGATCTACTCGGCACGCTGCGCGCGGCGCGTCCCGAGAGCGCCGCGCTGCGTTACGGCGTCGCGCCGCATTCGCTGCGCGCGGTCTCGGCGGAGTCGTTGCGCGCGCTGCTGGGCGGCATCGACGCCGATGCGCCCGTGCATATCCATATCGCCGAACAGACCGCCGAAGTCGACGCGTGCGTCGAAACCGAAGGCGCGCGGCCGGTGCAATGGCTGCTGGATCGCTTCGATGTGGACAGCCGCTGGTGCCTCGTGCACGCCACGCATGTCGATGCGAACGAAACGCTGGCGCTTGCGAAGAGCGGCGCGGTGGCCGGCTTGTGCCTGACCACCGAAGCCAATCTCGGTGACGGTATCTTCCCGGCACAGGAATATCTCGATGCGCAAGGGCGCATCGGTGTGGGCTCGGATAGCCATATCGGCGTCGACTGGCGCGCCGAATTGCGGCTGCTCGAATACGGCCAGCGTCTGACCCGCCGGCAGCGCAACGTGCTGGCGGCTGCCCAATCCACGCATGTCGCGGACCGTCTGTTCGACGCCGCGCTCGACGGTGGCGCGCACGCCACCGGCCGCGCGGTCGGCGCATTGCAGGCCGGGCGCCGCGCGGACTGGCTTGTGCTCGACGCCGATCATCCGAGCATCGCCGAGCACGCGCACGAGGCGTGGCTGTCGGGCGTTGTATTCTGCGAGCATGGCGACACGCCGATTCGCGATGTCTACGCGGGCGGCGACAAGGTCGTCGACAACCGCCGGCATCGCGATGAAGAGGGCGCTTACGCGCGCTATCGTACGGCGCTCGCGGAACTGCTCAAATGAGCCCACGTGGCTTGCTGAACCGATCCTTCGATCCCTTCGATTCGGGACTGACATGACTGCACTGAATACTCCGCCGGTTTTCTCGCTGCATCAGGGAAGCCTGCCGTTGCTGATCTCGATCCCGCATCTGGGCACGCAGATCCCCGCCGACATCGCCGCGACGATGACCCCGGTCGCACAACGCACCGACGATTGCGACTGGCATCTGGACCGTCTCTACGGGTTCGCCAAACGGATGGGCGCCTCGATTCTCGCGCCATCCTATGCGCGCTACGTGATCGACCTGAACCGTCCGCCCGATGGTGCCAACCTTTACCCGGGGCAGGACACGACCGGTCTGTTGCCGGTCGACACGTTCGACAAGGAACCCTTGTACCTCGTCGGCCATCTGCCGGACGACGCCGAAATCGCGCGCCGCCGCGACGCATACTGGCAGCCGTATCACGACGCGCTGAGCGGCGAACTCGCGGCGCTCAAGTCGAAGCACGGCAAGGTGCTGCTGTGGGAAGCGCATTCGATCCGCTCGCAAGTGCCGCGTTTCTTCGACGGACGTCTGCCGGATTTCAACTTCGGTACGTCGAATGGCGCGAGCGCGGTGGCGGGTGTGGCCGAGGAACTGGCCGCGCTGGTGGAGCGGCATGGCGGCTATACGGCGGTCGCCAATGGCCGCTTCAAGGGCGGCTACATCACGCGGCAGTACGGGCAGCCCGTGCAAGGCGTGCATGCAGTGCAACTCGAGTTGTCGCAGATCACGTATATGGAAGAGCAACTGCCGTATGCGTATGACGAAACGCTGGCCGCGAAGGTCGAGCCTTTGCTCGAAGCGCTCGTGACGACGGCGTTGGAGCGCGTGAAGGCGGCCTGACTGCGCGCCGCTGGCCGTTCGGGTTGCTTAAAGCGCACGCCACCTGAACGCCCTATAACAGGCCTAGGAAGCACCACCGTCGCTGTCGTTGAATTCTTCGCTTCACCACGCGGTTCACTCATGGGCTTGTCCGCAAGCCCATGAGTGAATCGCGTCGGCTTACACCGCGAAGGTGTAACAGCATGTGTCCGTGATTGTGTGTCGCCGATTTCGCGCGGAACGTAGTGGGCGTCGCACGTGTCTGCGTGCGCCATGTTGCATCAAACTCCGCGTGCCGCAAAAAAAGCCCCGCATGTGCGGGGCTTGCGATGCGTGCCGCGCCCATGGGGCACGGCATCACCACCATTAATGGCAGCGCTTTTCCCAGTGATGATGCACACGCACCTTGTGGCATTCCTGATGATGCTCATAAGCTTGTGCGGGAGCGATCGCGCTCAGGGTAACGACGGCTGCGGCAACGGCGAGAACGATTTTCTTCATTACAAAACCCTTAAGTCAATGTTGTGGAGCTACCGATCCAGCACGGGGCGTGCCGCATCGGCATAGAAGGATGCCACATTGCGCGGATCGAGCGTAGGAACACTGCACGGATCCGTGTGTCAATGCAACATACGGCACGTCGCGAGCGCCGGCAGAGGGGCGCGAGCGCGTGCAAGCGTGTATTTTCGACACATCAGCGCGCGGCTACGCCAACCGGCACGCCGGGATTGCGCGCAATGATGCGAAGCGGCTACCCTTTCAAAACGATGACGTGCGCAAGCGCGCCATCACGTCATCGGGCAAAAGATGGAAGACCCAGCGATGGAAGATTCCGACGAATTGCTGCTGCTCCCGGTCTGGCGAGCGAACCTGGTGCTGCTGACCCGCGAGGTCGGCGCGGCGACCCGTCTCGCGCGCATGATGACCTTCTCCGCGAGTTACCTGAAACTGATGCTGTCCGGTCAGCGAGAATTCAGCGAGGAATTCGTGCGCGGGATCGAAGCGGTCACGGGTTTGCCCGGGGGCTGGATGAACGTGCCGCACTCCGAGCACGACATTCCGCCCAACGCGCGCGAGGCGATCGACAACGAACAGCCGCTCGCGCGCTTTCGCGGCACCGCGCATCCGGTACGCAAGAAGACAGTGCTGCGCCCGCCCGAGCCGATCTTCGGTCAGTCGGGGCCTGCCAGACGCGTCGAGGAAGAGCCGCTCGACGTGGAGGCGCATCGGCGCCAGGTGCACTTTCGCCAGGTCCGCGAGCTGGCGATCCAGGAAGTGCGGCGCTTCGAGCGGCATCTGAGTCACGCGCCGGTGGAATTGTCGTCGATGCGCGCGAAGGTGGAGGAGGTGATCGCCGCGGCCGATCTCGACGATCCGATCCAGGCGGATCTCGCGGGCCGGCTGGAGCAGATCGAGAAACATCGCCATTTGCTGCTCAGGCATGTGGAGCGGCTGCAGGCGCTGCTGGTGCAGCTCGGCGAACAGGACTGACGCGGGCGGCGAGGGGCGGCTTGCCGCAGGGCGGTTCAACCGCTTCGCGGGCGTAAAGCCTCGCCAACCGCTCCGACCGCCCGCCCGATCACCCTCATCGCGCCGCGCACGCGCCCCTGCGCCGCGCATGAAACTCGGCTTCCAGCGTCCACGTCACGCCGTCCGGCGCGAGCGCGACACCGGTCCAGCAGAACGAGTCGCGCGTGATATCGGTGAAATTCCAGCGGATCGGCGTGCCGTCGGCATGTGTGCCGATCTGCACCAGATCGTTGCCGATGCGCCGGCCTCTCAGCTCATCGCGCTGGCCGGTCAGCGGATTGACGTAGGTGACGCGCCACACCCGCAGCGCCGCGTCCCAGATGCGTAACGTGGTGCCGTACATCGCGAGGTCCGCGTCGCCCGCAGCGTCGCCGCCGGCGGAACCGCCGCGCGGCGGCATGATCCATACGTCCTGCACGGCGCGGCCTTCCAGCACCCAGCCGAAATGAATCTCGCCGCGCCGCGGCGCATGCCGCAGATCGACGCGGTAATGCACCACGTCCATGTCCCAGCTGCCGATCAGCCAGCCGTACAGGTCGTCGTCGGCGGCGATGTCGGCGGCGCGCGCGGGCGCGCTCAACGCAGCGAGGAAGCCGCCTGTGAGGTCGGTTTCAAGTCTGTTCATCGTCGATACTCCACGGGCTCTAAGTCGGATCGACATCGACGGCATCGGCCGAACCGCACCCGCCGCCGATGTGCTAAAACCACGATACGGACTCAGCTGAGGTGCATCTTGGGGAAAATTGCCGTCACGTTGCAGCAGGCGCTCGGTTCGCGCGACCGCGACGGCGCGCGCGGCGCCACAAGCGCGCGGTCGCTCGCGCAAGGCGCGGGCTGGGACGCCGCGGATTTGCTTTGCACGTTCGGCCCCCGCGACCAGCCCTTCGAGGAACGGCACACGGGCGTATGCATCGCGATGGTGGTGGCCGGCTCGTTCGACTATCGCGCCGCGCCGGGCCGCGAAGTGCTCACGGCCGGCGCGCTGCTGCTCGGCAACCCGGGCGAGTGCTTCGAGTGTGGGCATCGGCACGGGGCGGGCGACCGCTGCATCGCGTTTCACTACGCGCCGGCTTACTTCGAGCGCCTTGCCGCGGATGCGGGCCTGGCGAGCGGTCAGTTGAATTTGAGGCGCGCGCGCATCCCGCCGCAGCGCAGGTTGGCGCCGCTGATCGCGCGGGCCTGTGCGGGCGCGCAAGCGGATGACGCGAGCGCAACCGTGTGGAATGAGCTGGCCGTCGAGCTGGCTGCCGCGACGCTGCGAGCGGCCGGCGCGCCGATGCGCGCTGCAGCGGCCGCGAGCGGCGCGGCCGGCGCTGTGGCCACGTCGCGCGTCGCGCAGGTCGTGCGCCTGATCGACGACACGCCCGCCGCGCCGCATACGCTGACGAGTCTCGCCGCCGTCGCTGGCTTGAGCGAGTTCTACTTCCTGCGCACGTTCCAGCGCGTGACCGGCGTGACACCGCATCAATACCTGTTGCGCGCCCGCTTGCGGGCTGCGGCGCTGCGCCTGCAGGACGGCGGCGCGAAGATAGTCGATATCGCGCTCGACTGCGGCTTCAACGATCTGTCGAATTTCAATCACGCGTTTCGCGCGGAGTTTGCCGCGAGCCCGCGTGCGTGGCGTGCGCGGGGCAGGGCGCAGCGCTCATGACGGGCAGGGTGGCGTTCGTCGCACTGGCCGCTGCTTTGACGCTAGGCGCACACGCCGCCTTCAGCTTCGCCGACGACGACGCGTCGGCCACCGCCAGCGACGACAGCGCGCCCTCGACGATGGAGCGCGACGTCCACCTGTTCACGATCCAGAAAGACGGCTCGATCGAGGAGCACGACGACACGGTGTTGCGGGCCCACACCACGAGCGGCGTCGACGACATCGCGCAACGCTACGTGTGGTTCAACAAGGACATCGAACAGGTGCAGCTGCTCGCCGCCGAAACGATCGACCCGAACGGCGCCGTCCATCCGGTCGGTCCCGAGGCGATCCGCGACGTGCAGGAGCCGCGCTCGGCCGGCGCGCCGAGTTTCGAGGACGGCGTGTTGCGCACGGTGATCTTCCCCGGCGTGGCGCCCGGCTCGCGCGTGCATCTGGCGTTTCGCAAGACCCGCGCGAAGCCGCTGCAGGCGGGCACCTTCGCGTATCTGGTCGAGCCCACGCGCGAGCCCGTCGAGCAGCAACGGCTGATCTTCGACCTACCCGCCGATGTGCCGCTCTATGCCGACGCGCGCGGCTACGTCGCCGTGCCGCCGGTGACGGCCAACGGGCGCACGCGCTACGAGTTCGACTACCGGCACGGTCCCTATGCGCCGCTCGAAGCGGGCGCGGTCGGCTACGCGAACTGGGGCGATCGGCTGATGGTGTCGACGGTGCCGGACTTCGCGAGCTTCGCCGCGCGCTATCGCGGGGCCGCCGCCGACCCGACGATGGACGACCTCGCGATCGTCCAGCTCGCCCAAAGCCTGACCGCCGGCGCCGCCGATCCGCGCGCGAAGGCGCAGGCGCTATACGACTGGATGCGTCTGAACATCCGCTACGTTGCGCTGTTTCTCGGCGAGACGGCCGCGATCCCGCACAAGGCGATCGACATCCTGCACAACCGCTATGGCGACTGCAAGGATCACGTCGCGCTGTACAGCGCGCTGCTGGCCGCGGTCGGCATCCGCAGCGAGGCGGTGCTGCTCAATCTCGGGCCGTACTACAGCTGGCCGGACGTGCCCGGTTACGGCGCGAGCGCGATCAATCATGCGATTGTCTGGATTCCTGAGTTGTCGCTGTTCGCGGATACGACGGCGGGCGGCATGGCCTTCGGCTATCTGTCGCCCGGCGTGATGGACCGGCCGGTGCTGCTGGTCGGCCAAGGCGTGTTGTCGCGCACGCCGGCCACGCAAGCGCGCGAGCGCACCGCGCGGCTGCAGATCGATATCGATGAAAGCGGCGCGGCGAACTACGCCTACCGCGTCGAGGACGCCGGCTACACGGCCGAGCTGGAACGCAATACGTTTCGGCGCGCGACCCGGCAGCGCGCGCAGCAGATCGCGGCGAATCGTCTCTTGCAGACGGGCTTGCACGGCACCGCGCAATTGAGCACCGACGACGTGTCCGCGACGAGCGGACCCTTCGCCACCTCCACCCAGGGAAGCGTCGCGAACTTCGTGTGGCGCGACGGCACGACGGCGGTGCCGGTGCTGTCGAGCCTGTCCGGCGGCATGGACTCGCAGGTGCAGACGTGGCTCGCCGAGCCGGCGCGGACCCAGCCGTGGGCGTGCATCGGCGGCGAATTCGACGAGACGCTGGAAATGACCCTGCCGCGCTTTGTCCGCATGACCGATTTGCCCACGGATACGGCGCTGCAGGACCGCTTTCTGACGTTCTCTTCGCGCTACGTGTTCGATCCCGCGACGCGGATGTTGCAGGTCAGCCGGCACCTGCGCGCCGCGTTCGGGCATCAGATGTGTTCCGCCAGCGACTTCGCCGACATCAAGGACGACCTCGTGCGGATCGAGCGCGATCTCGACGCGCAGCTGGTGGTCAAAGTCGCGAACACGAAGCCATAGCGACGGCCCTGGGCGTGAAGCGAGACCAGGGCCGCATGCGGTTCGACCTTACGTGCCGCTCTTCGTGACGATCGGCACCCAGGCGCCGCTCTTCACCTGATACAAGGTGGACGCGCCGCTCTTCAACGCGCCGGCGTTATCGAACGAGATCTTGCCGGTCACGCCGTCGAAATCGATCGCCTTCAACACGGGCCGGTACGTCGCCGGCGAACTCGATTTGGCCTGCTGCATCGCCTTGATCGCGGCCCACGCGCCGTCATAGCCGAACGGCGCATACGACAGGATGTCCTCGCCGTAGCGCTTCTTGTACTTCGCGGAGAAGTCCTTGCCGCCCGCCAGCTGCGCGAGCGGCCGGCCGTACTCCCAGGCCATCACGCCGTCGGCCGCGTCGCCTGCGAGCTTGATGAAGTCCGGGTCCATCACGCCGCCGCCGCCCACGAGTTGCGCGTTCAGGCCCAACTGCTTCATGCGCCGCGCGAAACCGGCCGCCTGGTTGTCCAGTCCGCCGAAGAACACCAGGTCCGCGTTGGTCCCCTTGATCTTGGTGATCTGCGTGCTGAAGTCCACCGCGTGATTGTCGGTGTATTCGCGCGCGACGATGGTGCCGCCGTGCGCCTTGACCGCCTTCTCGAACTCGTCGGCTTCGCCCTGGCCGAACGCGGTGCGGTCGTCGATGATCGCGATGCGCTTCGCCTTGGTCACGTCGACCGCATACGCGCCCGCGTTGCCGGCGTTCTGGCCGTCGGTGGAGATCACCATGAAGGTGTTCGCAAAGCCGCGGCCGGTGATGATCGGATTGGTGGCGGCCGGGTCGATCACCGGAATGCCGGCCTGTTCATACACCTGCGACGCGGGAATCGTCGTGCCCGAATTGAAGTGGCCCACCACCACCGCGACGCCCGAGTCGACCAGCTTCTGCGCGGCCTGTACGCCGATGCGCGGGTCGGCCTGGTCGTCCTGTGAGACGAGCTCGAATTGCGCCACCTTGTCGCCGATCTTGATCTTCTGCGCGTTGGCCTCGTCGATCGCGAGCCGGACGCCGTTCTCCAGGTCTTTGCCATAGCCGGCATTGGCGCCGGTCAACGGCGCGGCGAAGCCGATCTTCACCGGCAGCTCGTCGGCGAAACCGGCGAGCGGCGTGATTGCAAAGATGGCGCCAACGAACAGGGCAAGCGGTTTCAGCGTGTTGCGAACACTCATGGTCTCTCCTTCCATCGACAGTTCAGTGAGAAAGCGGCAAGAAAGTAACGCTGATCGACACGGGGACCGAGGGATCGGCTCGCGCGCATCGAGAGACTACGAATGATTGATCGCCCTCAACAATGCTGGAATACGCTCAGTGGCGCTCGCGGCGTTTATGTGCGGTCAATCTGGCGCGAATATAGAAAGCCAATTTCCCGCCGTCTTGGCAATTCGAGGCGTTTTGGATGAGCATTTCGGCACAGGCCGAAGGGCGGGCTGGCGGCGGGCTGGCTGGCGGGGCGGGTGCGCCGCCGCGTGGGTTGCGGATTTCGGCACATGCTTAAGAGCGTCCGGCGCGGCTGCGCCGGGCCGGTCGTTCATTTGGGTTTTCGACGATTGACCACGGGAATCGCGGTGGCCTTGGGCTTTGGTGAAAGCCTTCGCGCCAGGCAGCTTCGTGACGACGAAGCCCCTGACAGCCACGCGTCAAGCCACAGTCTTCAACGCTCGCCTTGCTGGCGCAACAATTCTTCTCGCAGACGCAGCAGCGGCGCTTTGGTGTCCTCGTCGGCCCAGGTATCGAGATCGTCGATCGCGCGCTGGCAGCCGTCGAGCACCAGGTCGAGGTCCACCGGCACGCCGTTGTTCAGCGCGAATTCGATGGTCTCGGCGAACTGCTGGCACTCGTCCTCGCCGTACGAGATGTCGAGGTTGTCGGCGATCACCTCGGCGATGTTGCTGCGTGCGCGGTCGTCGGGCGTCACCATCTCGACGATGCCGCGCGCGACCGCCGGCGAGTAGTACAGCGCAATGTCGAGCCATTGCGCCGGATCGAAATCGGCCTGGTCGAACTGGTTCTCGAAGTACTCGATCGCTTCCTGTTCGTGCGCTTCGTCAGCGTCGACGCTGATGCACAACTGCTCGAAAAATTCTTCCCGCTCGCTGCGGATATAACCGTCCATCGATGCCTCGTCTACTGAATGCCGAATGCCAGAAATTGCCGGGTGGACGGGCGAGTGCCTCGTCCACGCGGCACGCATTATAGGACGGCTGGCTGACGACACGGCCGCCTGGCCGCAGCCGGCCACGCGCACGCCGTGCGTGTCGAAAGCGATTGAGTGCCGGTTGCTGCCGGTTGCTGCCGCTTGCTGCCGCTTGCTGCCGCTTGTTGCTGGCAGTTTGCTGAGTGAAGGGAATGCCGGTGAATGCCGCCGAACACCAGTCAGCGGCCCGTCAATGGCGGCGCAACGCACCCCTAAGCCGTCTCCGCCACCCACGCATCGAACCACTCGCGCGGCTGCGCGATTTCGTTCTGCGCGGCCACCAGTTCCAGTTCATAACGTCCGGCCTGCCACGTCGTCTTGACCACCGCATTCACCGCGGCCAGCGTGTGCTCGAAAGCCGCGTGAATCGAATCGCCCAGCAGAATGCGCGCGACGAACACCGCACTCGTCAGATCGCCGACCCCCACCGGCTGCCGCGCGAACGGATAGAGCGGGCGTTGCCCCATCCACGCCTCGCGTTCGGTGACGACCAGCATATTGAAGCGGTCGGCGAGACTGTTGCGGTCGAGCAGATGTTTGACCAGCATCAGCTTCGGCCCGCGCGCGATCACTTCGCGGCAAGCCGTCACGGCTTCTTCGAGCGTCTCGATCTCGCGGCCCACCAACCGCTGCAATTCGAAGTGATTCGGCGCCATCGCGTCGGCCACTTTCGGCATGGTGCGCACGAGAAACTCCTGGATGCCCGGCTCGACCTTGCAGCCGCTCGCCGCGCCCATCGCCGGATCGCAGAAGTACCACGCGCGCGGATTGGCGGCCTTCACCGCCGTCACGATCTCCACCACCGACTGTGCCTGCTCGGGCGTGCCCAGATAGCCGGAGAGCACGGCGTCGCAGCGCGGCAGCATGCCGATCGCGCCGATGCCTTCCACCAGTTCTTCCATCTGCGACGCATCGATCGCGCTGCCGCTCCAATGGCCGTATTGGGTGTGATTCGAGAACTGCACGGTATTGAGCGGCCAGACATTGACGCCGAGCCGGCGCATCGGAAACACGGCCGCGCTGTTGCCGGCGTGTCCGAAGACGACGTGTGACTGGATGCTCAGAACATTTTTCGTCATGGTATGGCCCGCGCAACCGGTGATGCGCGATCAAAAGAAGCGGGAAGGTGCGCCGCGCCGAGGATCCGAGGTGAGCCCGTCGCCGCGCGGCAGAACTGCTTTCAGATGGTGCAAGAAAAATGCGCGCTTTGCATTGTCAGGAAACAATACATGAGTTTGCGGCGCGCGAGTCGATCCGTCCCTGCGTTTGTTGCGCCGAACCATCAGACAGAAGGCGCAAGGCAGGTCGGTGAAGCGAGTCGAGTCAGACCAGTTCGCGGTACAACGCCAGATAGCGCTCCGCCGATGCCCCCCAGCCGAAATCCTGGCGCATCGCGCGCCGTTGCGTGGCTTTCCACTCGGTGCGCCGGCCGTAGAGGGCGAACGCGCGGCGAATCGCGGCGGCCAGCCCCTTCGGTTCGAACCGTTCGAAGACGAAGCCCGTGGCGAGATCGTCGGCGAGATTTTCGAGCGATGCGTCCATGACCGTATCCGCGAGGCCGCCCACGCAATGGACGAGCGGTAGCGATCCATAAGCGAGCGCATACAGTTGCGTGAGCCCGCACGGCTCGAAACGCGACGGCACCGCAATCACGTCGCTGCCCGCGACGATAGTGTGCGCGAGCGTTTCATCGAAGCCCAGCTCCACCGCAACCGACTCCGGATGCGCGTGCGCGACCCGCTTCAGGCCGTTCTCCAGCGCCGGATCGCCGGTGCCGAACACGACCAGCTGGCCGCCGTGCTTGACGATCTCGGGCACCGCGCCGAGCAGCAGATCGAGGCCTTTCTGTTCGGTCAGCCGGCTCACCACGCCGAACAGCAGCACGTCGCTTTTCTGCGCGAGGCCGAAGCGCTTTTGCAGTGCTTCCTTGCACGCTGCTTTGCCGGCGAGGCGCGTGGCGCTGTAGTGAGTGTCGAGCAGCGCGTCGCCGGCGGGATTCCAGACGGTGTAGTCGACGCCGTTCAGGATGCCGCTCAGATCATGCGAGCGCTGGCGCAGCAGCCCGTCGAGTCCGCCGCCCTGGGCGAGCGTCTGGATTTCGCGCGCATACGTGGGGCTGACGGTCGTGATGCGGTCGCTGTAATAGAGCCCCGCCTTGAGAAACGACAGCTGCCCGTAAAACTCGATGCCGTAGACGCTGAAAAAATCGTCCGGCAGCGCGAGCTGGCCGAACTGATGCGCGGGAAAAACACCCTGATACGCGAGGTTGTGCACCGTGAACACGGAGCGCGCGAAGATGCGGCCATGCTGGCGTTCGGCCGCTTTCAGGTAGGCGGGGGCAAGCCCCGCGTGCCAGTCGTGCGCGTGGACGATCTGTGGCGACCACGCGCGGTCCAGTTGCTGCGCCAGTTGCGCGGCGACCCAGCCGAGCAGCGCGAAGCGCTGCGCATTGTCGCCGTAGGGCACGTGCTCGTCGTTCAGATACGGATTGCCAGGCCGGTCGTACAGCGCGGCGGCGCGGATCACGTAGACCACCAGACCATTCGACGGCAGCGTGCCCTGTTCGAGCGTCACGCCCGGCGTGTCGAAACGGCGCCCCAGTTGCGCGACCGGCCGCAGGTCGGCAAGACCGGCGAGCACGGCCGGAAAGCCCGGCAGCAGCACCCGCACGTCGGCGCCGCGCTCGATCAGCGCGGGCGGCAACGCGCCCGCGACGTCGGCGAGACCGCCCGTTTTGAGGAGGGGATACAGCTCGCTTGCGACATGCAGGGCGCGAATCGTCATAGGCCGGCTCTCGTTCCTGTGGGTGGGTTCCGCTGATTGGTCCGTGTGGTCCGTCTGGTTAGCGCAAGCTCGATCCGCTCGGGCATGCGTGGGCAGGCATGCCTGATGGTCGAACAGGTCAACAACCCGGCGGATTCATGCTATTCGCGGCGAGGCCCGCCCGCGCGCCGCGCGCGGGCCACGACTGCCCACCGGCCTTACGTCATCGTCTGCTTCTGCTGCAACGCCTCGGGCGTGACCAGCACGACGCCGTCGTCCGTGCGGTAAAAGCGCTCGGCATCGGCGGCCGGATCTTCGCCGATCACCGTGCCGTCGGGTATCGCGCAGCCACGGTCGATCACCACCTTCTGCAGCCGGCAACTCGCGCCGACCGTGACTTGCGGCAACAAGACTGCCTCATTGATATTACAGAACGAACTCACCTTCACGTTCGACGAAAGCACCGAGCGCGAAATCTGCGAGCCCGAGATCACGCAACCGCCGCACACGATCAGGTTGTTGCCGGAGCCTTGCAGCCCCTTCAGATCGCGCACGAACTTGGCGGGCGGCAACTGTTCCTGATACGTCCAGATCGGCCAGTTGCGGTCGTACAGATCGAGGGTAGGGATGGTCGACGCGAGGTCGAGATTGGCGGCCCAGTACGCGTCGATGGTGCCGACATCGCGCCAGTACGGCTCCACGTCCGGATTCGACGACACGCACGACATGCCGAACGGATGCGCGATCGCCGTGCCTTGCGTGACCACGCGCGGCAGGATGTCCTTGCCGAAGTCGTGATCGGTGTCGATGCTGGAGATGTTTTCTTCGAGCAGCGTGTACAGATAGTCGGCGCTGAACACGTAGATGCCCATGCTGGCGAGCGCCGTATCCGGGCGGCCGGGGATCGCCGGCGGGTCGGCGGGCTTTTCGACGAAGCCGCTTACGCGGCGGTGTTCGTCCACCGCCATCACGCCGAACGCGACCGCGTCCATGCGCGGCACCTCGATGCAGCCGACCGTGCAGTCCGCGCCGCTATCCATGTGATCGGCGATCATCCGCGTGTAGTCCATCTTGTAGATGTGGTCGCCCGCGAGCACCACCACGTATTTCGGCCGGATCGAGCGGATGATGTCGAGATTCTGGAACACGGCGTCGGCGGTGCCGCGATACCAGTGCGCGCCCTCCACCCGCTGTTGCGCCGGCCACAGGTCGACGAACTCGCCGAACTCGCCGCGCAGGAAGCCCCAGCCGCGCTGCAAGTGGCGCAGCAGCGAATGCGCCTTGTACTGCGTGACCACGGCGATGCGACGGATGCCCGAGTTCAGACAGTTGGACAGCGCGAAGTCGATGATCCGGTATTTGCCGCCGAAGTGCACCGCCGGCTTGACGCGCTTGTTGGTGAGCGGCCCGAGCCGCGTGCCCCGTCCGCCCGCGAGGACGATGGCGAGGGTGGTGCGCTGCACGTCGTTCAGCCGTGCCGAAGTGTCCATGTCTGCCTCCTTTGTTGACCGCGGTGGGCGCTTTGGCGTGTCGACCGGCGTTGGCGCGTTAGCGCCTGCTCCGGTGCCGTGCTTCAGCACTTACTCCGGTCCCATGCAAGATAGTTGCTGGTTTGTGTATGCCCCGGATGATCTGGTCACTTGCTCTGCGCTGATGATTGGTGTTGCCAGGCGCTCCGTCTTCGCGGGCCCGTCAGCTAGTTCTAGCACCGATTGCCGGCGAGCGAGAGAGTGAATTGCGCGGATGCTGTCCGCGCTCATCCTGCGCACGATCAACTGTTGCGGGGCGGACATCCGTGCGGCACGACACATAGAGCGCGATCTGAGAGGGGCAATATGCATGCCACGCTGGCCGCCGCGGCGCCCGGCCTGCGCGCGCGGCAGCGCGGTGGCGCGCCGCGTCGTAGAATCGTGCGCTCGTGGCCGCGGGTTCCGGCGCGTCGGCCAGCGCGCGCCCGCACTTCGCATGCTCCCTGCCAAGTCCTTTTTGCAAAATATATCGATGAGTCTTCGACGTTGTTGCCTGCTTGCGCTATTGACCGCTTCAGTATGCGCCGTTGCGCCCGCCGTTTCTTCTGCTTCTGCCGCCACGCTGGCGAACGCCGCCGCTGCCACGGCGGCAGCGAGTGACGCGAGCCCGGCCGCCGCCAGCGCCGCTGCGCCGTCCCGCGGCGACGCCGCCGGCGGCCCGGCGTATGGGCCCGAGCTGCAAGGCTTCAACTATCCCGCGCCGGTCGAGCGCTTCGAATTCATGTCGCAAGGCGTGCCGCTGCACATGGCCTACATGGACGTGAAGCCGGCGCATCCGAATGGCCGCACGGCGGTACTGCTGCACGGCAAGAACTTCTGCGCGGCGACGTGGGGCGCCACCATTGATCGGCTGAGCGACGCAGGTTATCGCGTGATCGCACCGGACCAGATCGGCTTTTGCAAATCGAGCAAGCCCGAGCACTATCAGTACAGCTTTCAGCAGCTCGCGCGCAATACCCATGCGTTGCTTGCATCGCTGGGCGTGAACGACGCGACGATGATCGGCCATTCGACCGGCGGCATGCTGGCGATCCGCTACGCGCTGATGTATCCGCACGAGACGCAGCAACTGGTGCTGGTGAACCCGATCGGTCTCGAAGACTGGAAGGCGAAGGGTGTGCCGTCGCTATCGGTGGACGAGTGGTATGAACGCGAGTTGAAGACGAGCGCTGAGGGCATCCGCCGTTACGAGCAAGCCACCTATTACGCGGGCCAGTGGCGCGCCGACTATGAACCGTGGGTGCAGATGCTGGCGGGGATGTACCGGGGGCCGGGCAAACAGATCGTCGCGTGGAATTCCGCGCTGCTGTACGACATGATTTTCACGCAGCCGGTTTTTTATGAACTCGGGCAGTTGACTATGCCCACGCTGCTGCTGATCGGCCAGAAGGACACCACCGCGATCGGCAAGGACGCTGCGCCTCCCGCAGTGCGCGCGAAGATCGGTCATTACCCGGAACTGGGCAAGGCAGCCGCGAAGGCGATTCCGCATGCGACGCTCGTCGAGTTCGCGGGGCTCGGACATGCGCCGCAGATGCAGGACCCGCAGGCGTTTCATAAGGCGTTGCTCGATGGGCTGGCGGCGCTGCCGACGATCCGCTGAGCGTTCAAAAGGCTTTCTGTCCCACCGTGCTCCTGCGTCGCTCGCCGCAGGCGAAACTGCATGGAGCTACTTTGCGGGTCATCCCGGATTGCCGGGGAGGCCGCTTGCGGACGGGCAGTAGCCGGGCCATGAACGGACCGGCGATGGTGCACGGCTACGGCGGCGGCATCTTCGGCATGCTTGCCGGCAGGGTTCGCCAGACCGTCAGTGTGAGAATCGTCGGCGATGGTCGCAACCACTGGCCTGCCGTGCACCTCGATGATCTCGCCACGGCATATCTGAGCGCGATCACGCTCGCCACGCCGCTCCCGGCGCTAGCGTACGGCAGTGATAATCCAGACTACGATCACTGCATCCTGCATTCGTTGGGAAACAGTCAGCGCAGCTTTGCGGCTCGCGAGATTAGCAACTCGTGCGAGGCGCTTTACAGAAATGGCGCAATGCTTTTGCCGCGCGAAAGAGCGTATCACCTATGTGTCCTGCAAAATGTGCAGACCGTGAGAGGACCATTTGCGGTCAACGAGATTCTGCATGCATGCCGACGTCAAAATCAGATGTAGGACAGACGCCGTTGACGATTGCAGCCCTGAGATTCGCAAGATTCGATTTCGATATCGTTCATTGACCTGGCCCGGTGGAGACGTGGCCTGACCCCGGCACGAACGGCTGCTTCAGGAAAATGCCAAGGTTCGCTTCGGGTCCGCATTGGGCCGGTCGAGACGGAGCTGACATGCCGGGTTTAATACCCAGATATCGCCGACAGCTACCCAGAAACGTAGTAGACACTTCCGAGCCGCCGCCACCGTGTGGAGCGTCGGACAAACAGGCCGCACATCATGACCAGACCGGGCAGACTGTGCCGCTCAGTCGGTCGAAGCGCCAAAGCAGCGCCCGCACGAACGCGCCTTGCCTAGTCGCAGGCGCCCGGCACTCACTTTCGCCTCACCACCGCAGTCGCACCGGCAAAGCCACAAACCATCGCCGGCGTACCGATCGGTGGTCAGTTGGCCGAACACCTCACCGCCCCGCAGCGCAGGTGAGCCCGGTCGGGACCGCCACACACGACGCTGCTCACGGCAGCCGCAATCCCGCGTTCGGCCGCCCTCTACCGCCGCCAACCTAGCAGTCACGTGGCCGCCGCACCGGCACCTCCAGAGCCACACGTCGGCGCCGCGATATTGAAGCGCGACAAGATCGCCGAAGGTGCGACCAGCGACATCGCGGCTCGGCGGAAAAGGCCATTCATGCGGCAACGGGGGACGGATACGCGGGTTCACAAAAGGTAAATGGAATTCGGCATCCTACTCTCGAGGCGCAACTGCCAGCCTTCGATTGCGGGCTACGCGTTGGCGGCCATCAACTCTTCACGCACTTGCGCGCCGATCTCGAACGAGCGCAGCCGCGCGTCGTGATCGTAGATCTGCGCGGTCAGCATCAACTCGTCCGCGCCGGTCTGGGCGATGATCGACCGCAGTCCTTCGCGTACCGCGTCGCGATCGCCCAGCGCGGTGCACGCGAGCGAGTGTGCAACGTTGTCCAACTCCATCTCCGATGCGTCCAGCCGCTCGACCGGCGGCTGCAACTGGCCCGGCGTGCCGCGCCGCAGATTGATGAACTGCTGCTGCAGCGACGTGAACAGAAGCCGCGCTTCGTCGTTGGTCCCGGCGGCGAACAGATTGACGCCGACCATCGCATACGGCTTGTCGAGTTCCGCCGACGGCCGGAACTGCGAGCGATAAACCTGCAGCGCGGTGATCATGTAGTCGGGCGCGAAGTGCGACGCGAACGCGAACGGCAAGCCGAGCGCCGCCGCCAGCTGGGCGCTGTACAGCGACGAGCCCAGCAGCCACAGCGGCACATGCAGCCCCGCGCCCGGCACCGCGCGAACGCGCTGGCCCGGCACCGGATCGGCGAAATAGCGCTGCAGCTCGACGACGTCGTCCGGGAAAGACTCCGCGCTGTTTTGCAGATCGCGGCGCAGCGCGCGGGCGGTGCTTTGATCGGTGCCGGGCGCGCGGCCGAGGCCAAGATCGATCCGGCCCGGATAGAGCGACGCGAGCGTGCCGAACTGTTCCGCGATCACGAGCGGCGCGTGGTTGGGCAGCATGATGCCGCCGGAGCCGACGCGGATCGTCTTCGTGCCGCCGGCGACATGGCCGATCACCACCGAAGTCGCCGCGCTCGCGATGCCTGTCATGTTGTGATGTTCCGCTAGCCAGAAGCGGCGGTAGTTCCAGCGTTCCGCATGCTGCGCGAGGTCGAGCGTGTTTCTGAATGCGTCCGCCGGCGTGGCGCCCGCGGCGACCGGCGAGAGGTCGAGGACCGAGAAGGGGATCATTGTCTGTTCACTTGCTGTTTGCGGCGCTTTCGCGCGATAGGGCATTGTGGCAAAGCCTGAGGTTTTCTGCTGACCGCGTGACGATGTCCACGTTCATCGAAGGGGGTTTGTGTGCGTTCAAGCAGCCATTACGTGCGACGGCGATATGCATATAGACGATCGATATTCAACAGGCGCATGCGGTGCCGCTAGGCTGGAGCCCTCGGCCAGGTCGATTTCGAGCGGGTGGCGGCATGATCGACCCTCTGGCCACGCCACCCCGATCCATGGCCACGCCGTGCAGGGCTCGATTGGCGTGCTGCGTGGCGCGGAAATTGCGACCCTACCGTGCCGATGCACACGCCGCATCGTCGCGTGAGCCATGCTTTTGGTGACCGTACGTCGCTCGGCATTCGAGAGTACGGTGGAAACATCGGCGCGACGACGCGCCCGGTCTATTCCGGCGACGCGGTTCGCAAGCCCTTTTATCCCAGGCTATCCGAACGACGTGTCGGAATGATCTGCCATGTTACGAAGGAGTTTTACATCTCATGAGTGTCGCAAACGAATTCCGTACCCGAGGCTTCGAAGACGTGCGTTGCACGCTGATCGAAGGCGAGGAAATCGCGCTCGTCGATGTGCGCGAGGAAGATCCGCACGCGCGCAGTCATCCGCTGTTTGCCGCCAGTCTGCCGCTGTCGCGGCTCGAACTGGAGGCGCCGGAACGCTTGCCGCGACCGGCGGTCCCGATCGTTGTGTTCGACGCGGGTGAAGACCTCGCGCAACGCGCCGCGCAACGTCTGACCGAACTGGGCTATACCGACGTCGCGTTGCTCGAAGGCGGCCTGCAAGGCTGGCGCGAGGCGGGCGGCGAGCTGTTTCAGGATGTCAACGTGCCGAGCAAGGCTTTCGGCGAACTGGTGGAGAGCGTGCGCCACACGCCGTCGCTCGGCGCGCCGCAGGTGCAGGCGCTGCTCGATCACGGAGCCGACGTGGTGGTGCTCGACGCGCGCCGCTTCGACGAATATCAGACCATGAATATTCCCGGCAGCATCAATGTGCCGGGCGCCGAACTGGTGTTGCGCGCTCGCCAGCTCGCGCCGAATCCGGCCACGCAGATCATTGTCAATTGCGCGGGGCGCACGCGCAGCATCATCGGCGCGCAGTCGCTGATCAATGCGGGCATGCCGAATCCGGTCGCGGCGCTGCGCAACGGCACGATCGGCTGGACGCTTGCGGGTCAGCCGATCGCGCACGGCGGCTCGCGCCGCTACGAACCGGTGATCGACGACACGTTGCGTCTGGCCACCGCCGACGCCGCGCGCGCGGTGGCCGATCGCGCGCGCGTGGGCCGCACGTCGCGCGACGAAGCGCGCCGCTGGGCGGGCGAAGCGGTGCGCACCGTGTATCGCTTCGACGTGCGCTCGCCGGAGGAATACGAAGCGGGTCACGTGCCCGGTTTTCGCAGCGCGCCGGGCGGGCAGCTGGTGCAGGAAACCGAGCGCTTCGCGCCGGTGCGCGGCGCGCGCGTGATTCTCGCGGACAACGACGGCGTGCGGGCCAACATGAGCGCGTCGTGGCTCGCGCAGATGAACGTCGAGGTGTACGTGGTCGATGGTCTGACGGCTGCGGATTTCGCGGAAAAGGGCGCGGCGCCGCCCGCGCGTTATGCGAGCGCGCCACCCGCCGTCGATGAGATCGCGCCGGCCGAACTGGCCGCGCTGCTGCAATCGCCGGGCACGGTCGTGCTCGACTTCACGAGCAGCGCCAATTATGTGAAGCGGCACATTCCGGGCGCGTGGTTCGTGATTCGCAGCGACCTGGACGCAGCATGGCGCAAGTTGCCGGATGCGCAGCGGTATGTGGCGACCTGCGGCAGCGATCAGCTTGCGCGCTTTGCCGCGCCCGATCTGGCAGCGGCGACCGGCCGCCCGGTGCAGGTGCTCGCTGGCGGCACGGCGGCGTGGGTCGAAGCGGGCTTGCCCGTCGAAAGTGGCGCAACGCGGCTTGCTTCGCCGCGCATCGACCGTTACCAGCGTCCGTATGAAGGCACCGACAACTCGCGCGAGGCGATGAGCGCATACCTGGAGTGGGAGTATGGACTGGTCGAGCAGCTCGAACGCGATGGCACGCATGGGTTTCGCGTGATCTGAAGCGGGTTTGCGGATCGGCGGCTGCTGCGGGTGTGAGTAACGGCGTCAGTGAGCGGGCGCGGCGCATCGCCGCGCCCGCTTAGCCTCGCCGCTCAACAAAAATCCGCCTATTTGCTTAGCAGAATAATGCGTTTGTCTTATACGGAAGCGTGCCTTATCGTCGATGGCAAAATCACTTCATTCCATCGGGCAAGCGCCGCCATGCCGACCTTCCGTTTTTCCTTCGATATCCTCTCTATTTTTCGCCGCGCGTGGTCGAGGCCGCTCGGCGCCGTCGCGCTGGCGATCTCGGGTGTGGTTTGGGCCGCACCTTCGCGCGCGGCTGATCTGCCGGTGCTGAAGGTCGGCGATCAGTCTTTGCAGACCCGCGGCATTCTCGAAGCGTCCGGCCAGTTGAAAGACCTGCCGTATCGGATCGAATGGTTCAACTTCCCGGCGGCGCAACCGCTCGGCGAAGCGTTGAACGCGGGTGCCGTCGATGTCGGCGGGCTCGGCGACGCGCCGCTCGTGTTTGCGCTCGCGGCAGGCGCACGGGTGCGGGCCGTCGCGGCGACCCGCTCGAATCCGCTGGATCTGGCCATCGTCGTCGGCGCGCAGTCGCCGCTGAACGACGTGGCGAGCCTGAAGGGCAAGCGCATTGCGACGACGCGCGGCTCGATCGGCCACTATCTCGCGCTTGCCGCGTTGAAGAAGGCTGGCGTGCCCGCGACCGGGGTCACGTTCGTGTTCCTCGCGCCAGCCGATGCGAAGGCGGCGCTCGCGTCGGGAAGCGTCGATGCGTGGTCGGTGTGGGACCCGTACACGGCGCTCGGCGAAGCGCGTGATCACGACCGCATCATCGCGAACGGGGTCGGCCTGTCGGAAGGGCTCAGCTACCAGGTGGCGACGGAACGCGCGATCGCCGACAAGCACGCGCAACTCGCCGACTTCCTGCGGCGCGTGGCGATCGGGCAGCGCTGGGCGCTGTCGCATCCCGACGAAGTCGCGGCGATGCAGTCGCGCGTGACCGGCCTGCCGGTCGATGTGCTGAAGACCGTCTATCAGCACGGCCAGGTCCATCCGGTGACGATCGACGACAGCGTGGTCAGCGCGCAGCAGCACACCGCCGATACCTACGAAGCCGCCAAGGTGATTCGCGCGCATCTGGACGTGCGCACGAGTTTCGACCGCAGCTTTCCGTTGCCTTGAGGCGAGCAGTGACAGCGTCCGCATGAATGCGCGGCGGGGGAATGACACACCCGTGATGCACTGCTTGATGGCGATGTGTTTGGGGCGCGTCGATCAGGCAGTCGCATGTTGCGCAATGCGCACGCCGAACGCGTGATGCTCGTGATGTGCCGCTCGTCAGACGCCCCGGCAGCGGACCCGATGATCGAAGCGTCGCAGCCGCTGCACGACATGAACGCCGCAGCCAGCGCGGCCGCCATGACGAGCGAACTGGCAGCCACGAAATTCGCGCCAAACTGCCCTCGCAGAAAGCGTCTCACGCCCGCGCAAACATCTGCAAATTCGGTGTAAACGCGCTCTCGTCTAAATCGCCCAATGCGATTAAATTGAATGCACTTGGAAGGCTTATCGAGGGACCAGGGCGACCAGACAAGCGGCGGTTTGCCATTCCGGCGATGGCGCAAGGTGTGTAGCCAAGGTTGCTCACCGCTACGTCCGGAACCAGACCGCTGCGTGTCGTCCGAGGTGCTTCGTATCGCGGCCGGTGGCCGCTTCACTTCCGGTTGACCGTATCAACCGACCTGGCGACGCTTTGTACAGCGTCGCCTTTTTGCTTCTGGCGACGCTTTTTTCGCGGCTCGGGCCGCCTCGGCAAAGAACCGCGCGCCAGCTTGCAGTCCGCCGCCGCAACGAGCGCGGCACCTGTGCCGCATTTTCTTCGCGCCATTGCGATGTGCCGCGCAGACTTCCTCGAAGCGCAGGGTTGCAATCGGCTGGCGGACACGCCGGCCACGCGCCGACTTGCCCGTCTCGCTCGCGGTTTTCCGCGTGCGCGGTTATCGTTGGAGCAGACACTACACACCAGAAGGCGCGCGCACGCCGCGCATCTGAACAGGGAATTCGCTGTGAGCCTCAAACTGCTTACCGTCGCGATGTTGGCCGCGTGTGTCGCGCTGACCGGCTGCGACGATCAACAGAGCGACCGCGCCGTGCAAAAACTCAAGGACTTCTTCAACGCCGTCAAACCGGATGCGTTGCTGCTCAGGAACATGACGCCGGGCGTCACGAGCGAAGCGCAGATCCGCGAGCAGATGGGCAAGCCGGAAACCGAGCGCACGTTCACCGACGGGTCGAAGCGCTTCGAATATCCGCGCGGTCCGCCAGGGCTGAACACGTACATGGTCGACATCGACCGTGACGGCAAACTGCAAGCCATCACGCAGGTGCTGACCGCCGCCAACTTCGCGAAGATCCGCTTGGGTATGAGCGAGGACGAAGTGCGCCGGCTGCTCGGCAAGGCGGGCGAGATCGCGGTGTTTCCGCTGAAGCCGGAGACCGTGTGGAGCTGGAAGTGGCGCGAAGGCGGCGTGACCCAAGAAGGTTTTTTCAACGTGCACTTCGACAGGGATCTGAAGGTGTACACGACATCGCGTTCGGACGTGATACGCGGGCGCTAGAACGCAGAAGCGAAGACAGAAAGCGGGGTAAGCATGATACGTCGACGTCGATCCAGCCGTATCGGGCTGGTGTTGGGAGGCGGCGCCGCGCGCGGCTGGGCGCACATCGGGGCGATTCGCGCGTTGCAGGACGCGGGCATCAAGCCCGATGTGGTGTGCGGCACGTCGATCGGCGCGCTGGTGGGCGCCGTGTATGCGAACGGCGACCTGGACTGGCTGGAGGAGTGGGTGTCGCGGCTCACGTGGCAGACGGTGGTGCGCCTGCTCGATCTGCGCATCTCGGGCGGCCTGCTCGGCGGGCGCAAGGTGATCCAGCTTTTCGCGGACAAGTTCGACGGCCGTTCCATTGCGCAGTTGAACATGCCGTTCGCGGCGGTCGCCACCGAACTCGATACGGGCCGCGAAATCTGGCTGCAGGACGGCAGCACGGTCGACTCGGTGCGCGCGTCGATTGCGATCCCCGGCATTTTCACGCCGGTGTGGCACAACGGCGTGTGGCTGGTGGACGGCGGCCTGTGCAACCCGGTGCCGGTGTCGGTCGCGCGCGGCATGCGGGCGGACTGCGTGATCGCGATCGACCTGAACAACGACATTCTGAACGGCCGCGATTTCGGCGGCGCGGTGGTCGAAACGCCTTCGCTCGATCCGGCTGCGCCGCCGCCGGTGGCCTTGCGCCGCAACGGCAAGCCCTGGCCGCGCTGGCTCGCGCCGGCCGACGGGGCGGTCACCGACGACGTGCGCGTGCCGCCCGCGCCGAGCGCGCGCGTGCCGTCGATGCTGAGTTCGATCGCGCAAAGCATCGACATCATGCAGGTGCGGATCTCGCGCAGCCGGCTTGCCGGCGAGCCGGCGGATATCCTGATTCAGCCGCGCCTGGGCGGGATGGGGATTTTCGATTTTCACCGCGCGGCGCCGGCGATCGAGGAAGGGCGCGCGGCGGTCGAACAGATGCTTCCGGCGATTCGCGCGCGGCTGGGGATGGATTAGGCCAACGACGAGCAAAAACGACGAGGCGACGAGGCGAGCGAATCGGCCGGCCTCGCGTCAAAAGGCAGCCTGTGCCTTCGCGCGATCCGGCACGACGCATGAACCGCCTTCGTGGCTCGCCCCTGACCGATCGGCACACAACGCCTGTGCCGTCCGCCCGGCACCGACTTTACGCATCCCTCAGCGCGCCTGGTCTATCGCAAAAGCGACCCGAAACTTGCGAAATCGCCGCGGCGCGTGCCCTCCGCGCCGGGCCTTACAAAAACATATCTCCCGCAAAACCAAGCGCTAACGGCTCCCGTCGCTCGAAACCGTGCGATGTTGCATCGCAGCACAGTGCGCTCCCGCCATTTGAGAAATTGATTTTCGCTTGAGAGACTCCGCGCCATGCCGGACGAGTCGGGCAGGCGCAAGCCGCCGCCGTCCGTGACACTTTCAATAAACCTGGATGGAGACGCGCGTGTTCCTTTACGGCTTTGGTCCGGTGTTGCTGGCCGGCACGATCCAGACGATCGAACTGTCCGTCCTGTCGCTGGCCGCCGCCGTGCTGCTCGGCCTCGCGGGCGCGGCGGCGAAACTCTCGTTCAACCGCCCGCTGCGGTCCATCGCGACCGGCTATACGACACTGATCCGCTCGGTGCCCGATCTCGTGCTGATGCTGCTGCTGTTCTACAGCATTCAGATCGCGGTCAACAATCTCACCGACGCGCTGGATCTGCCGCAGTTCGACATCGATCCGTTCGTGGCCGGCGTGCTCACGCTCGGCTTCATCTACGGCGCGTACTTCACCGAGACCTTTCGCGGCGCGTTTCTGGCGGTGCCGCGCGGCCAGCTCGAAGCGGGCAGCGCGTACGGCATGAGCGGCGTGCGCGTGTTCACGCGCATCCTGTTTCCGCAGATGATGCGCTTCGCGCTGCCCGGCATCGGCAACAACTGGCAGGTGCTGGTCAAGGCGACCGCGCTGGTGTCGATCATCGGCCTCGCCGACGTGGTAAAGGCCGCGCAGGACGCGGGCAAGAGCACCTTCAACATGTTCTTCTTCATTCTGATCGCCGCGCTGATCTATCTGGCGATCACCACGGTATCGAATCTCGTGCTGATCTGGCTGGGCCGGCGCTATTCGATCGGCGTGCGCCACGCGGAGCTCTGAGCGACCATGATCGACATCCTCAATCAATTCTGGCGCGCGTTCCTGTTCTGGGACGGTCAGCGCATCTCGGGTCTCGCGGTCACGCTGTGGCTGCTGGTGGCGTCGATCGGCATCGGCTTCGTCGTGTCGATTCCGCTCGCGGTCGCGCGCGTGTCGAAGAAGCGCTGGCTGTCGACGCCCGTGCGCATCTACACCTACGTGTTCCGCGGCACGCCGCTGTACGTGCAGTTGCTGCTGATCTACACCGGCATCTACAGCCTCGCGTTCGTGCGCTCGCACGACCTGCTCGATGCGTTCTTCCGCAGCGGCTTTCACTGCGCGATTCTCGCGTTCGCGCTGAACACCTGCGCGTACACCACGGAGATTTTCGCCGGCGCGATCCGTTCGACTTCGCATGGCGAAGTGGAAGCGGCGCGTGCCTACGGCATGAGCTGGTTCACGATGTACCGGCGCATTGTGATACCGTCCGCGCTGCGCCGGGCGTTGCCGTTGTACAGTAACGAAGTGATCCTGATGCTGCACGCCACCACGGTCGCGTTCACGGCCACGGTGCCGGACATCCTGAAGGTGGCGCGCGACGCGAACTCGGCCACCTACCAGTCGTTCAATGCGTTCGGTCTGGCGGCGCTGCTTTACCTGGTGGTGTCGTTTGCGCTGGTCGCCTTGTTCCGGCGCGCCGAGCGTCATTGGCTGGCCTATCTCGCGGTGCGCGCGCATTGAGCGCGCGCTGTTGGCCCCGGGCGGCGCCGCGCATGCGCGCCGTCACAGATCGATCCGTATTTTCAAAAGGGAGAGCATCTTGCTCCACACCACCCAGACCGAAGCCTGCAAGCTCGCCGTGCAGGACATCCACAAGCGCTACGGCGACAACGAAGTGCTCAAGGGCGTGTCGCTCAACGCGAACAAGGGCGACGTGATCAGCATCATCGGCGCGAGCGGGTCGGGCAAGAGCACCTTCCTGCGCTGCATCAATTTTCTCGAACGGCCGAACGCCGGGCAGATCGTCGTCGACGGCGAAACGGTCAAGACGAAAGCCGATCGCGCCGGCAATCTCGAAGTGGCCGATCACAAGCAGTTGCAGCGCATCCGCACGAAGCTCGCGATGGTGTTCCAGCACTTCAACCTGTGGGCGCACATGAACGTGATCGAGAACATCGTCGAAGCGCCGATTCACGTGCTGGGTCTGAAGCGCAAGGAAGCCGAAGACCGCGCGCGCGAATATCTGGAGAAGGTCGGCCTCGCGCCGCGTCTGGAAAAGCAGTATCCGTCGCATCTGTCGGGCGGCCAGCAGCAGCGTGTGGCGATCGCGCGCGCACTGGCGATGAACCCGGACGTGATGCTGTTCGACGAGCCCACGTCCGCGCTCGATCCCGAACTGGTCGGCGAAGTGCTGAAGGTCATGCAGAAGCTGGCCGAGGAAGGCCGCACGATGATCGTCGTCACGCACGAAATGGGTTTCGCGCGCAACGTGTCTAACCACGTGATGTTCCTGCATCAGGGCCGCACCGAAGAGGAGGGTCTGCCCGCCGAAGTGCTGAGCACGCCGCGCAGCGAACGGCTCAAGCAGTTCCTGTCCGGCAGTCTTAAGTAACGCGCGGCTCGCGCAGTCGCGTCATACCACCCAGCGATGGCCCGCACGCCCAGCCCGGCTCGCACCACCCAGGTCGCCATCGTCGCGCTGCCGCCCGTGTCGATGTCGGGCGTCGGGCCGATTGTCGACGCGCTCAATCTCGCCAATGAAATCGACGGGCGCGCGCTGTACCGCATCCAGGTGTGTTCGTGGGACGGCCGCGCGGTGCCGCTCGCGGGCGGCGCGCAGTGGCCCGCCGACGCCGCGTTCGGCGACGCGATCGCGTGCGACTGGCTGATCATCGTCAGCGAACGGTTTCAGCAATTCGCCGACTATCGGCTGTTTCTCGCCAGTCTGTCGCGCGTCGGCCAGCGCACGCCGCTCGTCACCGGCATTCATCACGGCGTGTGGTGGCTCGCCATGGCGGGGCAGTTGTCCGGCTACCGCGTGAGCGTGAACTGGGAAACCTATCAGCAGTTCTCCGAGCAGTTCGAGCGCTCCATCGTCACCCAGCAGATCTTCGAAATCGACCGTGATCGGGCCACCTGCGCGGGCGGTCAGGCGACCGTCGACTTCATGCTGGCGATGATCGGCCGCGAGCACGGTCCCGAGCTGGCCGACCGGATCGCCGACGCGCTCGGCGTGGGCGTATTGCGCGCAGGCGAGGAGCGCCAGCGCATTCCGTTCGTGACCGCGCCGGGCGAGCGCCATCCGCGTCTGAACGATGCGTTGCTGCTGATGGAAGCGAACATCGAAGACCCGCTCACCACCGATGAAATCGCCGGTCTCGTGGGTGTGTCGCGGCGGCAACTGGAGCGCCTGTTCCGCCAGTATCTCGGCTCGATGCCGTCCAAATACTATCTGGGGCTGCGGCTGTCGAAAGCGCGCACGCAATTGCAGCGCACCAGCAAGTCGGTGGTGCAGATCAGCCTCGCGTGCGGGTTTTCGTCGGCGGCGCACTTTTCGAATGCTTATCGCGAACGTTTCGGTGTCACGCCGCGAGAGGATCGACGCAACTGGATCGACAAGCAGACCGGCGCGAGCGGCGTCGCGGCGAGCGAGCCGCGCCCGGCCGCGCTGATCGAGCGGCCCGATCTGGCGGATTGAAGCGATTGAAGCGATTGCGGCTGCATGCCTCGAAGCTCCCGGCCCGCCGCGCGCGCGGAACCTCATAGAAAGCGTCGCGTATGCGCAAGACGTATCGCGCGCGGTTTCCTACACTAGCTGTATTACCTCTCACCCGTAACGAGGATTTGCCATGAACGACCTGACTGTGACACGCCAGACCTTCGACGAAGTCATGGTGCCGGTGTTTTCGCCCGCCGCCTTCGTACCGGATCGCGGTCTCGGCTCACGCGTCTGGGATACACAAGGCCGCGACTATATCGACTTCGCCGGCGGCATCGCCGTTACCGCGCTCGGCCATGCGCACCCCGAGTTGCTCAAGGTGCTGCACGAGCAGGGCGGCAAGCTGTGGCACATCGGCAATGGCTACACCAACGAGCCGGTGCTGCGTCTGGCGAAACGTCTCGAAGACCTGACCTTCGCCGACCGCGCGTTCTTCGCCAACTCGGGCGCGGAAGCGAACGAAGCGGCGTTGAAGCTGGCGCGCCGCGTGGCGTTCGACCGTCATGGCGCCCACAAGGCCGAGATCATCTCGTTCACGCAGTCGTTTCATGGCCGCACGTTCTTCACCGTGAGCGTCGGCGGCCAGCCGAAGTATTCGGAAGGCTTCGGCCCGGTGCCGGCCGGCATCACGCACTTGCCGTACAACGACATCGAAGCGGCGAAGAAGGCGATCGGTGCGCAAACCTGCGCGGTGATCGTCGAGCCGATCCAGGGCGAAGGCGGCGTGATCCCCGCCGATCCGGCGTTCCTGAAAGCGCTGCGCGAAGCCTGCGATCAGCACGGCGCGCTGCTGATTTTCGACGAAGTGCAAACCGGCGTAGGCCGCAGCGGCTATTTCTACGCGTACCAGGACACCGGCGTGACGCCCGACATCCTGACCACCGCGAAGGCGCTCGGCAACGGCTTCCCGATCGGCGCGATGCTGACCACGAATGAACTGGCCGCGCATTTCAAGGTCGGCGTGCACGGCACGACCTACGGCGGCAATCCGCTCGGCTCGGCGATCGCGGAGAAGGTGGTCGAACTGGTCAGCGACCCGAAGCTGCTCGAAGGCGTGCGCGCGCGCGGCGAGGCGCTGAAGGGCCACCTCGCGAAGCTCCACGAGCGCTTCGGTCTCTTTACGGAAGTGCGCGGCAAGGGGCTGCTGATCGGCGCGGAACTGACCGACGCGTTCAAGGGACGCGCGAAAGACTTCGTCACCGCGGCGGGCCAGCACGGCGTGATCATGCTGATGGCGGGTCCGGACGTGCTGCGTTTCGTGCCGTCGCTGATCATGCCGTTCGACGACATGAGCGAAGGCTTCGAGCGTCTGACGAAGGCCTTCGCGGAGATCGCCGGCGCGACTGCGCAAGCGGCGTCGCGTTGATTCACGACACCGTTTTCATGCGCCGGCAGATGGGCCCGCGCATGCGTCACATTCAACAGGATCGATGATGTTCTTCGTACGTCCCGGCCGCCTCGCCGATCTCGATGCACTCGAACATATGGCGCGCACTGCGCAACCGGTGCTGCATTCGTTGCCGCACGACCGGCGCGCGCTCGAAGCGCGCGTCGCGTTGTCGGAAGACTCGTTTCGCGCGGATGTCGATTTTCCGGGCGAGGAGTTCTATCTGTTCGTGCTCGAAGACAGCGAGAGCGGCAAACTGATGGGCACCGCGAGCATCGTCGCCGCGGCCGGTTATTCGGACCCGTTCTACGCGTTTCGCAACGACGCGCTGATTCATGCGTCGCGCGAACTGCACGTGAACCGCAAGATTCACGCGCTGACCATGTCGCACGAACTGACCGGCAAGAGCCGGCTCGCGGGTTTTTACATCGACCCGTCGCTGCGCGGCGAGCCCGCCCCACATCTGATGTCGCGCGCGCGGATGATGTACATCGCCGCCAATCGCAAGCGCTTCACGCCCGAGGTGTTCTCGCTGCTGCTCGGCGTCACCGACGAGAACGGCGTGTCGCCGTTCTGGGAAGCGGTGGGCCGTAAGTTCTTCGGCCGCAATTTCGCCGACATCGAAATCGAATCGGGCGGCCGCAGCCGCACCTTCATCGCCGAAGTGATGCCGACCTATCCCGTGTACGTGCCGCTCCTGCCGGAAACGGCGCAGCGCGTGCTCGGCGAGCCGGATTCGAAGGCCCTGCTGGCGTATGAAATTCACCTCGAGGAAGGCTTCGAGACGGATCGCTTCGTCGACATTTTCGACGCCGGGCCGGTGCTGACCGCGCAGGTGGATCGCAGCGCCTGCGTCACGCGCAACGAAACGCGGCTGGTCCGCGAGTCGGCCGCGGCGCACGGCTCGACGTATCTGATCGCGCATAACGGCGCGGCCGGCGAATTCCGCTGCGTGCTCGGCGAGTTGGCCGCGGGTAAGGCGGCGGGCGCGTCGCTGTCGCACGCGGCGCGCGCCGCGCTCGGCGTGGAAGAGGGCGATGCGGTGCGTTGCGTGCCGCTGCATGCGCCGCATCAGGATGAACAATCGGGAGACGCGCAATGATCGTCGTTCGCGTTGTACAACGAGGCGATGTGGACGCGTTGATGCGGCTCGCGCAGGAAACCGGCCCGGGCCTCACCACCTTCAAGCCGGACCGCGAGGCGCTGGCCGCGCGGGTCGAACGTGCGCGCCGCACGATGGAAGACAAGGCCGAGCCGCATGAAGCGGGCTACTTCTTCGTGATGGAAGACACCGACACCGGCGACGTGGCCGGCGTGTGCGGGATCGAAACGGCGGTCGGCCTGCGGCAGCCGTTCTATAACTATCGCGTGAGCACCGTGGTGCACGCGAGCCAGGACCTCGGCATCTGGACGCGCATGCGCGCGCTGAACATCTCGCACGACCTGACCGGTTATGCCGAAGTGTGCTCGCTGTTTCTGAGCCCGCGTTATCGCACGAGCGGCGTGGGCGGGCTGCTGTCGCGCTCGCGCTTTATGTTTCTCGCGCAGTTTCGCGAGCGTTTCCCGCAGCGTTTGTGCGCGGAATTGCGCGGCCATTTCGACGCGGAAGGCACCTCGCCGTTCTGGCGCGCGGTCGGCTCGCATTTCTACCAGATCGATTTCAACGCGGCGGACTACCTGAGTTCGCATGGCCGCAAGGCGTTTCTCGCTGAGTTGATGCCGCGCTATCCGGTGTATGTCGAGCTGTTGCCGGAAGAGGCGCAGCGATGCGTCGGCCTCACGCATAGCGACACCATTCCCGCACGCCGCATGCTCGAAACGGAAGGGCTGCGCTATGAGAACCACGTCGATATCTTCGACGCGGGTCCAGTGCTCGAATGCCATATCGCCGACTTGCGCACCGTGCGCGAAAGCGTGCTGGTGCCCGTCGAGATCGTCGATACGGCGGCCGCCGCGCCGCAGGATGGGCCCAGGTCGATGGTGTCGAATACGTCGCTGGGCGATTTTCGCGTCGGCGTAGTGGCCGGGGTGCCGCAAGACGGCGTGTTCCGTCTGCGCGCGCCTGAAGCCGCCGCACTCGGCGTCAACGCAGGCGACCCGGTGCGGGTGCTGCCGCAGAAACACAAACAAGGATGATCATGAGCGAGCTTTTCATCGACGGCGAATGGGCCGCCGCCACCGGACCCGCATTCGCATCGCGCAACCCCGGTACGGGCGCGACGGTGTGGGAAGGCAACAGCGCGTCGGCGGACGATGTCGATCGCGCCGTGCGCAGCGCGCGCCGCGCCTTTCCGGCGTGGTCGGCGTTGAGCCTCGACGAGCGTTGCGGCGTGGTGCGCCGCTTCGCCGCGCTCGTCACTGAGCGCAAGGAAGCGCTCGCCGAAGCGATCGGCCGCGAGACCGGCAAGCCGCTGTGGGAAGCGCGCACCGAAGCGGCGTCGATGGCGGCGAAGGTCGAGATCTCGATTCAGGCCTACAACGAACGCACAGGCGAAAAGCGTTCGGCGATGGCCGACGGCACCGCGGTCTTGCGGCATCGCCCGCATGGCGTGGTGGCCGTGTTCGGGCCGTACAACTTTCCGGGCCACTTGCCCAACGGGCATATCGTGCCGGCGCTGATCGCGGGCAACGCGGTCGTGTTCAAGCCGTCCGAACTCGCGCCCGGCGTGGCCGCCGTCACCGTGCAGATCTGGCGCGACGCGGGCTTGCCCGCCGGCGTGCTGAATCTGGTGCAGGGCGAAAAGGAAACCGGGATTGCATTGGCAAATCACCGGCAGATCGATGGCCTGTTCTTCACCGGTAGTTCGGACACCGGAACATTGCTGCACAAACAGTTCGGCGGCCGGCCGGAGATCGTGCTGGCGCTGGAGATGGGCGGCAACAATCCGCTCGTGATCGGCCCGGTCGCGGACGTGGATGCCGCCGTGCATCACACGATTCAATCGGCGTTTCTCTCGGCGGGGCAGCGCTGCACGTGCGCGCGCCGACTCTTCGTGCCGAACGACGCGTTCGGCGACCGCTTTGTCGAACGCCTCGTCGATGTCACCTCACGCATTAGCGTCGGCGAATATAACGCCGATCCGCAGCCCTTCATGGGCGCGGTGATTTCGGCCCGCGCGGCGTCACGGCTCGTCGCCGCGCAGGAACGGCTGCTTGCCGACGGCGCGAAGGCGCTGCTGAAGATGGAGCAGCGCGATCCGCAACTCGGCTTCGTCACGCCGGCGATTCTCGACGTGACCGGCGTGAAGGATCTGCCCGACGAGGAGCACTTCGGCCCGCTCGCGCAGATCGTCCGCTACGGCAGCTTCAATGAAGCGCTGGAAAAAGCCAACGACACCGAGTTCGGCCTGTCCGCGGGCCTGCTCGCCGACGACGAAGCGCTGTGGACGCATTTCCAGCGCACCATCCGCGCGGGCATCGTCAACTGGAACCGGCCGACCAATGGCGCGTCGTCCGGCGCGCCGTTCGGCGGTCCGGGCCGCTCGGGCAATCACCGGCCGAGCGCGTACTACGCCGCCGACTACTGCGCGTACCCGATGGCTTCCGTCGAAAGCGCGCAACTGCAAATGCCCGCGAGCGTCTCGCCGGGCCTTCAATTCTAAGGATCGACGATGCAAGCCACTGAAGCCAATTTCGATGGCCTGGTCGGCCCGACTCACAACTACGCGGGGCTGTCGTTCGGCAACGTCGCGTCGCAGAACAACGAGAAGTCGGTGGCGAATCCGAAGGCCGCGGCGCGCCAGGGTCTGCGCAAGATGAAGCAGTTGGCCGACCTCGGTTTCCATCAGGGCGTGCTGCCGCCGCAGGAGCGTCCGTCGATGCGCCTGCTGCGCGAACTCGGTTTCTCCGGCGACGAAGCGACGGTGATCGCACGCGTCGCGAAGAACGCACCCGAGTTGCTCGCGGCGGCGAGTTCGGCCTCGGCGATGTGGACCGCGAACGCGGCGACCGTGAGCCCCTCGGCCGATACGCACGATGGCCGCGTGCATTTCACGCCGGCCAATCTGTGCAGCAAGCTGCATCGCGCGATCGAACACGAATCGACGCGCCGCACGCTGCGCGCGATGTTCAACGATGCCGACCGTTTCGTGGTGCACGAGGCGCTGCCCGGCACGCCGGCGCTCGGCGACGAAGGCGCGGCGAATCACACCCGCTTTTGCGCGGACTACGGCGCACGCGGCGTCGAATTCTTCGTGTACGGCCGCAGCGAATATCGTCGCGGTCCGGAGCCGAAGCGCTTTCCCGCGCGTCAGACGTTCGAGGCGAGCCGCGCGGTCGCGCACCGTCACGGGCTGGCCGATGCGGCCACGGTGTTCGCGCAGCAGAACCCCGACGTGATCGACGCGGGCGTGTTCCATAACGACGTGATCGCGGTCGGCAACCGCAACACGCTGTTCTGCCATCAACTTGCGTTCGTCGAGCAGAACGCGGTGTACGACGAACTGCGCACGAAACTCGCGGACATGAGTGCCGCCTTCAACGTGATCGAAGTGCCGGACGCGCAGGTGAGCGTGGCCGATGCCGTCACGTCGTATCTGTTCAACAGCCAGTTGCTGACGCGCCCGGACGGCAAGCAGGTGCTGGTGGTGCCGCAGGAATGCCGCGAGAACGCGCGCGTCGCGGCCTACCTCGACGAGCTGGCTTCGCACGCGGGCCCGATCGACGACGTGCTGGTATTCGATCTGCGCGAGAGTATGAAAAACGGCGGCGGCCCGGCGTGTCTGCGGCTGCGCGTGGTGCTCGACGACATGGAGCGCGCGGCGGTCGCGCCGGGCGTGTGGATCGACGACGCGCTGTTCGGCCGCCTGGACGCATGGATCGAAAAGCATTATCGCGACCGCCTCGCGCCGGCCGACCTGAGCGATCCGAAATTGCTCGTCGAGTCGCGCACCGCGCTCGACGAGCTCACGCAGATTCTCGGTCTGGGCTCGCTGTATGACTTCCAGCGCTGAACACGCGATGCCTGTTCCGATGATGCTCGACGATCTGCTCGCCTATACGCTGGCGGGGACGCGGCCCGCCGCGCATGACGCGCAAGGCGTAGGCGCGAACGGCGTGCGCTGGTCATGGCTCGACGACGGCGTGCTCGTGATGGAGCCCGCCGCGCCGCGTGCCGATGTGCGCAGCGTGCTGGTGTCGGCCGGCATCCACGGTGACGAGACCGCGCCGATCGAATTGCTGTCGCGGCTGGTGCACGATATCGCGCAAGGCGGCGCCGCGCTGACGTGCCGTCTGCTGGTGATTCTCGGCAACGTCGACGCGATGCGCGACGCGGTCCGTTATCGCGACGACGATCTGAACCGGCTTTTCAGCGGCCGTCATCAGGAGGTGCCGCACAGCCATGAAGCGCCGCGCGCCGCGGCGCTGGAGCAGGCCGCGACGCGCTTCTTCGCGGCGGCGCCGCAGGCGTGCGGCGCACGTTGGCATATCGACATGCATACCGCGATTCGC
Organism: Paraburkholderia sediminicola; assembly: GCF_046026895.1. Taxonomy (GTDB): domain Bacteria; phylum Pseudomonadota; class Gammaproteobacteria; order Burkholderiales; family Burkholderiaceae; genus Paraburkholderia; species Paraburkholderia sediminicola_C. Next base: position 41,577 of record NZ_JAQQEU010000015.1, read on the forward strand.
GCATCAGCGTTCGAGCAGTTCGCGTTGCTGCCGCATACCGGCAAGCCGTTTTCTCGCGCGATGTTCGAATGGCTCGGCGACGCGCGCATCAGCGCGGTACTGTTGCACACCACCAAAGGCAACACGTATTCGCACTTCACCGCGCAGACCTGCGGAGCCTATGCGTGCACGCTCGAACTGGGCAAGGTGCGCCCGTTCGGCGAGAACGATCTGACGAGCTTCGCGGGCGCGGACGCAGCGTTGCGGCGTCTGCTGGCAAGCGCGCCTGCGAACGCGGACGCTGCAATGCCGCGCGTGTTCACGGTGATCGGCCAGCTCACCAAGCAAAGCGAGGCGTTCGAATTGCTGTTCGCGGCGGACGTGCCCAACTTCACGCCGTTCGCGAAAGACACCTTGCTCGCGCGCGACGGCGAGTATCGCTACACGGTGCGTCACGACGAGGAGCGCATCGTGTTTCCAAACGCGACGGTCAAGCCTGGCTTGCGCGCCGGTCTGCTGGTGATCGAGACCACTGCGGATACCTTGTCGCAACTTGTCTAGACATGCGGGCCGGCTGTCTCCCGAACCCTGTAGAATCCCGCGCGTCGCGGCTGTTGCACCGCACCACGCCAGTCGCGCGAGTCTGGATCGCACTCCCGCGCGGCAAGCCTGTCCGCCTGACCCGGCTCCGTTCATTCAATACCGTAGAGGAACACCCGTAATGAAGATGAATTGGCGAAACATGGCCGCGCTCGCGCTGTTCGCGGCGACGGCGGTTGCGGCGGGCGCCGCGTCGGCGGCGCAGATCGAGGAAGTGCGCTTCGGCGTCTAGGCGTCGTATGCGCCGTTCGAATCGAAGTCGCCGTTGGGCGAGCTGCAAGGTTTCGATATCGATGTCGGCAACGCTGTGTGCGCCAAGCTGAAGGCCAAATGCGTGTGGGTCGAGAATTCGTTCGACGGCCTGATCCCGGCGCTGGCGGCACGCAAGTTCAACGCGATCAACTCGGACATGACGATCACGGATCAGTGCCGTCAGGCGGTCGATTTCACCGATCCGATCTACACGATCCCGAATCAGATGATCGCGAAGAAGGGCAGCGCTCTGCTGCCGACGCCGGCCTCGCTGAAGGGCAAGCACGTGGGCGTGCTGCAGGGCACGATTCAGGAAACCTACGCAAAGGCGCGCTGGGCGCCGGCTGGCGTCGACGTCGTGCCGTATCAGACCCAGGACCAGATCTACGCCGACCTGGCGTCGGGGCGGCTGGACGCATCGTTCCAGGACGCGGAAGCGGCATCGAAAGGCTTTCTGAAGAAGCCGCAAGGCGCGGGATTCGAATTCGCAGGTCCGGCCGTGACCGATGAGAAGTTGCTCGGCGCGGGCGTGGGCTACGGCATCCGCAAGAACGACAAGGCGCTCAAGGATGCGCTGAACGAGGCGCTGAAGGAACTGAAGGCGGACGGTACGATTGACCGCCTTGCCGCGAAGTACTTCGACGTGAAGGTCGTGTTGAAGTAAAACGCGACGAAGCTGGATTCTGATGCAAACGGCCGCAAATTGCGGCCGTTTGCATTTGGCCTTCGGCAAACGACGACACTCGCGTCGAGCGCGATGTCGGCCAGCCGTTCAGCGCGCGTTCGCTTCGGGTTGGTCGAGATAGTCGAACACCACCTCACTCAGGTCCACCGTCAGATTGGCGACCAGACGGCGCGCCTCGACGCCACGCAGTATCGTCGATTCGCGTGCCGATCGCCGCCCAACCCCTCACCAATTATTTCGAGATATTGCGTCGCTGCCGTGTCCGGGCCTGACGGGCTGCGCTAAAATCGGCGGGCATACCGTCGGCGTCACGGGCTCACCCGGGTCAACGAACGCGCGCCACGGGGCGGCTAAAACCAAAATACAGCGGCAAGCGCCGAAGGCGCCGCGCGGGGGAACGGAATGACCACCATCGCAATCGAGACTCAGAGCCGGACCGGCGCGGCGGACGACGCGCCATTGCTCGCCAGCTTCGCCCGGCAGCCGATTCTGAACCGCGACGGCATGCTGTGCGGCTACGAGATCAAGGTGCGGGCTGCGGCATTGCCGCCGGTCGAAGCAAACGTTGCAAACGTTGCAAACGATGCAATCGATGCAAGCGAGGCGGCAGACCCCGATGCATTGCCGGGCCGCGCGAGCGATCCCGCGCAACAGGTGGCGCGAGGCATCGTCCGCGGCCTGGTTCAAGGCGATGTGCGCGGTGCGCTCACCGGGCATATCGCGTACGTCGACGTCAGCCGCGAAATGCTGCTCGACGATTTCATTCTGCGGCTGCCCGCCGATCGCTTCATGTTCGAGCTGTCGCCCGCACTCGAGGTCGACGACGAACTGATCGCGCGTATCGTGCATCTCCATGGCCGGCGCTATCGTTTCGCGCTCGACGAGGTGACGCAGCCCAACGAGGCGTTCGCCAGACTGCTGCCTTATGCCGAGGTCGTCAAGATCGACCTCGCGGGTGCGCCGCGTGCGCTGCTGCCCAAGCTCGCGAGCGTGCTGAAGTCGGCGGGCAAGCTGCTGCTCGCCTCCGGCATCGATACCCAGGCTGATTTCGAAGCGACGCAGGCACTTGGCTTCGACCGCTTTCAGGGCTACTTTTTCGCGCGGGCGCAAAGCTCGGCGTCCCGCCGTGTCAGCGCGCCGCGTCACGCGCTGCTCAATTTGCTGCAATTGCTGGCGGGCGATCCCACCGTCGCGCAACTCGAAGCCGAACTGAAGCTGAATCCGGTGCTGGTGATGCACCTGATGAAGCTTGCGAATTCGAGCGGTCTCGCAGTCGGCCATAAGGTAACGACGCTGCGCGACGCGATCAACGCGACCGGCACCGACCGCATCGCGCGCTGGACGCAATTGCTGCTCTATGCCGACGGCCGCAAGGTCGCGCTCGAGGACGACCCGTTGCTGCAACTCGCGGCGACCCGCGCGCGCTTCATGGAACTGGCGATCGAGCGCCTGCCCGAGGCGGGCCGCGACGAGGCCGACGCGGCGTTTCTGACCGGCGTGTTCTCGTTCGTCGACGCCGTGTTCGGCGGCTCGCTCGAAAGCACGTTGAACGTGCTGACGCTGTCGCGTCCGATCCAGGCCGCGATCCTGCGTCGCGAGGGCGTGCTGGGCCGACTGCTGAGCGTGGTCGAGGCACTGGAGTGCGCGCAGTGGGAGAAGCTCGCCGCGTTGTGCGAACGCCTGCAGCCGTTGACGCTGGAAGAGGTCGCGCAGATGGGGCTGGCCGCGGGCGCGTGGGCGGGCGTCGCGGACCGCAGCGCGCAAGGGTTGGAAAGGATCGAGGATTGACGCGTGAGGGCCGCACGCGCCGCGGCGCTAAAGCTCGAAGCCGGCGCCACGTCATGGACCGCATGAACTACGGAGGGCGCGTGGCTCGCATGCGCGGCACCCGCCGGACTGAACAGACTCGAACAGCGTTGAAGCAGGGCAGATACTAAATTGGTGAGAGTGAATTCGAAGCACCGTGATCAACGATCACGCCACGTCCTCACATCGTCTCCATTTCCCGCATCTGCCCCAAGCCAAAAAAACGCCCTAACTCCTTCGCCAGCTCGTTCAACACGCTCATCTCCTTCTGCGAGATGCGGCGCGGCTCCTGAGTATGAGACCAGTCGCCGTATAACAGCGCGACCGTCTGGTCGCTCTCATCGACGACCGGCAACAGCACGAAGGCGCGGGTGTCGTCGAACGAGCGGCGGAACCATTCCGGTAATCGCGCGACGATCTTCGGGTCGCGCGCGTTCTCGATGAAGATGCCCACCGAATTCGCAATGGCCAGATGAAACACGTCGGGCTCGAACGCGCTGTTGAAGGTCAGCTTCGGCAGCGCCGCGTCGGTCTTCGGACCAAGACCGAGGCGCGCCTTGAACGTGCCGTTGCTGTGCTTGACGAAGACCACCGTGCGGGCGAAGCCGAGGCCGGCCAGCACGGTTTCCGCGGCCATCGCGAGGGCCGGCGCGAGCGGGCTGCCGTCGGGCAGGTCGCGCAGATCCTTGACGCCCACCGCGATGCGCGCCTCGGGGTCGAGCGCCTCGCGCGCGATCGCATCCGCATTCGCGCGCAGCTCGACGATCTCCGCCATCACGCCGTCGCCGCCTTCCTCGCGGGCAAGCGCGACGCTCATTTCGAGCAGCACCTCGGGGTCCGTGTTCAACGCGCCGCTATATTCCTGCGCGAGTTCGGCGATGCGCGCCTCGCGTTCCCAGTCGGGCATGCTCTGCTGGGTCAGCACGCCGGCGACCGCTGTCGAGTAATTGGTGATTGCGCGCAGCCACTGCACCTGGCGCGGCTGCTCCACGTCCTGCGGATCGAACTCGCCCATGCCCGAGCGGATCATGTCGGGCAGACGCCAGCGCACGGCGGCTTCGGCGCCGATCTCGTCGAACGTCACGCCGAGCACCAGCACGCAGGCATCGGCTTCGAGCGTGCCGTCGTCGATATGCCGGCGAATCTGGTCCCACTCGGCGTCGAGATAGAACACCACCAGCAGCTTGCCGATCTGCCGCATCAGCGTGCAGACCACCGCTTCCTCGCCGGCGCGCAGATCGCCGCGCTCGGTCAGCTTGCGCGCGACGCAGCCCGACAGCAGCGTGCGGTTCAGTTCCAGTTTTGCGTCGATGCGGCGCGGCGCGCTGTGATGAAAGTGATCGACGATCTTCAGGCCGACGACGAGATGACCGACCGCGTCCATGCCGAGCACCATCAACGCGCGCGACACGGTGGTGATATTGCCGCCGAACGCCATGTACATGGCCGAGTTGGCGAGCCGCAGCACTTTTTGCGTCAAGGCGAAGTCCGACAACACCACTTGCACGAGGCCCGTGAAGTCGAGGTCGTCATTGTTCATCGCCGCCATGGTGGTGCGCAGCGACTGCGACAGCATAGGGAAATCGCCGCGCTCGCTCATTCGCGTCCAGAGCCGGTCGAGCACTGCCGCTTTTACCATGTGAGTCCCGCAAGAACCATACACGTTCCAATGATTGCCACGCCGGCTGGTGGCCGGCTTGTTCCGCTGCGTAAGCGCTGCGCCCGCATGGCTAGGCGCAGTGCAGGTGAAGCGTGCGCGCTTCGAAACGCTGCGCGAGTTCTTCCGAGGGCAGCGCCTTGCAGACGAGCCATCCCTGAATATGATCGCATCCCATCTCGGTGAGCAGCGTGCGCTGCGCTTCCGTTTCTACGCCTTCGGCCACCAGTTCGAGATCGAGTGTCTGTGCGAGTCCGACGACCGCGCTAACGATTGCCTGATCGTTGCGCGAGGTTAGCAGATTCTCGACAAAACTCCGGTCGATCTTGAGCTTGGCAAGCGGAAATCGTTGCAGGTAAGCGAGGCTCGAATAGCCGGTGCCGAAATCGTCGACGGCAAAGCGGATGCCCATCGCGGTGAACTCTTCGAGCAGCCCCTTCGCGTGGGCCGGGTCGTGCATCAGCAGGCTTTCGGTGATCTCGAACACGAGGCGGCGTGGATCGATGCCGGTCAGCGCGATCGCCTCGCTCACGGAGTCCTTGAAGCGCGGATCGCGGAACTGCTGCGGCGACACGTTCACGGCCACGTATTGCAGCGAGATGCCTTGAGCGTCCCACTGGATCAACTGCATGCAGGCGACCTTCAACACCCAGTTGCCGAGGAAGTTGATGAGACCGATCGACTCCGCGAGCGGAATGAACATCGACGGCGGCACGAGGCCATGCACCGGATGCGCCCAGCGGATCAGCGCCTCGACGCCGACCACGCCGTGCGTGCGGCTGCTCGTGATCGGCTGGAAGTGCAGCGAGAACTCGCCGTTGCGCACGCCGTCGTACAGGTCGGCTTCGAGCTTCAGGCGTTCGGCGTCGGCGGGGTTGTCGTCCGGCACATAGAACGCGAGCGTGTTGCCGCCGGCCGACTTGGCTTGCAGCAACGCATGATCGGCCCAGCGCAGCAGGTGGGTGTCGTGCGCGGCGGTGTCGTTGGCGTGGCGCACATCGGGATAGAGCGCGATGCCGATGCTCGCCGACAGATGCACCTGCTGGCCCTTGAACACATAGGGCTGCTGGATCGCCGTCAAGAGGCGCCGCGCCAGCGCTTCGGCGGTGGCGGCCGCGTCGGTGCGGCTCGCGGCGGGCTTCACGAGGATCGCGAACTCGTCGCTCGCCACGCGCGCCACGGTCTCGCCCGGACTCGTCATGTTCAACAGACGGCGCGACGTGTCGCGCAGCATCTCGTCGCCGGCGTCGTAGCCGAGCGCGCGGTTCACGCGCTGATAGTCGTCGAGGTCGAGCAGCAGGAGCGCCGCCGGCGTGCCGTGCGCGTCGGCCTGCTGCTGGGCGTCGAGCAGCGCGGGCAGCAGCGCCGACTGGTTGGGCAGACTGGTCAGACGATCCAGATGCAGCGCCTGGGTCAGACGCTCCTCGGTGGCGCGCCACGCCGACACGTCGAAGCCGGCGATCGCATAGCCGTCGATGCCGTCATGGATGCTGCGCACCACGCGCAGTTCGACGGTGATCGGATAGGTCAGCGACTTGATCAGGCCGAGCGTCGCCTTCTCGACGTTGCCCGTGCTGGACGCGCGCGCCAGCAGCGCGTCGAGGCGCGGCACGTCGGCGGGCGCGACGAGGTCGTGCAGCGCGATCGTCTCCAGATACTCGCGGTGGTAGCCGATGAAGCGCAGGCTCGCGTCGGACACATAGATGAAGCGCAGCGCGGCATCGACGTGCGCCAGCAGGTCGACGGCGCCGACCACCTGTTCCAGTTGCGCAGCGCGGCTCGCGCCGGTCTGCTGAGTGCCGTCCACGCGCCGGCCGAACGCACGAAGCCGGTCGATGACCGTGCGCAAGGAGCCCCGGCGGGGCGCGGTGATCCTGTTCGCTTCCATGTTTGTCGCTGGCAACCTGTGTTCGTCTGGCTGTCGGGGCGGTCTCCGGCTCCGCCGGTTGGGCGGTTAAGCCGTATCACGCCGCCCCATCAGAACGAGATAACGACCCGCGCCGGAAAATCTTTAGCGGGTGCAGCAAAAAACAACCGCTCAGGACGCGGGGGCGAACGACCTGCATACGCGCGGGCGGCGGCGCGGGCGCAATTCGGTTAAAGTGGCGGCGCTTCATGTCGTTAATAGGGCAACCCTTAATATGCAGCGCCGGCCGTGACGTCGCTGCCGCGTAGCTTTTACGAACACTTGCACCGATGATCCATGTCCGAACGTCATTCTGCCAGGACCCGTGCCCGGCGCATCGAGGTGCCTGACCCGTCCGCCGGGGCCGGTGAGACGACGGCCGCCGCGCAGTTCGTCTATCTGGGCCGCCAGCCGATTCTCGATCGCGACGGCGCGATCAATGCCTATGAGCTGCTGTTCAGAGCCGGTGCGCATAACTACGCCGAGATCGACTGCGACACCCAGGCCACCGCGCAGGTCGTCGCGCATACGATCGGCGGGATCGGTGTGCAGGCGGTGCTCGGGCATCACCGCGGCTTCGTCAACATCGACCGCGCGCTGCTGTTCAACGACATCGTCCATCTGATGCCGCCCGAGCGTTTCGTGCTCGAGATCCTCGAAACCGTCACGTTCGACGCGCAACTGACGCGCCGCCTCACCGAGTTGCGCCGCGCTGGCTTCCAGGTCGCGCTCGACGATGTCAGTGAACCGTCGGACGAGCTGATCCACGTGCTGCCGCACACGGATATCGTCAAGATCGACTTTCTGCAGACCGGGCGCGCCGCGCTCGGCGAACTGGCCGCTATCGTGCGTAGCCACGGCAAGACCTTGCTCGCCGAGAAGGTCGAGACGCGCGCGGACTTCACGCTCGCCCGCGAGCTGGGCTTCGATCTGTTCCAGGGCTACTTCTTCGCGCGGCCTCAGGTGCTGACCGCGCCGCGCAGCCGCTCGCTGCGGCCGGGCCTGCTGCGCCTGCTTGCGCTGCTCTCGCGCGATGCCGGCATCGGCGAACTCGAAGCCGAGCTGAAGCTGAACCCGAGCGTGGTGGTGCAGCTACTGCGGCTCGTCAATTCGAGCGCGTTCGGGCTGGGTCGCAATATTGCGTCGCTGCGCGAGGCGATCATCGCCACCGGCACGCGGCAGATCGCGCGCTGGGCGCAACTGCTGCTGTACGCGGACAGCGGCGATCTGCCGTGGCGCGCCGATCCGCTCGTGCAACTGGCTGGCACGCGCTCGCGGTTCATGGAGTTGACCGCGAGCTGGCTGCGCCCGTCCGATGACAAGTTTGCCGATGCCGCGTTCATGACCGGTATTTTTTCTCTGGTCCACGTGGTGCTCGACAGCACGCCACGGAGGGTGCTGGAGAAACTCGGCCTCGCCCCGCACATTCGCGAAGCGATCGTCGCGCGCACGGGCGAACTCGGCGCATTGTTGCGTCTGGCCGAAGTGGCGGGCGAGGGCGGCGACGCCGCGTCGGTCGCCGCCGCGCCCGAGGCGCCGGCCGGCTTTGCGGCGCTCACGCCGGATGTGTTGTCGGAGCTGAATCTGTCCGCCGCGGCGTGGTTCGGCGCGCATGTCGAGGAAACGGGCGGGTGAGCCGGGCGGCATGCGCCGAGGGGTCTTTCGGGCCGCGTCATACGCAGTTCGCGGGTCCGTGATTCAATAGAGAGTGCAGCGACGAACGGGGTTGCGCCGAACGCCGCCACGCCCCAGTCATTCGACAAAGCTTATTTGACAAAGCGCGCGCACCCGCGCGAGGAGGAGCAGATGCAGAGACGATTTCTATCGATGGCGCTGGCAGCCGTCATGTCGGCTGGCTTCGCGATCTATTCGCTGAGCGCGTCGGCGACGCTCAAGCCGGGCGAAGAAGCGCCGCCGTTCACCGCGCAGGCGTCGCTAGGCGGCAAGACCTACACGTATTCGCTCGCCGACGAGTTGAAGAAAGGGCCGGTGGTGCTGTACTTCTATCCCGCGGCCTTCACCAAGGGCTGCACGATCGAAGCGCACGAGTTTGCCGATGCCGTCGACGAATACAAGAAATACGGCGCGACGGTGATCGGTGTCTCGCACGACAACATCGACACCTTGACGAAGTTTTCGGTCAGCGAATGCCGCAGCAAATTCCCGGTTGCGGCGGACGCCGATTCGAAAGTGATCGGCGCTTATGACGCGGGCTTGCCGATGCATAGCTCGATGGCCAACCGCGTGTCGTACGTGATCGCGCCGGATGGCAAGATCATCTATGAATACACGAGCCTGTCGCCGGAGAAGCACGTCGAGAACACGTTGAAAGCAGTCAAGGATTGGGCTGAAACGCATAAGCAGCCGTAATGCCGGGCCTGATTGCGGCGGCGCGTTTTTCGCATGGGTTCTCTGCGCTGAGAATGCGGCGTCGCTCGTGCCAGGCTAGATTCCTTTTTGCCGGGTGAGCTAGCGATGCCGATTGTCGTTGCGTTGATTGCGCTGATCGCGCTGGTGTACGGTGCGGTGCGGGCGTTCTATGGGTTGCAGGCGGCGTTCGGGCTGGCCGTTGCGGTCGGCGTGGCCGTGCTGGCGGCGGCGCTGCTGATTGCCGCCGCGGCGTATTGGTGGCGACGCCGCCAGGAAGTCGCACCGAACGTCCGCGACGGCGACTGGACGCATGAGCTCAAAGGCAGTTGGGGTTCGGTGCGGCTCGCGGCCGGCAAGCGGCTGTGCGAGATTCACGTCGGCGAGGAGCGGGGCGCTTATATTTTTGCCGATTTGCTGGACGCTGAGCTCGAGCACCGCAATGGTGTATCGCAGGTCGCTTTGAAGGTCAAAGACGCGAGGCATGGCGATTGGCTCGTGCCGATGTCGGGTGAGCGGCAGGCCAAGCAATGGCAGCGGATTTTTTTGCTGGCGAGGGAGCAGAAGCTTTGAGTTCTCTTTGCCGTTGAGGACGCCGTGGGTGGGGTGCGCATCAAACGCACAACCCACGGCGCAATCACGCAACCGCGCGAAGCTATCACGCAGACGGCGCAACCCCGCTGCTACGCGCCTTCCTCGACTCCCAGCGCACGCGGATCCGATCCATATACAGATACACGACCGGCGTCGTGTACAGCGTGAGCATCTGACTGACGATCAGGCCGCCGACGATCGCAATCCCCAGCGGCGCGCGCAATTCCGCGCCTTCACCGCGTCCGAACGCGAGCGGAAACGCGCCGAGCAGCGCCGCGAAGGTGGTCATCATGATCGGCCGGAAGCGCAGCAGACAGGCCTGGAGAATCGCGTCGCGCGACGACATGCCCCGCCGCGACGCTTCGATCGCGAAGTCCACCATCATGATCGCGTTCTTCTTCACGATGCCGATCAGCAGGATCACGCCGATCAGCGCGATGATGCTGAACTCCGTCTTGAACAGCAGCAGCGCGAGCAACGCCCCCACGCCCGCCGAAGGCAGCGTCGACAAAATCGTCAGCGGGTGGATATAGCTCTCGTACAGCATCCCCAGCACGATATACACCGCCGCTAGCGCGGCCAGAATCAGGATCGGCTGGTCGGACATCGACTGCTGGAACGCCTGCGCCGTGCCCTGGAAGCTGCCGTGGATCGTGCCCGGCATGCCGATCTGCGCCATCGTGTCGTAGATCACCTGGGTCGCGGTCGACAGGGACACGCCCGGCGGCAGATTGAACGAAATCGTCGAGGCCACGAACTGGCTCTGGTGATTCACCGATAGCGGCGTGGTCCCCGGCCCGAAGCTCGCGATCGCCGACAACGGCACCATGGTTTCCTTCGACGTCGACACCGCCGAGCCCGACGACGCGCTCGACTTGCCGCTCGCCGCGATCGAGTTGATCGCCTGGTTGCGCGCGGAGTCGGCGGCGATGCTCGCCGCGCTCGACGCGGTGGTTCCCGCCGCGCCGCCGGTGGCCGCGCTGGTGGTGGCGGTGGTCGCCGCGGTTTGCTTCGAGGTGACCGTGCCCGCCGGCGCATTGGTGGTCTGCGCGCCGCTCGCGCTACCGCCCGACGTGCTGACGTAGATCTCTTTGAGCATTTCCGGGCTTTGCCAGTACTGCGGCGCGACTTCCATCACGACGTGATACTGGTTCAGCGGGTTGTAGATGGTCGACACCTGGCGCTGGCCGAACGCGTCGTACAAGGTGTTGTCGATCTGCGCCGGCTTGATGCCCAGGCGCGACGCGGTGGCGCGGTCGATCGTCACCATCGATTCGAGGCCGCCTTGCTGCTGGTCGGAATTGACGTCCGCGAGCTCCTTGCGAGCCTGCAGCGCCTCGGTGAGTTTGGGCCCCCACAGGTACAGGTCAGGCGTGGAGTCGGCGAGCAGCGTGAACTGGTATTGCGCGTTCGACTGGCGTCCGCCCACGCGAATGTCCTGCACCGCCTGCAGGAAGGTGCGCGCGCCGGCCACGTCGCCGAGCGGCGCGCGCAGCTGCTGGATCACCTCGTCGGCGGACAGCTTGCGCTCGCTCTTCGGCTTCAGCGACACGAACATGAAGCCCGAGTTGGTCTGGCGGCCGCCGGTGAAGCCGACCACGCTATCCACCGCCGGATTCCTGCGGACGATGTCCATCATCTGCGAGAACTTGCCTTTCATCGCCTGGAACGACGTGCTCTGATCGGCCTGAATGCCGCCGACCAGCCGCCCGGTGTCCTGTTGCGGGAAGAAGCCTTTCGGCACGATCACATACAGCCAGATGTTCAGGCCGATGGTCAGCAGCAGGATCGTGACGATCAGGCGCGGATGCAGCAGCGCCCAGCCGAGCGTGCGCTCGTAGCCGCGCTGCATCGACGTGAAGCCGCGTTCGAGCCAGCGGCCGAAGCGGCCTTCTTCCTTCTTTTCGTGCGACTCGCGCAACAGGCGCGAGCACATCATCGGCGTGAGCGTGAGCGAGACGACCAGCGACACGGCGATCGCCAGCGACAGCGTCAGCGCGAACTCGCGGAACAGCCGGCCGACGATGCCGCCCATCAGCAAAATGGGCAGGAACACCGCGACCAGCGAGATGCTGATCGACATCACCGTGAAGCCGACTTCGCGCGCGCCGAGAAACGCCGCCTTCATGCGCGGCACGCCGTTCTCGATATGGCGGGAGATGTTCTCCAGCACCACGATCGCGTCGTCGACCACGAAGCCGGTGGCGATGGTCAGCGCCATCAGCGACAGGTTGTCGATCGAAAAGTCCAGCATGTACATCGCGCCGAACGTGCCGATGATCGAGATGGGCACCGCCACGCTCGGGATCAGCGTGGCGCGCCAGTTGCGCAGGAACAGGAACACCACCATCACGACCAGCGCCACCGCGATCATCAGCGTGCGCTCGGTGTCCTTCAGCGACGCGCGGATCGTCGTGGAGCGGTCCACGGTGGGCAGGATGTCGACGTCGGACGGCAGCGACGCATGCAGCTGCGGCAGCATCGCCTTCACGCGGTCGACCGTTTCGATGATGTTGGCGCCCGGTTGACGGTACAGGATCACCAGCACCGAGCGCTTGCCGTTGGCGAGGCCGAGGTTGCGCAGATCCTCGACCGAATCGACCACCTCGCCCATGTCCGACAGCTTGACCGCCGCGCCGTTGCGATAGGCGATCACCAGATCCTTGTATTGCGACGCCTTGCTCGCCTGGTCGTTGGTGTAGATCTGCACGCGGTTCGCGCCGAACTCGATCGAGCCTTTCGGGCTGTTCGCGTTGGCGGCGGCCAGCGCCGCGCGCACGTCTTCAAGACCGATGCCGTAGTGCGAGAGCGCGTGCGGCTGCAGTTCCACCCGCACGGCCGGATTGGCCGAGCCGCTCACGTCCACTTCGCCGATCCCGTCCACCTGCGACAGCGACTGCTGCAGCACGGTGGCCGCCGAGTCGTACAACTGGCCGGCGGTCAGCGTATTCGACGTGAGCGCGAGAATCAGAATTGGCGCGTCGGCGGGGTTGACCTTGTGGTACGTCGGATTGCTGCGCAGGCTGGTCGGCAGATCGGCGCGGGCGGCGTTGATCGCGGCCTGCACGTCGCGCGCGGCGCCGTCGATGTCGCGGTTCAGGCCGAACTGCATCGTGATCCGCGTCGAGCCCACCGAACTCTGCGAGGTCATTTCGGTGACGTCGGCGATCGAGCCGAGATGCCGCTCGAGCGGACTCGCGACACTGGTGGCCACGGTCTCCGGGCTCGCGCCCGGCAACGTGGCCTGAACCGAAATGGTCGGGAAATCGACCTGCGGCAGCGGCGCGACCGGCAGTTTGGTGAACGCGAAAATCCCGGCCAGCGCGAGTCCGATCGCGAGCAGCGTGGTGGCGACCGGGCGCGAGATAAACGGACGCGACAGGTTCATCGCTCAAGTCCCCGCATCGGTGGCGGGCGGCGCCGACGGTTTGCCGCGGTTGAAGCGTTCGCGTGCGCGGCGGGCGAGCGAATCGAACGCGAGGTAGATCACCGGCGTGGTGAACAGCGTCAGCAGCTGACTGACGATCAGCCCGCCCGCGATCGCGATACCGAGCGGCCGGCGCAGCTCCGAACCGGCGCCGGTGCCGAGCATCAGCGGCAGTGCGCCGAGCAGCGCGGCGAGGGTGGTCATCAGGATCGGCCGGAAACGCAGCAGACACGCCTGGTAGATCGCTTCGCGCGGCGGCTTGCCTTCCTCGCGCTCGGCGTACAGCGCGAAGTCGATCATCATGATCGCGTTCTTCTTCACGATACCGATCAGCAGCACGATGCCGATGATGCCGATGATGTCCAGATCATGCCCGGTGATCAGTAGTGCGAGCAGCGCGCCGACCCCGGCCGAGGGCAGCGTGGAGAGAATCGTGATCGGATGGATGAAACTCTCGTACAGCACGCCGAGCACGATGTACATCGTGACGATGGCCGCGAGAATCAGGAACAGCTCGTTGGCCAGCGACGCCTGGAACGCGAGCGCCGCGCCCTGGTAGCGCGTCTGGAACGACGCCGGCAAGCCGATGTCCTTCTCGGCCTGGCCGATCGCCCTGACCGCCGCGCCGAGCGACGAGCCCGGCGCGAGGTTGAACGACACCGTGGTGGCCGGGAACTGGCTCAGGTGCGTGACGAGCAGCGGCGCGGGCTGTTCGATGAACTTCGCGATGGCCGACAGCGGCACCTGGCCGCCCGTCGACGTGGAAGAGGGCAGGTAGATCGAGTTCAGCGAGTCGGTGTAGTGCTGCATCTCCGGCAAGGCTTCCAGAATCACGCGGTACTGGTTCGACTGCGTGAAGATGGTCGAGATGATGCGCTGGCCGTACGCGTCGTACAGCGCGCTGTCGATGGTGGCCGGCGTGATGCCGAAGCGCGACGCGGTGGCGCGGTCGATCTCGATGAACACCGAGCGGCCGTTGTCCTGCAGATCGGTCGCCACGTCCGCGAGTTCGGGCGCCTGCTTCAGGCGGTCGACGAGCTTCGGCACCCACGTCGCGAACTCGGTGATGTTCGCATCGGTCAGCATGAACTGGTACTGGGTCGGGCTCACGGTCGAGTCGATGGTCAGATCCTGGACCGGCTGCATGAAGAGCGTGGCGCCCGCGATGTGCGCGACATCCTTCTGCAACTGGCGGATCACCTCGCTCGCGGTGTTGCTGCGGTCGTCGCGCGGCTTCAGGTTGATCAGCATGCGGCCGCTGTTCAGCGTGATGTTGCTGCCGTCCACGCCGATGAACGAGGTGAGGCTTTCGACATCCGGGTTCTTCAGAATCTGCGCGGCGAGTTCCTGCTGGCGCTCGGCCATCGACGCATACGACACCGACTGCGGCGCCTGCGTGATCGCCTGGATCACGCCGGTATCCTGGACCGGGAAGAAGCCCTTCGGAATGAAGACGTACAGCAGTCCGGTGAGCACCAGCGTGAGCACGGCGACCACCAGCGTGGAGCGCTGCCGGTTCAGCACCCACGTGAGCGCGACCGCATAGCGGGCGATCACCCAGTCGATGGCGCGGTGCGCCTTTGCCTCGAAGCGGTGGCTCTCATGGGGCGGCGAGTGGCGCAGCAGTTTCGCGCACATCATCGGCACCAGCGTGAGCGACACGACCGCCGAAATCACGATGGTCACCGCGAGCGTGATCGCGAACTCATGGAACAGCCGGCCGACCACGTCGCCCATGAAGAGCAGCGGGATCAGCACGGCGATCAGCGACACCGTCAGCGAAATGATCGTGAAGCCGATCTGCTTCGAGCCCTTCAGCGCCGCTTCCAGTGGCGCTTCGCCGTCTTCGACGTAGCGCGCGATGTTCTCGATCATCACGATCGCGTCGTCGACCACGAAGCCGGTCGCGATGGTCAGCGCCATCAGCGACAGGTTGTCGAGCGAGAACCCGCACAGGTACATCACGGCGAGCGTGCCGATCAGCGACAGCGGCACCGACAGGCTCGGAATGATGGTCGCGTAGACGTTGGCGAGGAACAGGTACATCACCAGCACCACCAGCACCACGGACATCGCCAGTTCGAACTGCACGTCGCGCACCGACGCGCGGATCGTGGTGGTGCGGTCGGTGACGATCTGCACGTCGAGCGCGGCGGGCAGCGCCTGCTGCAATTGCGGCAGCAGCGCCTTGATGCTGTCCACCACCTGGATCACGTTGGCGCCCGGCTGGCGCTGCACGTTCAGGATGATCGCCGGCGTGTTGTCGACCCACGCGCCGAGCTTGGTGTTCTCCGCCCCCTGCACGATGTTCGCGACGTCGGTCAGCATCACCGGACGGCCGTTCTTGTACGCGATCACCGCGCTCTTGTACTGGTCGGCGTCGGTCAGCTGATCGTTCGAGTTGATCGTGTAGTTGCGCGTCGGACCGTCGAAGTTGCCCTTCGGCGTATTGACGTTCAGGTTCGAGATGGTGGTGCGCAGGTCGTCCAGATTCAGGCCATACGCGGCGAGCGCGCGCGGGTTCGCCTGAATCCGCACTGCGGGGCGCTGGCCGCCCGACACGCTCACCAGACCCACGCCCGCGACCTGCGAGATTTTCTGCGCGAGACGCGTGTCGGCCAGGTCCTGCACCTGGGTCATAGGCAGCGTCTTCGAGGTGATCGCGAGCGTGATGATCGGCGCGTCGGCCGGGTTGACCTTCGCGTAGATCGGCGGCGCGGGCAGGTCGGACGGCAGCAGATTGCCCGCCGCGTTGATCGCGGCCTGGACTTCCTGCTCGGCGATGTCGAGCGGCAGATCGAGGCTGAATTGCAGCGTGATGATCGACGAGCCGGCCGAGCTTTGCGACGACATCTGATTCAACGACGGCATCTGCCCGAACTGCCGCTCGAGCGGCGCGGTCACGGACGACGTCATCACTTCCGGGCTCGCGCCCGGATAGAAGGTCTGCACCTGGATGGTCGGATAGTCGACCTGGGGCAGCGCGGACAGCGGCAAAAAGCGCAGCGCGACGAGGCCGACCAGCATGATCGCCGCCATCAGCAGCGCGGTGCCGACGGGACGCAGAATAAAAGCGCGGGATGGATTCATGCGATCAGTGCCGTGCCTTTATTGCGAAGCTTGCGAAGCGTGTCTGCCGTGATGCGCATGGGCGCCCGACGCGCCCGACGCGGCGGCCGCGCCGCTCGCGCCATGCGCGCCGGAGGCGGCGCGCGGGCGGTCGGCCGGAATCGTGATCTTCGCGCCTTCGCGCAGGCGGTCCGAACCGTCGGTCACGACGCGCTCGCCGACCTGCAGGCCCGATTTGATGCTGGTGCGTTCGCCGTCCACCGGGCCGGTCTTGACCGGGCGCACCGTGACCGTGTTGTCCGGCTTCACGACGTACACGAACTGGCCCATCGAGCCGTTGAGCACGGCCGTGGTCGGCACGATCACCGCGTCCTTGATGGTGTCGACCAGCAGGCGCGTATTCACGAACTGATTCGGGAACAGCTTGTTGTCGTCGTTCTGGAAGATCGCGCGCAGCCGGACCGTGCCGGTGGTCGTGTCGATCTGGTTGTCCATCGTCTTCAGCGTGCCGGCTTCGAGCGACCGGGTGTTGCTGCGGTCGTACGCGGTGGCCGACAACTGCTCGCCGTTCTGCGTGTGCTGGATGATCTGCTGCAGGTTGTCTTCCGAGGTGGTGAAGATCACGCTGATCGGCTGCAACTGCGTGATCACGACGATGCCCGTGGAGAGGCTCGACGTCACGTAGTTGCCCGGGTCCACCTGGCGCAGCCCGACGCGGCCCGACACCGGCGCGGTGATGCGCGCGTAGACGAGGTCGAGTTTGAAGCTGTCGATGTTCGCCTTGTCGGACTTCACGGTGCCTTCGTATTGGCGCACGAGCGATGCCTGCGTATCGACCTGCTGGCTCGCGATCGAGTCCTGCGCGAGCAGCGTCTGGTAGCGCTTCAGGTCGAGGCGCGCGGTTTGCAGCAACGCCTCGTCGCGCACCAGCGTGCCTTGTGCGTTCTCCAGCGAGATCTGATAGGGGCGCGGGTCGATCTGGGCCAGCACGTCGCCCTTCTTGACCATCTGGCCTTCCTTGAAATACACGTCCTGCAACACGCCGCTCAACTGCGGCAGCACCGTGACCGTGGCGAGCGGGGTGACCGTGCCGAGCGCGGTCAGCACTACCGGCATCTCACCTTGCGTGGCGGCTGCCACATGGACCGGTTGCGGCATGTTGGCCATGCCGCCGCCGCGCCCGCCCCGGCCGCCGCTGCGGGCGCCCGAAGCGCCGCTGGCTCCGCCCGCGGCGCTTGCGCCGCCGTCGGGACCGCCCCACGGATGCCAGCGCCACACTACGACCCCGAGAATCACCAGCGCCGCGACGATCAATGCGATGTTGCGGCCGCGGTGCCGCTTCGCCACCCCGGGGCCGTGCTCTGGCGCGCCCGTCGGGGTCCCGCCGGAGGACGGTTGGGAAGCCGGAGCGGCAGGGCGTTGGGATTCCGGATGCTTTTGTTGTTCGTCCATCAGTTCGGTCAGGTGGCTGGCTTGGATGTGAGCCGCTCGCGCGGCCGCCGCTATGAAAGTTCGGCGGACCGGCGCGCGCGCGGCATGACAGGCGGTTTCGACAGCGGGTGCGCCGTGCTTGTTCAGCGCGATGCTACCCAAGGCGCAGGGCAGAGATGGTAACGCAATGCGGCGTCATCACCGTTTTGCCGAGCCGTTTTCGATGCCGACTACGGCTCGCCGGGCGAGCGGCCCGCGACGGGGAATGCATGATCCTACGTTGCGGGGTCTGTAACAGTCCACCCGCGTATTTTTCTTTTGATTACGAAGGTTACAGTCACGCCCGTAGCTGGCGCTAGCCGGCTCGCGGCGGCGCCGCGGCCTCAGGTGTCGAGCCGGCGCCCCGGCGTGCCGCCGATCTCGGCGACGATCTTGCCGATGCACTCGAGCAGCGCCGGCGCGGCGCGCGAGATCAGCCAGTCGCGCGGACACTGGTCCGCCGAGCCGCCGCAATTGACCGCATAGCGCTCGCCCGACGGGCCGACGAAGCCCAGCGCGATCGCGTTCAGGCCGTCGTGCCACTCGCCGGTGGCGATCGCGAAGCCGCGCTCGACGGTTTCCTGCAATGCGCTTTCGAGGCGGCTGCCGAGGTAGCCCCAGTCATCGCCTTCCACCTCCTGCAGGCCGGCCAGCAACTTGTCGCGCTCTGGCTGAGTGAGCGCCGCGAGATACGCGCGGCCCACCGCAGTGCGGCTTAGATTCATCCGTGAGCCGATCTCGAGGCGCGACACCAGCACCGCCGAGCGTGGTCGGATCGCGTCGATCACCACCATGTCGAGACGGTCGCGCACGGCCAAGTGCACGGACAGCGCCGTGCGTTCGGCGAGTTCGATCAGGAACGGCCGGGCGCGCGCGCGGATATCGAAGTTGCGCAGAAAGCCGTTGCTCAGCTCCAGCACCGATGAGGTCAGCACGAAGCGCTCGCTGTCAGGCAGCCGGAACAGGAAGCCGGCGCCCACCAGCGTGGCGGTGATGCGCGAGACGGTCGGCTTGGGAATGCCGGTCAGTTCGGTGAGTTCGCGATTGCTGAGCGGGGCGTCGGCGGCCGCCACCGAGCGCAGCACGGTCAGGCCGCGGGCAAGCGCCGTGACTTCATCGCCCGAGCCGTCTTTGTCTTTGACCGGTTCGGCGGCGGTTCTGGAGTGAGAAGATCGGTTCATGTTTTTGTGAAACTTTATTTCAATTTATTCGTTCTCAACCCGCTTTACACACCGAGCCGCAGGAGGGCGCCGGGGCCCCGCAGACCGGCTGTTCAGGGAATTTCTCATAGAACAGTCCATTGTATTGGGAGATTTTGCCGTGTTGAATAACGCCTCATTAGATTTTGCTTGACTTAGTCAGCATAACCATAAAAAATGGAATCCTATTTCGAAAGCCGATTCAGATCGCGCAATTCCAGTTCTGAACTCGCCGCGGTTCGCGCAGTCTCCGGCCAGCGTATTCTCACCGTTCATCGTCATAGCCCGCACCGGGCATCACAGCGGCGGCCCAACTTTCGAATACCGTCTCTCAGGTTCTAGCACGGCCCTCGGAATGGCTAGAACTTTTTAAGGCGTCACGGCAACGTGACGCCTTTTTTTTAGGCCGCCCTTTCATTTCAACGCGCAAGCAACGAGACGGTCGCGATACCCAGAATGGTCATCACCAGCGAGGCGCCGACATGGATGGCGATCTCGCCCGCCGCCCAGCCGAGCCGTCCGTCCTGCAGGCGCTGCACGACTTCCGCCGAGAAGGTGGAGAAGGTCGACAGGCCCCCCATGAGACCGGTAATCACGAACAGCCGCCATTCCGGCGCGAGTTGCGGCGCGCGCGCGAATCCCGCGACCGCGACGCCGATCACATAACCGGCGATCACGTTGGCAGCGAGCGTGCCGAGCGGCAAGCCGTTGAAAAGCCCGTTCAGACGGAAACCGAGAAACCAGCGGAACAGCGAGCCGAGCGCGCCGCCCACGGCGACAGCGAGAAAGGACCAATACATGGGAGCAAACCTGGCAAAACCGGGTGGACAAGCCGGGCTGTACGGGCGACGCGATGCCGCGTCCGTAGTCATCCGGGCGTAGCAGGCATCATCGGCCCCGAGGGCAGTTAAGGGAGAATGCCATCTCCAGCGCGAAAGTCTAACATCCGCCGAAGCATGTGGGGACAGGTCCGCGCCGCGACGGCAGCACGCGCTTCGGCTTCGTGAAGTTCCCTCGAGGTGGCACGGGCACCACCTGATCGGACTTTGAGGGTCCGCTGCGCGCGGCCCGCTCGCATCCAGCGGACTCAGGGCGGGTGCGGACATGCGCTGATTGGCGTGCGGCCCGCGCGCTCGCGCGGAGCAGGCGCGACCTGACGCCGTCCGCTACTCCGGAGTCGCCGAAATCCTGTGGATCGACAGATCCGCGCCGTTGTACTCCTCTTCCTGGTCGAGCCGCAAACCCACCGTCAGGCGGATCACGCCGTACACGAGCGTGCCGCCGAGCGTCGCCACCACGATGCCGCCGAGCGTGCCGAGCAGTTGCGAGCCGAGCGACACGCCGCCCATCCCGCCGAGCGCGCGCAGTCCGAAGATCCCCGCCGCGATGCCGCCCCACGCGCCGCACAGGCCATGCAGCGGCCACACGCCGAGCACGTCGTCGATGCGCCAGCGGTTCTGCACGCACGTGAACATATAGACGAACAGCGCCCCCGCCATGCCGCCCGTGACCAGCGCGCCGAGCGGGTGCATCAGATCCGAGCCGGCGCACACCGCCACCAGGCCGGCCAGCGGACCGTTATACGTGAAGCCGGGGTCGTTGCGGCCGGCGAACCAGGCGGTCAGTGTGCCGCCGACCATCGCCATCAGCGAATTGACCGCGACGAGGCCGCTGATCTTGTCGACGGTTTGCGCGCTCATCACGTTGAAGCCGAACCAGCCGACGGTCAGCACCCATGCGCCGAGCGCGAGAAACGGAATGTTCGACGGGGGATGGGCGGCGATGCCGCCGTCGCGGTGATAGCGGCCGTTGCGCGCGCCCAGCAGCAGCACGGCCGGCAACGCGACCCAGCCGCCGAATGCATGCACCACCACCGATCCGGCGAAGTCGTGAAACGGCGCGCCGAACGCCTGCGTGAGCCAGGCCTGGATGCCGAAGCGGTTGTTCCACGCGATCCCTTCGAAGAACGGATAGATGAAGCCGACCAGCACGAAGGTGGCAAACAGCTGCGGATTGAATTTCGAGCGCTCCGCGATGCCGCCCGACACGATTGCCGGAATCGCGGCAGCGAAGGTCAGCAGGAAGAAGAAACGCACCAGCGCATAGCCGTCGTGCGCGGCGAGCGAATCGGCGCTGCCGAAGAACTGCACGCCGTACGCGATGGTATAGCCGATGAAGAAATACGCGATCGTCGAGACCGAGAAATCCACCAGAATTTTGACCAGCGCATTGACCTGATTCTTCTTGCGGACCGTGCCGAGTTCGAGAAAAGCGAACCTGCATGCATGGCCAGCACCATGGTGGCGCCCAATAAAAGAAAGAGCGTATCGGTGCCGGTTTTCAAACTTTCCATCGATGTGTCCCGCTTATGCCAAAAAAGCGGGCATTGCAAGCAAGAAGCGGGCCAAATCTGTGCCCATGAGCGTCGAGCAGGTGCAAACCAGCACCGGGATGGGATTTGCCTGGGCAACGGTGTCGGCGTCGTCTGTATGTCGAGGTGCATGGAAGCACCAATTAAGTGCATCGTGGGCCGAACGCAGCAGATGTGCTCCAGATAAGGGCGCAATATTCGTTTTTTATTACATTTCATTCAATATCCTGACGAAGGACGGGCGTTGGCCATGCGGGTCACCGGCGCCGGCCAGCCGTCTTTGTCTTCTTTGGCAAACGCCGACATAATGAGCCGACTTTTCCGCCCGATTCGCCGGCTCACCACCTCCAATGCGCACGCATGAGACTGACCACTAAAGGCCTGCTGCTGATCGCGATCCCGGCCGTCTTCGAACTGGCACTGCTGTCCGGGTTGATCGAGGCGCAATCCGACGCGGCGCAGGCCGAGCGCTGGGCTCTCCATAGCGGCGACGTGCTGCGCCAGACCGCCGCGGTGGCCGATCCGGTGTTGAGCGAATCGGTGGCGCTGCGCGGCGCGGTGCTCGGCGACAACGCGCGCTTCGCCACGCCGGTGGCGGTGTGGGTGGACGTCGACCGGCGCATCGATCGTCTGGCCGAACTGGTCGCCGACAATCCAGCCCAGGTCGAGCGGGTGGTGCAGATGCGCCAGGCGGTGCAGGCGTACCGCCAATGGTCCGACCGGATTCAGGACCTGTTGCGTTCAGGACGGCGGCACGATGTGCTCGACCGTTTCAGCGAGCTTAGCCGGGCCGACGTGCTCGATCGTTTCCGTCAGCAGGTGCTGGCGTTCCAGGCCGAGGAGCGCCGCCTCGATACGCTGCGCTCGACTGCCGCCAGTGTCGCGCGCGAACGGCAGCAGAGCTTGATCATCGCGGCCGCGGTCGGCTCGCTGCTGTTCGTCGCGCTGGCCGTCTGGCTGTTCACGCGCGGCGTGCGCGGGCGTCTCGCGCGCCTGTCCGACAACGCCGGGCGTCTCGCAAGCAACGAGCCGCTCGCGCCCTTCGGCCCGGGCCGCGACGAAATCGCCCGGCTCGATCTGACCCTGCACGAGACCAGTCGGCGCCTGCTCGAAGCCGAACGCATCGAGGCGCGCTTCCGTGCGGATCTCGCGCGGCGCGCCGGCGAACTGGCGCGGATCAACGAGACCTTGCGGCAGCAGACCCAAGACAACGAGATGTTCATCTACAGCGTGTCGCACGATCTGCGGGCGCCGCTGGTGAATCTGCAAGGCTTCTCGAAAGAGTTGACCCGCGCAGGCGATGAACTGCGCGCGGCGGTGCGCGAGTCGTCGCTCGCCGCCGGGCCGCGCCAGCGGATCGAGCGGGTGATCGACGAGGACATCGGCGAGGCGCTGCATTATCTGCAGACGGCCGTCTTGCGCGCGTCGCACATCATCGACGCGCTGCTGCGGCTGTCACGGGTGGGGCGTATCGAGTATCGCCGCCAGAAGGTGGAAGTGCGCGATGTCGTGCAGCGCGTGGTCGATGCGATGCAAGGCTCGATCCGGGCGCGGCGCGCTCACGTCAGCGTTGGCGACTTGCCGGCGGTCTGGGGCGACGCCACCGCGCTCGAACAGGTGTTCGCGAACCTGGTGGGCAATGCGGTGAACTATCTGGATCCGGCGCGCGCGGGCAGGATCGAAATCGGCACGACGCCGGCGCCGCCGGGCGTCCATTCGTTACGCATCTTCTATGTGCGGGACAACGGCCTGGGAATTCCGGCAGTGGCTCTGCCGCGCCTCTTCAACGCGTTCCAGCGGCTGCACGGCAATGCGACGGCGGGCGAAGGAATCGGCCTTGCGCTCGTGCGCCGGATGGTGGAGCGGCACGGCGGACGCGTGTGGGCGGAGTCGAAAGAAGGGCAGGGCACGACCTTTTATCTGTCGCTGCCCGAAGCGGGTGCGCGGGCCGAGGAAAGCGCCGGCGTCGCGATCCTTGCAACCGAGCGCGACGCTCGCTCGAACCAGCGAGGCCGCGACCGCGCGAGCGCGAGTGACAACCCGGCCGCGCATTCCGCCAATGCCGGGCCCGGCGTGGGCATGCGGTAGTTTCGCCAAGGGCGTGCGCCGCTCAGTGTGCGCCGCTCAGTGCACGGCAAAGAGCCGCCGGGGCTTGAGCAGCCTGCTGCCGCGAATCCACCAGTAACAACCACAGGCAATCAGAATGGCGACTCCCGCCATGACTTCGAGCGGAGCGGCCTGCACGCCGGGCAGGCCGTCGATTGCGAACAGGCCGCGCACGCCGATCAGCAGCGCCGCCCACAGCGAGCACGCGGCCTGTACCAGCATGCGCGTGCCGGTCAGACGACGCGCGCGGTTGTCACGCGACCAGTTGGCCGGCGTGCGCGCACAGAAAAAAGCAATTGCCATCAATGCGATGGCGAGAATGACAATCCAGTCGGTCAGTTCCATCGAAGCACACTCCCAAGTCACCTGTGACTATAGGAAGGTGTTCTGCTGCGAACTATCGGACAAATCTCAAACGTGGATTCTTCTATTTCAATCACGCGAGCGCCGTTGGCCGTGAGGGCCTGGCGCTCGCCGTCGAACCCGACGGCGGTGGCTTAGAGTTCGATCCGCGTGCCAAGCAGCACGAGGAACTGGCGCAGCCATTCAGGGTGCGCAGGCCAGGCGGCGGCCGTGACAAAATTGCCGTCGGTGACGGCGGCGTCGACCGGGATGTCGGCGTATTCGCCGCCCGCCAGTTTCACTTCAGGCGCACACGCGGGGTACGCGGATATGCGCTTGCCGCGAATCACGTCGGCGGCGGCCAGCAGTTGCGCGCCGTGACAGACGGCGGCGATCGGCTTGCCCGCTTCCGCGAATTGCCGCACCACGTCGATCACTTTGGGATTGAGCCGCAGATATTCCGGCGCGCGGCCGCCGGCGATCGCGAGCGCGTCGTACTGGCGCGGATCGGCGTCGTCGAACGAGGCGTTGAGCGTGAACTGATGCCCGGGTTTTTCGGTGTAGGTCTGGTCGCCTTCGAAATCGTGGATCGCGGTTTTCACGCGATCGCCCGCTTTCTTGTCCGGACAGACCGCGTCGACGATATGGCCGACTGCCTGCAGCGCCTGAAACGGCACCATTGTTTCGTAATCCTCGGCGAAGTCGCCGGTGAGGAACAGAATCTTCTTTGCCGCCATCGAATGCCTCCAGTTGATCAACGGAACACACTGAATCCAGCTTGACGTTCATCGACGCGCATCAGCGCCCAAGCAGTCTACTCCATCGCGTTTGACAGAACCGCGACGGATCGCAATGGGCCGATCGAAGGCGGCGGCGCTTGCCGCGAATGCGGTTTCAGGTGGCCGTCAACGCTGGCAAGTGCGGCAACGGCGTATGATGAGCGCGTTTTCGCACACGCAAGCCGCTCGACACGGCTCAACTCCAGACATGACTTTATCGGTTCATTCTTCGTTGCTGCGCCGCGCGGCGTTCGTGGTGCTCGTGTTCGGCGGCCTGGCCGCGTGCCAGAAGAACGACGCGTCGGCAGGGCAGGTGGCCGGCAAGCTCAACGACGCCGCGCAGGCCGCCGGCCAGAAGCTCGATCAGGCGGCGAGCTATGTCGGCCAGCAGGTCGACGCGACCAAAGCCGCCGCGCAGCAGAACCTCGAATCCGCGTCCGCGCCGTCGATCACGATCGACCCCAACGCGCTCGCCTCGACCGCGCAGGCCAATCTGCAAAACGCCGCGAGCTCGGCCAATGCGCAGCTCGGCAAGGCCGCGTCGCTCACCGGTCAGAGCCTCGAAGCGGCGGGGCACAAGCTGCAGCAGTGGTCGGCGCAGAACTCGGCGTCGTCGGCGAACGCTTCCGCTTCGTCGTCGGCCGATTCCGCCGACGCGCAAAAGCAGATGGACAAATGACTGGCACGCCGGTCCCGGCAGCCGTTTGACAGTTCGATTAAATGTAATTAGCATGGTTACACATTGTCGTTGCCGGACGGGTTTGCTGTGAATACGAGTAGCCGGTTTGCGTTTGCGGTGCATGTGCTCGCGCTGTTGTCGCTGCAGGAGGGCGTGCCGCTTTCGTCGG
This sequence comes from Paraburkholderia sediminicola, assembly GCF_046026895.1. GTDB lineage: Bacteria > Pseudomonadota > Gammaproteobacteria > Burkholderiales > Burkholderiaceae > Paraburkholderia > Paraburkholderia sediminicola_C. The sequence goes on from NZ_JAQQEU010000015.1 coordinate 67,034, forward strand.
AGATGATCGCGGGCAGCGTCAACACCAACCCCGCGCTGATCCGGCGGCTGCTCACCATGCTGGCCGAGGCGGGTCTCACTACGTCGCAGCTCGGCTCGGGCGGCGGTGCGCTGCTGGCGCGCGCGCCCGGGCAGATCAGCTTGCTCGACGTGTATCGCGCGGTGGACGATGCGCAGTTGTTCGCGCTGCATCGCGAGGAGCCCAATCCGGCGTGCATGGTCGGGCGCAATATTCAGGGCGTGCTGCGCGGTATCATCGACGAAGCGCAGCAGGCAATGGAGGCGTCGCTCGGCGCGCGCACGCTGGCCGACGCCACGGCGGACGTGGTGCGTGCCGAGAAGCAGCGGATGCGCAAGCGGCGTTCGCAAGGATGACGCAGCAGCGAAGCAGCATGGGAAGACGCGTGGTCAGCGGTTGCAAGCTGCGCGCCTGAAAAACGGACGGGGCCCAGGCCTCTTTTCTTTTCGCCATATATGTAATCAATGTAGTTACATATAGATCAATCGCAGGAGTATTGAAATGAGCCAGCAACTGAAGATCGCCTTGTTTGGCGGGACCGGCATGATCGGTTCGCGGATCGCCGCAGAAGCGGCCCGTCGCGGGCATCATGTGACGGCGCTCGCGCGCAATCCGACGCGCGTGCCGGCTGACGTCGCCAATCTGACGGCGGCGCAGGCCGATTTGCTCGATGCCGCGAGCGTCGGCTCCGCGGTGCGCGGTCATGACGTGGTGGCGAGCGCCTATGCGCCGCCGCAGGACAACCTCGCGACGCTGAGCAAAGCGACCCGTGCGCTCGTCGAAGGCGTGCGCGGGGCGGGTCTGAAGCGTCTCGTCGTGGTGGGTGGCGCCGGTTCGCTCGAAGTCGCGCCGGGCAAGCAACTGGTCGATACGGACGGGTTTCCTGGCCCGTACAAGCCGATCGCGCTCGCGCACCGCGATGCATTCGACTACTACCGAAGTATCACGGATCTCGACTGGACCTTCTTTGCGCCGGCCGCGCTGATCGCGCCGGGCGAGCGCACCGGCACGTTCCGCACGGGCGCGAACACCTTGCTGAGCGACGCCGAAGGCAATAGCCGCATTTCCGCCGAGGACTACGCGATCGCATTCGTCGATGAGCTGGAGCAGGGGCGCTTCGTGCGTCGGATCGCGACGGTGGGTTATTGAGGCTGAGGCGGGCGCGTGTCGCGGGTTGACGTTGGCGTGGTTGCGCAGAAATGCGACTGCGTTGATGAGCACCTTGTCGAAGGATGCGATGAAGCGGCGCCGTTATAGTGCCGCTTCGCCGCTTCGCCGCTTCGCCGCTTCAGCGCTTTTGCCACCCGGCGCAAGCGCCCTAACATTCGGTTACGCATGTTCGGTCGCGCCCGATAAAACTACGGCTAAACTGGCGTCTCCCGTTTTCCTGCGGATTGCCATGCTGTCATGCCCGTCGCGGCGTGAGTCCGAGGCTACGCCGTCCAACGGCGGCCAGCCGGCGACTCGCGCCGCTCTTCATTTTTCCTCAGACCAGCCCGGCCCCGGCGAACGCGCCAGCGTGCGCGCGAGAATCGGCGCGCGTTTCGGCACATGGGCCGCGGCGTTCTGCGTCGCGCTGCTCCTTTGCGTGAGCTGGCTGCCCGCGCAAGCGCAGGCCGCCGGCGCCGCGACCAGCACGCCGGTGATTCCGGCTTTGCAAAGCCTGATCAACAGTGCGACGGTGACGGCCACACCCGCGTCCGCCGCCTCGGGCGCGTCGGCGGCCGACGCGGCGTCCGCGCCGTCGCCGGCGAGCCAGGCTGAGCTCGCGCACTCGCTCGACAGCGTGATCGCCACGCTGGACAACGATCGCCAACGCAGCGCGCTCGTCAGCCAGCTCAAGAAGCTGCGCGACGTGTCGCAGAACATCGCGCCGGCCGCAGCCGTGCCCGCGCAGCCGAGCCCCGGCCTGCTCGGCGCGATCGCCTCGGGCATCGCGTCGTTCGAAGCCGACGTGCACCAGGGCCGCACGCCTATGCGCTATTGGGGTGGGCGCTTCAATGCGGCCGCCAACGAGCTCTACACGATCATTTCGAGCCAGGGGCGGGAGAGCTTCGGCAACGTTCTGCTCTCGATGCTGGCCATGCTGGCCGGCTGGGGCGCGTGCGCCGCCGCGCTGATCTATCTGCAACACCGGCTGCACCGGCGCTTCGGCATCGTCATGGGGCTGAATCCGAATCCCACCACGCGCGAACTGCTGATCTTCGCGCTGCGCCGCGTCGGCCCGTGGATCATCGCCTTCGTCGCGGCGCTGCTGTTCGTGCGCGCGATGCCCGACGCGCTCGGCCGAACGCTCGGCATGGTGGTCGCGTATGCAATCGTCGCGGGCGCGGTGTTTTCCGCGATCTGTCTGATCATGTTCTCGCTGTTCGGATCGGGACATCGGCGCATCGCGGTGCGCCTCCTGATCGATCACGCGCGCCGCGTGCTGTTCGCGGTCGGCGTGTGCGGCGCGCTCGGCGACGCGGCCGTCAATTACGACGTCGCGCATCAGATCGGCACGAACCTCGCCGCGCTGATTTCGACGGTCGCCAACATGACGGCCGCGGTGCTGGCGGGCTACTTCGCTCTGGCGTTTCGCCGGCCGGTCGCGCATCTGATCCGCAACCGGCCGTACGAGCAGCGCAACCACCACAAGGCCGCGACCGATGCGTTCGACCTGCTTGCGGCGCTCTGGCATGTGCCTGTGCTGGTGCTGGCCACGGCGTCGGTGGTCGCCACGCTCGGCGGCTCGGGTTCCAGCGAAAACGTGCTGCAGATTTCAGTCGTGACCGCGTTGATGCTGGTGCTGGCGTTTTTCCTGTCGGCCATCGTGCTGCGTATGACGCGTCCGCGCAGCGCGCGCGCCCGTCGCCGCTCGCCGTATCTGACCCGCTTGCTGCGCTTTTTCGGCACGCTGCTCACGCTCTTCATCTGGCTGTTCTTCTTCGAGCTCGCGGCGCGTCTGTGGGGCGTGTCGCTCGCGGCGATGGTCGAGAAGAACGTCGCGGCGCGCGGGATCGCGCACGCGGTGACGGCGATCGTCGCCACCGTGTTCATTGCGTGGCTGCTGTGGATTCTGGTCGATACGGCGATCACCGAGGCGCTCAACCCGGGCAGTCCGCGCAACAAGGCGCGCAGTCCGAGCATGCGCGCCCGCACGATGCTGCCGCTCGTGCGCAACGTGCTGCTGGTGTCGATCATGACGATCGCCGGCATCGTGACGGCGGCCAATCTCGGCATCAACGTGACGCCGCTGCTGGCGGGCGCCGGTGTGATCGGTCTCGCGATCGGTTTCGGCGCGCAGTCGCTCGTGACCGATCTGATCACGGGCCTGTTCATCATCATCGAAGATACGATTTCGGTCGGCGACTGGATCGATGTGGACGGCGGCCATGCGGGCACGGTGGAGCATCTGTCGATTCGCACCGTGCGTCTGCGCGACGGCCAGGGCGCGATTCACGCGATTCCGTTCTCGCAGATCAAGATCGTCAAGAACCTGTCGCGCGATTTTGCCTATGCGGTGTTCGAAGTGCGGATGGCGTTCTCCACCGACGTCGATCAGATCACGCAACTGATTCGCGAAGTCGGCGCGGATCTGATGGCCGACTTCCGCTATCGGCGCGAGATGCTCGGACCGATCGAGGTGTGGGGGCTGGACCGCTTCGACCCGAACTGGATGGTCGTGAAAGGGCAGATCAAGACGCGGCCCCTGCAGCAATGGAGCGTGGCGCGCGCGTTCAATCTGCGGCTCAAACTCAAAATGGACGAAGCCGGCATTGAGATTCCGGTGCCGCAGATGCGCGTCTACACGTCGTCGAAGGATAGCGAGGGGCAGCCTTTGCAGGATGACGAAATGTCCGGGTTCGTCGCGCATTCGCACGAGCAGGTGATGCGTCCGGCCACGGCGGGGCCGGCGGCGCGGGCCGCGCATGCGCCGCTTGCGGTGGCGCGCGATGTGTCGCACGAGCCGCGTCCGGCGCCGCCGCCGACAGGGCAGACCGCGCCGATTCCGCCGCAGATTCCAACGGCGGGCGAAGGCGGGGGGAAGGGGTGACCAGGCGGCGTGCGTGAAAATCCGCGGCATGCGCCGCTGCGACGAAGCCGTTCAGACGGGCGCCGTTGCGTCCACCGCGCGAACGATGTCGTTCACATGCGTCGTGATCTGCGCGCCCGGCACGCCGTAAATATGCAATGAGATGGCGGGCGCCTCGCTGCTATTGCCCAGCCGATGAATCCCGCCGCGCCCGCCGCGCACGAACGACACCGCGCCCTGGCGGCGCGTCTGTGTGCGCGAGGCGCTTGCGCAATGCTGCGCGCCGTTCCATTCGAAGATCGTTTCGCTCAACCTGCCCTCCAGCACCGCGTAGCCGCACCACGTGTGATGCGCGTGCACGGGGCTCGCCTGGCGAGGCTGCCACACCAGCGCGGCAATCGCGTAGCGGCCGTGCGGATCGGCGGCGAGCAGGTGGCGGCGGTAGGTTTGCGCCGAGCCTTCGCGCTGCGCCGGCGTGAGAAACGTCGGGTCGGCGGCCGCTTCGGCCAGCGCGATGCGCAGGCTGCGCGCGAAGAAGGTCGAGTCCGACGGCTCGGGAAAATGCACGCAGGCTTCGAAGATCGCGTCCAGCGTGTCGCAAAGGCGAGCGAGCGGGGCGCGCTGGCGCGCGCGCTCGTGGCCGCTCGAGGACCGGTGCAATTGAGCGTCGGCGGCGGTTTGGGCGGCTTGCGCGAGCGGCGCATGAGACTCGGGGAGTCGGTCGAACGAGGGTGCGCGGAGGCCTTGGCTCATGGTCTTGGCGCAGCGGCATCGCTGCTTATCGGTTGTTTTCGGACAGCGATATTTATACCTGTTTCACCGGAGAAAGAGTTTCCATATAATTCCCCTCGAAACCTGAAAAGTAGAATAATTCCCTATGGGGGTGACATGATGGGAATGGATATCATCGATCGGAAGCTGCTCGAACTGCTGCAGGAAGACGCGACCATGCCGATCGCCGAGTTGGCGCAGCGCGTGAATCTGTCGCAAACGCCTTGCTGGAAGCGGCTGCAGCGTCTGAAAGAGGCGGGCGTGATTCGCGCGCAGGTGGCGCTGTGCGACGCGCGCAAGCTCGGCGTCGGCACGACGGTGTTCGTCGCGGTGCGCACCAACCAGCATACCGAGGCGTGGGCGCAAACCTTCACGCGCGCCGTGCAGGACATTCCCGAAGTGGTGGAGGTGTACCGGATGAGCGGCGAGACCGATTACCTGCTGCGCGTGGTGGTGTCCGACATCGACGATTACGATCGCGTCTATAAACTGCTGATCGCTGCTGTGCCGTTGTATGACGTGAGTTCGAGCTTCGCGATGGAGCAGATCAAATATTCGACGGCGTTGCCGGTGCGGCCTTCGGCGGTCACTTAGCGGCGTGGCGCAATCTGGCGCGGCTCTGTGCACTCAGGTGCGGCGCTTGCTGCAGTGGAAGCGTGACGGCCGCGCCGCGATTCGCAGGCCCCGTGTTCCGGCGCTCCCGCTCGGACAAACCGCTTCGGCTACCCCGCCGGATGAGCAACAACCCAAGTCACGGGAAGCACGCACCGGCCGCCGCGTCGCTTGCAGCACTTACCGCCCACCGCCGCCCCACCACTGCAAGCCATGTGCAAGCCTCCTGGGCGTAGAATGCCGCCTTCCCAAACACCATTCGCAACTGCTTCGCGAACCGAGCCCGCCTCATGAACAAACCGCCGCGCAAGAAGAACCCGACCTTTGGTATCGCCGTCTTCATCGTGGTCGCGATCCTGGTGGTGATTGCCACGCTGTTCTACAACGCGATCCGGGAAAAGCACGAGTTCGAAAGCCAGAACGCGCAGGCGCCGTCGATTTCATCCGAAGCTGCGGCAGCGGCGACGGCCGTGAAGCCCGCAAGTGGCGCGGCGCAGTAACCCGGCGCGTGGGCGTCGGCGAGATGCGTCGTACCGGCTGATCTTAAGAGCCGCGCTGACACCGCACGACGCCGCACGCCACGCAGCGCTCACCCGCACACCGCCGCGCCGCACGCCCTGAGCGCTTCACATCACTCTTCCGGCAACCGGATCACACTCGCATCCTTGCGGATCAGCGCCGCCGCAGCCAGCATCTGCTTGCACTGATGGGCGAGCAGTTTCATGTCGTGCACCGCATCCGCCGAATACTCCGGCGACTTCTCCGTTTCGACCACCATCGCATCGAGTTCGCGGCTCAGCAGTTTGATCTGCTCGGCATGGTCGACGGGCAACGGGGTGCCGGCTTCGGCTTCGGTGAGATTGTCGCGCACGACGCTCAGCACGCGTTGCAGCGGCTGTAGCGATACATCTTCGGCTTGCTGTTGTTGCTGCGCGGAAGTGCGCAGCAAAGGCGCGGCCGCGGTGATCTGCGAAGCGAGCACGTGACTGCGCACCAGCAGGCCGTTCAGCTCAGGCACGAACATCTGCGCGGACTTCGGTTCTAGCATCATCCGCTGAAACGCCTGGCCCAGATTGGCGAACGCCACGTGCACGTTCTTGCGCGCGAGCCGGTAGCGGTAGTCGCGGTCGAGCGCGACCGCGGCGGCCACGGCCGCAGCGGATGCGCCGGCCGCCGGCTTGGTGGTCGTAATGCTGACCGCCGGGGCGCTGGCGCCCGCGTTGGTGTCCGCAAGCGGCCGGATCGTGCCGTTGCTGGCCGCCGCGGCGATCTCAGCGCCACCACTGCCGCCACCGCCAGCTGTCGCCAACGCGGCTGCCCCGAACCCGATTGCCGGATCGGCCATCGCCGCGGCCGGGGCACGCGCGCCGGCTTCCGTTACCGCGGCCACCACCGCGGCGGCCGGCTTGCCGCTCCACCACCAGCTCGCTTCCAGATACTGCCGCGTCGCATTGATCATGGTGTTGACGAGCTTGCCCATCAACCGGTATTCCCAGTAGGGGAACAGATGGCTTGCCGCGATCGCGATCGCGCAGCCCACCACCGTGTCGATCGCGCGTTCGCCGATGATGCGCATGCTGCCCGGCGCGAGCAGATGAAACAGCAACAGCACATACGACGAGGTGAACACCACGCTCGCCGTGTAGTTGAACAGGAGCAGGCTGTAGCTCATCACCATCGACGCGAACATCGCCACCATCAGGATGTGCGGCTCCTTGACGAAGATGATCAGCGCGATGCTCGCCGCGCAGCCGATCAGCGTGCCGACGATCCGCTGCCCGTTGCGCTGTTTGGTGAGCGAATAGCCGGGCTTCAGGATGATGACGGTGGTCATCACAATCCAGTACGCGTTGGTGAGCGGCAGCAGGCGCCCCAGCCAGAAGCCCACCGCGACCGCGATCGTCACGCGCAACGCATGACGGAAGCTCGGCGAGGCCATCGTCAGGTTCGAGAGGATTTGCCCGAACGGCACGCGGCGGCTCGATACGAAGCGGCTGAGCGCCTGGTCGATGCGCAATTCGGTTTCGGTCGCGCTGGGTTCGCTCGACAGGCTCTTGCGCATCTTGTCGATCAGCCGCGTGGCGCTCCAGATGCGCCGGAAGCTGGACGACACCGCCGAATAGGCCTCGGGGTTCTGGGCCGGCATCTCCTGCTTGCGCATCAGCTCGATTTCGAACTCGATCGCACGCAATTCCGCCTTGACGTTCACGCGTCTGCGCGGCGCCTGGTTCTGCAGCACCGCGAGCCCGATCTCCTCGAGGTCCTCGGCGGCCTTGCGAATCAGGTCGCGATAGAACACCAGCAGATCGGAGCCGCCGAACGTGGTGCGCACCAGCGAGTAATCCGTGTGCGCGCCGACGAACAGCTCGTGCAGGTCGACGGTGTTGATGAACAGATTGAACAGCATCGCGCGGCGCGGTTCGAGCTTGCCGCGCTTGAGCTTGGGCAGATTACGCAGCACGATGTCGCGCGCGGCGTCCTGACGCTCCACCGCGGCGATCTGCTTGTCGACCAGCACGCGATAGCACTCGTCCAGATCGTTGTCGAGATCGTAGAACGCGGCGCGCGCGAGCAGATAGTCGGCGCACGCGAACACGCTTTCGGCGAGCGCCTGCTGCTCGATCCGATGCAGCATCCAGCGGCTGACGAAAGTCGACCAGTAGGTGTACCAGAGACCGCCCAGCAGAATCCATGACGCGTTGACGAGCGCCTGCATCGGCGTGAAGTGCTCCTCCAGCGTCATGATCATCATGAACAGCGTGGCGAAGCTGATCTGCGGCCAACGGTTGCCGTACACGACGATCAGCGACAGCACGAAGGTGAGCGGCACGACCGTGCACCACAGCGCGATCGGGTTGACCGTGGCGAGGCCGGTGGCGAGCGCGGACAGAAAGCCGATCACCGTGCAGGCCAGCATTTCGTTGTGCTTGTACTTCAGCGGGCCCGGCATGTCGACGACGCACGCGCCGAGCGCGCCGGTGGCGATCGTGAAGCCCAGTTCACGATTGTGAAATACGATCAGGCACAGTAACGCCGGTAACGACACGCCGACCGCGATGCGCAGGCCGCCATAAAAGTACTGGCTGTAAAGGAATTTTTTTATCTCAACCGAATAGCGCATCGACTACCTGACTTCCATTCACTGAGCAAACCGCGATTGAAGGGACGGACCCAAACTGCCGTCGAGTCTAACTGATTTTGTGGGCGATCTGACCTCATCCGTTTGGCCAGGTTATGCCCTGGGAGCGCGTTTGTTATGCTGTCGCTTCACTGTCTGACGCGGCACGCACGTTGCGTTCGCACCGCGCGCCTCATCCGGAATCCATGCTCCAGCTCTTCTATTCGAACCGTTACGAAACGCTGGTCGGCGCATTGCTCGACGACCTGGCGCAGGCGCCCTCCGATCCGTGGACCGCGCAGCCCGTAATCGTCCCCAGCGCGGCGGTGCGGCGGCGGCTCGAACTCGATATCGCCGCGCGCCAGGGCATTTGCGCGAACGTCGATTTCGGCTATCTCGCGCAATGGCTGTGGGCACAGATCGGTCGCGTGATCGAGGTGCCGAGGCATTCGCCGTTTGCGCCGGACCGCCTCGTGTGGCGTTGCTACCGGCTGCTGGGGGAGGCGGACGACGCGCTGCCATGGAATGCATCGCCGCGTCTGCGCACCTATCTCGACGCCGCGGACGCCTCGATGCGCTACGAACTGGCGCGCCGCGTGGCGACCGTGCTCGACCACTATCTGACGTATCGCCCGGAATGGCTGCTGCAATGGCAGAAGGGCGGTTCGATCTTCGCGAGCGGCGCGGCGCACGACACCGGCCCGCGTCTGGTTGGCGCGAGCGAGGCGGCGCGCGAGGACGAACGCTGGCAGGCGGCGCTGTGGCGCGCGGTGCTCGCCGAAGTGGCGGACGTCGCGGGAAATGCGCAAACGTCCGCTGCCGCGTTGCCGCCGGCCTATCGCTTTCTGGACGAAATCGGCACGCTCGACCTCGAGGCGATTTCGCAAGCGCAGTGGCCCGAAGGGGTCAGCGTATTCGCACTGCCGACCATGCCGCCCCTGCACGTCGCGTTGCTGCGTGCGCTGTCGCGCTGGGTCGACGTGCGTCTGTACGTGATGAACCCGTGCCGCGAGTTCTGGTTCGACGTCGTCAGCGAGGGGCGCGTGCAGGCGCTCGACGCCGCCGGGCAACTCGACTATCAGGAAGTGGGCCATCCGTTGCTCGCCGAATGGGGCCGTCAGACTCAGGCGCAGCTGCACATGCTGCATGAACTGACGGAGAGCGCCGCGTCCAGAGAGACCGGCGATTTCACCGAAAACCCTGAACCGAGCTGGCTGGCCGCCGTGCAGAACGGCATCCTCGATTTGCGCGAGGGTGCGGATGCCGATGAACTGCCGGTCGAGCGAGGCATCGAGGTTCACGTATGCCATAGCCTGTCGCGGCAGCTCGAAGTGCTGCACGACCGCCTGCTTGGCTGGTTCGACGAGTTCGACGATCTGCAGCCTTCCGACGTGCTGGTCGCCGTCTCCGATCTCGCGGCGGCCGGTCCGCTGATCGACGCGGTGTTCGGCACCACGCTCGCCGGCGACACGCGCCGCATTCCCTATCGGATCACCGGCTTGCCGCCGTCGCAGGCCAATCCGGTCGCGCGTCTGCTGCTCGACTGGCTTGCGTTGCCCGAGCGCAGCGTGGGCGCCCCGGACCTGATCGAGTGGCTGCGGGTCGACGCGATCGCCGTGCGTTACGGCATCGACGCGAACTCGCTCGAAGCCGCGCAGGAATGGCTTGCGGCAGCCGGCGCACGGCGCGGACTCGCGCCGCTCGAACCCACGGGCGAACATGTGCCGGTGGCCCGTCACACGTTCGCGGATGCGCTCACGCGGCTGTACCTTGGCTATGCGATGCCCGAGGGCGGCGAACCGGTCGATGCTTGGTTGCCGGTCGAAGGCGCGGGCGGCTCGGACGCCGAATTGCTCGGCCGCCTGTCCCGCTTCGTCGACGACATCGACACCTTCGCGGCGCGCTGCGCGGTCGAACAGACGCCGGCCGAATGGTCGCGTCTGCTGCTCGACACGCTGGCGCAGTGCTTCGACGGCGGCGTCGAGTTTGCCGAAACGCTGGCCGCCGTGCGCGACGCGGTCGACAAGATGAGCGATGCGATGCATGCCGGCGCCGAGAACGTCATGCTGCCCGCCGCGGTCGTGCGCGGCGCGCTCACCGAAGCGCTCGACGACCCGGCGCGCGGCGGCGTGCCATGGGGCAGTGTGACGTTTTCGTCGCTCACCAGCTTGCGCGGTTTGCCGTATCGGATCGTGTGCCTGCTCGGCATGGACGACGGCGTGTTGCCGAGTCTCGCGCGCGCCGATGAATTCGACCTGATGGCCGCGTTCGGCAAGGCCGGCGACCGCCAGCGGCGCGACGACGAGCGCAATCTGTTCCTCGACCTGCTGCTGGCCGCGCGCGACCGGCTCTTCATCGCGTACACGGGCCGCAGCATTCGCGATAACGCGCCGCTGCCGCCGGCCGCGCTGGTCGACGAACTGCTCGACTACCTCGCGCAGGTGTCGGCGGGCGAGCACGCGAGTCCCGCCGAGGTGGAGCATGCGCGTCATGCGTTCATCGTCGAGCATCCGTTGCAGGCGTTCGCGTCCGACTACTTCTCCGCGCAGCGCGAATTGTTCAGCTACGACGCCGATCGCGCGGAACTGGCGACGCTGCTCGCCGCCCCGCAGCATCCCGCCGCCGCACCGTTCTTCGATCAGCCGTTGCCGGCGGAACACGCGTCGCCCGTCGCGTTCGACGAATTCGTGCGCTTCTGGCGTCATCCGGCACGGGCGCTGCTGCGCGATCGCCTCGGCATCGTGCTGTCGGATGCGCAAGGCGAATTGCTCGACACCGAGCCGTTCGAACTGGACTACGCGGGGCGCGATGCATTGGCCGATCGTCTGCTGCCCGTGTTGCTCGACACCGGCGCCGAAGAAGATGACGGCGTGCTGTTCGAGCGCGTGCGCCGCGTTGCGGCCGCGAGTCCCGAGTTGCCGGGCGGCGCCACCGGCGCGGTATGGCGTGCGCGCGAACTCGGCGCAATGCGCCAGCTCGCCGCGAGCGTGCGCCGCGAAGTGGCCTCGGGCGTCGAGCGTTTGCCGTTCGTGCTCGACATCGCGCCGCGCTGGCCCGACAGCGCGGATATCGCCGGCGCGCTGTTCGGTCCGCACGACGCGGCGCTGCGCGAGGCCGCCGAAACGCCGCTGCAATTGCACGGCACATTGAATTTGCTGACCGGAACCGGACAAGTGATTTTTCGTTACGCCAAAGCGACCGCGCGCGACTACCTGTCGGCCTGGCTCGCGCATCTGGTCTATTGCGCCGCGCGGCCGGACGGGCCGCGACGCACCGTGTGGCACGGCAGCGGCGAGAGCTTCGAGCTCTCGCCGGTTGCCGCTCCGCTCGACGAACTCGCTGCGCTCGCCGCGCTGTTCAAGGCCGGCCGCAGGCTGCCGCTGCGCTTCTTTCCGAAGAGCGCGTGGACGCGCGTCAGCGAAAGCGATTCGGCGGCGCAGAGTGTCTGGATCAACGATCGCGTGCGCAGTGAATCCGACGACCCCGCGTTGCGCATCGCACTGCGCGGCACGCCGCTCACGCTCGACGAACCGTTCGGCAGTCTCGCGTCGATCGTGTTCAAGCCGCTCGTCCAGCACCTGCGGAGGGCGTCATGAGCGGCGCCGTGCGCAGTGCCGCGCTGGTCGCGGACGAACTCGACGTCTTTGCGTGTTCGCTCGACGGCGTCAATCAGATCGAGGCGTCGGCGGGGACCGGCAAGACCTGGAACATCTGCGCGCTGTACGTGCGGCTGCTGCTCGAAAAGAACCTGAACGCGGATCAGATCCTGGTCGTCACGTTCACGAAGGCGGCGACCGCGGAATTGCACGAACGCATTCGCGGGCGCCTCGCGGAACTGCATCGCGCGATCGAGATAGACGACGACGGCGGCGATCCGTTCATCCAGCGTCTCTTTGAAACGACGCTCGCGCCGCAGCGCGGCATCGAGCGCGAGGACGCGCTGAAGGTGGTGCGCCGCGCGCTGCGCACGTTCGATCAGGCCGCGATCCACACGATTCACGCGTTCTGTCAGCGCGCGTTGCAGGAAGCACCGTTCGCCGCCGCGATGCCGTTCGCGTTCGAGATGGAAGCCGACGACGCCGCGCTGCGCTTCGAAATGGCCGCCGATTTCTGGCGCGAGCAGGTGGAGCCCGTGGCCCATGCGCATCCCGCGTTCGCCGCGTGGCTGGTGGCCAAACGCGCGGGCCCCGCTTCACTCGACGAGCAACTCGCGCGGCGTCTGAAAAAGCCGTTGGCGCGGTTGCGCTGGGGCGTGCTCGATGCGAACGGCGGCAGCGCCGATCCGCGCCTGGACTTCGATGCCGCGTGCGCGCTGTGGCACGCGCAGCGCGATGCGATCGTCGATCTGCTCGCGCAGGCGCAGGAGCGGCTGAGCAAGACCACGCACAAGCACGAACACGTGAGCGCCGCGATCGCCGCGTGGACCGACTACTTCGCGCAGGGCGACTGGTATGCGCCGCCGCCGAAGGCCGCGCTGAGGCTGACGGTGTCGGCATTGAAGAAGGCCACCAAGGTCAAGTTCGAACCGCCGGAACATTCGTTCTTCGAGCATGCCGAGGCGCTCGCGGCCGCCGTGGTCGCGTCCGAAGCCGCGCAGCGCGCGCGCTGGCTCGAACTCGTGCAGACGTGGCTCGACTACGCGCCCGCCGAACTCGCCGCGCGCAAGCGCACGCGCCGGGTAGTCTCGTTCGACGACCTGCTGTCGAATCTGTATCGCGCGCTCGCCGCTCACCCTTGGCTTGCCGAGGCTTTGCGCACGCGCTATCCGGCCGCGCTGATCGACGAGTTTCAGGATACCGATCCACTGCAGTTCGCGATCTTCAGCCGGATCTTCGCGCCGGCTGGGCCGCTGTTTCTGGTCGGCGATCCGAAGCAGGCGATATACAGTTTTCGCGCGGCGGATCTGCACACCTATCTGGCGGCGCGCGCGGCGGCGTCCGCGCGCTACACGCTGGCGGTCAATCAGCGCTCGACCGCGCCGATCGTCGAGGCTTGCAACCGGCTGTTCAAAGCCAATCCCGATGCATTCGTGCTCGAAGGGCTCGACTATCAGCCGGTGCGCGCCGGCGAGCGGCGCCGGCCGCCGTTCGCCGATCCCGGCGCGGATGCGGGCGATTTCCGCGTCTGGACCCTGCCGCAAGGCGACGCCGCGTTGCCCAAGCGCGACGCGCAGCGCGAAGCGAGCGAAGCGTGTGCGGCCGAGATCGTGCGTCTATTGCGTGGGGCGCGCGCAGGCACGGTGACGATCGGCGACGTGCCGCTCGCGCCGGGCAACATTGCGGTGCTGGTGCAAACGCACAAGCAGGGCAGTCTGATCAAACGCGTGCTGGCGGCGTGGGGCGTCGGCAGCGTGGAGCTGGCGCAGGCATCGGTGTTCGCGACGCTCGACGCCGAGCAGATCGAGCGCGTTCTGGCCGCCGTCGATACCCCCGGCGATCTGCGCCGTCTGCGCGCGGCGCTGGCAACCGACTGGCTCGGTCTCGACGCCGCCGCGCTGTGGCGTCTGGAGCAGGCCGCCGACGCGCCTCCGTGCGCCGACGACCCCGCGCACGCGGCCGACGCGATGGGCTGGGTCGAGCGTTTTTCGCGCTATCGCACGTTGTGGCACGAGCGCGGCTTCGCGGTGATGTGGCGCACGCTGATGCGCGAGCTGCGGGTCGCGCAACGGCTCGTCGCCGGACCGGACGGCGAGCGCCGTTTGACCAACGTGAACCATCTCGCCGAACTGGTGCAGGCGCGTGCCGCGACGCAGCCGGGCATCGCGCCGACCTTGCGCTGGCTCGCCGCGCAACGCGCGCAGGGCGGCGGGGAGGACGCGCAGTTGCGGCTCGAATCGGACCGCAACCTCGTGCAGATCGTCACCGTGCACAAGTCGAAGGGGCTCGAGTACGCGGTGGTGTTCTGTCCGTTTCTGAACGACGGCGGCTTGCGCGAGCCGCCGTCATCCGGCTTGCCCGACGCGCGGGAGTACCACGACGAAACCGGCGAGGCGGTGCTCCATTACGGTTGCGACGACGAAGAGGCCGAGCGCGCGTCGCGTTACGCAGTGCGCGAGCAGGCTGCGGAGCGCGCGCGGCTCGTCTATGTGGCGCTGACTCGCGCGGTGTATCGCTGCTATCTGGTCGCGGGCACCTATCTGTCGTCGCGCTCGACCAAAGAATCGCGCCGCAGCGTGCTGAACTGGCTGGTGGGCGGCGGCGGTCACAGCTTCGACGAGTGGCTCGCCGAGCCGCCCGACGAGGCTGAGTTGTCCGCGCGCTGGCAGGCGCTCGCGGGCGGCCCGCTCACGCTGCAGGCGCTGCCGCAAGTGGGGCGCCGCACGCCGTTGGACAACCTTCAGGACCACGGCGCGCAGATGCAGGCGCGAGTCAATCGCAGGCCGTTGCGCGATCAGTGGCGCATGGCGAGCTTCAGCGGCCTGATCGCGGCCGGCGGCAAAAACGGGGAGGCGCGCACGCCGGTGGAGGACGTGCGGCCCGATCACGATGAGATCGCCGATGCGCTTGGGTCCGCGTCCGTGGCCGCGCCCGCGCCGCCAACACCGTCGCATGTGGAGGACGACATCCTCGCGTTCCCGCGCGGCGCGGCTGCGGGCGACTGTTTGCACCGCATGTTCGAGCTTGCGGATTTCACCGATCCGCGCACATGGTCCGATGCGATCCGTGGCGCGCTGCACGAGCGGCCGGCGCCGGCCGCGCCCGAACTCGCCGCGCGTCTGCCCGCGATGATGCACAACCTGATCGCCGATGTGGTGGGCACCGAACTCGTGCCCGGCATGGCGCTGGCGCGGCTCGATCCGCGTCGGCGCCTGAACGAACTCGAGTTTCTGTTTGCTGCGCCGTCGCTCGATTTCCCCGCGTTGCGCGAACTGCTGATCGAACACGGCTATTCCGACGTCGCGCTTGAGCCCGGCGTGTTGCGCGGCTTCATCAAAGGATTTATCGACATGATCGTCGAGCACGAGGGACGCTTCTGGATCGTCGACTGGAAGTCGAACCATCTGGGCGAGAACGCCGCCGACTATGCCGCGGCGCCGCTCGAAGCAGCCATGGCGAGCCACGCGTATCACCTGCAGGCGCTGCTTTATACGGTCGCGCTGCATCGCTACCTGAAAACGCGGGTGCGCGATTACGCGTACGACACGCATATCGGTGGCTATCTGTATCTGTTCGTGCGTGGCGTGCGTCCTCATTGGCGCGATGCCGATGGCCCGGCCGGCGTGCATATGCGGCGGCCCGCGTTCGAACTCGTGGCGCTGCTCGACGCGGCGATGATCGGAGGCGTCGCATGAGCACGTTCGAACAGAGCCTCTCGGCGCCGCCCGAACTCGACGACATCGGCGTGAATCTGCCCGCGCCAGCCGACTTCAGTCTCGCGCTCGCCGAAGGTTTCGCGCGCCGCATCGGTACGCTCGCGCGGCGCAGCGGGGCATCGGCCGAAGCGGCGAAGTGGGCGGCGCGAGGCGCGTTTGCCGCGAGTCGCGCGACGGCCGAGGGCCATGTGTGCGTGCCCCTTGCCGTGCTCGCGCGACGCTTCGAGGCAGCGAGCGCCGAGGTGCGCGCGGCGTTGCTGGCGAGCGGCATGGCCAGCGATGGGTCTCCGAGTGCTGCGGCGTTGCGGCCGCTGGTGATCGACGGCCAGGGCCGGTTGTATCTGGCGCGGTACTACGACCACGAGCGGCGTCTGGCTCGCGCGCTGGTCGCGCATGCTCGTGAGCGCGATACATCGGAGCGGGCCGATCTCGACGCTGACGCCCAAACACTCCGTACGCGCGTGCTGCACTATTTCGGCCCGCCGAAAGACGACGAGGTCGACTGGCAACGTGTCGCGGCAGTCATGGCGCTGTCGGGGCGCCTGACGATCGTCAGCGGTGGACCAGGCACCGGCAAAACCACCACCGTGGTCGGCGTGCTTGCCTGCCTGCTCGATGCCCGCGCCGATTTGCGGATCGCCCTCGCGGCACCCACCGGCAAAGCCGCGCAACGAATGCAGGAAGCGCTGCTCGCGCGCGCCAGCGCTTTGCCGCCCGAACTCGCCGCGCGTTTGCCGCAGACTTCGTACACCTTGCATCGTCTGCTCGGCTCCGGGCCGGGAGGGCGTTTCCGTCATCATCGCGACAATCCGCTTCCGTACGATGTGGTCGTGATCGACGAGGCGTCGATGATCGACGTCGCGATGGCCGCGCATCTGCTCGATGCGATCGCACCCCAGACGCGTCTCGTGATGCTCGGCGACAAGGACCAGCTCGCCGCCGTCGAAGCGGGCGCGGTATTCGCCGAACTCAGCGCGCGGCCCGCCTTCACGCCGGGCGGCGTGCAGCGGATCGCGCGGGCGCTCGGCATCGAAGAGGCACGGCTCGCGCGGGCCTTGCCGCGCGAGTCGCCCGACTTCGACGAAAAGTCGGCGGATTTTTTCGCGCCGATCGAAGCGCCGGACGATTTCGATACCCCACCCGATGATCTATTCCCGCATGCCGCGCAGCCGGACGAGTTCGATCGACCACCCGCGGGCGACCTGTTCGGGGGCACCGAGCCGCTCGATGAGACGAACGCGGCGCGATCATCTTCGTCGCGGGCTCGCTCAGCGGCGTCGGCAAGCGATGCTGAGGGCCCGCTTGCCGACCGCGTCGTCTGGCTCGAGCGCAACTACCGGTTCGGTCTCGAGTCGCCGATCGGCCGTTTGTCGCTCGCAATCCGCGCCGGCTCGGCGAGCGCGGCGCTCGGCGTCCTCCAGGCCGATCCTGCCGAAGCGTGCCCGGCGGCACTGTACGAAGATGCGCACGCGACGCTGGCCGAGCGCACCGTCACGCGGCTTGCCGAAGGCTTCGCGCCTTATGCCGACGCGCTCCTTGCGGCGCTCGCAGCCGACACGCCGGACCCGTTACCGCTGTTCGACGCATTGAACCGCTTCCGCATCTTGTGCGCGACCCGTTCCGGCCCGCGTGGCGTCGATCAGGTGAATGCAACGATGGCCGCCCAGGTGCGGCGCGCCGCCGGTGTGACGCTGGCGGTCGGCGCGCAATGGTTCGCGGGGCGTCCGGTGATGGTGTCGCGTAACGATTACGCGCTGGGTCTTTTCAACGGCGACATCGGTATCGCGCTGCCCGGTGCGAGCGGTGCGTTGCGCGTGTATTTCCGGACCGGCGACGGCGGTCTGCGGGCGGTGTCGCCCGCAGCGCTGCCGCCTCACGACACCGCTTTCGCCTTGACGGTTCACAAGTCGCAAGGCTCGGAATTCGAGCACGCGGTGCTGATGCTGCCGTCGGCGTTCAGCAGGGTCTTGTCGCGCGAACTCGTGTACACGGCGATCACGCGGGCGCGCGAGCGGGTGGAGGTGATCGGCGCGCGCAGTGTGCTGGCGCAGGCGATCGCGACGCCGACTCAGCGTGATTCGGGGCTAGCCGCGCGGATCGCGGAAGCGTGGAGGCGCGCTGGGTAGTGGCGTGATGGTGGCGAGCGTGGTGCCTGTATTCAACTCACGATCCCATCCGCCTGCACGCGCGCGTCGACGCGATTGCGCATCGTTTTCCGATACCACAGCGTCCACAGCGCCAGCCCGACGTAGATGCCATAGCCGATGAACGGCGACACCACCAGGAAGCGCTCGATCGGCCACGTGAGCGCCATCCACGCGCGCAGCGCGGTTTCGCAGGTCAGGCCGGCGCCCCATACCAGCGTCATCAGCCGCATCGACGAGGCAAGGCGCGGCCGCTCACGCCACAGCGCTTCGAAATGCGCGGCGCCGCCTTCCATTTCGCGGGCGACGGTGGCGCGCGCGAGATAGAAGATGAGCGGCCGGCGCATCGGCAGCGACAGCAGAAACACCACGCCGATCGCGCCGGACACCAGCGACTCGCGCAACAGCAGCATCCGTGGACTGCCGCCGAGCGCCATTGCCGCGATGGACAGTACGATGCCCGCGACCACCATCACGCTGAGCGCGTCGACGCGGCGAAAGCGCGCCAGTTCGATGAGGCTCCAGACGATCGGCGGCACGGCGGAAGCGATCAGCGCGCCGGTCTCGCCGAGACGCGGCAACGCGAGCCGGTAAGCGAGCCATGGCAGCAGAAAATTGACGGCCAGTTCGGCGACGAATCCAGGACGAAGCTTCATATGAATTTACGCTGTAAGCGAATAGCGCAGTATTGACGAGGCCGCCTTGGCAATGCAAGTAGTTTCTGCCATCGGCCGGCGCACCCGATCACCGATGATACGTAGCGGGTGGCAAGTGCCGTCCATAGCGCTTGTACACTTACGTCTCCTAGCCCGAGCCAGCCTCATGACATCCCGTTATCCGATCCCGCCGAACGAAATCGAATTGACCGCCGTGCGCGCGCAGGGAGCCGGCGGCCAGAACGTCAACAAGGTTTCGAGCGCGATTCATCTGCGTTTCGACGTGCACGCCTCGTCGCTGCCGGAAGTGCTGAAGATGCGCCTGCTCGCGCTGTCCGATCACCGGGTCACGCGCGACGGCGTCGTGATCATCAAGGCGCAGGAGCATCGGACCCAGGAGATGAACCGCGCGGCAGCGCTGGCGCGGCTCGACGAACTGATCGAAAGCGTCAGCGTGACGCGCAAGCCGCGCGTCGCGACCCGGCCGACGCGTGCGTCGAACCGGCGCCGTCTGGAGAGCAAGGCCAAACGCAGCGAGATCAAAACCGGCCGTGGCCGGGTGGGCGACTAGCGATTGGCGCTAGCGCTTGCCGCGGCCGGTGGGACGCGCATCCGGGTTCGCTGCGCTCGGCACGAAATCGACGCACAGCACGTGCGTGCCGTCACGTTCGAACGCGATGGCCGCGGTGTAGCAGTCCTGACCATCCGCGAGCGAATAATGCGGCCCCATCATCGCGACGCGTCCCGGGGCGGCGAGTGCATGCTTGAAATAGGCGCGCCGCGACCAGTTGCTGCGCGACTCGCAGTAGAGCGGCGCGAGCCGCAGCGGGGGCGGCGGCAACGACGCGGCCGTGACCGATGGCTGGGTCTGTTCCCCCATGCCGTCGGTGATGAACACCCGCCGTGCTTCGCGCAGATGCCACATTTTTTGCGCGGCCTGGCGCAGATCGCCGGTTGCCTTGAAGGTCTCGACGGCGCTCAGCACCGCCTCGGCGAATCCTTCGAAGCCGAGCCGCTGGTGGCCGGCGTGCGCGCGTTCGTAGTCGGCGAATTTGGTCCAGATCGACTCGATCAGCGCCGGCACCTTCGCGCATGCCGCCTGCACTGAACTCTTCGGCTGGCCGAGCCAGAAACCCTGCACGAAATCGACGTCGGCCTGCATCAGGATCATCAGTTCCTCATCGGTCTCGACGCCTTCGGCCAGCACCAGCGTGCCGGACTGATGGAGCATCGCGATCAGGTGGCTGATCATCGAATCGTCGCCCTCGCGCTTGCCCGCGCGCGCCACCAGCGAGCGGTCGAGCTTGACGATGTCGGGGCGGAACCGCCACACCCGGTCGAAATTCGAAAAGCCGGTGCCGAAGTCGTCGATCGCGATCAGGAAGTCGCGCGGCTGCGACGCGGTGAGCATGCTGGCGACGGCGGACTCGTCGTCGGCGGGCTGCTCCAGCACCTCGATCACGATGCGCTCCTGCGGCAATCCGAAATGCGCGGACAGTTCATCGATGAAAGCGCGTTGCGGCCAGCCGGTCTCGAACACCTGCGGACGCGTGTTCAGGAACAGCCAGCCGGTGGTGATGCCTTGCTCCATGAAATTCGCCACATGCAGGCAGCGGGCGATGCGGTCGAGTTCGCGCGCATCGGCGGCCGAGCGGGTGCCGGAAAAGAGCACTTCGGGCGACACCGGCAGCCCGACCGGATCGAACGCGCGCAGCAGCCCCTCGTAGCCGACCACACATTGATGCGTGACCGACACCACCGGCTGGAACACGCTATGCAAAGTCAGCGCGCGCCAGGTCGCGGTCCAGCCGGACTCGCCGCGTCCCAGATGCGGAAGCAGGCCGCTCAGGGTCAATTCGCTGACGGATGGCATAGAAGCGGGCACGAGAATAGACATGGAGACTTCGCGGCTAACGGATGATGGGGCGCGCAAATCAATGCGGCGCGCAATGGATGCACTGCCCCCGCGTAGGCAGGGCGAATCCGGTTAAGCCCAGGAACGCGGAGATCGATGCCAGCCATGCTGGACTCCGGCGGAATTGGTCAGAAGTCAAGATCAGTCTAGCAGTTTGCAATTCCCATGAATGTGCGGGTAATCACAGACTTTGGACCGGCGAACTCGGTAGGCAAACCGGTCGCAGAGAGCCTGTCTGGCAACGGTGTCGCGCGAACTTGCGCCAGAGGTTGGCACGCGCTTGCCTCGTGTGAGACCGATTCTCAATCGCAATCAGCTGCTTGCATGAAGGCGAGCGTAGCAGGGCGGCAAGTGGCCGCCCGCCAAACTCCAGGCGCGGACGGTGCTTAACGCTGCGCACGTTTCGCCATGTTTCTCCATGTGTTGCCAGGCGCACATTCGGTGCTCGCCAGCAGGTTGGCTGGGCGGCAGGTATGCTGCTGCTTTTCGTGAAAGGGAGAGCAAGCATGTCGGAAATCGCGGTGGTGGCAATCTCGGTGGCGAAGCCGGGCTATGAGGAGCAGCTGCGTCAGGCGCTCGAAGGTATTGTCGGGCCGACGCGCAAGGAGCCAGGCGCGCTTCAGTACGACCTGCATCGCGACGTGCAGGAGCCGCGCCGGTTTGTGTTCGTCGAGCGGTGGGAGAGTCAGGAGGCGCTCGCGGCGCACGCGAAATCCGCGCACATCGCGGCTTACAGGACGGCAGTGGCGGATTGGGTCGAACGCGCGGAAATTCGCGTCGTGTCGAAGATCGCCTGAGCATTCAGACTCAGACTCAGAGTCAGGCGAGCCGCATAAGGCGATTGATGCGCATGGCCGGAGTCGGCTGGCGTTTCAATCGCAGTTCTCTTTAGTGGGTGGCTTGCGGGACGTCGAGGATCAGGATGATGGTCCAGTCGGCATCGCCGTCATGGTGGTACTGGCGTTCCGCGACGATAAACGGTTGCTGCTTGCCGTCCGGGCCGAGAAACAGCACATCGCCTTCCATCGGCAGGCACTCGACGGGCGGCAGCGCGAGGAACGCTTCCTGACCGCCGCGCGGCATCAGTTTTTCAATTTTGCGAGATGCTGCTTCGGTCCACTCGATATCTAGCTGGATATTGCTCATGCTGTCCTCCGCACCGAGGTGCGCACGGGTTAGGGGATGCCGGCCGGGTGCCGGTTGGTGCGCGACTGTAGCACACCGACCGCCAGGCGCCGAATGCCTGGCATGGTCCGTCGGAGCAGGCGTTCACACCGCGCTTCGGGGGGCTGGTGCCGGCGCTCCGCCGCGCGTTGCGGCGAAGGTTCGCGGGACTTTTGCGAGTGCTCCCGGAAGTCCCCAAGAGTCCATTAGACAGCAAAAAAGCCGAAGCCGGCAGTGCTGGCTTCGGCTGTGCGCCTTTGCGGCGAGGGCGCGGTGCGCGGCCCCAGGCTGTGCTTACGAACCCGAAGCGTCGGCCTTCTTGTGGTGATGCGGAGCCGTTTTGTGATGTTTCTCGGGCATCGCTGGCGCGCTTTGCATGGCTTGCTGACGGTTCTGCAAATCCTGCGCCCGCTGTTCGACATCGGCGGCCTTCGCCGGATCGATGCTCATCGTGATGCCGTTGTCCTGCGCGTAAGCCGCGCCCGTGATGGCGGTGAGGGAAACCAGGATTGCCACGGATACTTTTTTCATCGTTACCTCCGCAGTTGGTTGTGGACCCGAGTATTGCCTGTCCAGTGGAAAGACAATGCATTCTAGCCAGCAATCTCCGCTCCAGCAGACGGTTTGTAACTGCCTTAACGATTTGTTACAACTCCTGGTTTCCGAGTCGTGCTCGGTCGCGACACGGGCAATTCCATACGCATCAAAGCATTCGCTTGTCTGAATTTTCAGAACCATCCGATTGCGCGATACACATGAAATTGCGCGATTCCAACGAGTTCATGGAGTGCGATCTCGGCGGCCACCAGATTGTCATAGCGCGGGAGTACACCGAGACGTGCGTGCCGCGCGCTCGAAATGAGCGGCTGCGGCGCAACGCCGAAACAACGAAAGTCGAGCAACGCGCGCCGCATCTGGTACGCGGACGTGACCAGTATCAACGTGTCGTAGCGCGATTGCGCCAGGATGGCCGAGACGTTGCGCGCGTTTTCGTACGTCGTGCGGCTGCTGGTTTCCAGCACGATGTCCGTACGCGGCACGCGCTGGCGCAACAGGTAGGGCAGATAGGTGTCGGCCTCGGTCGCCTCATGCCGCTGCGGATTGCCGCCGCTCACGATCACCTGGCAGGTGGCCGCCGTTTGTTTGCAGGCGGCATAGTTGTCCGCGCTCACCTTGATGCGGGTGAGGACGTCGCGTGGCGGCACGAGCATGTCGCCGTCATAAACGGTGCCGCCGCCCAGCAGGATGATCGCGGTGCGCGGTGCAAATATGGCGGACGCGGGACCCGGCTCGCGCGGCTGCACGAGATCCAGCAACGGCCCGGTCAGCCAACCCGCGGCGAGCAGCCAGAACAGGACGAGCGTGAACAGGACAAGGGGGCGGCGGGCGCGCTTCCATCGCACGATTGCTGCAAAAAAAAGCGCTAATAAAGTGAATAGAATCAATTTAAATGGGGTAACGTATGTCTTTCGGGACAAATCTACGGGCCTGCTATCGCGCCGCAGCGGTTGCATCGCCGGCTCTTGGACAGAACGCTATCATGCCGTTCGACGGGGGTTCCGAAACTAGACCAGGCAGCACCTGGCGGAATGGGCCTTATGAAGTACGGTCAGTTCCAGCCAAGGGCGGGTGCCATGCGCGTCACTGGTGGCGCGGTGACGTGTTGGGCATAGATGTGTCATAGCTGCACTTTAAGAAAGAAGTGAGATGACCACGTATTCCAACGAAGCGGTACTTGAAGCGCTGCGGCGGGCGCAATATCGTCAGGTCCCTTGGGCCAGAAGGCCGGGCGTTTTCCAATATCTTCGCGCACTGGGCCTGATGGACACCGTACGGCAGCGCACCGTCGCTCCGGCACCGGGCTTTCATGCCCCTGTCGACATCGCCGTGCTCACCGAGCGGGGCAAAGCCGAGTTTGCGCGGCTCGCACATGACGAACGTCTACTCAGCTGGACTGCACAGCGGATGAACGATTACGTCGTCGCCCCAGTCGAATCCCGCTCCACCGCCGCCCTCGAAGTCCGGTCTTAAGTCCGCGGGCGGGTGACGCGGGTCCCCCTGATGTTCGGCGGCAGGCAGTGGTTTTCGCTCTCCGTTCAAAAAAGGACTGCCGTTTGACGGCCGTGCGCAGGTTCGCGCAAAAAAAAGCCCGTATCGCGAGGATACGGGCGTACCGGAATTACTACTGCCACGCTGTGCTAATGGCGTTGAATCAGACTGGTCCCGGCGCCGCGTGGTTCCCTGATTATTCAAGCGATAGTGCCTAGGTGTGATTCAAGGCCCTGCCAATAACGCTCATGGTGCGCCAAATCTGGCAGTAGCCGACGCGTGACGGTCGACCAAGCTGCCGCCACCCGCGTCAGGCAACCACACCTCCCGCACTCAATCGCATCAACGATGGCGCGCCCCATCTTCCCGAGGCGTATCAGGCCGCGCCCGTACATTACTGGCAATATCGCCGCGCAAGTCGCCGCGCGGCGCCGGAGGCGTGAAATCGCGGTTGTGCGTTTCGCTTTGCTGCCAGGCTTGGAGCGCCGCCGCACGATCCGGCCGCCAGTTCCAAGCCTGTGGGCGCTGTTGTGCAAGCGCCGGTGCGGCCATTGATGAAATCACAATGCCGCACAGAAGCAGTGACATTGGTTTCATGCGAAGCTCCCGTCAAGCCCATCTGACTCAAGGCCTGTTTGCATACGTATAAAGGTATGCCGGGGCGCGAAAGCACGCTGTAAGTAATAGTAAATGGATGTTTCATCGCCCCGCCGGCGCGTTGTTCTTCGAGGAGTCTGACGCCGCGTATAGCCGGGCGCACGGGAGGGACGACGGGATTGAGCGCGCCCGATGGCGGTGCCCATGACAAGGCCCGCGGATGCCGACATGCGTCGGACGGCCAGATGCACGCCGGGCGCCCGCAGGCGCCCGGAGGTGAAACAGGTTCTGGCGTCAGGCCATCTTGACCGGCGCGCGCCACGACTCTGGATTGGTCCAGAACGCGCCGCGCAGGCGGTCACGGCTCGGAGGTGCCGGCGGTTTGGCAGCCGACGCGCCAATCCGGCCGCGCAGTGAAATTTCGCGGCCGCTCGTGCCGAGTCGTTTAACTATTTCGGCGAGCGTACCATCGGCTTGCCATTCGTCGAAGCGACGGCGGCAAGTCGGCGGTGACGGATAGCGGCCCGGCAGTTTCGACCAGCCTTCGCCGGTCGACAGCACCCAAAGCACGGCGTTGACAACCGCGCGCGCTTCCACGCGCGGCCGACCGCGCCGTTCGCTCCGTGCCGGTTCAGCACAGAACAACGCCTCGACCAGCGCCCACTCGTTGTCTCTCAAATCGTCGAACAGCATCATGTTTCACCTCAGCGAAGCTAACTCCGGTGCGCTGCCCCGCGCCGCGCACTCTCCATGCACTCGATAGGCGAGTGCCAAGGGGGTCGGGCTTGCCACGGTCTGCTTTTGAGGCAGAAGTCATGGCGCCGATCCTGTGTGCAGGTAAATGCAGGAAGTGTGCCAAGTTGATTCCGACTGCCTCGAAGCCCTGTGACGGCGGGCCAGCGCGGGCGCTAGCTAGGGGCGTATAAGAATCTAAAAAACCCATCTCGCAAATCAGGACAATCACCAATCTTGTGCACCGAGGCCCGACCAACGTGCGTTTGCGCCGTATTGCTGCATTGCAGCGAAAATCATCCTGAGAGGGCGTGTCGCTTTTTGGCCTTACAATGCGCATCAAATGACGCTATTGATGAGCCTGATAAATGAATGTGACGCTGCGTCAACTCAGGGTTTTCATCGAGGTCGCGCGCCTGCAAAGCTTCAGCCGCGCCGGCGATGAAATCGGCCTGACGCAATCGGCGGTGAGCCGCTGTGTGCGCGAACTCGAGGGCGAAATCGGCCTCAAGCTGATCGACCGCACGACGCGCGACGTACAACTCACCGATGTGGGCGGCAACCTGGTGTCGAGCGTGTCGCGTCTGTTGTCGGATCTCGACGACGCGCTGCGCGAAATCCGCGAAATCGGCGAACAGCGGCGCGGACGCGTGGTAGTGGCCGCAAGTCCGACGGTCGCCTGCCGGCTGATGCCGCGCGTCGTGGCGGCATGCGGACGGCAGTTTCCGTACATTGCACTGGGCCTGCGCGACGACGTGCAGAGCGACGTGGTGCGCAAGGTCAAGTCCGGCGAGGTCGATTTCGGCGTGGTCATCGGCCCGTTTTCCGCCGACGACCTGCTTGGCGAAGCGCTCATGACTGACTCGTTCTGCTTCGTCTCGCGCGACGACCACCCCCTCGCGGCGCAGGAACAGGTGGCGTGGACTGACCTCGAGGGCCAGCAGCTCGTGTTGCTCGACTACGCGTCGGGCAGCCGGCCCATCATCGACGCTGCACTGCAGGAATACGGCGTGAGCGCCACGGTGGTGCAGGAGCTTGGGCATTCTGCGACCGTTTTTGGGCTGGTCGAGGCGGGCGTCGGCGTGAGCGTGCTGCCGTGGCTGGCCTTGCCGCTCCCGGCTGGGGCTTCGATGGTGGCGCGACCGCTCGTGCCGCGAGCCGAGCGCACCGTCGAACTGGTGAGGCGGCGCGACCGCTCGCTGTCGCCCGCAGCTGAGGCGGTGTGGGGCTTGATCCGTCAATTGCCGGCGCGGGCGGAGGATCTGAGCTAGATTCCGCGACGCGGGTAGCTGAGGCTCCAAGTCCTCTCCCGGCGCCTCGAGGCGGGCGCAAGCGTGCTAACGTGGTTTGGCGCTCCCTGCATCGGCTGGTGCTTCGATGGTGGCGCGAAAACGCGTGCCGCGCGAGGCGCCCCGGTGCGGCGGCGCGACCGCATGCCGTCGCCCGCGACCCGGTGGGCTCTGGGTCTGCCAGCCGCGTCGCGATTCACGCGGTCGTACGCGCGGGGCCGAGGGTTACCGCCCGGCGGGCAGCACACTTTGCCGCAACCGTCCGTTTGCCCTGACCCGGCCGGCTGCCGGCTGCGGACTTCGCTGCTTCTACGACGGGCGCCGCGCTAAACTATTACCTTTCTTGAGCATCAGCCCTTATTTTTCTCCGTGCGGAAGCCTTGATGAGCGAACTGGATCTGTCTGTGCCATCCATCCCGAATGCGCGCGACGCTGTGCGCGCGCTGCGTCCTTCGCAAATTCGTGAAGTCGCCAACGCCGGTTTCGGCGTCGACAACGTGCTGCCGTTCTGGTTCGGCGAGTCCGACCGGGTCACGCCAGCCTTCATCTGCGACGCCGCCAGCTCCGCGCTGGCCGCCGGCGCGACGTTCTACACGCATAACCTAGGCATCGCACCGTTGCGCGCGGCGCTCGCGAACTACGTCGGCGAACTGCACGGCGCGACCTCACAGGAGCACGTCGCGGTCACGAGCGCCGGCGTCAACGCGTTGATGCTTGCCGCGCAACTGGTCGTGGGCGCCGGCGATCGTGTCGTCGCGGTGACCCCGCTCTGGCCGAATCTGGTCGAGATTCCGAAGATTCTTGGTGCGCATGTCGAGACGGTCGCGCTGGGCTATGGCGAGCGCGGCTGGCAGCTCGACGTCGAGCAGTTGCTGGCGGCGCTGACGCCTGACACGAAAATGCTCCTGATCAACTCGCCGAACAATCCGACCGGCTGGGTGATGAGCCGTGACGACCAACGCACCGTGCTCGCGCATTGCCGGCGCCACGGCATCTGGATCGTCGCCGATGAAGTCTACGAGCGTCTCTACTATGGGGCCTCAGCCACGTCCACGGCGAGCGGCGCACAGGCCCGCACCGCACCGTCGTTCCTCGATCTCGCCGCGCGCGACGAGCGCGTGATCTGCGTGAACTCGTTCTCGAAGGCGTGGCTGATGACCGGCTGGCGACTGGGCTGGATCGTCGCGCCGTCCGAATTGATGGACGATCTGGCCAAGCTGGTCGAGTACAACACCTCGTGCGCGCCGTCGTTTGTCCAGCAGGCGGGCATTGCGGCCGTCGAGCAGGGCGAGCGCTTTACCCGGGAACTGGTGCACGATCTGAAGGTGTCGCGCGACCATCTGGTGCGCGCGCTTTCGGCCGTGCCGGGTGTCGACGTCAAGGCGCCACCCGGCGCGATGTACCTGTTCTTCTCGATGCCGGGTGCGTCGCGTAGCCTGGAGCTGTGCAAGGCCCTGGTGCGCGAAGTGGGGCTGGGTGTGGCGCCCGGCAGTGCCTTCGGTCCGCAGGGCGAGGGTTTCGTGCGCTGGTGCTACGCATGCGACACGGCGCGGCTCGACGCAGGCGTCGAGCGTCTTCAGCGGTTCCTGGCGCGGCACGGTGCCGTTTAATGAGTCGGGTGGAGAAATAGCCGGTCTGGCGACTGAAAAAGCCTAATAAGCAGGCGGAATTGTCGCCGGGTTTTCTCCGTTTTTCCGCTCAGGTTCGCCGGCTGGGGCGCGGCCAGAAAATGCGCTGGGGATTTCGCCTTTACGCACTGATTGTTTTTGCGTAATATGGCGCTCAGTCACGCGATTCCTTTTCAGGAATATCGCTGCTCCGTCCGGCTGGGTTTGGCTCGATAGTCTGTTTCGCCTCCCCCCGGTGCGTGCTCCCATCAATATGACCGATCAGAATCGGGCGAGCGCGTCTTCAGTTCCATATCGTCTGTTTGATCCGGTTCTTTGACCACAGGGTCTGACCTAGCTGCATGAATACCCAAGAGGCGAAGATCGTCCTCGAGACTGCCTTGATCTGCGCGCAAGAGCCGTTAAAGCTCGGCGAGCTGCGCAAGCTCTTTGCCGACGGCGTGTCGGCAGACACCGTTCGGACTTTGCTCGAAGACCTCAAGCAGGACTGGTCTGGGCGCGGTGTGGAGCTGGTCGGGTTGGCGTCGGGCTGGCGGTTTCAAAGCAAGCCCGCGATGCGCTCGTATCTGGATCGTTTGCATCCTGAGAAGCCGCCGAAATATTCGCGCGCGGTGCTCGAAACGCTCGCGATCATTGCCTACCGGCAACCGGTGACGCGTGGCGATATCGAAGAGATTCGCGGCGTCACGGTGAATACGCAGGTCGTCAAGCAGCTCGAAGATCGCGGCTGGATCGAAGTGATCGGTCATCGTGACGTGCCGGGCCGTCCGGCGTTGTACGCGACCACGCGGCAATTCCTCGACGATCTGGGGCTGACCGCGCTCGACGAATTGCCGCCGCTCGCCGATCCGTCGGCGCAGCTGAATGTGGATCTGCTCGGCCAGCATGCGATCGAGTTTGCCGATAGCGAGGCGGGCGAGATAGTACAGGAGTCGGCGGTGGGCGAAGGCGAGGCCGGCGAGCACGAATCGGTGCAGCCGCCAGCCGAAGTGCTGGTCACAGACGCAACTGGGGCCGGGTTGCGCGAAGCCGAATCAGCCAGCAACGCCGCCGAAGCCATTCCGGCGCCGGTGCCCCAACCAGACGCGCTCGACGCGCCTGCCGCGCAAGAACATGCCGAAACGGCACATGCAGCATCGCGGGCCGGCATCGCCGAGTCCGCGCAGAACCACGATCCGGTCTCCCAGGCCGATCCGGCAATAACCGCGCACGACTCGGGCGCACTCCGCAATACGGAGCGCGCCGCCGAGCCGAACCCGACCACGGCGGCGCCCGGCGATCCCGAAGATCGTCGCGATGCCGCGCAGGACGCAGGCGTGCTGACCGACGACGAACCCGAGTCGCGCAGCGCCTGACGTAACCGAACTTTTTTGCCGCGCCCGCAACGGGCGTGCGCGACCTGACATTTTGAGGTTGTTTTGACACATACCCACGACACCGATTCGTCCGAATCCGAGCGCGCCGTGCCGTCGGCGCGGGCCGACGAAGCGCGCACCACGCCAGCGTCGGCAGGCGAAGGCGAGCGCCCGGCACAGAGCGCGGAAGCAGAGGGCGAAGACCGTCCGCGCCGCGGCCTGCGTCGCGGACCGCGCAGCCTGATAGCGCGGCGCCGCGCCGGGGCGAAGGCGAAGGGCGCCGAAGGGGCGTCGGCGCAAGGCGCGCCGGTCGTCACCGAGGCGCCGCCGGACGGCGAGGTGGTCGCGCAAGTGCGCATGCCGCGCAAGGACGCGGGTGCCAAGGGTCAGGGCTCGCGCCGCAACGCCCAGGCGGGCGGCGCGAAGCGCGAGGGTGGTCAACGCGACGGCGCGCCGCGCGAAGGCCAGCGTGAAGGTCAGCGCGAGCGCCAGCCGCGTGAAGGCGGTCAGCGCCAGAATCGCCATGGCGGCGAAGCGGCGGCAGCTCCCGAAGCGGGCCAGGACGATCTGTTCTCGTACGTGACTTCACCCGCATTCGACGCGGACAACAGTGCCACCGGCGGCGTGCGCGCGCCGATGCTGCGGCGAGGCAAACCGGCCGCGCCCAAGCGCGTGCTCGCGGCGGACGACGACGCGCCGAAGCTGCACAAGGTGCTGGCCGAAGCGGGCATGGGTTCGCGCCGCGACATGGAAGAGTTGATCGTCGCCGGACGGGTTTCGGTGAACGGCGAGCCGGCTCACATCGGCCAGCGCATCATGCCGACCGACCAGGTTCGTATCAATGGCAAGCCGGTCAAGCGCAAGCTGGCCAACAAGCCGCCGCGCGTACTGCTGTATCACAAACCGACCGGCGAAATCGTGAGCCATGCGGATCCGGAAGGCCGCCCGTCGGTGTTCGATAACCTGCCGCCGATGAAAACCGCCAAATGGCTCGCGGTCGGCCGTCTCGATTTCAATACCGAAGGTCTGCTGATGCTGACCACGTCGGGCGACCTGGCAAACCGCTTCATGCACCCGCGTTACAGCGTCGAGCGTGAATATGCGGTGCGCGTGGTCGGCGAACTCGCCGAAGGCATGCGTCAAAAGCTGCTGAACGGCGTCGAACTGGACGACGGTCCGGCGAACTTCTTGCGCATCCGCGACGGCGGTGGCGAAGGCACGAATCACTGGTATCACGTCGCGCTTGCCGAAGGGCGTAACCGCGAAGTGCGTCGTATGTTCGAAGCGGCCGGCCTGATGGTCAGCCGCCTGATCCGTACGCGTCACGGCCCCATCTTGCTGCCCAAGGGCCTGAAACGCGGCCGTTGGGAAGAACTCGAGGACAATCAGGTGCGTGCGCTGATGGCGTCGGTCGGCCTGAAGGCGCCGGCGGAGGAGCGCGGTGGCCGCAGCTCGGCGCCGGAGCGCAAGCAGCCGGACCCGATGCAAACCTCGATGGGCTTCATCGGACGGGAACCCGTGTTGATGTCGCATAGCCGGTTCGAACAGCAGCCGCGCGGCCAGGGCCGGCGCGGCGCGGCGGGCGGCGGTGCCTCGGGCGGCGGCGCGGGTGCCGGTTTCGGCGGCGGCTACGGCAACCGTGGCGCGGGCCGCAGTGCCGGTGGTTTCGGCAGCGCGCTGGGCGGAGGCACGGGTGGTCCGCGGGGCGGCCGTGAGGTCGACGGCAATCGCGCGCCGTCGCCTGGCGGCAATCGCACCGGCGGCGGCAAGCGTGCAGGTGGCAGTGGTGCAAATTCGGGCGGCAATCGCGGCCCCGGCGGCAACCGCGGCGGCAACGCCAATCGCGCGGGTGGCGGCAATGCCAACCCGGGCGGCGCCAATCGTGGCGGTGGCGCGCCGCGCGGCCGTTCGCGCGGCCGTTAAGCCGCGGGCTTTGCGTCGCCTGACGGCGGTCGTGAATCGTTTTTTAACGATTTTGCGGTCGCCGTCCGATTCGATCGCCGCTCGCCGCGAGTCTCAAGCAAAGCATGAACCCGCGGTGTATGCGAAAAATGGGGCAGGGCTAGTTCGCCCCTACTTGTCCGGCCGCGCAAGCCGCCTTGCAAACGGCCCGCAACGTTTGCGCATCGTCGAAAGATTCCCATGAAATCAAGCGGAAATGCGCTTCCCACGGCGTTCTGCGGTTTGCGTTTGTCCCGAAAAATGGCTACAATCGCGAAGTCGCTGGGCGTGCGGCTTTTCACGTGCGGCTCAGGTGCGACCACAGGTAATAAGATGATGGGCGTTTAGCCCATTTTTTTTTGCCGCTCAGTTCATCGTGGTTCGGCATCTCGGGTTCGCACTAACGTGCGCCGGCTTGGCGCGCGGCCCGCATTGGTTGTTTGCAAAACAGGCGGCAGGCTCGCTGCGCGAACATCTAAGAGGGCACTGTGCAACTGACGGAACTGATTGAAACCACGGTCGTGGGACTCGGCTACGAGCTCGTCGATCTCGAGCGCACCGGGCGCGGCATGTTGTGTATCTATATCGACCAGCCGGCCGGCATTGCGATCGAAGACTGCGAGAAAGTCACGCGTCAGCTCCAGCACGTTCTGACGGTCGAAAATATCGATTACGAACGGCTTGAAGTGTCGTCGCCGGGTCTCGACCGCCCGCTGAAAAAACTGGCGGATTTCGAACGCTTCGCAGGCAGCGAAGTGGTAATCACATTGAAAAAGCCATTGGACGGACGGAAATCGTACCGGGGCATCCTGCATGCTCCGCAAGGCGAAACGATCGGTCTGGAATTTGAAGGGAAGGAAGGCGCCGCGATGCTCGATTTCACGCTCGCGGACATGGACAAAGCACGCCTCGTTCCGAAAGTTGACTTTAGGAGCCGCAAACAATGAGTCGCGAAGTGTTGATGCTGGTGGATGCGCTGGCACGCGAGAAGAATGTCGACAAAGACGTGGTATTTGCCGCGCTCGAGGCGGCTCTCGCTTCGGCCTCCAAGAAACTCTTCGAAGAAGACGCGGACATCCGCGTCCATATCGACCGTGAAAGCGGCGAGCACGAAACGTTTCGCCGCTGGAAAGTGGTGCCGGACGAAGCCGGCCTGCAGGAGCCGGATCAGGAAATACTGCTGTTCGAAGCACGCGAACAGAAGCCCGAAATCCAGCTCGACGAGTACATCGAAGAACCGGTGCCGTCGATCGAATTCGGCCGTATCGGCGCGCAGGCCGCCAAACAGGTGATCCTGCAGAAGGTGCGCGACGCCGAGCGCGAGCAGATCCTGAACGACTTCCTCGAGCGCGGCGAGCACATCATGACCGGCTCGGTGAAGCGTCTCGACAAGGGCAACTTCATCGTCGAAACCGGGCGTGTCGAAGCGCTGCTGCGCCGCGATCAGCTGATTCCGAAGGAAAACCTGCGCGTGGGTGACCGCGTGCGCGCCTACATCGCGAAGGTCGATCGCACCGCGCGCGGTCCGCAGATCGAGCTGTCGCGCACGGCGCCCGAATTCCTGATGAAGCTGTTCGAAATGGAAGTGCCGGAAATCGAACAGGGCCTGCTGGAAATCAAGGCGGCTGCCCGCGACCCGGGCGTGCGCGCGAAGATCGGCGTGGTCGCGTACGACAAGCGCATCGATCCGATCGGCACCTGCGTCGGCATTCGCGGTTCGCGCGTGCAGGCGGTGCGTAACGAGCTTGGTGGCGAAAACGTCGACATCGTGCTATGGTCGGAAGATCCCGCACAGTTCGTGATCGGCGCGCTCGCGCCGGCAGCCGTCCAGTCGATCGTCGTCGATGAAGAAAAGCACTCGATGGACGTCGTCGTAGACGAAAACGAACTGGCGGTCGCGATCGGCCGCAGCGGCCAGAACGTGCGTCTTGCCAGCGAACTCACCGGCTGGCAGATCAACATCATGACGCCGGACGAATCTGCGCAGAAGCAGAATCAGGAGCGCGGTGTACTGCGTGACCTGTTCATGGCGCGTCTCGATGTCGACGAAGAAGTTGCCGACATCCTGATCGACGAAGGCTTCACGAGCCTCGAAGAGATCGCTTATGTGCCGCTCAACGAAATGCTCGAAATCGAAGCATTCGACGAAGACACCGTTCACGAACTGCGTAATCGCTCGCGCGACGCGCTGTTGACGTTGGCGATCGCGAATGAAGAAAAGGTCGAAAATGTAGCGCTCGACCTGAAGAGCCTGGACGGCATGGACGCCGACCTGCTCGCCAAGCTGGCCGAACACCAGGTCCAGACGCGCGACGAACTCGCCGAGCTGGCCGTGGATGAACTGGTCGAGATGACCGGAATGGAAGAGGATGCCGCTAAGGCGTTGATCATGAAAGCACGTGAACACTGGTTCCAGTGAGAAATGACCATGGCGCACTAAATTGAACGCGGCCGTCAGGCCGCATGACCCGATGCTAACCGCAAGGAATAGGTCCTTGCATTAAGAGGAATGAATGGCGAGTAACAACGTAGCCCAATTTGCCGCGGAACTGAAAATGCCTGCAGGCGTGCTGCTCGAGCAGCTGCAGGCGGCGGGCGTCCAGAAAGCGAGCGAAGACGATAACCTGTCCGAGGCGGACAAGGCGCGTCTGCTCGACCACTTGCGCAAGTCGCATGGCTCGAACGATGCCGACAAGCGCAAGATCACGCTGACGCGCCGGCATACATCGGAAATCAAGCAATCCGATGCGACGGGCAAAGCTCGCACCATTCAGGTCGAGGTGCGCAAGAAGCGCACTTTCGTCCGCCGCGACGAAACCGCCGCTGAAGGCGGGGATGCATCGAATCATGCGGCTGAAGGCGCCGAGGTCGACGACCTCGAGTTGCAGCGCCGTGAAGAGGAAGCACGCCACGAAGCCGAACTGCTCGAGAAGCAGGCTCAGGAGCTGAAGGCGCGCCAGGAACAACTCGAACGCGAAGAAGCCGAGCGTCAGGCGCGTGAGCAGGCTGCTGAAGCCGAGCGCCGTCGCGCGGAAGAAGAAGCCGCGAAAAAGCGCGCAGCGGCTGCGGCCGAGGCGGCAGCCCGCGAGAAGGTCCCGCAGACGGCGCAAGCTGCACAGCCGGTGGCCGCGAAGGCCGAACCGGCGCCTGCCAGGGCAGCGGAGCCGGTGGTCGCCAAGGAAAGCGAGCAGGACGACGAGCGCGCAGCGGCTGAACGTGCTGCGCAACGCGAAGCCGCGAAGAAGGCAGAAGACGCAGCGCGTCAGGCTGCCGAGAAAGCGCGTGCCGAGCAGGAAGAAATCGCCAAGCGCCGTGCGGCGGCGGAAGCCGAAGCGCGCGCCATTCGCGAAATGATGAGTACGCCGCGCAAGGCGCAGGTGAAGGCGCCGGAACCGGCACCGAAGCCCGCCGAGCCGGCCAAGGCCGCGGAAGCCAAGGGCACCCTGCACAAGCCGGCACGTCCGGCTGGTGAAGCAGCGGCGCGTCCGGCGGCAGCCCGCAAGCCGGCTGCTGCGGCTCCGGCCGCTACCACCACGCCGTCCGCCGGCGACAAGAAGAAGCCTGGCGGCGGCAAGGGCGGCTGGCAGGACGACGCAGCGAAGCGCCGCGGCATCAAGACGCGCGGCGATACGAGCGGCGGTGTCGATCGTGGCTGGCGCGGTGGCCCCAAGGGTCGCGGCAAGCATCAGGATCAAAGCACCACGTTCCAGGCGCCGACCGAACCGATCGTGCGCGAAGTGCACGTGCCGGAAACCATCACCGTCGCCGATCTGGCGCACAAGATGGCGGTGAAGGCTTCGGAAGTGATCAAGTCGATGATGAAGCTCGGCCAGATGGTCACGATCAACCAGATGCTGGACCAGGAAACGGCGATGATCATCGTCGAGGAGCTGGGCCATCACGCGGTTGCGGCCAAGCTGGACGATCCGGAAGCCATGCTGGTCGAAGGCGAAGTGTCGGATGCGGAAGCACTGCCGCGTCCGCCGGTCGTCACGGTCATGGGTCACGTCGACCACGGCAAGACCTCGCTGCTCGACTACATCCGCCGCGCGAAGGTGGCAGCGGGCGAAGCGGGTGGCATTACGCAGCACATCGGCGCTTACCACGTCGAAACGCCGCGTGGCGTGATCACGTTCCTCGACACGCCGGGTCACGAAGCCTTTACGGCGATGCGTGCCCGCGGTGCGAAGGCAACCGACATCGTGATTCTGGTGGTCGCCGCCGACGACGGCGTGATGCCGCAGACGAAAGAAGCGATCGCCCATGCGAAGGCAGGCGGCGTGCCGCTCGTCGTCGCGATCAACAAGATCGACAAGCCGGATGCGAATCCGGAGCGCGTGAAGCAGGAACTCGTCGCGGAAGGCGTCGTGCCGGAAGAATACGGTGGCGATTCGCCGTTCGTGTCGGTGTCGGCCAAGACCGGCGCGGGTATCGACGACCTGCTCGAAAACGTGTTGCTGCAAGCCGAAGTGCTGGAACTGAAGGCACCGGTCGACGCACCGGCCAAGGGTCTCGTCATCGAAGCGAAGCTCGACAAGGGTAAGGGTCCGGTCGCAACGATCCTGGTCCAGTCGGGCACGCTGAACCGCGGCGATGTGGTGCTGGCAGGCAGCGCATACGGTCGCGTGCGAGCCATGCTCGACGAAACCGGCAAGCCGACCAAGTCCGCCGGTCCGTCGATCCCGGTCGAAATCCAGGGTCTGTCGGAAGTCCCGCAAGCCGGTGAAGAAGTCATCGTCATGCCGGACGACCGTAAGGCGCGTGAAGTCGCGCTGTTCCGTCAGGGCAAGTTCCGCGACGTCAAGCTGGCCAAGCAACAGGCCGCGAAACTCGAGAACATGCTGGAACAGATGGGCGAAGGCGAAGTGCAGTACATGCCGCTCATCGTCAAGGCCGACGTGCAAGGTTCGCAGGAAGCTTTGGTGCAGTCGCTGCTCAAGCTGTCGACCGACGAAGTGCGCGTGCAGATCGTGCACGGCGCCGTGGGCGGCATCAGCGAATCCGACGTCAACCTGGCTACGGCTTCGAAGGCGGTCATCATCGGCTTCAACACCCGTGCGGATGCGCAGGCTCGCAAGCTGGCGGAAGCCAACGGCGTCGATATCCGCTACTACAACATCATCTACGACGCAGTGGATGACGTGAAGGCCGCGATGTCGGGCATGCTGGCGCCGGAGAAACGCGAAGTCGTGACGGGTACGGTCGAAGTGCGTCAGGTCTTCAAGGTGCCGAAGATCGGCGCGGTGGCCGGCTGTATGGTCACGGACGGCTTCGTCAAGCGCTCGTCGTCGGTGCGCGTGCTGCGCAACAATGTCGTCATCTTCACGGGCGAGCTCGATTCGCTCAAGCGCTTCAAGGACGACGTGAAGGAAGTCCGTCAGGGCTTCGAGTGCGGTATGTCGATCAAGAACTTCAACGATATCGTCGAAGGCGATCAGTTCGAAGTCTTCGAAGTTACCGAAGTCGCGCGTTCGCTGTAAGTCACGCGGCAAGGCTCAACGGGCGGAGCGGGCTTCAACGCCCGCTCCGCCCGTTGTTTTTGGGCCAACCGGTTCGTGCCCACTGTCTGGTGCCCGCGATTCGGCGCCCGGAGCAGGTCGGCGGTCAGGTTCCGATCGACCGCGTCGCTTGCCGGCCGCCCCCATGACGATGCACGGCCGCGAACAATTTTTTGCATCCGTCACCACGGATCACACAACACCATGCCTAAGAAACGTTCTTCTCCCAATCGCAACGTGCAAATCGCCGATCAGATCCAGCGCGATCTGTCCGAGTTGCTGCGCGAGGTCAAAGACCCGCGCATCGGCATCGTCACGATTCAAAGCGTCGAGCTGACGCCGGACTACGCGCACGCGAAAGTCTATTTCACGACGCTGACCGGCGACCCGCAGCACACGCTCGACGCACTCACGCACGCAGCCGGCCATCTGCACAATCAGTTGTTCAAGCGGCTGCATATCCATACGGTGCCGACGCTGCATTTCCATTACGACAAAACGATCGAGCGGGCTGTCGAAATGTCGCGTCTGATCGACGAGGCGAACGCCAATCGCGCGAAAGAAGATTGAGCGCGCCGTGAGCCGAGGCGTTTGCCGCGATGCCGAATTGCGCTGCGTCCCGTGCTGTTTCCCGTATTCATTGACGTCTCTCGCCTTTCTGACATGACCGCACCTCAACGCCCCCGCGTGCCGCGTCGCGCGCTCGACGGCGTGCTGCTACTCGACAAGCCGCTCGGCCTGTCGAGCAACGACGCGCTGATTCGCGCAAAGCGTCTCTATCTGGCAAAGAAGGCGGGCCACACCGGCACCCTCGATCCACTGGCGACCGGCCTGTTGCCGCTGTGTTTCGGCGAAGCCACGAAGTTTTCGCAAGACCTGCTCGAAGCCGACAAGACCTACGAGGCCACCATGCGCCTCGGTATTCGCACGACCACCGGCGACGCCGAAGGCGAAGCGCTCGCCACGCGCGACGTGACGTGCGATGAGGCGGCCGTGCAGGCCACTTTGCCGCAGTTCCTTGGCGATATCGTTCAGGTTCCGCCGATGTATTCGGCGCTCAAGCGCGACGGCAAGCCATTGTACGAATACGCGCGCGCGGGCCAGACGGTCGAGCGGGAAGGGCGTCAGGTGACGATTCACGCGCTTGATTTGCTGGCCTGCGCGCTGCCCGACGTGACGTTTCGCGTGACGTGCAGCAAGGGCACGTATGTGCGCACGCTGGCCGAGGATATCGGCGAAGCGCTGGGGTGCGGCGCGCATCTGATCGCGTTGCGGCGCACCGGCGTCGGCGCGTTGACGCTGGCGAATTCGGTGACGCTCGACGCGCTGTCCGACGCCAACGAGAGCCAGCGTGATGCGTGGTTGCAACCGGTGGACGCGTTGCTGTCGACGTTCCCGCTCGTGCGGTTGAACGAAGAACAGACGCGCCGCTTCCTGCACGGCCAGCGTCTGAAGCTCTCGGAACTGGACATTGCCGGCGACGCAGTGACTGCGCCGCGCGTCAGGGTGTATGCCGGGCAAGGCCGCCTGCTGGGTGTCGCGAAGCAAGGCGAGGGCGTGCTCGCGCCCGAGCGGCTGGTGGTGACGACGGCGAGTTAGATCGCTCGCACCGATCTCAGGCAAAGGCGCGAGCGCGGCGATGCATTCGCCAACGCGCCCTTAGCCTCGACACTCCGACGAAAAAAAGGCGGGACCGCTATCGAGCGGTCCCGCCTTTTTTCATATCGCCCGGTTCGTTGGACTGAAGCGGTGCCTCAATGCGCGGCCGCAGCCGCCGCACCCGCATCGCCACCGGCGCGTTCCGGCCGTGTAATCCAGATCAGCGCGATCAGCGCGACGAAAATGCCGGCGGACACGAAGAACAGATCGTTCACGCCCAACTGCGCGGCTTGCTGCGTGGCCATCGTATTGAACAGACCGTATGCCTGCGGCTGACTGAACCCCGCCGCGCCCATCTGGCGAATCGACTGCTCGAACACCGGGTTGTACGCATTGGCCTGCTCCGCCAGTTGCGCGTGATGCATGATCGTACGGTGATCCCACGCGGTCTGGAAGACCGAGGTGCCGATGCCGCCGCACATGATCCGCACGAAATTCGACAAGCCCGACGCCGCGGGAATCCGGTTGCCCGGCAACCCCGACAGCGTGATCGATACGAGCGGGATGAAGAACCCGGCCATGCCGATCCCCTGAATCAGGGTAGGCATCAGTAGCGAATACGTGTCGACGCCGGTCGTATAACGCGAGCGCATCCAGAAACACAGCGCGAACACGAGGAACGACAGCGTCGCGATATAGCGCGGATCGGTGCGCGGCAAAATCTTGCCCGTGATCGGCGACAGCAGCACGGCGAACAGGCCGACCGGTGCCATCACCAGACCGGCTTCGGTCGCGGTGTAGCCGATATCGGTTTGCAGCCACAACGGCAACAACACGAGATTGCCGAAATAGAGTCCGTAGCCCACCGACAGCGCGATGGTGCCGCCCGTGAAATTGCGCCGGCTAAACAACGACAGGTCCACCACCGGATGCTCGGCCGTCAATTCCCACACGATGAAGAACGCGAGCGCGATCACCGCGACCAGCGCCAGCACGACGACGGTCGTCGACGAGAACCAGTCGAGATCCTTGCCCTTGTCGAGCATCACCTGCAGCGAGCCGACCCAGACGATCAGCAGGCCGAGGCCGACGCCGTCGATCGGCGCTTTTCTGATCACCGAATCGCGATTGCGGAAGATCATCCACGTCGCCACGGCGGCGATCGCGCCGACCGGGATGTTGACGTAGAAGATCCACGGCCACGAGATGTTGTCCGAAATCCAGCCACCCAGAATCGGACCGGCCACGGGTGCGATCAGTGTGGTCATCGCCCACATCGATAACGCCATCGGCGCCTTCGCACGGGGATAACTGGCGAGCAGCAGCGTTTGCGAGAGCGGGATCATCGGGCCGGCCACCGCGCCTTGCAGCACGCGCGAAGCCAGCAGAAACGGCAGCGTCGGCGCGAGGCCGCACATCCATGACGAGATCACGAACAGAACGATCGACGCCATGAACAGGCGCACCTGTCCGACGCGGTCGGTGAGCCAGCCGGTCAGCGGCACGGAGATCGCGTTCGCGACCGCGAACGAGGTGATCACCCACGTGCCCTGGTCGGCCGACACGCCGAGGTCGCCGGAAATCGACGGGATCGACACGTTCGCGATCGACGTGTCGAGAACGTTCATGAACACGGCGAGCGACACCGCGATGGTGCCGATCACCAGCTGCGCGCCCTCGAGCGGCGGATGAGGGACTTGCGCCTGAGCCTGAGCCATTAAAGAAGCCTTCTATGAATCGTCGTTCGGCTCGTATCAGCTCTTCGCGGCGGCCTTGGCCGGGCCGGCTTGCGTCGACTTCTGCGAGCCGCCGTTCGGGCCAGCGTTTTCCGCGATGATACGAGCGATTTCCGCGTCGGCTTCGTCGCCGTATTTGTCGAAGACGTTGGTCTGATAGGCCGTGTTCGGCGCCTGGCCGAGCTGGCCGCCCGTATCGTCCTTGATGTTCACATCGGCTTGCATCGACAGGCCGATGCGCAGCGGGTGTTTGTCGAGTTCCTGCGGGTCGAGCGCGATACGCACCGGCAGACGCTGCACCACCTTGATCCAGTTGCCGGTCGCGTTTTGCGCGGGCAACAGCGAGAACGCCGAACCCGTGCCTGCCGAGAAGCCGACCACCTTGCCGTGATACGGCACCGACGAACCGTACACATCGGCCGTCAGGTCCACCGGCTGGCCGATCCGCATGTGCTTGAGTTGTACTTCCTTGAAATTGGCGTCGACCCACACGTTGTGAAGCGGCACGATCGCCATCAACGGGGTGCCCGGCGACACGCGCTGGCCGACCTGCACCGAGCGCTTGGCGACATAGCCGGTCACGGGCGCCGGCAGCACGTTACGCGCGTGGTTCAGGTACGCGTCGCGGACCTTCGCGGCGGCGGCCTGCACGTTCGGATGGTTCGCGATCGTGGTGTTGGCGGTCAGCGCGCGGTTCGACGCCAGTTGCTGCT
Organism: Paraburkholderia sediminicola; assembly: GCF_046026895.1. GTDB lineage: Bacteria > Pseudomonadota > Gammaproteobacteria > Burkholderiales > Burkholderiaceae > Paraburkholderia > Paraburkholderia sediminicola_C. The sequence continues at coordinate 107,896 of NZ_JAQQEU010000015.1, forward strand.
TGGCGGCGTCGACCGCGGCTTGCGCGCTCTTCACTGCGTCGCGGGCGTGCGAGATCTCTTCCTGCGACACCGCGCCGGTTTGCGCGACCGTCAGACGGCGCTTCAGGTCGTCCTGAGCGCGCGACAGATCGGACTGACGCAGTTCGACTTGCGCCTGGTACTGGTTGTCGTCGGCGAACAGGCCGCGCACCTGGCGCACCGTTTGCGCGAGATTCGCCTCAGCCTGTTCCAGCGCGACGCGCGCGTCGGCCGGATCGAGCACGACGAGCGGATCGCCCGCCTTGACGACTTGCGTGTCGTCCGCGTTCACCGCGATCACGGTGCCTGTGACCTGCGGCGTGATCTGCACGACGTTGCCGCTCACGTAGGCGTCGTCGGTGTCTTCATGGAAGCGCGCGACGAGGAAGTAGTACAGGCCGTAGGCGACAGCCGCGAGCAGGATCACGATGACGAGCAGCGTCATCATGCGCTTGCGTTTGCCGCTGTTCGCCGGTTGCGACGGCTGTGGGTTAGCCGCGGGCTGCTGGGGGGTGCTCATTGATGTGCTCCGGATTCTCTTGAACGTCGTCGTTTATTCGGGTGTTCGTGCGAGTGTTCGATCAGGGATCAGGGTGCGCTGCGCGCGCTCAGTTCGCAGCGGCAGTCGCGGCGGTGGACGATGCCGGGGCATCGGTCGGCACCACGAGGCCGGTCTGCGTGGCGTCGAAACCGCCGCCGAGCGCCTTGATGAGGCCGATCTGCAGATTGCGGCGGCGCATCTTCAGGCTCGTCACCGTCTGTTCGGCGGCGAGGCGGTTATCGTCGGCGGTTAGCACCTGCAACTGCGGCGACAGGCCGGCCTTATAGCGGATCACCGCCAGCTGATATGCCTTGCTCGACGCGTCGAGCGCGCGTTGTGCGTCGCCCTCTTGCCGGTCGATCGAACGGATCGACGCCACTTGCGTCGAGACGTCCTGGAGTGCGTTGATCAGCGTCTGGTTGTAGTTCGCCACGTCCAGGTCGAAGTCGGCATAGCGGCCCTTCAACTGCGAGCGCAGTGCGCCGGCGTCGAAGATCGGCAGGTGGATCGCCGGGCCGAACTGGATCTGACGGCTCGACGCGGTGAGGAAACGGCCCCAGCCAAATGCGTCGAAACCGAAGCCGGCTGCGAGGTTGACGTCCGGGAAGAACTCCGCTTTCGCTTCCTTCACGTCGTGCATCGCTGCTTCGACCTGCCAGCGCGCCGCGACGATGTCCGCGCGCCGCGCGACGAGGTCGGCCGGAATATTGTTCGGCAGCGCCACCGTGTCGCCGCCGGTCAGCGTCGGTTGGGCGATTTGCAGGCCACGATCCGGACCCTTGCCGAGCAGCGCGCCCAACTGGTAGCGCACGACGGTGATCTGGCCGTCGAGGTCGGTCAGGTTTGACTGGCTGGTCGCGATGTTGCCGGCCGCGGTTTGCCTCTCGACGTTGGTGTCGAGGCCGGCCGTTACGCGGCTGTCGGTGATGCGGCCGACGTCCTGGCGGTTGGCGATTTCGTGCTCGGCGATTTCACGGAACGCGTACAGCTGCGCGAGCTGGTTGTAGGTGCTCGCCACGGACGCGGCGAGCGTCACGCGCGCCTGTTGCATGTCGGCTTGCGCAGCTCTTTCCTGCGACACGGCCTGGCCGAGGCGCTGGCGGTTCTTGCCCCACAGGTCGAGATCCCACGAGGCGCTCGCGAGCACGTTGTTCTCGCTATACCAGGTGCCGCCAAACGGAGGCGGGTAGATCGAATTCTCGGAAAATATCTCGCGAGTCCACGAATAGCTGGCGTTGACCTTGGGGAACAGCGCCGAGCGCGAAGACTCGATATACGACGATGCCTTCGCCAGACGCGCCTGCGCCTGCGCGATCGACGGGCTGCCGTCGAGCGCTTCGGCGATCAGCTTGGGCAGTTGCGGGTCGCCGAACTGGTTGGCCCAGTCGAGCGACGGCCATTGGCCGCCTTCGCCGGGCAGACTCTGCGTGGATTCGTACTGCGTCGGCGACGACATCTGCTTATCGCTCTTCACGCCGATGTAGTTCGCGCACCCCGTGATGGCGAGCGCCGTCACCGCGGCGGCGACGGCGGCCCGGCTCGGAAGCGCGGGAGCGGACAGAAAAAGGGATTTCATCGCTCGACTCTTTCAGAGGAATGTAATGATGGACGCTGCAAGCAATTTATTGGGATTTGCTATCAAGATTGCTAGCTGCATCACGGGTAAGGCCCGTTTGTTCGCCGGCATTGACGAGTACGCGGCGCAGCATGCTCTTCAGGAAGCCTACTTCCTCGGGGGTGAAACCGCCCAGCAGGCTGTCCAGCACGCCGTTGAAAATCGCCGGCATCCTGGCCGCGATCGCCTCGCCTTCCGGGGTCAGCGCGAGGCGCACGACGCGCCGGTCTTCATTGCTGCGCACCCGGGTCAGCAGGCCGCGCTTTTCGAGCCGGTCGATCAACCGCGTGACCGCGCTCGCGTCGATCCCGTATTCACGGGCCAGTTCGGCGGCCAGCAGGCACTTTCCGCTCGCCACCATGAACAGGATGCTGCCTTGCTGGCTGGTGATGCCGAGTTCGGCCATGCTCCGCTGCGTGACCAGATTCGAGAGGGTGGATCTCACTCGCGAGATCAGGTAGCCGACGCTTTCACCTAACTGATATTCGCGAGGATCCGACGTTGGGGTAGGGGACGGCTCCGGCATGGCTTTCGTGCGAATGCAATGGTTGACTAGGCAGGATTATAGGGCGCGGTTGATTGACGCGGCAAGCGTTATTACAGCTTAGGCAAGGGTCTTTCCGCTTTGGACAAATAATAGGGCGCGATTTTCCGTAGCCTGCGCGGGCGGATTCGGCCTGCGAGAAGGGCGTTGCGGCAGCGGCGGCGCCTGGTCTATCAGGGAATACCCAGAAAGCTTCATCGTGGCGTGCTACAATATTGGGTTCCCAAAAGTGCGCTTTGGGCTTGTCGTGGTTGGTAGCAGTAACGTAACCGGCATAAGCAAGCGGTAAGCAAGCGGCGCACTCCAACTGTCTCCAGGTTTCCTATGACTCGCGCCCTACGCAACATCGCCATCATTGCCCACGTCGACCACGGCAAGACTACGCTCGTCGACCAGCTCCTCCGCCAGACCGCCACGTTCCGTGACAACCAGCAGATCGCCGAGCGCGTGATGGACTCGAACGACATCGAAAAGGAGCGCGGCATCACGATCCTTTCGAAGAACTGCGCGGTCGAGTACGAAGGCACTCACATCAACATCGTCGACACCCCGGGCCACGCCGACTTCGGCGGCGAAGTGGAGCGCGTGCTGTCGATGGTCGACTCGGTGCTGCTGCTGGTCGACGCCGTTGAAGGCCCGATGCCGCAAACGCGCTTCGTCACCAAGAAGGCGCTGGCGCTCGGCCTGAAGCCGATCGTCGTGATCAACAAGGTGGACCGTCCGGGCGCGCGCATCGACTGGGTGATCAACCAGACGTTCGACTTGTTCGACAAGCTGGGCGCGACCGACGAACAGCTCGACTTCCCGATCGTCTACGCGTCGGGCCTGAACGGCTATGCCGGCCTGAGCCCGGACGTGCGCGAAGGCGACATGCGCCCGTTGTTCGAAGCCGTGCTCCAGCACGTGCCGGTGCGCCCGGCCGATCCGGATGCGCCGCTGCAGTTGCAGATCACTTCGCTGGACTACTCGTCGTACGTCGGCCGTATCGGCGTGGGCCGCATCACGCGCGGCCGTATCAAGCCGGGCATGGCTGTCGCCGTGCGTTCGGGCCCGGACGGCGCGATCCTGAATCGCAAGATCAACCAGGTGCTGTCGTTCAAGGGCCTCGAGCGCGTGCAGGTCGACTCGGCTGAAGCCGGCGACATCGTGCTGATCAACGGTATCGAGGAAATCGGCATCGGCGTGACCATTTGCGCACCGGAACAGCCGGACGCGCTGCCGATGATCACCGTCGACGAACCCACGCTGACGATGAACTTCCTCGTCAATTCGTCGCCGCTGGCCGGCCGCGAAGGCAAGTTCGTCACGAGTCGTCAGATTCGCGACCGCCTGATGAAGGAACTGAACCACAACGTCGCGCTGCGCGTGAAGGAAACCGGCGACGAAACGACGTTCGAAGTGGCGGGCCGTGGCGAGCTGCACCTGACCATTCTCGTGGAAAACATGCGCCGCGAAGGCTACGAGCTGGCCGTGTCGCGTCCGCGCGTGGTGATGACGGAAGTCGACGGCGTGAAGCACGAGCCGTACGAAAACCTGACAGTCGACATGGAAGACGGCCACCAGGGCGGCGTGATGGAAGAGCTGGGCCGCCGCAAGGGCGAAATGCTCGACATGGCATCGGACGGCCGTGGCCGTACGCGTCTCGAGTACCGCATTTCCGCGCGTGGCCTGATCGGCTTCCAGTCGGAATTCCTGACGCTCACGCGCGGCACGGGTCTGATGAGCCACACGTTCGACTCGTACCAGCCGGTCAAGGAAGGCGCGGTCGGCGAGCGCCGCAACGGCGTGCTGATTTCGCAGGACGACGGCGCGGCGGTTGCGTACGCATTGTGGAAGCTGCAGGATCGCGGCCGCATGTTCGTGTCGCCGGGTGAGCCGCTGTACGAAGGCATGATCATCGGCATCCACAGTCGCGACAACGACCTGGTCGTGAACCCGATCAAGGGCAAGCAGCTGACCAACGTGCGTTCGTCGGGTACCGACGAAGCAGTGCGCCTCGTGCCGCCGATTCAGATGTCGCTGGAATACGCGGTCGAGTTCATCGACGACGACGAGCTGGTCGAAGTCACGCCGCAGTCGATCCGTCTGCGCAAGCGCTACCTGAAGGAACACGAGCGCCGTAGCGCAAGCCGCAAGGGCGCGGTGGACTAAGCGGGCCTCGGCCTGAGGTAGTTCGCGGCGATCTGCGGTAGTACGTTGCACACAGACGCCACGCAGAAGCCACCTTCGGGTGGCTTCTGCCGTTTCTGGGCCTGGGAACGTGGCGCGCCATTGCCCGTGGTTCGTCAGTCGTTCGTTCACGTTTTTCACAGAAGTGTGTTGCGAGTCCTGAAAGAGCGGCAAAAGCCCGTCGCGACGGGCTCGAGCGGCAATTCGCCTGCTATCTGGACTATTCGTTCTGTGCTATGCTCCCCGGGTGCAAAGTTTTAGGTCCTTCCAAGCAAGACTTGATTCGCGCAATCCGCTAAACGGTCAGGCCGTGTCGCGGAAGGTTCTGTAACCCGCTATTTCTCGAGAAACTCGAAGAAAGGTGAGCGTAAAAATGATGAAGCAATTCCAGTCGAACTCTTATCTGTTCGGCGGCAATGCTCCGTACGTAGAAGAAATGTACGAAGCGTATCTCGATAATCCGGCGTCAGTGCCCGAGAACTGGCGCAGCTATTTCGACGCATTGCAAAACGTTCCTGCATCGGACGGCAGCAATGCCAACGACGTGGCCCATGGCCCGATCGTCGAATCGTTTGCACAACGGGCCAAGGCTAACGCCTTCATCCCGCGCACGCCTGCCGGCGGCGAAGATCTCGCTACGGCCCGCAAGCAGGTTTATGTCCAGTCCCTCATCGGCGCATATCGTTTCCTCGGCTCGCAATGGGCCAATCTCGATCCTCTGAAGCGTCGCGAACGTCCCGCCATTCCCGAACTCGAACCCGCGTTCTACGACTTCACCGAAGCCGACATGGACCAGGAGTTCAGCGCCACGAATCTGTATTTCGGCTTCGAGAAGGCCACGCTGCGCGAGATCGTGAAGGCATTGCGCGACACGTATTGCGGCACGATCGGCGCCGAGTACATGTACATCAGCGATCCGGAACAGAAGCGTTGGTGGAAGGAGCGTCTCGAGTCGATCCGCTCGACGCCCAACTTCACCAAAGAAAAGAAGAAGCACATCCTGAACCGCCTGACGGCCGCTGAAGGCCTCGAGCGTTTCCTGCACACCAAGTACGTCGGCCAGAAGCGCTTCTCGCTCGAAGGCGGCGAAAGCTTCATCGCGTCGATGGACGAAGTCGTGCGTCACGGCGGCGCCCGCGGCGTTCAGGAAATCGTCATCGGCATGGCTCACCGCGGCCGTCTGAACGTGCTGGTCAATACGCTCGGCAAGATGCCGGCTGACCTGTTCGCCGAATTCGAAGGCAAGCACGTCGACGATCTGCCGGCCGGCGACGTGAAGTACCACAAGGGTTTCTCGTCGGACGTCTCGACGGAAGGTGGGCCGGTTCACCTGTCGCTCGCGTTCAACCCGTCACACCTCGAAATCGTCAACCCGGTAGTCGAAGGTTCGGCGAAGGCCCGTATGGACCGTCGCGGCGACGACAGCGGCCTGCAAGTGCTGCCGGTGCAGATCCACGGCGACGCGGCTTTCGCGGGCCAGGGCGTCGTGATGGAAACGCTGAACCTCGCGCAAACGCGCGGTTACGGCACGCACGGCACGCTGCACATCGTCATCAACAACCAGATCGGCTTCACGACGTCGGATCCGCGCGACTCGCGCTCCACGTTGTACTGCTCGGACGTCGTCAAGATGATCGAAGCGCCGGTGCTGCACGTGAACGGCGACGATCCTGAAGCGGTCGTTCTGGCAACGCAGCTGGCGATCGACTTCCGGATGCAGTTCCACAAGGACGTCGTCGTCGACATCGTCTGCTTCCGCAAGCTGGGCCACAACGAGCAGGACACGCCGGCCGTCACGCAGCCGCTGATGTACAAGACGATTGCGAAGCACCCGGGCACGCGCGCGCTGTACGCTGAAAAGCTGGTGCAACAGGGCGTGATCAAGGCCGACGACGCGGACGAATACGTCAAGGCCTACCGCAAGGCAATGGACGAAGGCCATCACACGGTCGATCCGGTGCTCTCGAACTACAAGAGCAAGTACGCGGTGGACTGGGTGCCGTTCCTGAACCGCAAGTGGACCGACGCAGCCGACACGGCCGTGCCGCTCGCGGAACTGAAGCGCCTCGCCGAGCGCATCACCACGATCCCGGAAAACTTCAAGGTTCACCCGCTGGTCGAGCGCGTCATCAACGACCGTCGCGCGATGGGCCGTGGCGAAGCGAAGCTCGACTGGGGCATGGGCGAACACCTGGCATTTGCGTCGCTGGTCGCGTCCGGCTATGCGGTGCGCCTGACCGGTCAGGACTCGGGCCGCGGCACGTTCACGCACCGTCACGCGGTGCTGCACGATCAGAACCGCGAGCGCTGGAACGACGGCACTTACGTGCCGCTGCAGAACATCGCCGAAGGTCAGGCGAAGTTCACGGTGATCGACTCGGTGCTGTCGGAAGAAGCAGTGCTGGGCTTCGAATACGGTTACTCGACCGCTGAACCGAATACGTTCGTCGCATGGGAAGCGCAGTTCGGCGACTTCGTGAACGGCGCGCAAGTCGTGATCGACCAGTTCATCTCGTCGGGCGAAGTGAAGTGGGGCCGCGTCTCGGGCCTGACGATGCTGCTGCCGCACGGTTACGAAGGCCAGGGTCCGGAGCACTCGTCGGCGCGTATCGAGCGTTTCCTGCAACTGTGCGCGGACCACAACATGCAGGTCGTTCAGCCGACCACGCCGGCGCAGATTTTCCACCTGCTGCGCCGCCAGATGATCCGCCTGTTCCGCAAGCCGCTGATCGTCGCTACGCCGAAGTCGCTGCTGCGTCACAAGGAAGCCGTGTCGGATCTGTCGGAACTCGCGAAGGGCGCGTTCCAGCCGATCATCGGCGAAGTGGACGAAGCGATCGACGCGAAGAAGGTCAAGCGCGTGGTGGCCTGCTCGGGCCGCGTGTACTACGACCTGGTGGCGCATCGCCGCGAAGCCAAGGCGAACGACGTCGCGATCATCCGTATCGAACAGCTCTATCCGTTCGCGCACAAGCAGTTCGAAGCGGAAATGAAGAAGTACGACAACGCGACCGAAGTGGTCTGGGTGCAGGACGAGCCGCAGAATCAGGGCCCGTGGTTCTACATCGAGCACCACCTGAAGGAAGGCATGAAGGAAGGACAGAAGCTGGCATACAGCGGCCGTCCGGCTTCGGCCTCGCCGGCAGTCGGCTACTACGCGAAGCACTACGAGCAGCAGAAGGCGCTGGTCGAAGGCGCTTTCGGCCGCCTCAAGAGCGCGTCGATCGCTAAATAACAGAACAGACGAACCGGGAAGGCGCAGTGCGCTTTCCCGTGCCGCGTCCGGTGGTCCGATAAAGGTCCATCCGCGGTCATGGTTCGCAGGCGGTCGTCGTTCACCGCGCCGTCACCCGATACGTATTCAGGATATTCATAATGGCTATTGTTGAAGTCAAGGTTCCCCAGCTGTCCGAGTCGGTCTCGGAAGCCACGATGCTGCAGTGGAAGAAGAAGCCCGGCGAGGCCGTTGCTGTCGACGAAATTCTCATCGAAGTCGAGACCGACAAGGTCGTTCTCGAAGTGCCGGCACCCTCGGCCGGCGTGCTGGTTCAGGTCATCGCGAACGACGGTGACACCGTCGTCGCCGACCAGGTGATCGCGAAGATCGACACCGAAGGCACCGCAAGCGCCGCCGCCGTTGAAGCAGAAGTGAAGCCGGCCCCGGCTGCCACGGCTGCTCCGGCAGCGGCTCCGGCCGCTCAGGCCGCTGCTGCGACGGGCGCGAACACCGCTGCTTCGCCGGCTGCCGGCAAGCTGATGGCGGAGAAGGGTCTGGCGTCGGGCGACGTCGCCGGCACCGGCCGCGACGGCCGCATCACCAAGGGCGACGTGCTGACCGCTGGCGCGCCGGCTGCCAAGGCCGCACCGGCACCGGCTGCCGCACCGAAGGCTGCGAAGCCATCGCTGCCGGACGTCAAGGCGCCGGCTTCAGCCGACCAGTGGCTGAGGGACCGTCCGGAACAACGCGTGCCGATGTCGCGTCTGCGCGCGCGTATCGCCGAGCGTCTGCTCGAGTCGCAGCAAACCAACGCCATCCTGACCACGTTCAACGAAGTGAACATGGCGCCGGTGATGGACCTGCGCAACAAGTACAAGGACAAGTTCGAGAAGGAACATGGCGTGAAGCTCGGCTTCATGTCGTTCTTCGTGAAGGCGGCGGTTCACGCGCTGAAGAAGTTCCCGCTGGTGAACGCGTCGATCGACGGTAACGACATCGTCTATCACGGCTACTTCGACATCGGTATCGCTGTGGGTTCGCCGCGCGGTCTGGTGGTGCCGATCCTGCGCAATGCGGATCAGCTGAGCCTCGCCGAAATCGAGAAGAAGATTGCCGAATTCGGCCAGAAGGCCAAGGACGGCAAGCTGTCGATCGAAGAAATGACCGGCGGCACGTTCTCGATCTCGAACGGTGGTGTGTTCGGTTCGATGCTGTCGACCCCGATCATCAACCCGCCGCAATCCGCAATCCTGGGCGTGCACGCCACCAAGGAACGCGCTGTGGTCGAAAACGGCCAGATCGTGATCCGCCCGATGAACTACCTGGCGCTGTCCTACGACCACCGTATCATCGACGGCCGCGAAGCGGTGCTGTCGCTGGTCGCGATGAAAGATGCGCTGGAAGACCCGGCTCGCCTGCTGCTCGACCTGTAATCGCCATCCCGGCGTCGCCGGCTTGCTCGCCTGGTTGATATCAGGCAAGCCGGCGCCACCTAAGCAGCACGTCTTTAGCATTCCGCAGTAAAGGATCGGCGCACACCGCGAAGCATGGTCACGCGCCGTTCCGCCTTCAAAAGGATTGTCATGTCCAAAGAATTTGACGTCGTCGTGATCGGCGCAGGCCCTGGCGGTTATATCGCCGCTATCCGTGCAGCGCAGCTCGGCAAGACCGTCGCATGTATCGAAAACTGGAAGAACCCGGCCGGTGCGTTGAAGCTCGGCGGCACGTGCCTGAACGTGGGCTGCATCCCGTCGAAGGCGCTGCTCGCGTCGTCGGAAGAATTTGAAAACGCATCGCATCACCTCGCGGACCACGGCATCTCGGTGGACAACGTGAAGGTGGACATCTCGAAGATGATGGCCCGCAAGGACGGCATCGTCGAGAAGATGACCAAGGGTATCGAATTCCTGTTCCGTAAGAACAAGATCACGTGGCTCAAGGGCCACGGCAAGTTCACCGGCAAGACGGACGCCGGCGTGCAGATCGAAGTGAGCGGCGAAGGCGAGACCGAAGTGGTCACGGCGAAGAACGTGATCATCGCCACGGGTTCGAAGGCGCGCCATCTGCCGGGCATTCCGGTCGACAACAAGATCGTCGCCGACAACGAAGGCGCACTGGCCTTCGACGTCGCACCGAAGAAGCTGGCTGTGATCGGCGCCGGCGTGATCGGTCTGGAACTCGGTTCAGTGTGGCGTCGTCTGGGCGCCGAAGTGACCGTGCTCGAAGCGCTGCCGGAATTCCTCGGCGCGGCTGACCAGGCGCTCGCGAAAGAAGCGGCCAAGCAGTTCAAGAAGCAAGGCCTCGACATCCAGGTCGGCGTGAAGGTCGGCGACGTGACGACGACCGACAACAGCGTCTCGATCGCTTACACCGACAAGGACGGCAACGCGAAGACGCTCGAAGCGGACCGCCTGATCGTGTCGATTGGCCGCGTGCCGAACACCGACAACCTCGGTCTCGAAGCGATCGGCCTGAAGGCCAATGAGCGCGGCTTCATCGACGTGGACGACCATTGCGCGACGGCGGTGCCGAACGTGTACGCGATCGGCGACGTGGTGCGGGGTCCGATGCTCGCGCACAAGGCCGAAGACGAAGGCGTGCTGGTCGCCGAAATCATCGACGGTCAGAAGCCGCATATCGACTACAACTGCATTCCGTGGGTGATCTACACCGAACCGGAAATCGCATGGGTCGGCCAGACGGAACAGCAGTTGAAGGCCGAAGGCCGCGAGATCAAGACGGGCCAGTTCCCGTTCATGGCGAACGGCCGCGCGCTCGGCATCAACAAGGCGGACGGTTTCGTCAAGATGATCGCCGACGCCAAGACCGACGAACTGCTCGGTGTGCACATCATCTCGGCAAACGCATCGGACCTGATCGCGGAAGCCGTGGTGGCGATGGAATTCAAGGCGGCGTCGGAAGACCTGGGCCGCATTTGCCATCCGCATCCGTCGCTCTCGGAAGTCATGCGCGAAGCGGCGCTCGCCGTCGACAAGCGCGCGCTGAACATGTAATCACGCGCACGCCTGACTGAGCACAACTCTGGCATCACCATCAAGGCGGGCGGGTTCATTCCCCCCGCCTTTCTTTTTGCAGCAATACCATGAACGTCACCGAATACTACGAAAAAGAACTGCAGACGCGCGGTTATCAATCGGACCCCGCGCAACGCGCGGCGGTCGACCGGCTGCAGCGGTGCTACGAAGAGTGGGTCGAATACAAGTCGCGCCGCTCGAACGCGTTCAAGAAGCTGATCAATCGTCCCGACCTGCCGCGCGGCGTGTACATGTGGGGCGGCGTAGGGCGCGGCAAGAGCTTCCTGATGGACAGCTTCTACATGATCGTGCCGCTGCATCGCAAGACGCGGCTGCATTTTCACGAGTTCATGCGCGAAGTGCATCGCGAACTGGAAGAACTGAAGGGCACGGCCGATCCGCTCGACGAACTCGCGCGCCGCATTGCGAAGCGCTATCGCCTGATCTGCTTCGACGAATTCCACGTGTCGGATATTGCGGATGCGATGATCCTGTACCGTCTGCTCGACAAGCTGTTCGAGAACGGCGTGCAGTTCGTGATGACGTCCAACTACGATCCGGACACGCTGTATCCGGACGGCCTGCATCGCGATCGTATGCTGCCGGCCATCGAGCTGATCAAGAACAAGCTCGACGTGATCAACGTCGACGCGGGCATCGACTACCGGCAGCGCACGCTCGCTCAGGTGGAGGTGTATCACACGCCGCTTGGCGCGGCGGCCGACAAGGCTTTGCGCGACGCGTTCTCGCGCCTCGCCGCGGTCCCCGACGAGAGCCCGATCCTGCATATCGAGAAGCGCGAGCTGAAGGCGCTACGCCGCGCGGACGGCGTCGTGTGGTTCGACTTCGCGACGCTGTGCGGCGGCCCGCGCTCGCAGAACGACTATCTGGAACTGGCAAGCCGTTTTCACGCAGTGATTCTCTCCAGCGTGCCGCAGATGTCGGTGCGCATGGCCTCGGAAGCGCGGCGCTTCACGTGGCTGATCGACGTCTTCTATGACCACAAGGTCAAGCTGCTGATGTCCGCCGCGGTGCCGCCCGAGCAACTGTACATGGACGGCCCGATGGCGAACGAATTCACGCGCACGGTATCGCGGATTGTCGAGATGCAGTCGAAGGAGTATCTCGACACGCCGCGGCGGATCGTCGACACGTCGCTGACCTGAGCGGCTTCACGGCGCGCATTCGGGCCGCTCATCGAGCTGATGCCGGCCGGCGGACCATGTGATACCGCCGCCGATACATCTGCGACAGATCACGCTTAATTGCCGAACTAATTGCGCCAAACGGCGCATTTTCAAGATTCGGATTGGTCTTATGTCGCGGGCGCGCACCACAAGCTATCTTTTGTCCTGGTTTAGATAAAGGAGAAGCTATGAATCCGCACCGTGATATCACTGACGAAGAGTGGCAGCGTGTCGCTCCATTGCTTCCTGAACTGCGCCCGCGCTCCGAACTGCGTGGCCGGCCGCTTGCCAATACCCGATCGGTGCTCAACGGCGTGCTGTGGGTCATGTATAGCGGCGCAACCTGGTCAGCCATGCCGCGCAGATACCCGTCGTATCAAACCTGTCATCGCCGCTTCAAGGCATGGTACGAATCCGGCGTGCTCACGCGGGTGACGGAGCAACTGCTCGGAGCTGGGAGTGTGGAACTCTGCAGCTTGATGGAAGCGCGCATGCGCACACACACGAGCGACGAACAGAAACGTGCCGCAGCGCAAAGCGCTCCGGTCACCGTACCCACTGTGGCCGCTACACCTCCGGCTTACCAGCCTGCATTGAGCAAACCGCTGCCGGCTTCGCCGTTCGCGTACACATCGCCATTCAAGCACGCTGCATGACAACGCCGATCGGTCTGCTTCACATGCAGAACGGCCGCGCGATAGTGATCGCCGGCCGTTCCTTTTTTCATTCCGACCGCAGCGGCGCATCGGCTGTGACGCTGCCCTCGCACACGCTGCTGGCAGCGTAGGTCACTCTTCACAGATGATCCGCGCTGGCCCGAAAGAGGCAGCGCCCGCATGCGTCGCGCACTACTGCTGACGAACCCAGGTCTGCGAGCGGCCCAGCAGCGCCACGCCGATATAGCCACGCACCACCAGCTTGTTGCCGCCATCTTCCAGGTGCATCTTGCACTTGTAGAGCTTGCCGTTTTCCGGGTCGAGAATCTGCCCGTGATCCCAGCCGTCACCGTCCTTCTTCATGTCGCTGATGATGGTCATGCCGAGAATCGGCTGATCCTTGCGTGCGTCGGTGCAAGCGGTGCAGCGGCGATCAGGCTGATCGTTCGCATCGAGACCCTTGATCACCTTGCCGTTCAGTTGGCCGCTGCCATCCCGCGCGATCTGCACGAGCGCTTTGGGCTGGCCGGTGTGATCGTCGATGGTTTGCCACGTGCCGACCGGCGTGTCGGTCTGCGCCATGGCCGTCATCGCACTCGCGATCAGCAGGCCGGCGACAGCAGCATGTTTGGCAGTGCGAAGCGCGATTGCGCGAGCGGGCCGAGTGAATTGCGTCATTGTCTTCCTCCTTGATTAGAGACGGCGCGATCGTGGTCGCGCGGCGTTACCGGTATGTCGGACGGTGCCCGGACGAGCCCGCTGTGACGGCCTGGTATCGCTTTTTCAGGTTTGGCTTCGGCTCACAGGATGTGCATCTCGCGGCGTGCACGCGTGCATGCCGCCGGTTGCGTCGTCAGCGCAGAATACGCGAAAGTGCGCGCGCCGTTTGATAGGGGAACTTCTAATCCGGGCCCGGCAATGTGCGCAGATACGTAAAGCGCAGCGCGAACGCGCGGGATGACTTCGAACATCGCGCCCAGCCCGAATCGCCCGACGCTTCGCCCCGTTGAGAACGCTGCGCGCCGAACGAGATCTACTCCGAGGTCGGCAATGAAATCGCGCTGTACTGATGGTGAGCGAAACGGCGGTGCCGAACTTCAGCGTCAACTCGTTGGTTTGCGATAGTGCGCCGCGTTGAACTTGCCGATCAGGCCGTTGCTGCCGATGGACACCGCCGCGTGCGCGGCCAGATACTTGACGTTGTCGCGGCCCTTCGGCAGCAACGCGGACACGCACAACTGTTCGCTGAGCGCGGTCAGCCCATTCTCGATCGCGGTCAGAAGCCTTGCGCGCGAGGCCGATTGAAATCGACTGGTGAAGGACTGCACGTTCCGCGCCGACCTGTGTTTCCGGCTCGCGGCGACCGGTTGAAGATTCCGTGGATCGAGGAGCGCAGCGGCCGACAAGAGCGCGATCTTCCAGACGTTCATCGCGCAGGTGATCGGCGCCGAGGGCCTGTCCGCATTTGCGGACCTGCCGGACGGGCTCGTCGACGCCAAATTTTCGACGAAGAACCCGAAACCCGCGAAAGTAAGTGATAATTAACCGTTTTCTACTAAAACAAAAACTGTTCAAGCAGGAATTACATGGACCAAAAGTCGAAGCTACGACAGATTGCTCTCGCCGCATTCATCGCAGCGGGAGCCGTGCAAGGTGTGAATGCTCAGGCTCTGCAGGACAGTAGCGCAAGCGCAGGCGTCGTTTCCCAGCCCGGTACGAGCACCGCGCTGCCAACCACCGCGCAGACCGCGCCGAGCGGACAGGCAGAGACCACTGCACTGACCCCCGACGAAAACCGGCAATCCGCCGCGGGCAACGTGGCGGAATTGCAGCAGATGATCCACGGGTCGGATCTCAGCGAACTGCGCACCACCTACAACGGCAGCTACGGGGCGAGCCTGCTGTTTTACGGCAAGGAAATGACGTACTACGTCGCGCTGTTCCAGCAAAAGAATTTCTGGCGCGTGATCAAGACGCAGGACGCCATGCGCGCCGACATGATTTACAAAGACTTCGTGCGTCAGACGGTGCAACTGTCGGACGTCGAGATTCGCCGCACGCAGCTCGAGGCGCAAAAGGCGTTCACGCAGCGGATGATCGCGTTGTCGCAGGACCGCGCGAACCGCTTGCAGGCCGACCTCGATGTTGCGCGGCAGCAGCAGAGCATCGTTGCGACCCAGCAGCAGGAGAAGCGCGCCGAAACCACGGCGCTGGCTCAGCAGAAGCTTGCCGCGCAGGAACAGTTGCGCATCGCGCAGCGCCAGGTGCGCGAGCTTCAGCGTCAACTGGAAAGCGGCCTGCCTTCGCATTGAACGCGATGGCCTGAGGTTCGTCGGGCGGGGAGGGCGGAGCGGGGAAGCGCCGCCTGACTCGCTGACAGCGTGCCGTGGTGGCAGGGCATGACGGCCGTGGCCATGCTGATGCCGTCGTGACTTGCCGCCCATGCTGGTGCTGATCAGATTCGATGCCAACGTCGCAATCTTGCCGGCGACCTTGGTCTAGCGATCTTCGCCGTGTTGTCCGCGTTCGCCTGTTCACGTTTGCCCTGCAAGCTGGACGGCCGCGCGGCGACGGGCATCGCCATCGCGCGCGCCGGCTTTGCGCTTCAATGCCGCATGTTCAGCGCGAGCAGTGTCGGCGACCATTCTCCGATTTCCAAACTCGTTCGCGTTGCCACATAGAGTGGCGAATCCAGCCGCTACCATCTGGGCTAACGCCGCTTCTTTACCTCCGGTGACGCCGCCTTGACCGGCGCATGGGGATCTGTCAAATCCACGGCAATCGGGTCGCTGGCGGGGAAGCTTTCCGCCAGTGCCTCATCGAGACGGCTATCGTCGGATTCAGCCGACGGCCGCGCCGCTGTGGACTTGAGTCCAGGCTGCATGCCGGGCTGAGATACGGGGGGTTTCTTGATGGTCATGACGCGCTCCGCTAAAAGAGAGTCGACTATTCAGCATAGCGCATGGCGGACCTTGCCGAGTGTCGACCGAACGGCTCAAGCGCGCATCGCAAGCGTCGCCTTTCGAAGTTGCAAGCAGGGCGCGAGCGTCAGGCAGCATCCAATGCCCCAGCACCCGTTGAATTCGCACGCCTTCGCGTCGTTGTCGGCGTGTCGCCCGGCGGCGAGGCGGAACGCAAAAGCCGCCGCAAACCACAAACCGCAGCAGACCCGCATCGCACGAGCCGGCAGCGCCTCGCTCGGGCGAGAGCGCAACGGCATTGGCCAATCACGAGGCAGCGACAACAACCCGGACCGGAAAAAACCAGCGCGCGCAGTGCGTGATCGCGTCGCACGTCGCGGAAGCGGAACTGGACAGCTGGAGTGGGCAACGAGGCAACCGGCGCTGCGCACGCTGGATGCCGGCTATTGGGGGCGCCGCGTGCTGGCGGTCAAAGGGGGATTCGAGCTGACGAAGCAGCAGGTGATGTAACTGGAAAAGATCTAGCGGCGTCCCGGCCGGCCGGTGGCGTAGCCGAGCGCCGCGCCGGCCGCTTATTCGTTGCCGTTGTTGCCGCCGTTGTTGCCGGGGCTGCCGCTGCCGCCATGATTGCCGCCGCCGTGGTTGCCGTCGCCGCCCGTGCCGAACAGACGCCGGCGGCGCGTGACGACCACCGGGCCGTCGGACGTGCCGCTGCCGCGCTCAGACGATGTGCGCTCCGTGGCCGACGCCCCGTACGACTCGCGCGGTTCACGCGGTTCGCGCGGTTCACGATGGTCGCGCGGTTCACGCGAGCCGTGCGGGCCGCGCGTGTTGTGCTCGCCATGCGCCGGACGCCCGGCGCGCGGCGCCGGACGGGTGCCGGTGTCGAGCTGGATCGTGGAGATCGCGCGCTTGTAGATGCCTTGTAGACCCACAGGCGTGCGCAGCATCACCAGGTACTGATCGAACGATTCGATGCACCCCGTCAGGCGAATGCCGTTGACGAGGTAGATCTCGACGCGCTTCCGTTCTTTGCGCGCAGCGTTCATGAAATCGTTTTGCGGGTGCGGTTCTGCGGATGCCATGGACAATTCAGTTTAGAAAGACGGTGGTTCGCCGCAATTCTACCCTGTGTGGGGCGGAACGAGTCGGCGGCCCGAACTGCGTCCACTATAACGGCTTGTGAGCGCATAAGCATCTGATAAGTTTTGGCTGTAACGTTGAGTTACGAATCTGCTGGGCTATGGCGGTTTCTTCCGCATGATCGCGAGCATCATCCAGGCATTCCCGGCGCGGCTGGCGGAAAAGGATAGGTGCAGGCCCTTTACTGGGAATAAATCGCGCTGCGCTAGCGTTAAGTCATACATGGCTGCCTCGCAATTCCGCGCGCGGCCGATCGGGGCGCTGGCCAGCCAGCGCGCTCCAAAGGAGATTCGCCATGAAAGCATCCCGTATTCTGTCCGCCGTCTTCGTGTTGCTCGCGCTAGCGCTTGGGTCGCTCGCAACGGGCGGTTGCACGTCCGCGACCGATAGCGGCGCATCAGGTACCAGCGGCACCAGCAGTGGCAGTGGCGGCTACTGAGTTTCCGCTCACAAGGTGAGCTTCGAAACGGATGTGATCGGGTGGCTCCCGCAGTTGCGCCGCTATGCGCGCGCGCTGACG
This sequence comes from Paraburkholderia sediminicola, assembly GCF_046026895.1. Taxonomy (GTDB): domain Bacteria; phylum Pseudomonadota; class Gammaproteobacteria; order Burkholderiales; family Burkholderiaceae; genus Paraburkholderia; species Paraburkholderia sediminicola_C. Next base: position 125,462 of record NZ_JAQQEU010000015.1, read on the forward strand.
GGCGACCACGCGTGGGCGGACGATCTCGTGCAGGATACGGCCGAGCGTGCGCTCGCGCGCTGGTCGGCGTTCCGGCCCAACAGCAATTTGCGCGCGTGGCTTCTGACGATCTTGCGGCATCTTTATATCGATCAGCTGCGCGGCCGCCGCGAGATCGCCGTCGACGACGAAAGCGCGCCGTGGCGCAATCTCGAAGCGCCCCAAGCCGAAGTCGACGGTCTGATGCTGCGCGACTTGCAGCGTGCGCTGTACCGTCTGCCGGTCGAGCAGCGTGAAGTGCTGCTGCTCGTCTGCGTGGAAGAGTTGTCTTATCAGGAAGCGTCAAAGGCGCTCGGTGTGCCGATAGGCACGGTGATGTCGCGGCTGTCGCGCGCGCGTGAGCATATGCGCGTGCTGCTGACGGAGGGGCCGGCGCATGGGCCAACCCAAGGCTCAACGCGCAAATCTCCGCCGTTGAAAGTGGTGAGAAACCAGAAATGAACAACGACGACTACGATTCCAGCTTGCCCGAAGGGCTCGATCTGCGAGCGCTGTCGGCGTTTGTGGACGGCGAACTGCCGCAGGCGCAGCGCGCCGCGATCGAGGCGCAGCTGGAGCAACATCCGCAGGCCGCCGCGCGAGTGGCCGCCTGGCGTGCGCAGAAAGCTGCGCTGCGCGCGCTGTGCGGCGCGCCGCCGCGCAGCGCGCGCGCCGAGTCCGACCAGCGTCACGACGACTCCGAACGCAACGCCGTGGACGAACCCGCCTTCATCGTGGTGCGCCGCAGCCCGCCGTGGTGGCAGCGCGCGGGCCTCGCCGCGTGCTGGCTCGCGGTCGGCGCGGGGCTTGCGCTGGCGGTGGGGCCGCTCGCGCCGCGCCTGACGGGCGGCAAGTGGGGCGGAGCATGGGGCGCGGGCAGCCAGCCGCCGAGCTTCGCGCAGCGCGCGGACATCGCCTACGCGGTGTACACGCCGGAGCGGCGTCATCCGGTGGAAGTCGCCGCGAGCGAAGAAGAGCATCTGATCAACTGGCTGTCCAAGCGGCTGAACCGTCCGCTGTCGGTGCCGTCGTTGCAGGAATATGGCTACTCGCTGGTGGGTGGACGGCTGTTGCCCGGCGAGGCCGGACCGGCCGCGCAATTCATGTACGAGAACACCACCGGCGAGCGCCTCACGTTGTACGTCACCGGCATTGCGCGCGACGAAACCGCGTTCCGCCTGCTCCGCGACGGCAACCGGCGCACCTTCTACTGGGTCAACGACGGCATGGGCTATGCGTTGTCCGGGGCGATCGCGGAAGGCAAGCTCCGCTCGATCGCGATCGACGTGTGCAGCGCGCTCGGCGGCAAGCCGGAAGTGTGGCAGTAGCGGGCGAGCGCACCGAGTCACGGGAACGCGCCAGCGCAAAATACACAGGTTCGTACACCGCTGCATCCTTCATCCGCCGGAGGAATATTCATTGCCCTTGAGCGTCCCGCCCAAACTCTCCGCCGCGCAATTCGATCGCGCGCTCGCCGCGTGGCGGACGATTGTCGGCGATGCGCAGGTGGTGACGTCGACGACAGGGCTCACCGCCTATCGCGATCCGTTCGCACCGGGCGAGCGCGAGGCGTTTTCAGCGAGCGCCGCGCTGCTGCCCGCATCGGTCGACGAAATTCGCGCGGTGCTGCGCGTCGCCAATCAATACCGGATTCCGTTGTGGACCGTCTCGACCGGCCGCAACTTCGCGTACGGCGGCGCCGCGCCGCGTCTGGCGGGATCGGTCGTGCTCGATCTGCAGCGGATGAACCGCATCATCGAGGTCAACGAGACGCTCGCGTACGCGCTGGTCGAACCGGGCGTCAGCTACTTCGATCTGTACGCGCATCTGCGCGACAAGGGCTACAAGCTGTGGGTCGATCCGCCCGCGGCCGGCTGGGGCAGCGTGGTCGGCAACACGCTCGAACGCGGCTTCGGCTACACCGCGTACGGCGATCATGCGGCGACGCAGTGCGGGATGGAAGTGGTGCTCGCCAACGGCGACGTGCTGCGCACCGGCATGGGCGGCATCGAGATCGGCACCGCATGGCAGCTGTATCAGCCGGGCTACGGCCCGTCGTTCGATGCGATGTTCATGCAGTCGAATTACGGCATCGTCACCAAGCTGGGAGTCTGGCTGATGCCCGCTCCGCCCGCCTATCTGCTCGGCGAAATCCAGTTTCGCCACGAGGCCGATCTCGAAGCGATCGTCGACATTCTGCGGCCGTTGCGGCTCGACGAAACGATCCGCAATCGCGCGGTGATCGAAGGCGGCTTGCGCCGCGCGGCGGGTTTGTCGGCCCGCAGCCAGTGGTATGAAGGTCCGGGCGCGATGCCGGAAAGCGCGCTCGCCGCGATGCTCGACAAGCTGAGGGTCGGCCGCTGGAATCTGCATTTCGCGCTCTACGGCACGCCCGAACTGATCGATGCACGCCATGCGATCGTGCAGCGCGCGTTCGCCCGCGTGCCGCAGGCGCGGTTTTTCGCCGCGCGTTATGCCGGCGATGCGCAGCCCACCGGCGGCGGCGACCGCAACCTCGCCGGCATTCCCGCGATGAGCGCGTTCCGCATGCTCGACTGGCGCGGCGGCGCGGGCGCGCACGTGGACTTCGCGCCGGTGTGTCCGGCGACCGGGCGTGACGCGATGCGCCAATACACGATGGTCAAGGCGCGCGCGGCGGAATACGGCTTCGATTACTACGGCGGATTCACGGCGGGCGAGCGTCATCTGCATCACATCTTCGCGGCGATCTTCGACCGCGACGACGCCGACCAGGTCGAGCAGGCCGGCGCGTTGCTGCGTTCGCTGATGAGCGATGCGCGCGCGGCGGGGTACGGCGAGTATCGCGCGCATCTCGCGTACATGGATTTTGCGGCGGCTCAATACAGCTTCAACGATGGCGCGTTGCTGCGGCTATCGGAAACGATCAAGGACGCGCTCGACCCGAACGGCATTCTCGCGCCGGGCAAGCAGGGCATCTGGCCGGCGGCCTGGCGCGACCGGCGCGGGTACACGTGAACGCGGACAACGCGCGCGGTTTGCTCTCTGGCGACAGGAGTCATCGATGGATCGACGCACTTTCATGATGACCGGAGCATGGTGGTCCACCATGGCAGGCGGCGCGTGGCCGTGGCTCGCACGCGCGGCAACGCGTGAGGGCACGCTCGCGATCGTCGATTCGACACTCGCTGGCGGGCCGTCGTTCGCGCGCTATGCCGCGCAACTGAGGCTGCCGACGTTCGAAACCGGCGGCGACATCGGCGCGCTGTGGTACACGACGCTCGCGCCGCTTCTCAGCCGGCAATCCGGCGTGATCGCCGCGTCGGCCCCGCCTGCGCTGATCGGTCTCACGCGCGCATCCGACTACTTCGTGCTCGGCGAACTCGTCACGCGCACGGGGCATGTGCTGGTCGCTCACAGCCACGAGCCGCGCACGGGCTCAACTGCACCACAGGCGCACGTCGTCTTCGCGTTCACGCCGCGCCTGTCAGCCGACGACCCCAGTGAAAACTAGAAGTTGTACGCCTTGTTCTTAGGGTCGAAGGCGGCGTCGTCGAACGTCTTCGGCGTGATGGTTTCGAGCACGAGCCGCTCGAACAGCCTGCCGTCGTTGTCATAAGACTCGACGGTGCGGAAGTACGGATGCCGCAGATCGAGCCCGAGCGTCTCCTTCTTCGCGTAGAACTGCGGCTGGCCGGTCGGCGTTTCGAACGTGAAGGCCACCACGCGCACGCGGTCGATCGTCTTGACTTCCACATGGGTCGAGCGCGGCAAGCCGGCCTCGATGTATTTCCTGCCCTCGCTGAGATACTGATTCGCAATGTACTCGGTGCCCAGGTCGCGCACGTCGTGGTTTGATTGCGAGCGCGCGAGCGCACCATTCAGCGCGGTCCACAACGGCATCACGTTCATCAGACCACCCAGGTGGGCGTACACTTCGTCGGACCGTCTGGACTCGTCGTAGATGATTTCCTGGCCCGCGCGCGCGCCGTCGGGCAGCCATTTCGCGTAGATCCGCAGCGGGTCGTGCGCGAGCCGCACCAGCATGTGATCGGGTTTGTCGGGCCACTGGCCGTGAATGCGCTCCGAGCGCGTCATGGTGAACTCGTACGACGCGTAGCCGGTCGGCCCTTCCTTGATGTAACGCGGCAGCGCGAGCGGATCGAGCGACTGGAAGAGCGCGACCAGTTGGGCGTCGCTGAGCTTTTCCAGCGTGCCGCTGCGTTGCGCGGCGCGCAGCCATTTGACCTGCTGGTCCAGCGTGAGCTTGCCGACCTGCGCGGGCGGCGTGGTCGGCGCCTTGACGGCGCTCGGGGCATCGAGCGGGGGCGGGGTGTCGTCGTTCTGCGCGAACGCCGTCGGCGCCGCGACGATGGCGGCGCCGGCCAGCAGCGCGCCGGCCAGCAGTCCGCGTGACGACAGCGCGCACCCTGACGCGGCGGCGCGCACCGCCATGCCGATGATTCCGGCGACACGCATGAAGACCGGCGAACGGCGCGAGCGTGCGGACGTGCGGTGCTTCATCGGGCCTCCGGAACCTGACGCGAGATAGCGCGAAAGCGCGACGCCAAAGCAGCGTTCCCTGTCAGGCAGACTTTTGCCTGGCGAGTTCCTCGTCGCGCAACGCACGGCGCAGAATCTTGCCGACGTTGGTTTGCGGCAGCTCGTCGCGGAACTCCACCAGCTTCGGCACCTTGTAGCCGGTCAGATTCTTGCGGCAATGGGCGATCACCTGCTCGGCGGTCAGCGCCGGGTTGCGCCTGACGACGAACACCTTTACGCGTTCGCCCTGCGCCGCGTCGGGCACGCCGATCGCGGCCACTTCGCGCACGTCCGGATGGGCGGCGATCACGTCCTCGATTTCATTCGGATACACGTTGAAGCCCGACACGATGATCATGTCCTTCTTGCGGTCGATCAGGCGGATGAAGCCGCGCGAGTCCATCACGCCGATGTCGCCGGTGGCGAGCCAGCCGTCGTCGTCGATGACCTTGGCGGTTTCTTCAGGGCGGTTCCAGTAGCCTTTCATCACCTGCGGGCCCTTCACGCACAGTTCGCCCGTTTCGCCGATGTTGGCCCAGCTGCCGTCGTCCTTTCTGAAGCGCACGTGCGTGGACGGCGCGGGCAAGCCGATCGAGCCTTCGAAGTCCCGCATGGCATTCAGGTCGACCGGGTTCATCGAGACGATCGGCGAGCATTCGGTCAGCCCGTAACCTTCGATGATCGGCTTGCCGGTGACGGCCTTGAAACGGTCGGCCACCGCTTTCTGGGTTGCCATGCCGCCCGCCATCGCGAGCTTGAGGTTCGAGAAGTCGCGCTTGCAGAATTCCTCGTTGTCGAGAAACGCGTTGTAGAGCGTGTTGACCGCCGTCATGCTGGTGAATTTCTCGTGACGGATGATCATCATCACGCGCTTCATGTCGCGCGGATTGGCGATCAGGAGGTTGCGCCCGCCGAGCCCCATGAAGATCAGCGCGTTCACGGTCAGCGAATAGATGTGATAGAGCGGCAGCGGCGTGAGGACCGTTTCGATGTCGCCGTTCAACTGGCGCTCGGCCCACACCTTGGCCTGCAGCAGATTGGCGATCATGTTCTTGTGCGTGAGCATCGCGCCTTTCGCGACGCCGGTGGTGCCGCCCGTGTACTGCAGGAACGCGATGTCGTCGGGCGTGGCGCGCAGGGGCGTCCGCGACAGCGCGTAACCGGCTGACAACGCGTCGAGCAGCGGCACCGCTTGCGGCAGCTTGTACGCGGGCACCATCTTCTTCACGCGGCGCAACATGAAATTGAGCAGACGTCCCTTCAGATTCGCACCGTCGGCCAGCAGATCGCCGAGACCGCTCACGATGACGTTCTTCACCTTGGTGCCGGGCAGCGCGTCTTCGACCGTCTTCGCGAAATTCTCGAACACGATGATGGTTTGCGCGCCGCTGTCCTTCAACTGATGCGCGAGTTCGCGCACCGTATAGAGCGGATTCACGTTGACCACCACCGCGCCCGCTTTCAGCACGCCGAACAGCGACACCGGGTACTGGAACGTATTCGGCAGCATGATCGCGACGCGCTCGCCGGGCTTCACGCCGATGCTCTGCAAATACGCGCCGAGCGCGGTGGCCTTGCGGCCCAGTTCGCCGTAGGTCAGATTCGCGCCGACGCTCACGTACGCGACCCGTTCGCGGAATCGCGCGATGCATTCGTCGAAGAACTGCACGAGCGATTCGTATTGCGTGACATCGATGTCATGCGGCACGTCCGCCGGATACGACTCGTACCAGATGCCGTCGGTGTTGGGCGCGCGCTGCGGGGCGGGGTTCGCCGCCGCGGCGGACCCGGCCGCAGGCGGGAGCGGGGCTTGAATAGGCTCGGTCATCGGTCGTCTCCTGAAGCCGTGGCTTCATCTGTTTGTGTGCCGGTTTGGCGGCCAGTCAAAATGCAGGCAACGCGTGGGTTGCAGCCGCGCGTCAAGCAAACCCTTCAATCAGGCGAACGCGAAAACGGCGCTCACCTTCAGCGTTCCAGAATCGCGACCACCCCCTGGCCGCCTGCCGCGCAGATCGAGATCAGCCCCCGCGCGGTGCCGGCCGGTTTGCCGAGTTGCGCGAGCATCTTCGCGAGGCCGGCGACGATGCGTCCGCCCGTCGCCGCAAACGGATGGCCGGTGGCGAGCGAACTGCCGTTCACGTTCAGCTTCGCGCGGTCGATCGCGCCGAGCGGGCCCGGCAAGCCGAGCTGCGTGCGGCAATATTCGTCATCCTGCCACGCCGCGAGCGTGCATAACACCTGGGCCGCGAAGGCTTCGTGGATTTCGTACAGATCGAAGTCCTGCAAGGTGAGGCCGGCGCGCGCCAGCATACGTGGCACCGCGTAGGCGGGCGCCATCAGCAGGCCTTCTTTCTTGTCGAAAAAGTCGACCGCAGCCGTCTCCGACCCGCTCAGGTACGCGAGCACCGGCAGCCCGCGCCGGGCCGCCCATTCGTCGCTCGCGAGCAGCACGGCGGACGCGCCATCGGTGAGCGGGGTCGAGTTGCCGGCGGTCAGCGTGCCGGCGTCACGGTCGAACACCGGCTTCAGGCTCGCGAGCTTTTCGAGCGTCAGATCGGCGCGCAGGTTGTTGTCGCGCGCGAGGCCCCGGTACGGCGTCATCAGGTCGTTGACGAAGCCGCGCGCGTAAGCGTCGGCGAGCTTGCGATGGCTTTCCCGGGCGAGCACGTCCTGCGCCTCGCGCGAGATGTTCCAGCGCTTGGCCATCAGTTCGCAATGCTCGCCCATCGAGAGTCCCGTGCGCGGCTCGTTGTTGCGCGGCAGCAGCGGCTTGAAGAACATGCCGGGCCGCAGCCTGGCCAGCGCGCCGAGGCGCTGCCCGGCGCTTTTGCTGCGATTCGCTTCGAGCAGGATCTGGCGCATCTTTTCGTTGACGCCGATCGGCGCGTCCGAAGTGGTATCGACGCCGCCCGCGATGCCCGCGTCGATCTGCCCGAGCGCGATTTTGTTGGCGACGAGGATCACCGCTTCGAGTCCGGTGCCGCAGGCTTGCTGTACGTCGTACGCGGGCGTCTCCCTGGCGAGGGTGGTGGAGAGCACGGCTTCGCGCGTCAGATTGAAGTCGCGCGAATGCTTGATGACGGCGCCGGCCGCGACCTCGCCCAGGCGTTCGCCATGCAGGTTGTAGCGGTCGATCAGCCCTTGCAGCGTGAAGCTCAGCATGTCCTGATTCGATGCGCTCGCGTAGGTGGTATTCGAGCGGGCAAACGGTATCCGGTTGCCCCCGACGATGGCGACGCGGCGCACGGCGGGTAGCGGATTGGACATGCTCGGCTCCTTGGATCGTTCGCTGTGGTTGAGTGGTGTGATTCGTGCGGGCGGGATCGTCACGCCCTGATGCAACGACGTCCGCGGGGCCGCATGAATTTCACACGGCGATAAACGCGCGCGGACTTCATAGCAGCCTCCACTGCATGCGGCCGCGCAAATGCGGCTTCTCTCCGGAGATATCGCGCACCTCGATATCGCGCTCGATCAGCGAGGGCGACGCGCTCCACAACGACGCCTCGCCCGGCAGCAGCAACGGCACCTTGAATTCGGCGCTGAGCGACGCTTCGGCGAGCGGCTTGGGCGGTTGCAGCGCGGATGCGGCGCGCGCGAGCGTCCACATGCCGTGCGCGATCGCGCGCGGAAAACCGAACGCCTTCGCCGACAGCGCGGTGAGATGGATCGGGTTGTAGTCGCCTGACACGGCCGCGTAGTCGCGGCCCAGTTGCGGCGCGAGCTGCCAGCGCGCGATGCGTTGCAGCGCGGCGGGGCCGGGTTCGAGCGGATCGAGCGCGCTGCCGCTCGCCGGCACCGCGCGTTTCAGATAGACGCTGTCGCCGTCCCACACCGCCTCGCCGCGCCGGTACATGCGCGTATGCAGCACGAACGCCTGGCCTTTGTCGTGGCGCAGCAGCGGGCCGAATTCCACCTCGACGCGCAGCAGGTCCTTGAACGCGAGCGGCCGGCGCAGCCGCACGTGGTTGGCCAGATGCACGAGCCCGAGCGCCGGCCACGGAAATGCCGGGTCGGTGAGCATCAGCAGATGCAGCGGGAAGGCGAGCAGGTGCGGATAGGTGAGCGGCACGCCGTGCTCGGGGATGAAGCCGCACACGCGCGCGTATCGCCAGACCGGCCCCGGCTCGAGCGCGACGGCGGGGCGCACGAGGCGCAGCGGCGGCAGCGGCGGCATGGGTGTCTGGCGTGCGCGCTTGACGATGCCCGTCAACGCGCGCGCATAGAGCTTCGCCGGTGCGGGCAGCGTTTCGATGACGACGGTCTTCGGCCGCACCGCGTCGGCGCGCGCCGCGCCTGCCTGCCCGCTGCCGAACGGATCCCCTGGTTCGCGCATGCTCATGCTCCAATCAGGCTTTGTCCGCACACGCGCACCACCTGGCCCGTGACGCCCGCCGAGCCCGGATGCGCGAGCCATGCAATGGTCTGCGCGACGTCGACCGGCTGGCCGCCCTGGCTCATCGAGTTCATGCGGCGGCCGGCTTCGCGGATCGCAAGCGGAATCTTCGCGGTCATCTGCGTTTCGATGAAACCGGGCGCGACCGCGTTGATCGTGATGCCGCGCGCGCGCAGCGACGGCGCCATGCTTTGCACCCGGCCGATCACGCCGGCCTTCGAGGTCGCGTAGTTGGTCTGGCCGCGATTGCCCGCGATCCCGCTGATCGACGACACGCCGATGATGCGGCCGCCGTCACGCAGGATGCCGGCGCCGAGCAGCGCATCGTCGATCCGTTCCTGCGCGCTGAGATTGATGTCGATCACGCTTTGCCATGCGGCCTCGGTCATCTTCGCGATGGTCTTGTCCTTCGTGATCCCCGCGTTGTGCACGACGATGTCGACGCCCAGTTCGTCGAGCGCGGCGGCGATCTGCGCGGCGGCTTCCGGCGCGGCGATGTCGAACGCGAGCGCGGTGCCGTTCAGCTGGCGCATCGTGGCGTCGAGCGCGTCGCGCGCCGAGGGGATATCGATGCCGATCACGTGCGCGCCTTCGGCGGCCAGCACGCTCGCAATCGATGCGCCGATGCCCCGTGCGGCGCCCGTCACGAGCGCGCGCCGGCCCGCGAGCGGCTGCGCCCAGCCGAACGCAGGCGGCGCGTGAGCGCCGCCTGTGTCGCCCGCGCCGCCCGCGTCGATGCTCACCACCTGACCCGATACATACGCCGAACGCGGCGACAGAAAGAAGCGCAGCGTCGCTTCGACGCCGCTTTCCGCGCCTTGCGCGACATACACGAGATTCGCCGTGCTGCCGCGTCCCGCTTCCTTGCCGAGCGAGCGCGTCAGGCCTTCGAGCGCGCGCTGCGCGCTCGCCTGGCGCGGGCTTGCGCAGGCCTGCGGCGGCCGTCCCAGTACGACGATGCGGCCGCACTTGCCGAGCGAGCGCAGCGTGTCGTGGAAGAACTGATAGAGCGGCGCGAGCTGGCTGCTGTCTTCGATCCCGCTCGCGTCGAACAGCAGGGCGGCGAGCCGGCCTGGCGAGCCGGGCTCCGCGGCTTCGAAGCGGCCGGTGAGCAGACCGTGGCGAGTGGCGAGCGGCACCCACAGGCCGGCGCTCGCGTGCGCGACACTCGTCACGCCGATGCTCGCCACCAGATTCGCGAGCGCGTCGAACAGACGTGGCTCGCGCCCCCCGCCGATCGCCACCAGGCCCTCGAACTCCGGCCGGTCCGCGCGATAGCGGCGCAGCACCTCGGGCCTGGGCAGGCCGAGCGAGCGCGCGAGGCGCGCGCCGAACGGCGAGTTGACGAACTGCAGATAAGAGTCGTTCATATTGTTGTTTGCTGCGCTGGCCGGACGTCTGTCAGTGTGCACTGAGTTGAGCGCATCCGGTACGCCTTGCCACCAGGTTTTTCGCGCACTCCGCCGGGCCCGGGCCGGGACTCAGGCTGCGACTCTGGCCGCCACTCAGGCCGCGACCTCCAGCGCGCGGTCGAGCGCCTCCTTGCGTTTTTGCAGACCGGCGAACATGTCGAAGTCGGCCGGGAAATCGTCGACCTTCACGACTTGCGCGCCGTAGCGCGCGTAGTCATCGAGCACGCGGCGCTCGTCGGCGTCGATCAGGCCTTGCTGCTGGGCCGCGTCGGTCCATGCGGCGAGTTCCGCGAGGCTTTGCGGCAGCGGGTCGAGCAGGCCTTGTCTGACCGCTCCGCGCAGCTTCTGGTCGATCTGCGTGACGCGCGGGTGCAGCTCGAACACCAGCTCGCCGTAGCCGAGCGCGTCGACATCCGGATGCGGCACATAGGAATCCGACACCAGACGCTCGCGCGCCGCGCCGGGCGTTTGCATCAGCTCGGCGATCTCGCCGCCGATGCGGTCCGACGGTTCGCGGTACGGCAGGCCGAACGGGAACGCGAGCGCGCGCACGAGGCCGGCGGCGAGCCGGTTCGGGTAGTTCGCGAGCACGCCGTCGAGCGCGTGCTGCGCCTTGTACAGCGCATCCTCGACGCCCCAGCGCACGAGCGGCAGATCGGCCTCCTGACGGCCCTCGTCTTCGAAGCGCTTGAGCGTCGCCGAGATCAGGTACAACTGGGACAGCACGTCGCCGAGCCGGGCGGAGAGGCGCTCGCGGCGTTTCAGATCGGCGCCGAGCACGAACATCGAGACGTCGGCGAGCAGCGCGAAGGCGGTCGACACGCGCGTGGCCGCGCGGTAGTACCCATGCAGGGGTGGATAAGCGGTGCGCGGCCTGGCGATCAGAACGCCGCCTGTGATGCCGTACACGAAGCTGCGCACGACGTTGGATAGCGTGAAGCTCACGTGGCCGAAGAACGCTGCGTCGAAGTCGCGCAGCGCCTTGGCATCATCGGATTCGCGCGTCGCGGCCATTTCCTTCAGCGCATACGGATGACAACGGATCGCGCCCTGGCCGAAGATGATCAGGCAGCGCGTGAGAATGTTCGCCCCTTCCACGGTGATCGAAATCGGCACCTGCTGATAGGCGCGCGCGAGAAAGTTCGACGGCCCCATGCAGATGCCCTTGCCCGCCGTGACATCCATGCCGTCGTTGATGACCATGCGGGCCCGTTCGGTGATGTGATACTTGGCGATCGCCGAAATCACCGACGGCTTTTCGCCGAGATCCACCGCCTGCGCGGACAGCCGGCGCGCGGCATCCATCACGTACAGATTGCCGCCCATGCGGCCGAGCGCTTCCTGCACGCCTTCGAACTTGTCGACGGCGGTGCGGAACTGGCGGCGAATCGCGGCATACGCGCCGGTGCCGCGCGCCGCGAGCTTGGCCATCCCTACATTCGACGACGGCAGCGAAATCGCGCGGCCTGCCGCGAGGCATTCCATCAGCATGCGCCAGCCGTTGCCGACCTGCGCGCGCCCGCCGATCACCCAGTCGAGCGGAATGAACACGTCCTTGCCCGAGTTCGGGCCGTTCTGGAACACCGCGTTCAACGGCCAGTGACGGCGACCGATGTTCACGCCCGGGTGATCGGTCGGAATCAGCGCGCAGGTGATGCCGGGCTCGTCGTTCGACCCGAGCAGATGGTCGGGGTCGAGCGCGCGGAACGCGAGGCCGAGCACGGTCGCGATCGGCCCGAGCGTGATGTAGCGTTTGTCCCACGTGACGCGAAAGCCCAGCGTCTCGCGGCCTTCGACGCTGCCCTTGCAGACGATGCCGAGGTCCGGAATCGCCGCCGCGTCGGAACCCGCGTAAGGGCTCGTCAACGCGAAGCAGGGGATTTCGTCGCCGCGCGCAAGGCGTGGCAGGTAGTGGTTCTTCTGTTCTTCGGTGCCGTAGTGCATCAGCAGTTCGGCGGGGCCGAGCGAGTTGGGCACCATCACCGAAAAGCGGCGGCCGAGCAGCGCGTGGCGAGCTTCATGATGACCTGCGAATGCGCGTACGCGGAGAACTGCTTGCCGCCGTACTGCTTCGGAATGATCATGCCGAGAAAGCCGCGCTCCTTGATGAACTGCCAGGTGGCCGGTGACAGGTCCCGCCAGATCATGGTGGTGTCCCAGTCGTTCGCGAGATCGCACAGCTGCTCGCATTCGACGTCGAGGAAGGCCTGCTCTTCCGATGTCAGCGCCGCCGGGCCGTAGCCGAGGAGTTTGTCCCAGTGCGGGCGTCCCGAGAACAGCTCGGCGTCCCACCAGACCGTGCCGGCTTCGATCGCATCGCGCTCGGTCGGCGACATCTCGGGCAGGATCTTGCGGAAGAGGTCGAGCACCGGTCTGGTCAGCCATGCGCGGCGCAGCGGCCTGAGCGTGAGCGCGAGGGCCGGGAGGACGAACACGATCGCAAGCAGTGTCGTGGCGGCGGGTCCCGCTGCGCCGCTGACATGCGCGGCCGCCACCCAGACGATCATGGCGGCCAGCCACCATGACGCGCGCGCCTGAACGTTGACGAGTGCGAGAGCGGCAATGACGAGCACCAGGATGAACCACGACATGACGTTTCCTCCTGTTTCGATGACGCGTGCGAACGCAAACATGGTGCGCGGACGGCTCGCGTCCTGGTGATCTCTTCCGCGCGGCGATGTCGCTGTTTCGCGTTGCGGTTGCGGCGCTTCGGGGCGCGCTTTTAATGCTCTCGTGCTGTTCTTATGCTGTAGCTTGTGCTGCTTGCAGCGAACCGCGCCTGTGAGCGCGTGCGCGCGGTATTGATAGTTCCACCCCGTGTGCCGATTTAGGTGCGCGGTCTCGAAGCGCGGGTGGAATGTGCGGGGTTCACGGTGTGCGGTGCTTGCCTGTTGTCTCGTTGCGTTGCGGTTTTGTTTGCATGTTCGGTGCGTCGCTTGCCGGCTTTGTATTGCTGCTTTGGCGGCATCGAAGCTTTGACGGCGCCGTGCGCATCGGCTGTTACGCTTTTTTGCCTCTACGCCGTGCCGTGCATCGCGTGCTGAAACGAAGCAGCTTCGATGCCGCCGCCTTGGTGTTCGCCATCCAATGCGCCGTCCACCGATGCGCCTGTCGCGCTTTGCCCTTGTGTTTTCGTTTGCGCCTGTGGCGCGGCAGCGGCCCGCTCAGCGCTGTCCGGCCCGCATTCTCCCGGGTCGAGCGCGGTGCTTCCCGCCACGCTGTCGGCCGCGTCGCCCAGCACCGCGGCGAACGCGGCCAGTTGCGAGCTGTCCGGCAATGGCGCCTTGAGCGCGGCCACCATCAGCGATGCCAGCCGCCCGATCAAGTGCAGATCGTTCATCGACTTGCCCTGCGAGAACTCGGCAATCAGGCTGTCGGTATCGGTGCCGGCCAGCACGCCCGACAGTGTGCCGATCGCGAAGTGCAGACGCCAGCCTAGTTCTTCTCGCGTCAGATGCGGCAACGCGCGCTGGAACGCATTGAAAAAGCGCACCGCCACGGTCTCGTAATGCCCGTTCAGAAAGTCGCGGATAAATGGCGATGGATCGGTATAGGCTCGGCCCAGCAAACGCAGAAAGGCCTTGCCGCCGACCCGCGGATCGCGGGACAGACGCAGCGCCGGAATGAACATCGCGCCGAGCACGTGCTCGCAGGTCAGACGCGCGCCGAGCATTGCGTCGAAGCGGTCGAGCAGCTTGAGCCGTTCCTGGTTGAGCCGGTCGAGCCGGCGCGACAGCATCGAATGAATCAGCGCTTCCTTGCTGCCGAAGTGATAGTTGACCGCCGCGAGATTGACGTCGGCGCGCGAAGTAATCTGGCGCAGTGACATCGCGTCATGGCCGCATTCGATGAACAGTGTTTCGGCGGCATCGAGAATGCGGGATTTCGTATCGCCGGGATGCCGGCCTGTCGTGCGAACTGCCATGTGTAGCGTCTCCCGGTTTGCCGGGCGTGCGGGCCCGCAAACAATCGCTTCAAATCGAGTTTTGAAACAGCCGTTTTTTTCAGCATAAGGACGGGCGATGCGATCAACGGTCGTAGTTGATTAACTGCTCTAGAAGACCTGACGAGGCCCGTCTTCCCGCTGCGCGCGACACGTCGGATCGCGCGGACATGGAAAAGGCCGTTCCGATCGAAATCGGAACGGCCTCGTATCGCCTGCTAGCCGGGTTTGGCCTTGCGTGCACAGCGTAACGCGTCTTGTGCGTCGCGGTGTTCGGACCGCCTGCGGCTATTGTGCGCGAGAACGCGCCGGCGAAATGGCCGTTTTGGTACGAACGCTTAAACCTGTCCTCCCACGGGGCTTCCTGAGACGTGCGCAGCGACTTCCTTGGCCGACTGCGTCATGTCGATGCCGCGCCGCTCGCGGCTGAACGGAATCAGCGCCGCAATCACCACGGCGACGATGCCGATCACCACCGCCATCACGAGCGCGTAGTTGTTGCCGTGCGCTTCGGCGGCGCTCGCCTGCAACGGGCCGTTGACCGAGGCGATCAGATTGCCGAGCTGGTACACGAGGCCGGGGAAGGTCGCGCGAATTTCATCGGGCGAGATTTCGTTCAGGTGCACCGGAATCACGCCCCATGCGCCTTGCACGGAGATCTGCATCAGGAACGCGCCGAGCGCGAGCAGCACCGGCGTGGTCGAGAACGCCCACAAGGGCAGCACCGGCAACGCGATCAGCGCGGCGATGAAGATCGCGCGCTTGCGGCCGATTTTTTCGGAGAACCAGCCGAAGAACAGCCCGCCGCAAATCGCGCCGATGTTCAGCACGATCGTGATCCACGACACTGTGTGCGCGTCGAACTGGTGCTGCACGCGCAGGAAGGTCGGATACAGATCCTGCGAGCCGTGCGAGAAGAAGTTGAACGCGGTCATCAGCACGATCGCGTAAAGCGACAAGCCGACGTTCTGCTTCAACGTGGCGATGAGGCCGGGCCGCGCTTTCTTTTCGAGCGTCTTGAAGGCCGGCGATTCCGGCACGTGTGCGCGCACATACAGCACGAGCAACGCGGGCAGCACGCCGACAAAGAACATGCCCCGCCAGCCGATGTATTGGTAGAACACCCCGAACACGATCGACGCGAGCAGGTAGCCGCTCGGATAACCCGCCTGCAGCAGACCCGAGACGATGCCGCGCGATTTGGGCGGCACGGTTTCCATGGTCAGGGCGCCGCCGACGCCCCATTCGCCGCCCATCGCGATACCGAACAGCGCGCGCAGCACGAGCAGCGTCATCAGGTTGGGCGACAGACCGGACAGCAGTTCCAGCAGCGAGAAGCACGCGATGTTGAGCATCAGCGTGGGGCGGCGGCCGTACTTGTCGGCGAGCCAGCCGAAAATCAATGCGCCGACCGGACGCATCATCAAGGTCAACATGATCGCAACCGCGACCGACGGAATGGTCGTATTGAATTCCGCCGCGATATCTTTCAATACGAACACCATTAGAAAGAAATCGAATGCGTCGAGTGTCCAGCCTAGATAGGCGGCGATCGTGACGTTTCTCTGTTCCCGTGTCCAGCTCATTGATTCTTCTCCTGTTCTCCAGTAACCCGCGTTTGACGGCGGGCGGTTTCGCAGCCCCGTGCGCCCTCTGTAGAGGCTTGCGGCGAGTGTACGCCGACTGTTAAGCGCTTGCATGAATGACCGCGCTTTTATCCGTGTTAATCCCTGGAGCAATTTCCGTGCTGAATTCGCAATGCATGCTTAATGTCGGATAAATGTAATTTTCTCGGTATTTGTGTTTGTTTTATGTAATGTTTAATGGGTGAAGAGCGGTCGGTTTAAATGGGAGTGAACCATATATTGGGCGAGGGGTAGAGTGGGCGTGCCTCGGCGAAGCGTTCCTCCGATCCCTATATGCACATGGCGCATCAGAAGATCTTAAAAGGAAAGCCCAAACACCCCGGAGGTTGGATCGGTGCCCAACTTGGGGGGCAGTTCAGCAGGGGCTCGTTCCAGGCGACGCCAGGCCCGGTGCGAGCCGCCCCGCTTCCCGTCGCATGCGCTGAACCCGGCCGAGCGTGCTGAAGTGCTGCGCAATCCGTAGGCTGCTTTTTGAGCGGTTGCCATTTTTCGCCTACATCGCGCGTCCAGCGGAGCCAAGTTGACAACGTCCTTCAAACGCTTCAGGGATGCGGCCATTACGATATCGGGCGTCGAGTTGATGCATCGCATTCGCAAAGGTCAGTTCAACCTCGCACGGTTGCGCCTCAAACATACCACTGCGCCTGCTGTTCGTAGGGCAGTCCTCTCAGCACGATGATGTAATGGTGAATGCGCCGTTTTTTGCTTGCGCCCGTAATTTGCACCGCAGCCGCGACAACTACCTCGAAAATTTCCGATAATGAGCTACCGACGACTGACCTTGGTCTATCGTCGGCAGTCGATCTTTCCCAGGTAGCGAGGAAACATCTGAGTGTGGCTTTAGCGAGATGGGAGGGTGCGATACGGGAAGCTTTGCGAGGAGGTCGAAGTAAGCATAACGATTAGGATATTTGCTACGGGCTTCAGGCTCGCAGGATGTCCCCTTACTTGTCCAATATATTACGGCAAACTCCGCAAAATCTTCATTTTCACCTCCTCTTTCCGCATATCCGGATGGAAACGTATCATCTTTTGAACTTTTTTTAGCGTATGTCTCTGATAATTTATCCATATTTCGATATCTAATCAGCCCATTCATCCAGATGTGTGCGGATTCGTGCAGCATAGTCGCCATGAATTCCAGTTCATCGGGCTCCTGTTCCACTGGAGGGAATGCAATTTCTAATTCACGAAAATCAGGTTTACTTCCAAAGGCTTGTCCCAAAGTCCTCGGGCCAAGATGATTTGGTAAAAGGTCAATGCCGGAAATGTATTGGAGTTGCTGTGCCGGCAATACTCTTAAGCCATTTTCGATTAGCGATAAAGGAAACAGGCTCGTGCCATCGGCAAGAGGAGAATTTAGTGGCTCGTAAATACTGATAGGATATCCGTTAACTGTCCAATTATGACGTAACGCGGGAAGTTCCATTGGCTGTCTGCCACGTCCTGCTGGAAACCTGTGAGACACATTCTCTGTTCCATCTTTTTTTATTTCGTTTGAAATCTTGTAATTTTGTAAAGGCGGCGCAACAGTGAATGTCTTCCCATCAACGTAGTGACAGTCGGGCTGTGCTCCCGTCCTTAAGCTACGTTTGGCGATAAAGGCCTCCGGTGCGCATTTGCTAGCGTTGAGGTCACCGCTCAACGCGAATGGTTTACCGTTGGGATCAGTAGGACGATTAAGAGACAACTCCGGCGGGATAATCTGCCCCTCCCCAGGATGCGATCGCGTATAACCTGCGGACGATTCTGCCGGCTTTTCTGGCGAACCGCTCCTGCCTGTTGCAGCATCGATGAAATTTTGCAGGTTAACCGGTACTAGTTTCATTGAGTTCATGAGAGTTTTCCTTTCACGTTACTACTGACTCTATTGTTCCGGCGGTCTGTCTTTTGCCACACGGGAAGATTCGGCATGAACGACTCCGGCATGGGAGAAAGCTGCAAGTCCACGCTCCTGTTAGCTCGATCGAGGTCCACGGCATGCGGCTGGCCGGCACAGCGAGCGGGTGACGAAGATCGATCATGGCGTCCAGGCGGCTGCGAAAGAAATCGGGCGTGCTCATCGAGGTCACCTGACGCCGCGGTCGAGCAACGACTCCAATGTCCCGCAGTCTCAGATTAAAGCGGTGGTACCAGAGCACCACGCACTTAGCGAACCACCAAGGTTGTGAGGTTGACTCTGCGCCAGTGACTGATTTGAGACAAAGGGAGATTTCAACGATGCGTCAAGCCTCGGTCGTTCATGTTGGGCGAAACCCGACCGCAAGCCTTGATGACCGTCGATGAGACGCCAGAAAACGCGACGGTTCCAAACGTACCGGTGCCAGTGAGGGTGATAAAAGACCTTAGGTTGCATAGGATGACGAACTATATGATACGAAATTTTCTCGCCATGTTCAGCACCAGTCGAGGTGATTCGCAGCTTGCTGCCTATCGAAACCTGCGTGTGAAGGTTCTGATGTGATGGTCGACTCCCGCTACGCAGCGAGAGGTTTGTGCCGGAGTGGAGAGGTCGTGATATCCACGGCAAAGGAGCGTTCATCATGAAGATAGTGACTGTTGGACTGGATCTGCCAAGAATGTGCTGCAGGTTCATGCAGTGGATTTGCAAGGCCACATCGTTGTAGCGCTGCGAAATACCGAAGCACATCCGTGCGTCGAACCGTGTGTCATTGGCATGGAAGCGAGCGGCTCGTCGCACTACTGGGGCCGGGAACTCGCGAAGCTACTACGAACACTTCTGATTCACGGCGGCCGCGCGGTTATCCGCATGGCAGCCGCCAAGCCCGAGATGGCTGACTCCTGGCTGATGAAGCTGTGTCGACGCGGACACAAAAACATCGCTGCCGTGGCGCTTGCGGCAAAGAATGCGCGGACACCGTGTGCCATGCTGATACGAGGTTACGCCTACCAGGTTAGCCATGTGCCGGCACGTCCCAGCACGACGGATTGACAGATCCGACGTTTAACATCGCAATACCGTTCACTTTCCAGAGGTTGCGCTTGCTGAGGCCCAGCAGGCGCGGCTTACCACCTGAGGAGTGTTGACGCGGGACCAGACCCAGCCATCCAGCGAGTTGGCGGCCCTCCCGAAAGGCGCGCGGGTTGCCGATTGAGGCTGCCGGCGCGGAGGCGGTGAGCGGCCCGACCCCGGGTATGGTTTCGGGAAGTTGTCCAGCCTCATCCGTACGATGCATCGCACGGATGCGTCCCTCCAGTTCAGCTGCCTTGTTGCCCGGTTCGCGTAAGTGCTCGACGAGCATCTGGACTAACGCCCGGAACGGTTCGCAAAGCTCAGGCTCGCGATTGGACAGAGCTTCAATGCGGCGTAGTTGCTTGCGTACGATGACATCGCCCTGCAAATCGACTCCATGAACCTGGAATAGGGTCTTTGCAAGATCCACTCCGACAGTGGCTATCTTCATGATGAACGCTCCTTTGCCGTG
>NZ_JAQQEU010000016.1:0-137053 GCF_046026895.1 Paraburkholderia sediminicola
GCCAATCTTCGAAAAGACGAGGTTGATGGTGTTTTCGCTCATGATCTCGTGCTTCGTGCCGATGCCGGGAAAAACGTACTTGTGACGGCCAGTCAGCTCTTTGAGCTCTCTGAGCGCCTTGACGAGTTGTGACGGAAGCGGCGTGACGTGGCTGCGCCGCATCTTCATCTTTTCGGCGGAGATCGTCCACGGGGCGCCGTCGAGATCGACCTCGGTCCATTCGGCATATCTGACCATGCCCGGCCGGCTCGCAGTCCAGATGGTCATCCAGGCAGCGACGTATGCGATGAGGCGACTCGTTGATTTATCGAGCGCACGCAGGAAATCGGGCAGTTCTGGTTCGAGGAGATGAGGGTAGGGCTTCGGCTTCCTGGCGGGTTTCGCGATGACCGTGAGTTCGGACGCGGGATTGAACTCGCACTTGCCGCGCGCAATGGCCTGACTGAAGATTTCGCGTAACCAGCGGCGGGCCTTCTTCGATACGTTGAGAGCGTCGCGCTTTTCGAAGCGTTCCTGGATGCGGGCGCAGTCTGCGCGCGTGATGTTTACCAGCTTGATCGAACTGAACTCGGGCAGGATGTCCTTGTCGAGGTACGTCCGAATCTTGTTCAGCGTTGAGGCGGACCGACCCGCATCCTGTTTGCTCTTGTACCAGAGTTCAGCGGCGGCCCTGAACGTGCCGTCGTCGCTGGTATCAGCCCGCCGCCGGTCTATCCGTCGTTTCGCGCGCGGATCGGCGCCGTCGGCGACGAGCGTCCGGTATGCCGCTGCCTGCTGCCTCGCTTTCTGAAGCGTGATGTCGGGGTAGCGCCCCAATGAGATACGCGGTTGCTTGCCGGGCAGGCGATAGCGGAAATGCCAGAACTTGTTGCCCAGTACATTGCGTGATCTCGAACTTTCAATGTACTCAAAAACGTACTCATCTGCACGTGGCTTGCCGTGTTCAGGCTTGGACGGCAATAAACAAAAAACCCCGCAAATTCAATAATTTACGGGGTCTTCTGGACTTCTCTGTACTACGCTAAACAGCCTTGTGGTGCCCAGGAGAGGACTCGAACCTCCACGGTGTTGCCACCGCTAGGACCTGAACCTAGTGCGTCTACCAATTCCGCCACCTGGGCACGTCTTCAAGCTAGACCACTATTTTAGCGAGCTGATGCAGCGTGTCAATCCCTACTTCAAACAAACTTCGCTGTATCAAACCGCTCGGTTAAGTTGTGCAGAAAAGCGCTGCTTTTACTACTCAACTACCGTCCTGCCGACTACGCAAACCGGTCGCACCAACGCGTGAATCCGACCGCGTAGCTTCCACAAAAATTGAAGCCGCCCGCAGGCGGCTTCAATTTTGAATCTGGTGCCCAAGAGAGGACTCGAACCTCCACAGTGTTGCCACCGCTAGGACCTGAACCTAGTGCGTCTACCAATTTCGCCACCTGGGCAGGTGATGAACAGCAAAGACCGCTATTATAGCGACAGATTGAGGCCTGTCAAGCGTTTCTCCAAACTTGCTTGATCATCGCGCCGACACGCCCGCGCGCGCCTTCCCGCGACTATTGACGGGCCGCGTGGCGCGCAAGACGGGGTGTTAGAATGCCTCGCAGTAGTTCGTTGGCACGGTGCACACACGCCCGTCGACTCAGCCTTGAACGAGCCGGACCCGAGCTGTTTTTCCAGTGCAGCCGCAAGTGCAACTCAAGCGCAGCGCAAACGCATTCCAAGCCGAGCCACAACGCCGACCGACGTCCATGCAACGAGAAAAAATCATCGACAAGCCCTTGAGCAAATTTCCGTATCCGATTCCAAGCCGCGAAGAAATTCTGGGCGTCCTGCGCACGAGTGAAGCGCCGCTTGCCGCGAACGACATCGCCGAAGCCCTGTCGATCAAGCGCCAGGAGCGCGAAGGATTTTTCAAGCGCTTAGGCGCGATGGAGCGCGACGGCCAGATCCGGCTCGATCAGCGCAATCTCTATCAGCTGACGCATCCGTCGAACTTTGTCGCGGGCCGTGTGCAAGGCCATCGCGACGGCTACGGCTTCCTGATTCGCGACGACGGCCAGGACGATCTGTTCCTGCCCACCGCCGAGATGCAGAAGGTCATGCACAACGATCGCGTGCTCGCGCGCATCGTCGGTTATGACCGGCGCGGCCGTCCGGAAGGGCATGTCGTCGAAGTCACGGATCGCGCCAACAAGCGCGTGATCGGCCGCCTGCTCAATGAAAACGGCGCGCTGATCGTCGCGCCCGAAGACAAGCGCATCGGCCACGACATCCTGATCACGCAGAACATCAAGAAGGCCAAGGTCGGCCAGGTGGTGGTGGTCGAGCTGACCGATTTCCCGAGCCGTCATTCGCAGCCGCTCGGCCGCGTGGTGGAAGTGCTCGGCGATATCGACGACCCCGGCATGGAAATCGAAATTGCGGTGCGCAAATACGGCGTGCCGCACGAGTTCAGCCAGGACGCGCTCGACGAAGCCGCCAAGCTGCCCGACGAAGTCCGTCCGGTCGACGCGCGTCACCGCATCGATCTGCGCGACGTGCCGCTCGTCACGATCGACGGCGAAGATGCGCGCGACTTCGACGACGCGGTGTACTGCGAGCCGGTCCAGGTCGGCCGCGGCGAGGGCTTCCGGCTGATCGTCGCGATCGCGGACGTGTCGCACTACGTGCATCCGAAGGGCGGGCTCGACGCCGACGCGCTCGAGCGCAGCACCTCGGTGTATTTTCCGCGCCGCGTGATTCCGATGCTGCCGGAGAAGCTGTCCAACGGCCTGTGCTCGCTGAATCCGCAGGTCGACCGTTGCGTGCTGGTGTGCGACATGGTCGTTACCGCGCGCGGCGAAGTGAAGGCGTATCAGTTCTATCCCGGCGTGATGCACTCGGCCGCGCGGCTGACCTACACGGAAGTCGCCGCGGTGCTGAAAAACACCAAGGGCCCGGAGGCCACGCGGCGCGCCGCGCTGCTGCCGCAATTGCAGAATCTGTACGGCGTGTACAAGTCGCTGTTCGCGGCGCGCCAGAAGCGCGGCGCGATCGACTTCGATACGACCGAGACCTACATCGTCTGCAACGCGCAGGGCAAGATCGAACAGATCGTGCCGCGCACCCGCAACGACGCGCACAAGCTGATCGAGGAATGCATGCTGGCCGCGAACGTCTGCGCGGCCGATTTCCTCAAACGCAACAAGCATCCGGGCCTGTTCCGCGTGCACGCCGGGCCGACCGCGGAGAAGCTCGAGAATCTGCGCACGTTCCTGCGCGGCATGGGCCTCACGCTTGCCGGCGGCGACACGCCGCACGCGAGCGACTACGCCGCGCTGATGGCGCAGATCCGCGAGCGGCCCGATGCGCAGATGCTGCAAACCATGCTGCTGCGCTCGATGCAGCAGGCGGTCTACAGCCCGGACAACATCGGCCACTTCGGTCTCGCGTATGAGGCGTATGCGCACTTCACGAGCCCGATCCGCCGCTATCCCGACCTGCTCACACATCGCGCGATCTACGCGATCCTGCAGGGCCGCAAGTATCAGCCTGAGCCGCCGCAAGGCGTCGTGCTGAATACGGCGCTGTCGCCGCGCGCCCGCGCCATGCAGCAGGCCGACGACGAAAAACGCGGCCGCCAGCGCGGCAACAATGTTGCGATCTGGGAAGAGCTGGGGCTGCACTGCTCGGCCAACGAGCGCCGCGCGGACGAAGCGTCGCGTGACGTCGAAGCCTGGCTGAAGTGCTACTTCATGCGCGACAAGCTCGGCGAAGAGTATGGCGGCATGGTGAACGGCGTTACGTCGTTCGGCATTTTCGTGCAGCTCGATTCGCTCTTCATCGAAGGCCTCGTGCACGTCACCGAACTCGGCTCCGACTACTTCCAGTACGACGAGATCAAGAACGAGTTGCGCGGCGAGCGCACCGGCATTCGCTATCGCCTGTCGGATCGCGTGCGTGTGCAGGTGAGCCGCGTCGATCTCGACGCGCGCAAGATCGACTTCCGGCTCGTGCGCGATACGCCGATCAAGCCGCCCGCGCGCGGCTCGCTGGCCGACAAGGGTTCGAGTGAAGGCGGCGGCGGCGCGCGCGTGCGCGCGTTGCCACCGATCGAAGGTGGCGCGGCGGCGCCGGGCGCGCGGCGCAAGAGGGCCGCGCCCGCGCAAAGCGCGGCGGTCAAGGAAGCGCGCGCTGCGCGTGGCGCAGCGAAGAAGCACGGCGCCTCGGCCAAGCCGGCGCCGAAGGCGACCTCACACAAGAAGCGCTGAAGCGGTTTCACCGCCTGAACCGCGCGCATCGGGTACGTTCCCACGTGCCGGTTGCGCGCGGTCTGCGTTTTATCGCAGCCACGCCCGCATGGATGTGCGCACTCGTCTACGCGGGCGCGGCAGGCAGCTAGAAGTATTCAGGCATAACGATTCAAGCGAAGCACTCAGGCTCGCATTCATCACAGCAGCGCGCGTTGAACGCGCGCTCAATCAAAGGTTGTTCAGTCATGGCACGTCTCAAGGTTTTATATGGTTTCCACGCAGTGACCGCGCGTATCCGGCATGATGCGTCGACGGTCGAAGATGTCTATTACGACGCGACGCGCAAAGACCGGCGCATGACCGAATTCCTGCACGCGGCGAAAGAAGCCGGCGTGCGCCTGATCGCCGCCGACGAAACGCGCCTGTGGGGTCTCGCGCACACCGAGCGTCACCAGGGCGTGGTGGCTCGCGCGGGCGATCTGCCGCTGGCGCAGAACCTGGCCGAACTGCTCGACGGGATCAACGGTTCGCCGCTGATCCTGGTGCTCGACGGCGTCACCGATCCCCACAATCTCGGTGCCTGCCTGCGCGTGGCCGATGCCGCCGGCGCGCACGCGGTGATCGCCCCGCGCGATCGCGCGGTGGGGTTGAACGCGACCGCCGCGAAGGTGGCGAGCGGCGCGGCCGACACCGTGCCGTACATCACGGTCACGAATCTGGCGCGGGCGCTGCGCGAGTTGAAGGACGCCGGCGTGTGGGTCGTCGGCACCGCTGGCGAAGCCACCAAGAGCCTCTACGACACCGAGCTCGACGGCCCGGTGGCGCTCGTGATGGGCGCCGAAGGCGAGGGCATGCGCCGTCTCACGCGAGAGACTTGCGATGTCGTCATGCAGATTCCGATGGCGGGCACGGTCGAGAGCCTGAACGTGTCGGTGGCGAGCGGCGTGTGCCTGTTCGAAGCGGTGCGGCAGCGGTCGGTCAAGAAGTAATCGCCCGGCGCTCGCATGCCACTCCGGTAAACTAGCTGTTTTTACTGATTGCCAGCTTCCCCATGACTCAAGACGAACTCAAACAACTGGTCGGCCAGGCCGCCGCCGACTACGTGAACGCCAACGTGCCCCAGGGCGCGGTGATCGGCGTCGGCACCGGCTCCACCGCGAACTGCTTCATCGACGCGCTGGCCGCCAACAAGGCGCGCTATCGCGGCGCGGTGTCGAGTTCGCTCGCCACCACCGCGCGTTTGCAATCGCACGGCATCAAGGTGTTCGACCTGAACGAAATCGATTCGCTGCCGGTGTACGTGGACGGCGCCGACGAGATCGACCGCAGCGGCGCGATGATCAAGGGCGGCGGCGGCGCGCTGACGCGCGAGAAAATCGTCGCGTCGGTGTCGGACGTGTTCGTCTGCATCGCGGACGCGAGCAAGCTGGTCGACACGCTCGGCAACTTCCCGCTGCCGATCGAAGTGGTGCCGATGGCGCGCACCGCGATCGGCCGCCGCGTCACCGCGCTCGGCGGTGTGCCGGTGGTGCGCGTGACCAAAGAGGGCTCGCCGTTCATGACCGACAACGGCAACGAAATCATCGACGTCAAGGGTCTGCGTATCAGCGATCCGCGCACGCTCGAAATGCACATCAACGCATGGCCGGGCGTGGTCACGGTCGGCCTGTTCGCGGGCCGTGGTGCGAACCTGTGCCTGCTCGGCACGGACTCGGGCGTCGAAACGATCGAGTACAGCAAGGGTTGATGGGTCTGCGTTGAAGCTGCGCGTGAGTCCGCGGTCAGCGGGCTTACGCGCGCTTCGTTTGCATGGGCCGCTTCGTGTCGTATCGATTGAGTTGATGCGTGGCGTGGTGGATTGCCTGCGCCATCCGCTGTAAATACTTAGCCACCGGAACAGACTCTGGTTACGCATGGTTCGGCAGCGCCGCCTGCCGCGTAAAGACGCCGCGCCGGATCGGCATGCAACCTGCAGAGCGCGTCAACTGACGCAGCGACATCTCCGGCACTCAGCCGACATATATTCCCCTGACGATCACCGACCCCCACGGCCCGGCTTCCATCGACCTGGGCAAAGCACACGCATTGCACTCATCCATGCGCGCGCGCAGTTCCGACAGGTCGTGGCGCGCGCGCAATCAGCGACGCGCCGTGCCCAGCGCTGCGATCGTCAGGCATGCAGCCACGCGAAGCGTCCAGGCGCCGCTTCTAGCGGGCGAGCGAAAGGCCCCAATTATTAGCGCACTGTCGCATGTCGAATGTGGGCACGCGCACGCACGGCATTGAATGTGGCACATACACTCGTTGTTGAGCCCAACAGGCGTTTCCGACAGGCGGGGAGATCATGAGAGTGGCGATCGTGCACGACTGGCTCGACGCACCTGGCGGTGCGGAGAAGGTGCTCGCGCAGATCATCGAATGCTTTCCCGAGGCGGACCTCTTCAGCCTCGTCGATTTTCTCGAAGACCGCAAGCTGCTCGGCGGCCGGCCTGTCACGACGTCGTTCATCCAGAGTCTGCCGTTTGCGCGGCGCCGTTATCGCGCGTATCTGCCGTTGATGCCGCTCGCCGTCAGACAGTTCGATTTGTCCGATTACAACCTCATCATCTCGAGTTCTTCGGCGGTCGCCAAGGGTGTGCTGGTGGGACCGGGAAAGACGCACGTGAGTTACGTGCATGCGCCGCTGCGCTGCGCGTGGGATCAGCAACACGAGTCTCTGCGCGCAGCGAATCTGACGCGCGGACCGAAGTCGTGGGCGGCGCGCGCGATGTTCCACTATCTGCGCGGCTGGGATGCGCAATCGGCAAATGGCGTCGATCGCCTGATTGCGAATTCGCACTTCGGCGCGCGACGTCTGATGAAAACGTACGGGCGCGATGCCGCGGTGATTCCGCCGCCGGTCGACGTGCATCGCTTCGAGTTGCGCACGCACAAGGACGACTTCTATCTGACGGTAGCGCGGATGGTGCCGCACAAACGCGTCGATCTGATCGTCGAGGCGTTCAACGCGACGCCGCATCGCCAACTGGTCGTGATCGGCGACGGGCCGCAGATGGCCGCGCTTCGCGCCAAAGCGGGCCCGAATGTGACGATGCTCGGCAATCAGCCCTTCGAAGTCTTGAAGGGCTATCTGCAACGCGCGCGGGCTTTCGTATGCGCAGAAGAAGACTTCGGCATCGTCCCGCTCGAGGCGCAGGCCTGTGGCACGCCGGTCATTGCGCTCGGCAAGGGCAGTGCGCTCGAAACGATGGTGCCGGTCGGCGAGGCGCGCGCCACCGGCGTATATTTCGGAGCCCAAACGGTCGTGTCGATGCTGGGCGCGATCGCCCGCTTCGAACGGCTGCGCGGGCATATCAGCCCGGCGGCCTGCCGCGCAAACGCCGAACGGTTTTCGCCCGCGGTCTTCCGGCGCGCTTTCATGGCCGAGGTCACGCGGACGATCGCGGCGGCGGGCGTGCGTCAACCGGTGGAGGCAGGGCAACGGAGCGGCGTGGTCCGGCAACCCGACATGTCGGGCGAGCGCGCGAACCGGCATCCAGAAGCAGCAGGGGGCGCCGATGCGTTCACGCCGGGTGCGTCGGACTTTTGAGCTGACGTGGTGGTCGGTCCTTTGATGCAGAGGGCGGATCATCCGGTTGACCGTCTCATTGTGAGTTGCTGAAGGCGCGAGCAGGAAAGCTTTTCGTCGTATCGCAGTAGGTGTAACGAGCCGTTCGGGTGTAGGCGTCCGGCCGGCTGTCGCTGTCGATCCGCTGCGTTTGGCCTCGCAGGTGGCGCGCGCAAGTTCGAAGCGCGGGCACGGGCGAACAAGGACGAAGCGGGTCACCTCAAAAACGCGTTGCTGGGTTTCATAAAAGACATCGGGGCGTGCACAGTGGGCAATTTGCGTGGCGCTCACTGGCGCAGGCTTGCCTCGCGTATCGCTATAACGACCTGAAGCAGATGTTCGCCGGCGGGGACTACGTGCCGCTTCAATACACGGCTTTCGATGTGCGCGGCCCGCGGTCCTGGCTCGTCGCGGCGATTCACTGCAACAGGCAGTCGTTATTCGTTCGTCGTGAATTGACGCATGCGGAGTACGACCTTTGGACGAGGAAGAATCTAATCTCATGAACGCCGATCGCCTTCCGGGACCCTTTCCCGATGTTGCTCAAACCTGGGCCATGCTGCGAAGCCAGTTGCCGATCACACCCATTCGTAACGAAGAGGATTACCAGCAGATGGTGCGGGTAGCCAACACGCTCTCCGATCATCTGAGTCGTGGTAACGGGGAGGATCCGCTTGCCGATCTGCACGCGATCGTCACGGACCTGATCGGGCGATGGGAAGCGCACAGCGTGACGATTCCGAAAGCGGAGCCGCGCGAAGTCTTGCGCCATCTGCTGGAGACGCACGGGCTCAAGCAGAAAGACCTGATAGGTATCGCGTCGCCCACCGTGGTGAGCGACATTCTTGCGGGGCGCCGCGCGATCAGCAAGAAGGTGGCGAAAGCGCTAGCCTCGCGTTTTCATATCGACGTCAGCGCCTTTCTGTGAGAGGCTCGCCGCGCCCGCATCGTGCCGTGCTCTGCACGGCACGATGAGCTTTAACGCACTTTTTGACCGTTTCATCCGCGCCGGCGCCGGCGGCCTGCAGTTCAGCCGTTGGCAGCCGGCGCTTCTGTATCTGGCGCTGTTTCAGTTGTGGGTCGATCGAAAATTCAAACAGGAAGGGGCCACGCTCGAACGCGAATGAAAATGCGCGCAGGCCTCTTGGCCCGCGCGATCTCCGATCAATGTCGAATAAGCGGCGAACGCCCATCAGCCGGCCGGTCCCAGCTATTCGCACGTGATGAGCAAAAGATCGAACGACGGGTTATGGAAAGCGGCGCCGTCGAAGATGAGACGTGGGTCTTCGTGTGCGCGTTGGGCACAGAAGTGCTCCACCAGCAGCGACGGATCGTCAATCAAAGTCCCGCTGCGCCGTTGGACGTCCACGCGGAAGGCCGTCACGCAATGAGTCTGCGCGCGGGTGCCGCACGCGGCGCCGCGTGATCAGAATGCATTGCGCCCGACAAAGCCTTTGAAGATCGTGATGAACACGATTTTCATATCGAACCAGAACGACCAGTTGTCGATGTAGAACAGGTCGAACTTGACCCGCGCTTCCATCTTCTCGACCTTGGTGGTGGCGCCGCGATAGCCGTTCACCTGGGCCCAGCCGGTGATGCCGGGCTTGATCCGGTAGCGGTGCATGTAGCCGTACACCTGGTCCTTGTAGAGATCGTCGTGTTCGATCGCGTGGGGACGCGGGCCGACCACCGACATCTGCCCGAGCAGCACGTTGAGGAACTGCGGCAGCTCGTCGAGGCTCGTGCGGCGCATGAAGGCGCCGAGCTTCGTCACGCGCGCGTCGTTGCGGGTGGCCTGAGTGATCTGGCCGTGCGCTTCGTGATGCACGGTCATCGAGCGGAACTTGTAGATTGCGAACGGCTGGCCGTCGACGCCCTTGCGAGTCTGGCGAAAGAACACTGGCCCCGGCGAGCCGAGCTTGATGCCGACCGCGAGCACGATGAACACCGGTGCGAGCGCGAGCAGCGCGAGCGCCGCGAACAGGCGGTCGAACATCAGCTTGGGCCACATCTGCGGCGGCGAGAGGGGCGTCGCGCTCAGATTCAGCGTGGGCAAACCGACCACGTCCACCAGCGCGTGGTTGAACAGCGACAGGCTGCGCACATCGGGAATGAAGCGCAGGTTCACGAAGTCGTGTCTGAAGGTGCGCGCGAAGCGATAGAGCGTGTGTTCTTCGGAAAGCGGCAGTGCGAGCCACACTTCGTTCACGTGCTCGTTGCGCACCTTGTCGGCGAACGCACTCAGATCGGTCAGCACCGGCAGGCGGCTAAGACGCGGGCCATACGCGCCGGCGCCTTCGACGCTGGTGTCGAACACGCAGACCGGTTTGAAGCCGGCTTGCGGCGCATGTTCCAGGTGCGCGAGGAGCGTGCGCGAAAACCCGGGCGCTCCGACAATCGCGACCGTGCGCATATTCATTCCGCGACTTCGCACGCTGCGCAGCACGACGTGCATCGCGCACCGGGCGACGATGATCAGCGCGCCGGAGATCAGCGTGGAATAGCCGAACCACAGACGCGACACCGCATCCATCCGGTGCAACGTGAACGCCAGCACGAGGCCGGTGGCGACCACCACCATCCACGCAGCGGCGATTCTCGCCAACACCGGCGCCAATGCCTTGCCGCGCCACGTTTCGTACACGCCGAAGCCCGGAAACAGCAGCAGCACGAGCACGCAGTTAAAGGCGATCAGAAGCCGCTGGGTGTCCGACAACGCGATTGGCGTGGAGTAGCGCAGCCAGTGAGCAATCAGGCCTCCCGCAATCACGAAGAATGCGTCGAGGCATCGCGCAGTATTCCTGAACATAGATGGCATTTATCCAGTAGTCGAACGGTGCGGCGCTTATTCGACGGTTTCGGCTTGGCGCAGGCGCGGCAGCAGACGGTCGAATTCACGCTTGACGAGGCCGTAGCATTCGCACGCGCGCGCTTCGAGGCCCTTGCGGTCGAGCACCTTGATGTGGCCGCGGCTGTGGTGGATCAGGCCTTCGTCGTGCAGCTTGCCCGCGGCTTCGGTAATGCCTTCGCGGCGCACGCCGAGCATGTCCGCGATCAGTTGCTGGGTTACCGTCAGATCATTCGACGCGACGCGATCCACTTCGATCAGCAGCCAGCGGCACAGTTGCTTGTTCAGCGCATGGTGACGATTGCAGGCCGCTGTTTGCGCGACTTGCGTGAGCAGGGCGTGCATATACAGGAGCATCAGGCGGCGCAGGAAATCCGAGCGGGCGAATTGCTGTTTGAGCGCCTGTGCGCTCATCCGGTACGCGAAGCCGGCGCATTGCACCTGCACGCGGTTCGGCATGGTTTCGCCGCCGGTGAGCACCGGCACGCCGGTCATGCCTTCGCGGCCGACCGCGGCGATTTCGACCGAGCTGCCGTCTTCCATCGTCGAGAGCATCGAGATGATCGCAGTGGTCGGGAAGTACACGTGGTGAATACGTTGGCCGGAGTCGCACAGCAACTGCTCGGTGCGCAGATGAACCAGTTCGAGGTGGGGAGCTAGCGCTTGCCATTCGTGCGACGGCAATGCGCCGAGCAAATGGTTTCCGTGCAGATCTGATTGAAGTGTCAACATGATCGGTCCTCGCGTGAAAGGCGCGGTTTGGCGACTTTCTGTTTTTGATCCGATGCCTGTATCCGTTTATGAACGACATGCTGCTCGTCGAGCAGCGGAGGATGAACAGGACCGGCCCCGTATTGGCCTTGGCGCGTCACGCCATTCTTCTGAAGCTTCGATGAGGCGACGCCGTGTTGCGCAAGGATAATAGCGAGGAGCGTGCCAATGGCACGCAAAGCAAGCACTGGTGCGGCGCAGCGAATCGGGCCCCCTCATTGTGCGAAGGCAAAGGTGTCTTTTTGTTTCAATTCTGCACAACGCCTGGCTGGCAAGTCCGCGTTTCGCGGCCCGGTCCAAAACGACGCCAGGCTTTGACGGCATTGGCTTTGCGGCTGATGAAGGGGATTCGCGTGCAGTTGTCTGAGGGTTGCAAGAGCCCTTCCATGCTCGTCGCAATGCGATGTCCGGGATGTGCCGGAATTGATTCAGAAGTGTTCAATGCCCTACGTTCGCTGCCGTACGGTTCGCCTTTGCCACGAGGCGGGAGTCGCGCAGGAACCAACAGTGATGCTTCGAACCAGACACCTGCACGCGCACGGCGCGAGGTTTTTCGCGGCTTGCGAAGGAGTGCCTAGCTCAGCGGGACATTCAGCGGTAGAAGGTGGCGGATATCGCATTGATCGCGCGCACTTCGCCCGCGGGTGTCGGGCATGTTGCATCATCTTTAAATGCGGACCTGGCTGTGCGCGCAACGATTCGTTGCTGCGGCGCGAACGGCGTCGCTGCGATCAGCGGCACGACGCGAGGGCGGTTCGGCGCGAGGTGGAACCAGTCGTGCGCGGCCCGGTAGTGCGGGTCAATGATATGAACGAAACGCGCAAAACGCTGGGCTTCGATGACGAGCTGCCAGCCTTCACGCGTTTGCTCGACGGCCACCGTCAGGCCGAGATCGCGCCGCTCGTGCACGCGCCGCTCGGGCAGGTGAAACGTTTCCGACACGATCTGGCCGCTCGCCGCGTCGCGCAGTGTTGCAATCGTGACCTCGTGTGCGCGCGGGCCGAAACGATAAGCGTGCGTGAAGTCGAAGAACTGGCCTAGGCAGACGGCCGCACTGAGGCGTTGCGCGCTGTGCGGCTGCAACTCGACCGGGCAGTTCGCGGACGCGACCCGCACGTTGCCATCGCGCAGACAGATCAGTTCGAGCTGCGCGCTAAACGTTTGCGGGCGCTCGTTGATCAGATGAATGTCGAGGCCGTTGAGCCCTTCGTCGGTCATGACCACCTGCACGGGCTGCAACGTTTGCGAGAGGCCGTGCAGTGCGCTTTTAGGCCTTCCTGTCGCGTCGATCACGCCCCATCCCGCGCCGGCCCGCAGATCCTGCAACTGCCACACGAGCGCGCCGCCGCAGTTCGAATCCGCGCGCCGCCACTCGGCGAACACGTCGCTCATCAGTTCGGCCACCACCGCGCGCGACAGATCCAGATAACGCTCGGTGTCTTCGTAGCGCAACCGTGCGGCGTCGACGCCGTAGCGGGTGCGCAGATAGTGGTCGCGCACGTCGTCGAAATCCCAGCCCGCGCCAAGGTCGCGCGGCACGGCCGCCTTCCAGCGCGGATCGTGCGAATTCAGCGTGCCGAGCGCGTCGTGCAAGGTCGCGTCGTCGGGCACGTTGGCGAACGCGAGGCATTCGGCGGCGAAGCGCACCTGCGCGCGGCGCACGTCGTCGAGCGGGCGCTGATACGCGCCCACGCCATAGTAGTGCGTGATGCCTTCGTTAGTCGAAAACGGCCACGGGCCCCCTGATGGCGAGTTGCCGATATACGCCAGGTCGGGCCGTTCGCGCGCGACGATCGCGGGCAGGTGTTCCGTGAACACAGCCTGCGCGCGCCGTGAAGGCGGCAGACCGAACATCGCGGCCTGCTGGTCGGCTTCGCTGCCGCCGCACAGCACCGCGAGCGCGGCGAAGCGCCGCGTGCGGATCAGAAACTGGGTGGCTTCGCGCTCGATCGACGCTTTGAAAGCCGCGTCGTTCGGGTAGTCGAAATTCGCCAGCGCGAAGTCTTGCCAGACGAGCATGCCGTATTCGTCGGCGAGCGCGTAAAAGGCATCGGACTCGTACACCATCGTGCCGCCCACGCGCAGCATGTTCATGCCCGCGTCGCGAGCCAGCGCAAACGTATGCCGCAATTGCGCGTCGGTGCCGGCGAGCGTGACGAGGTCCGCGCTGGTCCAACACGCGCCGCGACAGAACACCGGCACGCCGTTCACGCGTAAAGCGAAGCCGGCGCCGTCGGCGCCGCGCTCCACCTCGATGCTGCGAAAGCCGATCGATCCCAGCGCGTGACTCGTTGCGCGGCCGTCATCGAATTGCAACGTCAGAGGATATAAGGTGGGCGCCCCGTGCGTGTGCGGCCACCAGCGCTCTGCATGCGTTACGCGCACACTGCCGCGCAGTGTATAGGCATCGCTCCATTGCAATGACGAGACAGAGGCGCCGCATTTCAACGTTGCGCGGCAGGTGGCGGCATCGTGCGGATTAACGAAACGTAACGTCAGCGCAACAACGCCGTCGTCGTCTTCGATGCGACTCGTCAGATCAATCGAGTCGAATGCGTGCGGCGCGGTGCCCAGCAGTTCGACCGGACGCCAGGGGCCGGCAGCCTGGATCGATGGACACCAGCCGGGCATATGGCCGAGCAGGGTGGTGCGCACGTTGCGCAACGTGGGCGGCGACACGAGCCGTGGGCGCCAGCGCGCACGCGAGCGCTTCTGCGCCAACGCTGGCGTCAACGAGCGAAAGCAGAGTGCGAGCGTCGTGGTGCCATTCAGTTCGATATCCAGATCATGTGCGATGAACATCGAATCGGATTCGAGCTGTCTGACGCCGTCGAGCCACACTTCGGAGAGCGTGGCGAGCCCGTGCAGACGCAAACGGCGTTTGCCCGTTCCGGTGAGCGTGACGCGATACCAGTGATCGTCGAACGCGAGCGGCGGCGGATCGTTGCTGTCGAACAGGCCCGCCGCGCGGCGCGCGCCGGCCACGGTGCCGGGGACCTGGGCTTCGAGCCAGCCATCAGCCGGCAAATCCACTGGCGACTCGCAGGCGCCCGCTGGCGTGCTCAGGCATTGCCAACCCGAGTCGAGCCGCTGCGGCCAAAGCGAATCATGCGTGCTGTCGACGCTGGCGACACTGACGCCCCTCTCGTCTGCCTGCGCGACAGGCAGGTCTTGACCGGCGAGCGTTGCCGCTGCGAGCGGGCCACGGCCGTCGCCACTCTCATCAGCCGCCGGCTCGAGCATCAGTGCATCCACGGCGAACTCCCGGATTGCGGACGCTGCACGAGACGGGCGTCACCGCACCAGCGCGGCGAGCGGCGGCAGTGTCTTTTCATAAGCACTTTCCAGTACATCGAAGCAATCTTCACAGGCGTCGCGCCGGCCGCGCGCGATGGCCCGCACGAGGCGGAACTGCATCACCATCGACTCCGCCGCGATGCGCTGCGCCGCCTCCGGAATCGACCGCGGAATCTCGAAGCCCTGGGCCGACAGCCACAGCAGATACTTCGACAGAAACTCGAAGTTCGCGCCGAGCTGACGCATCAGGTTGAACGAATACGGATGGAAGAACGCTTCACCGCGTTCAAGCAGCAAGTCGAGATGCGCGGGAAACACGGCACGCCACTGCGAAACCGGATTGCGCAGTGGGCGGCGCAGCAAATGCGCGCCCAGCAATTCCGCCGACGCATCCGCGAGCGCGGCGCCCTCGAGCGCGGGCCGCGTCTGCTTGGCGAATTCCACGTACGGGAATAGCAGGTCCGGTTGCTGCGCGAACTGCGGAAGCTTGCGGAACACGCCGTCGTAGTCCTCGCCGTCGAGCCGGTGATAGCCGGTGTTGTGAAAATAGCCGAGGCGGCGCGAGGCAGGATCGATGAAGTCGATGCCGACCGTGGTTTTCGGATGTTCGCGGCGATACGATGTGGCGCGCGTATTCGGCAAGTAATAGCCGTCCACTTCGACCAGCACGGTGTGGCCGCGCAAAGTCTGCGCAAGCACGCGGGCCTCGAGCGAATCGTAGATAGCCAGTTCCTGCACTTGCGTGCCGTACAGCCGTTCGAGGTCTTCGAGCGGAAACTTGAAGAACGTGAACTGGTCGCCCTCGAAATCCTGCGTGACGGTGAAGGCGAGCGCGGCGCGCGGATCGAGCCCGAAGCCGTGCAGCAGTTCGATCCACAGATCGACGTAGCAGTTGGTCTCCTGCCACACACGCTCGCCCTGATGCAGCGCGTGCGGCGCGTGCTCGCGCAGACCCGCGCCCGCCGTGCTGCGAGCGGACAGGCCGGTGTGCGGCGGCAAGGCTTCAGACGTGCCGGGGAGCGCTGTCGTCAGAGGGGAACTCATGCGCCGGCTCCCGTGCGTTGCGCCGCGTGCATGTCCTGTAGCCCATGCGCGACGCGCGCCTCGGTGTCGCCCCACAGCAGCGCGCGCACGTCGTCCGGCCAGCGGTTCACGTCGAGCCCGTGATGACGGAACAGCGCGAGCGTGATGCGCTCCATGCCGAAGCCGACACACCCGGTATGCGCGACCGAGCCGTCTGCGCAGGCGATCTTCCAGATCGCGCCGAAGTGCTCCATGTGATAGTTGAACGACAGGCAGGCGGTCTTGCCGCGCGGGTCCGCGACCGGAATCAGCAGCTCGAACTTGAGCGCCTGGGCACGCTGGCTATCGGCGATGATCTTGCCGCCGCGCCCGAAGAACGGGTCGTTGGCGAGGTCCACGTCGACCGGCAATTGCAGCAGCGTCACCAGCAGCGAGCCGCGTTCGATCCACATCTGCCGGAATGCCATCACCTGTTCGGCGTTGCCGAGGCGCACGTATTCGCGCTGCCGGAACATCTGCATGCGGCCCGGATCGAGCGAGGGCTCGTGACGGAAGCAGTACGACAGCACGTCGATCGTGCGGCCGTCGGCGGGCAGCGCGCCGCGCCGTGCGATCACCGGATAGATCGGATAGCAGGCGGCGGGCGTCAGCACCACGCGCGTGGGCTTCTGCTGCGCCATCCATGCGTCGCTGCGCTCGCCGTCGCTCTCGCTCGTCGCATCGTCGAGCGCACGCAACAGGCGCTGGTGGCCCATGTCGTTGCCGCAGAACGAGTGGATCGTGCCTGCCAGATTCGGAAAGCTCTTCAGATATTCGCTGTCCTCGAAGTCGGTGCGGCGCATGGCCGGCGGGAAGCGCAGCACTTCCGGCTGCTGGTCCGCACCCAGGTGCGTGATGGCCACGTTCAAGCGGTCCACCACGTCTTCGAAAATCTGGCTGCGGCCATACAGGCCGTTTTCGCCGGTATCGATCAGCAGGCCGGCGGCCAGCAGGTCGTCGCGAAAGTCCGGCGCGGTTGAGGTTTCGGCAGCCGCGTTGGCGGAGGCTGCCGCGGCGGTATCGGTCATGGTATTCATTCAGGCTTTCCCCGGGGCGGCAGGGCGCTGCGCGAGCAACAGGCTCGCGGTGTTCTGCGCGATGCGGTCGTTGTTGATCATCAGCGGCGCGGAGTGCAGGTCGCGTAAATGGCGGCCGACGCTGTACGGTGTGCCGTTCTTGTAGCCCGCCATGCCGCAGATCATCAGTACCTCCTGAACGACCTGTAGCGCGGTGTTCGAGATGCTGGTCTTCAGCGTGTTCATGTCGGACGCGAAGCCGAGTTGCGCCGCGAGCGGCGCATCGGCTTGCGCGCCGCCGTGGCGGGCCTGGTGCGCGATGCGCGCCGCTTCCAGCGCGACCGACAGGCGCGCCTGCATCATCTGCAGCAGACCGACCGCTTCGGCAAGGCGCAGGCCCGCGGGCGGCACCGTGCCGGGCTTCGCGCGAGCCTGGGCGCGGAAGAACGCCTTCGCGCGATTCACCGCGTCGGCAGCGATGCCGGTCCACACCGAAGCCCACAGCGTGTGTGAAACCGGCAGCATGGTCTGGTCGGCGATCTCGGCGAACGGCATCGCGAGAATCTGCCCGGCGAGTCCGGTCGCGACGAGCCGGAAGCCCTCGCTGCAGGTGCCGCGCATGCCCATTGCGTCCCAGCCGCCGCGCTTTTCCAGTTGGGTGTCCTCACGTAATGCGACGATCAGCACCTGGTCGGCGGCGGCCGACTCGGCGGTGCGGCGCGCCGTGACCAGAATGCCGTCCGCGTGCGCGCCGTACGAAATGGTCGGCGCGAGCTTCTCGATCCTGAAGCGCGCGCCGTCGAGTTCGACCGAGCATGCGCTGGTGCGCATGTTGCCGCCGATGGTTTCCTCCGAGGTCGCCGAAGCCAGCAGCCATTGATGCTCGACCAGCTGCGCGAGCAGCTGCCGGTGCCAGGCCGAGTCGCTGCCATGCGCGTCGATGCACGCGACCTGGATCTGATGCATCGCATACACCATCGCGGTCGACGCGCAGCCTTGCGCGAGGGTCTCGCAGATCGCGCCGACTTCCGCGAGCGACAACCCCGCGCCGCCGAATGCCACCGGCACCATGGCTGACAGCAGACGTTCGCGCTTGAGCGCATCGAATGCCTCGCTGGGAAAGCGCGCGTCGCGGTCCACCGCATCGGCGAATTGCGCGGCTACCGCAGTGCAGCGATGCGCCGCCGCACGCCAGCAGGGTTCGGCCGCGAGCGCCGTCAACTGGACGGCCGCATCGGCGCCGTCCTGCGCCGGCGCTGCGTTGCGCGGGACCGCCGCGTCGAGCAGCGGCGCGTTCATGCTGCTTTCGCCTGCTGCAATTCGACGATCGCGGCGGCCATCGAATCGATGCTGGAGAAGAGCCGTCGCGTCAACAGACGGTCGGGAATTTCTACGTTGAACTCATCTTCTATGGCCAGCATCAGATGCACGGTTGCGAGCGACGACAGGCCCGCAGCGTAGAGATCGGCGTCGTCCGCGAGGCTATCCGGGGCAACGTCCAGACGGGCAGATTCAGAAAGGATGCGGCGTAATTCGTTCTTCATTTCGTGGTGCCCCTTTGTTGTCCAACTGTCTTCGGGAGGTGTTGGCGAAGAGCCGCTACAGGTGCGGCTTGTTGCCGTCATCGGCCCGGTCCACATCGTTGACGCTCTGGATGCCTGGGACTGCCTCACGCCTGCGGCATCCAACTGCTCTGTGCAAAGGCTCGCGACATCGTGCACCGGTAGGGAGTATTTAAGGATTGTGAAAGCCTGGCGTCGGTGCGATGGCGCACGGAAGCTACCTTTTCACGGACGTACCGTGTAGCCATGACAATAAGCCGGTGTGTTGAAGCAGGCCGTAGAGGGCGGCATGCGATGCCGGACCTGTTGAACTCAATTGATCGCTGGGGAACTGGATGAACTGGAAAACGCTGGAATTCGATCAGCTCTCGGCACGTGAGCTGTATGTGATCTTGCGGGCGCGCAGCGCGGTGTTCGTGGTCGAACAGTCGCACGTCTGTCTCGACGCGGATGGCCGCGATGAAAACGCGCTGCATGTGTTCGCGGTGGAGGACATGGCGCGGCCGATGCCGATTCTCGCTTATGCGCGCGTGCAACCCGGCGACGCGGAAGATCCGGAAATCACGATCGACAAGGTGTTGACGAGTCCGTTGCGGCGCGGCGACGGCACCGCGGAGCTGCTGGTCGAACGCGTGCTGGAGGCGATCGCGCAACGCTGGCCGGGGCACGCCGTGCGCGTGAGCGCGCCGCTCGGCTTGCGCGGCTTCTACGAGCAGTTCGGCTTTCGCAAGACGGAAGGG
Organism: Paraburkholderia sediminicola; assembly: GCF_046026895.1. Lineage (GTDB taxonomy): Bacteria > Pseudomonadota > Gammaproteobacteria > Burkholderiales > Burkholderiaceae > Paraburkholderia > Paraburkholderia sediminicola_C. The sequence continues at coordinate 19,136 of NZ_JAQQEU010000016.1, forward strand.
CCGTTTCTCGAACACGGTGTGCCGTTCATCGGCCTCATGCGTCAGGTTCGCGCGAGCCAGCCGCGCTTCGGTTCGCGGCATCGTGCGCGCGCGACCGTGGTCGACACGTTCGAGCTGCTGTAGCGGTGCGCGTGAGCATCGCGCACGAGCCTTGGACCGCGTGGCGCCGCGGCTGAAGGGCGGGACGAAGGGGCACGCGGGGGACCGCGGGACGGTATCACCGATATCAAACATAAAACGACCAACGGGGCGACCAACGAGACCAGACCGAACACTGACGGGAAGCGCTGATGAATCGCATCGTAGAACCAGGCAATTCGCTCGACCTGAGCGTGGGCACGGGTGTCACGCAGACGTTTGCGCGTTTGTCGGTACAGCCGGCGATTCTCGCGGGTGGCGCGGGCACGCGGCTCTGGCCGTTGTCGCGTGAGCGAAGCCCGAAGCAGTTGATCGGCCCGATCAGCGACGCATCGGTGCTCGAAGCGACACTGAGCCGTCTCGATGACGCGCTCGCCGTGGCGGCGCACAGCATGCCGCCGACCGGTCGGTTCGCGGCGGCCGCGCCGCTGGTGGTCTGCTGCGAAGCATTGCGGCTGCAAACGCGCGAGCGCCTCGCACAGTGTGGACGCCAGGTGCGCGTGGTGCTCGAGCCGCAGCCGCGCAACACCGCGCCCGCACTGACGGTGGCTGCGCTCGCCGCACGCGCTGCAGGCGCCGGCGACGACGATCCGGTCATCGTCGCGGTGCCGGCCGATCATGCGGTCGCCGATCATGAGGCGTTCGGCGTGGCGCTGGCGGAGGCGCTCACGCATGCGGTGCGCGGCGCGATCGTCACCTTCGGGGTGCCTCCGCGGCGCGCGGCGACAGCGTATGGCTATATCCGCACAGGCACGACGCTCGGCACGCGGGGCGCGCGCGCGATCGTACGCTTCGTCGAGAAACCCGACGGCGAACTCGCAGAACGCTATGTCGCTTCCGGCGACTACTGGTGGACCAGCGGCATATTCGTGGTGCGCGCGTCGGTGTGGCTGTCGGCGATCGGGCTGTGCCGTCCCGTGATCGCGGCGGCGTGCGCGGACGCATTCAGGCATGCCACGGAGGATAGCGACGGCGCGCTGCATCTCGCGTGCGATGCGTGCGCCGCGTGTCCGTCTGATTCGATCGACTATGCGGTGATGGAGCGCATCGCGACCGACGCGCGTCTGGTCGGCGTGACGGTGCCGCTGATCGCGGGCTGGTCGGACGTGGGCGCGAACCCGTTGTGGGACGCGTCCGTCAAGGATGACGCCGGCAACGTCGCGGGTGGCCACGTGGAAGTGATGGCTTCGCGCATCTGGAGGGACGGCGCGTCGCGTGTGTCGGCGTGAGCGGCGTGGTGATGGTGGAGACGCGCCGGCGCGTTGCCGCTCGCCGCGAAGGATCGCGTGCAGGACGCCAAGGTGATCGTGGGCCCGGCTAAGGCGGAGCGCGGCATTCAAGCGCAGACGCATCGCAAGCTCGGGTGGCTGCGTGGCTTTTGCGATTCGCTCGAACGTGGCGAGCGTTTCCAGGTGACGCGCATCGTCGTGAAGCCGGGCGAGCGTCTATCGTTGCGGATGCATCGTTCTTGCGCCGAACGCTGGACGGTGGTGCGCGGCACGGCGCCGGTCAGGCGCGGCGGCCACAGGTCGCGCTGCTCCCGGATATACAGCGGTATACACCGCACGCCCTCCATCGCTCCGATTTGTCTTGTATCACCTGGCGTATTCCGCCAGTGTGCAACCGTGAGTGCCGGAAAATCAGACAATTCGATCCCATTACGTGCGTATTCGCACTATGCAGATCCGGCAACGCAGGCACGCTTGAGACGCAAGCATAAGGCCCTTTAAAACGTCCAGCGTTACATAGAAGAAACAAATCTTCAGAGGGATAACCCTGTCAGGAAGTGTCCCAACTGGCGCAACTGTTTTGAAGCTAGCAACGTATCGTGAATGCATAGTCGCGCACAAAAAAAAACGACACGCAAGGGCCGCTCGATCAACACGCAACGCGGGGAAAACACCGCTTCGGGGAGAGTGCCATGGAACAGACAAACAAAGAGCGATCGCTGGTGAGCAAAGTGATGGACGGACTCGTCACCGGCATCGTCGAAGAGAAGTACGGCGCGATACTGCCGCCGCAGGACGTGCTGTCCAAGGAGTTCAACGTCAGCCGCACCGTGATGCGCGAGGCGCTGTCGATGCTGCTCGCGCGCGACATGCTGGACGTGCGGCCGAAGATCGGCACGCGCATCCGTTCGATGAGCGACTGGCGCATGATCGACGAGGACGTCGTGAACTGGCGTTTTCGCGCGAAACCCGATCCCCTGTTTCTGCGCGACGTGATCGAATTCCGCATGCTGATCGAGCCGCGCGCGTCGGCACAAGCGGCCGCGCGCGGCAGTGCCGCCGACATCGCCGCGATCCGCGAGGCGTTCGACGCGTTTCGCGTGATTCGTCCAGGGGAGCCCGCCTATCAGGAAGCCGACGAGCTGTTCCATACCCGCATCGTGGTGGCGAGCGGCAATCAGTTTTTCAAGCAGATGGCGGCGATCGTTCGCGGCGCGCTATCGACCGTCAATCCCCTCGTCACCGACAAGAACGGCTTGTGGGAAACGGCGGTGAGCTCTCATCAACGCGTACTCGAAGCGATCGAACGGCGCGACCCGAAAGAAGCGGAAATCGCCGCGCTGGCGATGATCGACTTCTCGGCCGAAGAAGTCGGCGGCAAATTTTCAGCGGAGCCGCCCACGCACGTCTGAACGCAGCCGCGCAGGCGGCCTGCCCATCATCGTTTGTCTTGCGAGACAGCGCCTGAAGCCTGGCGCGAGCGCCGGTTCGCGTCCACGTTCGGCATGCGCGACAATAGCGCCTCGTCTGAACCGCAAGGACTCGAAGAAACGATGACAATCGCAACGCAGGAAACGCCCCCGGTCGACGTGATTCGCTGGGGGATCGTCGGCGCGGGCCGGATCGCCCGCCGCTTTGCCCAGGGACTCGCCCATGTGCCGCAAGCGCGACTCGCCGCGCTGTGGTCGCGCCGCGCGGAACCGGCGCAGGCTTTTGCCGAAGAATTCGGCGGCGAGGCGTGCGCGAATTTCGACACGCTGCTCAGGAGCGGGATCGACGCGCTCTATATCGCCACCGTCCAGGATAGTCACGCCGACTATGCGATCGCCGCGCTGCAAGCCGGCTTGCACGTGTTGTGCGAAAAGCCCGCCACCATCAACCGGCCGCAACTCGAGCGCGTGCTCGACACCGCGCGTGACGCGCAACGGCTCTTCATGGAAGCGATGAAGCCGCCGTTCTATCCCCTCTACCAAAAATTGCGCGGGCATCTCGCGGCCGACCCGATCGGCGACGTGGGTCTCGTGCGCGCGGGCTGTTCGGTGCCGGGCGTGCCGGACGATCACCCGTCGCTATCGTTCGACCATGCGGGCGGCGCGCTGCTCGATATCGGCATCTACGAGATGTTCCTCGCGGTGGACTGGCTCGGCGCGCCGCGCGAAGTGCAGACCCTGGGGCGGCTCGGGGCGACCGGCGTCGATACGTTCGCGAGTCTGAACAGCCAGCACGAGCGCGGCATTGCGCAGCTTTTTTGCGGACTCGATCTGCATGGCAAAGGCGATGCATTGCTGATGGCAAAAGGCGGCCACGTGACGATTCACGAGCCGTGGTGGAACCCGTCGCGCGCTACGATCCGTTACGGCGACGGGCGCGTGGTGGAACTCGACGAGCCGTTCGCGGGCGGCGGCCTGAACTACGAGACTGCGCACTTCTGCGAGCTGATTCGCGCGGGACGCCTGGAGAGCCCGCTCATGCCGCACAGCAAATCCTTGCAGATGATCGCGATGGCCGATGCGGCGCGCGCGGCGTTGGGGCTGAAGTTCGCGGGCGAGTGAGAAGCGGCTGAACGTGCGGGGCTGGGAGGCGCAGTGATACGATTCGCGCGGGCCCGCGAATGCGAAGGTGAACGTGAAAACGCAGCGCCCGCCCGCCGCTTCTGAACCTTTCCACCGGAGCCGCCCGTCATGCGCATGCTCAAAAGACTGTGGCGCGACAACAAGAGCCTCGTCGCGTTTCTCTTCCTGATGGTGCTGTTTCGCAGCGCCGTAGCCGACTGGAACGTCGTGCCGAGCGGATCGATGCTGCCGACCATCCGCGAAGGCGACCGCATCCTGGTCGACAAGATGGCCTACGATCTGCGCGTGCCGCTCACCCATATCGCGATCGCCCATCTGCATGATCCGAGGCGTGGCGACATCGTCACGATCGATTCGTCGGCCGCGCACGAGCTGATCGTCAAGCGCCTGATCGGCTTGCCCGGCGACAGCGTCGCGATGCGCGACAACGTGCTGTATGTGAACGGCGTGCGTGCCGCCTACCAGCCGCAGAAACTCGCGCCGCTGCCGGGCGACGCGCTGTCTCGCGGCGATTATCTGACCGAGCGCTTCGACGGCGTCGTGCATTCGGTGCGGCTCGCGCCGGACGCGCCCAGCCCGCGTGATTCGTTCGGCCCGGTCGTGGTGCCTCAAGGCGAGTATCTGATGCTCGGCGACAATCGCGACGACAGCGCCGATTCGCGCTACTTTGGTTTCTTTCCGCGCGAGGAGTTGATGGGCCGCACGCGGCGCGTCGCATACTCGCTCGATCCGCAGCATCACGACAAGCCGCGGTTCGAGCGCTTCGGCGCGCCGCTGGATGCGGCGGCAACGCTCGCCGGCCGTTAGGCACCGCGAGCCGCTGTGCAGGGCGCTGCGGGTTCCCTGTAGCGCTCAATGACGCGACGGCAGCGCGAGGCGCCGTTCGTACCAGCGCTGCGCCCATTCGAGCACCTGGCACAGCACCCAGTACACCGCGGCCGCGGCCAGATAGAGCGGCAGCGGCTGATAGGTCGACGCGATCATTTCCTGTGCGCTGCGCAGCAGCTCGGTCACCGTGATCACCGACACCAGCGAGGTGTCCTTGATCAGGCTGATCAGGCTGTTCGACAGACTCGGCACGGCGATGCGCAACGCCTGCGGCGCGACCACGTAGCGCAGCGTCTGGCGGCGCGACAGGCCGAGGCTATAGGCGGCCAGCCACTGGCCCGGGGGAATCCCGAGGATCGCCCCACGCATGCTCTCCGACAGATACGCCGCGACGTTCGCCGACAACGCGATCACTCCGGCCGGCGTCGGATCGAGCGAGATGCCGAAGCTCGGCAGGCCGTAGTAGATCACGAAGATCTGGACCAGCAGCGGCGTGCCGCGCATCACGCTCACGTAAATGCGGGCGATCCAGTTCAGCGGCCGACTGTGGCTGATGCCCATCAGCGCGAGCACGGCGCCGCCGATCAGGCCGAAGATCATCGACAGAACCGCGAACTTGACCGTCAGGACGGCACCCTGCGCGAGCACAGGAAGCGATTGGACGAGCAGGGAAGTGGTGGACATGAGCGGTGGTCTGGTTGGCGCACAAAGCGCACATCATAAACTTTGGCGGGCGGTACGGCGCGACTGTGTGCGGTGAAACGACGGTGCGGGCGTCGGGAAATCATCAGGCACAGGGCGCGGTGTAGCCGGCGAGGCCCGGTCAACGCCGCAAAAACACGAAGGGCGGCATCGCCGACGATGCCGCCCTTCGTTTCACCCCGCGCGTGTTACTTGATCGGTTTGCTGACGTCGATGCCGAACCACTTGTCCGAGATCTTCGAGAACGTGCCGTCGGCTTCGAGCTGGGTCATCGCGTCGTCGATCGCCTTCGCGAACTTCGGATTGCCCTTCCTGAACGGAATGCCCGACGGGTTGCCCGCGCCGACCATCGCGCCCGTGCGCAGCGGCAACTGCGAGTTCTTCAACAGGTACGCGAGCATCAGGCGGTCGTTGAGCGCCGCATCCAGGCGGCCGGCGGCCAGGTCGCGCAGATATTCGGGCGCGCCCGGATACGTCTTCACGTCGATGCCCGGCACCGACTTCGCCATGTCCATGTAGTTGGTGCCCAGACCGACGCCGAGCTTCTTGCCCTTCAGATCCTCGAGCGAGTTGAACTGGCGCGAGTCGTCCTTGCGCTGGATCAGCTGCGCGGCCGAGTACGTGTAGGCCGGCGAGAAGTCGAGCGCCTGCTTGCGCGCGTCGGTGATGCCGACCTGGTTGACGATCACGTCGAACTTGCCCGCCTGCAGGCCGGCGATGATGCCGCTCCACTCGGTCGTGACGAACTCCGGCTTCACGCCGAGTTTGGCCGCGACGGCCTTGGCGATGTCGACGTCGTAGCCGACCAGTTCGCCCGACGGCGCTTTCGAATTGAACGGCGGGAAGGTGCCCTCCAGGCCGATGCGCAGCGTGCCGCGCTGCTTGACCTGGTCGAGCAGGTCTTCCGCGTGCGCGGCGACGGCGGTGAACGACGCGCCGATCAGACCGGCGACCAGAAGCTTTTTCAGCAGGCCAAATTTCATCGTGTTCCTTGTTGTTCGTATGGCGTTTTAACGGACGAGAGCTTAGCAAAACAGGCTATCGAACCTAAATACCGTTTGTTTATGTCTATATTATCGGGCGCTGCGGCGCAGCGCCGGTGGGCCTGCGGCTTAGCGCAGCGCCTGCGCGCATTCTGCCACCAGTGCCGGTCCGCGGTAGATAAAGCCGGTATAGAGCTGCACCAGCGACGCGCCCGCCGCCAGCTTCGCGCGCGCATCGTCGCCCGAGAAAATACCGCCGACGCCGATGATCGGCACCGTCTCGCCGACTTCGGCGCGCAGCTTGCGGATCACCTCGTTCGACGCGTCGAACACCGGTTTGCCGGACAGGCCGCCGGCTTCGTCGCCGTGCTGCATGCCGGCGACGGCCGTGCGCGACAGCGTGGTGTTGGTGGCGATCACGCCTTCGAACTGGTGGCGCAACAGGGTGTCGGCGATCGACTTGATCTGTTCGCCGTCGAGGTCCGGCGCGATTTTCAGCGCGAGCGGCACCAGCTTGCCATGCAGGTCGGCCAGACGCTGCTGCTTGTCCTTGAGCGCGGCGAGCAGCGCGTCGAGTTCGCCCGCGCCTTGCAGCTGGCGCAAATTCCTGGTGTTCGGCGACGAGATGTTGACCGTCACGTAGCTCGCGAACGGGTACACGCGTTCAAGGCAGTACAGGTAGTCTTCGGCGGCGCGCTCGATCGGCGTGTCGGCGTTCTTGCCGATGTTCAGCCCGAGAATGCCGCGATAGCGCGCCGCCTGCACGTTCTGCACGAACTGGTCGACACCCGCGTTGTTGAAGCCCATCCGGTTGATCACCGCGTTGGCCTGCGGCAGACGGAACATGCGCGGGCGCGGATTGCCCGGCTGCGCCCGCGGCGTCACGGTGCCCACCTCGATGAAGCCGAAACCGAGCGCGGCCAGGCCGTCGATGCAGGCGCCGTCCTTGTCGAGCCCCGCCGCGAGCCCGACCGGGTTGCGGAACGTCAGCCCCATCACGGTGCGCGGCGCGTCCGGCACGTGCGGCGCGAGCATGCCCGCGAGGCCTGTGCGGCCGGCGGCGCCGAGCATCCGCAAGGTCAGGTGATGAGCGTCTTCCGCGTCCATGCGAAAGAGTTGGGCGCGTACGAGCGGGTAGAGGGAACTGAACACGGGGGACGAAGCCGGGCGGCCGGAAAATGGGAACCCGCTATTTTACCGGCTTTGATACGTTAATGAGACACATCGGCGCATTCGGAAGCGCCCGCACCTGGCATGGGATTGAAAACCGCGCGTCGGCGCATGGGGTGCCGGGGCGAGCGTCGCGCGAGTGCCGGCCTGCTTGCGCGCTTGTGGAAGACGGCGGCTCTCACGAGCCGCAGTGCGCGCTGCGCTTATGGCCTGAGTGGCCCGCGCTTGCCGTGAATCGCCAGATCGACCGGCGGCAGGTCCGCGTTTGTCGGATCGAGCACTTGCCACGCGCCGTCGATCAAGCCTTCGAGCGGGCGGAAATTCGCCTTGTACGCCATCTTCGAACTCTCGCGAATCCAGTAGCCGAGATACACGTACGGCAGCTTCAGGCTGCGCGCCTGTTCGATCTGCCAGTAGATGTTGTAGGTGCCGAAACTGGTGTGCGCGAGCCCGGGCTCGAAGAACGTGTACACGGACGAGAGTCCGTCGCCGAGAATGTCGATCATGCTGATCATGCGCAGGATGCCGGGCGCGTTCGGCCGGTCCGGCAACGGCTCGCGGAATTCGACGAGGCGTGAATTGATCCGGCTTTGCAGCAGGAACTGTTCGTACTGGTCGCGGCTGTCGCGGTCCATGCCGCCGCCCGCATGCCGCGCCGATTGATACCGCATGTAGAGCGCGTAGTGCTCTTCGTCGTAATGCAGCGGCGCGACGGTGGCGATCAGTTCACCGTGTTTCTTCCACACACGCCGCTGCGTGCGGTTCGGCTCGAACTGGTCGACCGGCACGCGCACCGGCACGCACGCGCGGCAGCCGTCGCAATACGGGCGGTATGTGAATACGCCCGAGCGCCGGAAGCCCGCCTTGACGAGGTCGGTGTAGACATCGGAGTTGATCAGGTGACTGGGTGTGGCGACTTGCGAACGCGCGATGCGGCCATCCAGGTAACTGCAGGGATAGGGCGCCGTTGCATAAAATTGCAGCGCTGAAAGCGGAGATAGAGGCAGCTCGTTAGGATGAGTCACGTTGGCAGCTCTCGAAGCGTCTCTGGTAATGCGAACCCGGCATGCCTTGCGGCTCGCGACCCGCGGCTCGGTGGATCCGGATTCGGCCTGATTCTTCCTACGCCGCCCGCGCGAGGACCTCGAGCAACGCGGTTTTGTCGAAGCGCCATGGAATGGGCGGTGCGTCGACCGACGCGCGAACATGCGCGATGAACGCCTTGCGCGCGATCTCGCGGCCGCCCAGCGACGCCAGATGCGACGTGTTCTGCTGGCAGTCTATCATTTCTATTTTGTGGCGGCGCAAGTGGCCGACCAGCGCGGCCAGCGCGATTTTCGACGCGTCGGTGGCGTGCGCGAACATCGATTCGCCGAAGAACATCTTGCCGAACGACACGCCATACAAACCGCCTACGCGCTTGCCCTCGAACCAGCTTTCGATGCTATGCGCATCGCCCAGCCGATGCAGCGACGAATAGGCTTCGACGACGTCCGCGGTGATCCATGTGCCGCGCTGTCCGCGTCGCGGCGCTTGTGCGCACGCGCGCATCACGGCGGCGAAATCATCGTCGACGCGGATTTCCCAGGCGTCGTCGCGCAGCACGCGCTTGAGCGTCTTGCGCAGCGACGGCGACAGTTTGAATTCCGCGGGGCACAGGATCATGCGCGGATCGGGACTCCACCACAAGACCGGCTGGCCGTCCGAATACCACGGAAAGATGCCGCGCCGATAGGCGTCGACCAGCCGTGACGGCAGCAGGTCGCCGCTCGCCGCGAGCAGGCCGGGCGCGCCGCTGGCCGCGCCGAGCGCGCGCTCGACGGGTGGGAACGGATCATCAGTTCCGAGCCAGGGAACCATGCGCGCCGCTCAGCCTTCGCGCAGCGAGCGGAAGATGTCGCCCGTGTGCAGGCCGAAGCTGCCGGCGGCGCGGTCGGCGAGAAAGAAGCGCAGTGTCTGGCCGACGGTGGGGAAGGCGATCTCGTCCCACGGAATCTCGTGTTCGTCGAAGAGCTTGACTTCGAGACTTTCCTCGCCGGCGGCGATCTCGAGATCGAGCAGCCGCGCCATGTAGAACAGATGCACCTGATGCACGTGCGGCACGTTCAGCAGCGAGAAGAGGTTTTGCACCTCGACGCGCGCGCCGGCTTCTTCCAGCGTTTCGCGCGATGCGGCCTCGGCTGTCGTTTCACCCATTTCCATGAAGCCCGCGGGCAGCGTCCAGTAGCCGTAGCGCGGTTCGATCGCGCGACGGCACAGCAGCACCTTGTCGTCCCACACCGGGACGGTGCCGACGACGTTGCGCGGATTCTGATAGTGCACCGTGCCGCAACTGCCGCATACGAAGCGCTCGCGGTTGTCGCCCGGCGGAATGCTCAGACTGACGCCTTGACCGCAGACAGAACAGAATTTCATAGGATGGGGACGAGAAGGGGTGATGGGAGTTTATCACCGGGGCGGATGGGAAGACTCGCTGTGTGCTCGACTGGGACGAGCCTGGATGCGTGCTGGTGGCTCGGGTTCGGCGGGGTAGTGCACGATGCGCTCGACGGGTCAGCAGCGCATCAACCACTATGCGCTACGACGAGCGGTTCGTGGCCCGCAAGGGCGACGAGCTATCTACCTGATACGAGCCTGTATCGCAGGACGAATCCGGTGCGAATCGACTCAGGGTCGGCAATCTGCATGGGGGGCGGACGCGCGTTATCAGATGTTTCGCTTCGCCGCTCGCTGCACTGAGTGAAGCCACGTGCCTCCGGAAAACAGGGCATCGTCGTAGGGTCATTGATGCCTCGGCAATCAGGCGCGACGCAATACAGGATGATCGGGGATCAGTAGCGAGGCGCGGCTTCTGAGTCGAAGCAGTTTCGGGACGGTCCATCGACGCTCGTAGTGCGCGCTGCGAAGAACGGAGCGGCACGAGCGATCATTCGCGGGAATTAGCGCAGTCAGTCGGCGCAAAACTGCGTCACGAAAACGAGAATTACGTGGCGGTCTCCGTAGGAGAACTTAGAAAGTGCAACATGCGAGCGCGCTGCGGGCTGTCTCGTTGCGGCTGTCTCGTTGCGTTACCGGCTACAGGACTGTTACACGGACACACAAAACAAAAAAGGCTTACACGCCAATGCGTTGTAAGCCTTTGATGGTTGGTTGCGGGGGTAGGATTTGAACCTACGACCTTCGGGTTATGAGCCCGACGAGCTGCCAGACTGCTCCACCCCGCGTCCGTCGAAGAAAAGATTATAGAACAACGCCGACGCCGATGCAATACTTATTTAAGAATCGGCTTCACATCGCGCCCAGGGGGCGCGGTAAGCCGCGCGCGGCAATCCAGATTCCAAACTCCGAACCGGCGGCGTGGATTAACAGCATCGGCCGACTTCGCATAGCCTAACGCGAAGGCAAACGCCAAGGCCGCTATCAGACGCTGCGCTAGAATTCAGGTTCTCTTCACGCTCGCCGCCAACGCAGTCACAACGGACAAGGGCGGGCGCCCAAACTCTTACCTTGCTCTGAACCCCCATGGATATCGCTCACGACCTACAGGTCATTGCCGCTCAGGAACAAGCGCTGGTGTTCCCTCAATTCGACGCCGACCGTGCCTGGCAAATCGGCGCCTATCTTCACGAGATCGCCAAGGCGCGCGGCATCGCCGCAGCCATCGACATTCGCACCTTCGGTCAGCCGCTGTTCTTCAGTCTGCTCGGCGGCGCGACGCCCGACAACGTCGATTGGGCGCGTCGCAAGGGCAACACGGTCGCGCATTTCCGCCGCAGTTCATATGCGATCGGCCTGAAGATGCAGCAGGCGGGCAGCACGCTCGCCGACAAGCACGGCCTGCCCGCCACGGAATACGCGTCGCACGGCGGCGCGTTCCCGCTGACGGTGGCCAGCGCGGGCGTGATCGGGTCGATCACGGTGTCCGGCCTGCCGCAGCGCGCCGATCATGAGCTGGTGGTGGAGGCGCTGTGCGCGCATCTCGGTCACGACTACGGCAAGCTCGCGCTCGCAAAGGCCTGAGCCGGTGCGGGTGCCTCCCTATGCATTGCTCGCAATGGCCATCGTCGCCGAAGTGATTGCGACCTCGGCGATGCGGGCGTCGGACGGTTTCTCGAGACTGCTTCCCTCAGCGGTTGTCGTGCCTGGCTACGGCGTCGCGTTCTATTGCCTGTCGCTGACGCTCAGGAGCATTCCGGTCGGCATCGTCTACGCGGTGTGGTCCGGCGCGGGCATCGTGCTGATCACGCTGGTCGCGCTGGTGCTCTACCGCCAGGTGCCGGACGTGCCCGCGATCATCGGACTTGGACTGATCGTGGCCGGCGTCGCCGTGTTGAACATCTTTTCGAAGATGCAGGCGCATTGACCCGGCGTTCAGCCATGCCATGCGCTTTGCGCAGGCTCACTTGCAGCGCACGATCATCGAGCGGTTTTTCACGTTGGCCGATACGACGTTGGTGACGCTGCCGCCCGCCGTGCCGCCTTCGTCGTTATCTTTCGACACGATTTCATAGCCGGTCGCGCCGCATGCTTTGCCGGCCTGCACGTAGCAGGAAGCCCAGCTGGACGCGGCGTCGGCGCCGCTGCAATTCACCGCGAAGCCGGTCTGGCCGTTCGGCAGGTTGATCAACGACGTGGTGTTCGACGATGCGCAGCCGGCGAGGCCCGCGCCCAGCAGCACGGCAGCGGGCAGGGCGGCCGACAGGCCCATTCTGCGGACCAGGGCAAGCGCGGCGCCGGAGCGCAAAGGGCCAGGGCGGCGCGTTCGCGTCATGATATGCATCGTGATAGTTCCTTTCAGATTGATAGATGGAAGCTTGCCGTTCGCGCGTGAGGTGCGCACCGAAGGCTAGGGTGTTTCGATCGTGATGCCCGCCGCGCCGACCAGGCGGCGGCTTTCCGCGCCGCTTTCGCTGGCCGCGTCTTCCCAGAGGCTGATGGCTTTCGGAATGTCGATGCCGTGGCTTTCGGCGTACTCGAACCACACGTTGGCCGCATCCGGCTCGGGCAGTGCGTGGTTCTGCAGAAAATATTTTCCCATATTGCGCTCGCGGGTCTCGAAAATGGCGTGTTGCGGCAGCACGGACCGTGCCGGTCACCGCGTTCGACCGGCGCGGCCGACGCAAGTGCAATCCGCTGGATGTCGTGCGCGGAGCGTCGGGCAGAACTTATCCGCGTGCGCGGCGCCTTACTGACTTGTGGTTCGCCGCGACTGCATGCGGGCGACCATCCATCGCAATGAGGAGAATGACCATGGCTGAACGGGTCAGCGGCCCCTATCGCGGCTACTACATCAGCGCCGCCGCGCGCCTCGTGCCGGCAATCGACGCGCCGGATGCCGCCGCGGGCGGCACCTATGTCGGATCGGTAAGCCTCGCCGAACAAGGCCCGGACGATCCGCACCGGATCGAAACCTTGCTCGATCTCGGCGGCGAGCAGCGCTTCGGCAATGAAGAGGAGGCGCTGCTGTTCGTCGAACAGGCGGCGCGCGATTATGTCGATCGTCTGCTGGGCGGGCGCTGATGGCGATGCGCAACCCACCCGAATCCCCCGCCGAATGCGCTGACGAAAGCAGCTCGCGCGCTGGACCGCGGTCCGGACGCGCGAGTACCATAGCGGGGGCGACGGCGGCGGGCTTGACGGCTCTCGCCGGCGCCGCTCTCCTGCACGAACCTTCTGATGAGGCGACCATGGAAATACGGTTTCCCGCGGACGCGCCTGCTTACCGCGGTTCCAATCTGACCATTGTCTTCCCCGCGCTGGTGGACGGCGAGCCGGTGCCGTGCGCGATCTCGGTGGAAGCGCTCGAAGATCACTTCGGCGCCTACTCCGAGGACCGTGAAGGTTGGCTGCGCGCGTTCGACGCCGGGCGCACCCGCATCGAGGCGGTGGCGCGTGAGCACTTGCAGATCAGCAACGGTACGCCTGTGCTGCTGAAAAGCGGGCACTTTCCGCCCGGCAAGGTGGCGGGGTAGGTTGGGTCCGCTAGTGCTGATCGTCGGCTGGCGCACGCGTGCACAAGTGTGCGGCGGCGATAAAGTCCCATCGAACCGCGTGGTTTGCGAAGATCGTTCGCCCACGTCCGCGAACCGCGAGCCCTCGTTCAAGCCGTTTTCGCGGCGCTACACCCGGTGGTGCCGCGAGCCGATGCCGCGTCGCGCGCGGCTTCGAAACAATGCCGGATCCCTTCCTCATACGGCGTTTTGGCGATCGGACCAAGCAACTGCGTGAGCGCGGAATCGTCGAGCACGAGCGGCTCGGTCATCAGGTAGTTCATCTCCACCAGTTCGCGCATCAATGGATTGAACAGGCCGAGCACGCGCAACAGGGTCTTGCCGGCCACCATCAGCTTCGGTTCGAGGCCCGCCAGCGCGTAGGCCTGCGTCGCCACTTCGCGTTGCGTGAGCGTGCCCGCGCCGGCGAGGTGCCACCAGCGCCCATACGCTTCGGGCGTGCGCGTGAGCTTCTCGACCACCGGCCCGGCATCCGGCAGGTAGATGAATTCGTGCGGCACGTCCACCGGGCCGACCAGCTGTGCGCGCTTTGCGGTTGCGGCGCCCTCGAACACGCCATTCAGCAGACTGCGCTCTATCCTGGGCCCATAGAAGTCGGGCAGGCGCAGGACCAGCGTCGACAGGCCGTTGCGGCCATGTGCGGCGAGGACGAGATTTTCCTGGGCGAGCCGCATCCGGCCTTTGAACGTGTGCGGCTCACGCGGATGATTCTCGCTGACGGGATTGCCGCGCGCGCGGCCGTACGGATACACCGTGCCGATCAGAATGAAGCGCTCGACGCCCGCTGCCACGACGCCTGCGAGCGTTTTCTCCATCAGCGGGGGATGCTTGGCGAACTGATCGTAGGGCACGCCGACCAGATAGATTACGGTCTGCAAGCCGGCCGACGCCGCGCGGACCGACGCGGGATCGTCGGGATTCCATGTGACGATTTCCGCGCGCGGATCGTGGCCGAAGGCGGCCTCGAGCGGCTCGCGCGAGCGGCCGACCACCCGGTAATCACGGCCCGCTGCGCTCAGTGCCGCCGCAATGCTCTGGCCGGCCGCGCCCGCGGCGCCGAATAAACCTACTTTTCCTGACGTTTCCACGGCAACTCCTTGAAAGAGCGCCGCGTCGCGCTCTGGTGACCTTGACTGACGACTGAAGAATTAGTGAACGACGTTCAGTGAACGGTGTTCAGTTTAAATTGACTTTTCAGTTTGTCAAGCCGAGAATGCTTCGCATGGGAATTATCGAACGTAAAAAACGCCAGAAACAGGCACTGCGCGAACGCATCCTCGATGCCGCGCGGCGCATCGTGGTGCATGAAGGCTTCGCCGCGCTGTCCATGCGCAAGATTGCCGAAGCCATCGAATATTCACCGGCCACGCTGTACCTGCATTTCGCGAGCCGCGACGAAATCGCGCGGGCGTTGTGCGCGGAAGGCTATGCGCAATTGCTGGCGACCTTCGTGCCGCTTGTGGGGATCGCCGATCCGGCTGAACGGCTCAAGGCACTCGGGCGCGCGTATGTGGCGTTCGGCGTGGCGCATCCGCAAACGTATCGGCTGATCTTCATGGAGGATCCGAGTTATACCGGCGCGGCGTTGGGCGGGGCGGCGGGTGTGTCAGATGCGGGGCAAGCCGGCGCCCTCACGGACCAAGATGCGGCGAGCGCGGCAACGGACTCCGTGGTGGACACGACGGCGTCCGCCACGGCGGCGATATCGGCCGATCCGGCAGCGAACTTCGCAACAGTCGCCCCCGCCGAAGATCCCGGCGCCGCCGCCATGCACATCATGCTCGCCGCGCTCGAAGAGCTTCGCGCAGCGGGACGCTTGCCGGCGTCGATGGATGCGACCGTGTGGGCCGAGGCGTTATGGGCAACGCTGCATGGCATCGTCGCACTGAATCTCACGTGTCCGGTGTTTCCAACTGCGCCGCTCGACACGCTGGTGGGGGTCGCACTCGATGCGTGGCTGGGTGTGCCAGAAGCCACACCACAACAGGCTAACCGACGCACCGCGCCACCTCGCAACGTCGCCAGCGCCGCGGGTGCGCGCAAGAAAAAGTCTGCTGCCGACCGCGCCGCACAGGCCTCACAACTCGAATCGCCCGATGAGCCGGAGAACCACCCGCCGACGCGACCACCGCACGCCAGATCAGCGGAGGCGTTGCCCAAAAAGCCCCTCAGCGCCGGCGCAAAACGCAGATCCACGACCACGTGATAACGTTCAAGTCCATTTCTACTCAACGCCGTCGCGTCTAGCTCTCCATGTCCATTTCCACCTCGCCCGCCGTCAGCGACGAAGTCGCGACTTACGTAGCCAACCGCATCGGCTTCATCGAACTGGAGCGGCCGAAGGCGCTCAACGCGCTATCGACCGGCATGATTCGCGCGATGCATGCGGCGCTCGATCAGTGGCGTGAAAATCCCGATGTGCTGGCCGTCGTGGTGCGCAGCCAGCATGCGCGCGCGTTCTGCGCGGGCGGTGACATCCGCTTTCTGTACGAGTCGGCGCAACGCGGCGAGCACGAAGCGCGCGATGAGTTCTTCACCGAGGAGTACAGCCTCAATCATGCGATCTTCACCTATCCGAAGCCGTATATCGCGTTGATGAACGGCGTCGTAATGGGCGGCGGCATGGGCATTTCGCAGGGCGCGCATCGCACCGGCGGCCTGCGCGTGGTCACCGGGTCGACGAAGATGGCGATGCCCGAAACGCGCATCGGACTCTTTCCCGATGTCGGCGCGAGCTGGTTTCTGGCCCGCACGCCCGGCGCGCTCGGCCGCTATCTGGCGGTAACGGGCGAGGCGATCGGCGCAGCCGATGCGCTCTACGCCGGGCTGGCCGACGTCTATATCGACGACTCGGCGTTGCCCGCGCTGGTCGATACCTTGCGCAGCGAACTGTTCGAACGCGGCGCGGACGTGGTCGCCTGCGTCGCGCGCGAGGCGCTCGCGCATCACGTCGTGCCGCAGCCCGAGGCTTCGCCGCTGGCGAACTCCCGTGTGTTGATCGACCGGCACTTCGCGCTGCCGGACATGGCGCGCATTCTCGCCTCGCTCGAAGGCGAGCGCGCACATGCGGGCGACGCGGCGGAATGGGCCGAGCAGACCATCGCGGTGTTGCGCGAACGCTCGCCGCTGTCGATGGCCGTGTCGCTGGAAGTGGTGACGCGTGCCGAGGGCTCGATGGTGGAGGTGCTGCGGCGCGATCTCGATCTGACGCGTTCGAGCTTCGCGATCGGCGATACGATCGAAGGTATTCGCGCGCGCATCATCGATAAGGACAATGCGCCGCGCTGGCGTTTCGCGCGCATCGAGGACGTGAACGCGGCCGAGGTCGAGAAGATGTTCGAAAGCCCGTGGCCGGCGAACGAACACCCGTTGCGCGATCTGCGGGGTTGAGTAGCGCGACTGAAGCAAAAGCGCTCATGCCGGCGGCGCTGCCGGCAATGAGTTCGCAATCAGGCCTGAGGCAAAGCGGGTAAAGTTGCAAACCCGCTCATTCTTCCTCTTCGCTTGCCATGAACGCGCGCATGAACACCAGCGCGCCCCAGCCCCACATCGCGTTGGCCGCGAAACCCACCGAGAGGCGCGGCAGCATGTTGCCGCTCGGCCAGATGCCGCGCAACGGGTCGATCACGAACACGCTCGCGGCGGTCAGCACGATGCCGCCGAACACGAAAGCTTCCACCCACGGCGCGCGGCGGTGCGGCGCTACGCGCAGCAGCCATGCCATCAG
Organism: Paraburkholderia sediminicola; assembly: GCF_046026895.1. Taxonomy (GTDB): domain Bacteria; phylum Pseudomonadota; class Gammaproteobacteria; order Burkholderiales; family Burkholderiaceae; genus Paraburkholderia; species Paraburkholderia sediminicola_C. Next base: position 36,497 of record NZ_JAQQEU010000016.1, read on the forward strand.
CACGGCCCAGACCGCGCTCCAGATCGCATTCGCGATGAACTCAGGCAGCCCGAGCGGTAAAAACGGCGCAGTAGAAAAACCAGTAGATTCGATCATGCCGGCTGCGTGGATCAGTGCCAGCGTCGATTCGTGAAAGAACAGGGATGCCAGAAAACCGGCGAAAAAAGGCAGGATGAGTTTTTGCATGCATTGCACCGCGAAAATACAGGCGGCGTGATTCGCGTAGCCTGTACCGGGTTGTTGGAAACGTGCGCCATTATATCTAGGGGCACCCTGTTTCCCGCGTGCACAACGCGCAACACCCGTATGCTTTAGCGTCGGGCTAATCACGAAAGTGGAAAACCTAAGCTAAAAAAAATCGTTCAAAAGCCGCGGCCCGATCCATAGACTGTTTCTCCATGCAGACGGCGTTCGTCGCCGTCGCCCATTTAATCGAGCGCGTCACGCGCCCGTTCTGATCGAGGGAAGCCGTCGCGATGTCCTGCCTGATGCCGATCTTCACCCGCCGCCGGGCGCACGCGCGCCGGTGCTTGCGCTGTCGACCGTAGCCCGCGCCGGCGGCGCTCGTTTTTCTCAAGCCACTTTGACGTTGCATCGTCCGGCCGCGCGCCGGCTGGATGCGCACGGCCGGCGCATGCGCAGCGCTTTCATGCAGCGTCTTTCGTCAATTCAGTTTCGCACCAGCAGGAGCCGCAAATGAATGTGTTCTGGTTCATTCCGACTCACGGCGATAGCCGCTATCTCGGTACGTCCCAAGGCGCACGCGCAGCCGATTACGACTACTTCCAGCAGATCGCCGTCGCCGCCGATACCCTCGGCTACGAAGGCGTGCTGCTGCCGACCGGCCGTTCGTGCGAAGACGCATGGGTCGTCGCATCGAGCCTGATTGGCGTGACCCGACGCCTGAAATTTCTGGTGGCGATCCGTCCGGGCATTGCGTCGCCGGGCCTCGCCGCGCGGATGGCCGCCACGTTCGACCGGTTGTCGAATGGACGCTTGCTGATCAACGTCGTGACGGGCGGCGACGTGACCGAGTTGGGCGGCGACGGCGTGTTCGTCGATCACGACACGCGCTACGAAATCACCGACGAATTCCTGCACATCTGGCGCAAGCAGCTCAGCGCGTCGCACACCAAAGACGCGATCGAATTCAGCGGCAAGCATCTCGCCTCGAAGGGCGGCAAGGTGCTGTATCCGCCGGTGCAGAAGCCGCATCCGCCGCTATGGTTCGGCGGATCGTCGCCGGCCGCGCATGACCTGGCGGGCGAGCACATCGACACGTACCTCACGTGGGGCGAGCCACCCGAGGCGGTGGCGAAGAAGGTGGCCGATATTCGCGCACGCGCAGCAGAGCACGGCCGACAGATCAAGTTCGGCATTCGCCTGCACGTGATCGTGCGCGAGACCGAAGATGAAGCATGGGCCGCGGCCGACAAGCTGATCAGCAAGCTCGACGACGAAACCGTCGCGCGCGCGCAAGCGTCGTTCTCGAAGACGGATTCCGAAGGGCAGCGCCGCATGGCCGCGCTGCACGGCGGCAAGCGCGGCGGGCGCGCCGAGCTCGAGGTCTATCCGAACCTGTGGGCGGGCGTGGGGCTCGTGCGCGGCGGCGCGGGCACGGCGCTGGTCGGCCATCCCGAACAGGTGGCCGCGCGCATGAAGGAGTACGCCGAGCTCGGCATCGACACCTTCATCCTGTCCGGCTATCCGCATCTCGAAGAGTCGTATCGCTTCGCCGAGCTGGTGTTTCCGCTGCTGCCGAACCGGCGCAGCAAGGTTTCGAACGGACCGCTGTCGGGGCCGTTCGGCGAGATCATCGGCAACGAGTATCTGCCGAAGGCGACGAGCGCGAGTTGAGTGATGCGCAGCGCAGTCCGGGTAATCGACGGGCAATCAGGAAAGCAATCATGACTCCATCCACTGTGAATGCGCACGGCGATGTCGACGCGAGCGCCGCAGCGAGCGCGCTGCGCCGGATCGGCGCGCATCTCGCGCCGTGGCTCGCGCCGCTCGCGATTCTGCTGGCGTGGGAATTCGCCGCGCGCAGCGGCGTGCTGTCGACGCGCGTGCTGCCCGAACCGCTCGCGGTCGTGAAGGCGGCGTGGTCGCTGATCCAGTCCGGCGAAATGTGGGCGGACGTGAAGGTCAGCACGTGGCGCGCGGTGTCCGGGTTCGCGCTCGGCGGCGGTATCGGACTCGTGCTCGGGCTCGCGACGGGTCTGTTCAAGCCCGCCGAAATCGCGCTCGATTCAACCGTGCAGATGGTCCGCAACATCCCGGCACTGGCGATGATTCCGCTCGTGATCCTGTGGTTCGGCATCGAGGAGCAGGCGAAGGTGTTTCTGGTCGCGCTGGGCGTGTTCTTCCCGATCTACGTGAACACGTTCCACGGCATCCGTTCCGTGGACGCCAACCTGATCGAAATGGCGCGCAGTTATGGCGTGAAGGGTTTCGCGCTCTACCGGCACGTGATTTTGCCCGGCGCGTTGCCGTCGATTCTCGTCGGCGTGCGCTTCGCGTTCGGGCTGATGTGGGTCACGCTGATCGTCGCCGAAACCATTTCAGCGCAATCGGGCATCGGCTACATGACGATGAACGCACGCGAATTCCTGCAGACGGATGTGGTGGTGGTCGGCATTCTGCTGTACGCGGCGCTCGGCAAGCTCGCCGACGTGTTCGCGAAGGGCCTGGAGCGCGTGTCGCTGCGCTGGCATCCGGCTTATCAACGTGGAGCGAAAACATGAGCGCAACGACATTGCCGGCGTCGTTCGGCGTGGTCGCGGGCCGCGATCTGGAGGCTGAACCGGCGGCGCAGGCGCGCAGCGTCGATCACGACGCGGCCCAAGCCGCGGACTTCGAGCAGGGCGAAGCGGCGCACGCGGCGCAACGCGCCGCTTCGCGGCACGACGCGCGCCGGCAGGACCACACGTTCGCGCGCAGCGACGCGCAACGCGCGGGCGGCGACGCGGCCGATTACGCGGTGCAATTGCGCGGAGTCGGCAAGCAGTACGGCGAACGTACGGTGTTGTCCGGTTTCGATCTGTCGATCGGGCGCGGCAGTTTCGTCGCGATCGTCGGGCGCAGCGGCTGCGGGAAGTCGACCTTGCTGCGGCTCATCGCCGGACTCGAAAAGGCCAACTCGGGCGTGCTCGAAAAGCGCACCGCGGACGGCGGCCCGCTCGACACCCGCATCATGTTTCAGGACGCGCGGCTGCTGCCGTGGAAGACCGTGCTGCACAACGTGATGCTCGGCCTTGGCCGCAGTGCCCGGGAAGAGGCGCGCGCCGTGCTCGCCGAAGTCGGGCTGCTCGAACGCGCCAACGATTGGCCGGCGCAGCTTTCCGGCGGTCAGCGTCAGCGTGTGGCGTTGGCGCGGGCGCTCGTGCATCGTCCGCAATTGCTGCTGCTCGATGAGCCGCTCGGCGCGCTCGACGCGTTGACGCGAATCGAAATGCACGCATTGATCGAACGGTTGTGGCGTGAGCATCGCTTCACTGCGCTGCTCGTCACGCACGACGTGCATGAAGCCGTGGCGCTCGGCGACCGGATTCTGCTGGTCGAAGAAGGGCGTATCGCGCTCGATCAGCCGGTGCCGATCGAGCGTCCGCGCAAGCGGGCGTCGGCGGGCTTCGCCGCGCTGGAAGAACACGTGTTGCAACGCGTGCTGAAGACCGCGCCGAACGACACGGCGCTGTCCCCGCGTGCGTTCGACGCGCGTGACGAAGGGCGCCTCGCGCGGCCGACAGACGTCCGCTGGGCCGTCTGACATTGTTTGCCTGACTGTTTTTCAACCGCTTCTCTGGAGTCGCTCGCTATGACCATTACTGCAATCAACGTGCGCAATCAGTTCAAAGGCAAGGTCAAGGAAATCATCCGCGGCTCGGTGGTGTCCGAAGTCGATGTGGAGACGCCGTTCGGCATCGTGACCTCGGTGATCACCACGCGCTCGGTCGACGAACTGGAACTGAAGGTCGGCTCGGAAGTCGTCGCGCTGGTGAAGTCGACGGAGGTGTCGATCGCGCGCCTGTGAGTTTGGCTGTGAAGCCGGCGTTATTTCGCGTTCGCGCCGCTGGCAGGCGGCTCGTGCATCATCCTGTCGTTGGTCGGTTTGCGCGGGCGTTTGATCGGCATGTTATCCGGATTGCTCGCGCCGCCCGAGCCGGAGGCCGACCCGGGCGGTTTTGCCATCGGCGCGCTGCTGTCCTGCGGCGTCGCTTTAGACGTTTGCGCGAATGCTGCCGTGCCGCTCGTCGCGGCCACCGCGAGCGCGATGCTCGCGGTCAGCCTGGTCAGTCTGCTTTGGTTCATTTCGTCCTCCTTTGCGATCCCGCCTGCTGGTTTGCTGCCTTTGCACATGGAGTGATAGACCGGAAGGCTTGTTGAAGATTCGCGTGTGTTCGGGTAGCGCTGGGTCCAGCTATGCCTCGATGTGTGTCGGTGCGATGAAGGCGAATGATGCGGCGACGGCCGCGCGTCCTTTGTCGCTCTCGCCGCTCTCGCCGGGCTTCGTTGTTGCGTTGTCGCAAAGCGCAGGGCAGCCCCTGCCGCAAGCCTCAGCACCCACGGCGGAGCACGCCCCGTGCCGGACCCGGCTACGTTTCTTCAGACGCGCCACGTCAATTCAAATCACTCACCGCGTAGAGGTCGACACCCGTCTGCATATGCCGTCGAAACTTGCTAGGATAAATTGAATATCCCGACGGAGATGGCCATGTCGAAGTCATTGAGTCCCCAAGCGGTCGAAGGGTTGCGGCGTCTGAACGACGTCGGCGTCGGACAGCAGGCGCCGCGGCTGGAGCAATCCGTCACGGCGGAATTGCTGGCGACCGGTCTCGCCACCGAAGTGAGCGGCGGAGAGGTCGAGATCACGTGTAGCGGCCGACAGTACCTTTCCGGCGATTGCGATTAATCGTCGGATAAGCCGAGGCTGGGAAAGCGTCGCTGCATGCCGCGGGCGTATCGACGCTCGCCGGGTCAGCTTGGCCGCCGTCCTTTCATCCGCGACACCAGGAGGCGAACATGGAGCCGAAGGGCCTCGACATGGGGGATTACCAGGAGCGCTATCGGGACTACGACATCGAGGTCGCGGTCGAGCAGGTGCTCACGGGCGTCAAGGCGCATTTTCGGGTGCTGCGGGGCGATGCGGTGGTGGTCGACTGGAGGCTCGTTCATATCGACAGCTTGTGGTCGACCGAGCATGGCGCTGCCGAGGCGGGCTTTAACGCGGCGCGTGAATTGATCGATGCGGGCCTCCCAGCTTAAGTCGCGGGTTTCGTTTCAGAGCGCTGCGAACGTGGATAGCGGATCGACTGCCGCGCTGTGATTTGCTGTGGACGTTGCACGCGGCACAACGAACCGACCTTGCGTGCAATGCAACGCTGCAATGCTACGAATCGCTAAAACGAAGATCGGCTAGCCGGGCTTGAGCGACGCTCGCCGACTGGCGCCCCCGTAAACGCAACCGGGCGCCGGCATCAGTACTGCATGCGCGGCGCCCGGTTGATCCGCTGCCGTGGGGGCAGCAGATTCGACGGCAAGTGCTTAGTGGCCGAAGAAAACCGATTGCGGTCCCGAAGCCGGTGCACGCGTACCCGATTGCGACGAAACGTTCTGCACGCCGCCGTAGGCATTCGTATTCGATTCAGCGTTGGCACGTTCAGCGGCAACCGTCTGCGCGCTTTGGCCTTGCTGCGAAGCCGGCGCGCCGACCGACGGACGATAGTACGGTGCGGGGCCGTAGCCGCTTGCAAAAGCAGGGGCGGCGATCGAGGCAGAAACTGCAACCAGCAGGGCGGCGATGAGCTTGGTCTTCATGGTGTGACTCCGATAACGTTTCGATTTCAGTTCAGGAAGGCGTCGCAGGGGCCGATGAGGTGTTGTCTGCAACGTCGATGGGAGGAGTGTATACCCCTACTATTGAAAATTTGTGCCGATAATATGAAATTACTATTCTCGGATCCGGAACAATCCGTCAGACGTAGGCTGTGTGGGGGCGAGCGCTGGTGCGACCCTCATCCCCAAGCGTTTTTGGGAGCTATAGCCCTTGGGATGGGTGGGGTTATCTGGGCGAGGGAGTTTGAGAGAGCGCGCGGTTGGTGCGCGCTGAGGAATCATCGAAACGGAGAGCACAAACAAAAACGGCGTGGTGATTTCTCACAACGCCGTTTGCAAAACATGACTACCTGAATTCTTTGGGGTGGCTGATGGGGCTCGAACCCACGACAACAGGAATCACAATCCTGGACTCTACCAACTGAGCTACAGCCACCACTGACATCTGCTTGACTTGCCAAGAAACTTGGCTCGCCGATGAAGAAACGAGATTATACGAACAAGAATCCCGTTTGCCTAGTCCTTTATTCAAAAATTTCGACGGGCTCGCGCAGATGCTGTCTTGCCTCGGCGAAGATGCCCAGATCGCGCGCGGCGAGGCGTTTGCTATCGGACAAAACACGACGCCATCCACGTGCGCCTGCCTCGCCGCGGTAAAGACCGAGCGCGTGACGCGTGATCGCACCGAGATACGTGCCCCGCGCCATTTCAGCCGCGCAATATTCGATCAGCTTTGCTTCGACCTGCTCGCGAGTCGGCGGCGCTTGCGTGGAACCATAGAAGCGCGCATCGACCTCTGCCAACACATACGGGTTGTGATAAGCCTCGCGCCCGAGCATCACGCCATCGACGTGTTGAAGATGCAGGTCGACTTCATCGAGCGTCTTGATGCCGCCGTTGATGATGATCTCCAGTTCCGGAAAGTCGCGCTTCAACCGGTATGCGTAGTCGTACTTGAGCGGCGGAATCTCGCGATTCTCCTTCGGGCTCAAACCTTTGAGGATGGCGTTGCGCGCGTGCACGATGAACACGTTGCAGCCCGCGTCCGCGATGGTGCCGACGAAATCGCGCACGAAGCCGTATTCCTCGACCGCGTCCACGCCGATCCGATGCTTGACCGTGACGGGTACCGAGACCACGTCGCGCATGGCCTTCACGCAGTCGGCGACGAGTTGCGGCTCGTTCATCAGGCACGCGCCGAATGCGCCGCGTTGCACGCGCTCCGACGGGCAGCCGCAGTTCAGATTGATTTCGTCGTAACCCCATTGCTCGCCGAGTCTGGCCGAGCGGGCGAGGTCGTCGGGTTCGCTGCCGCCGAGTTGCAGCGCGACCGGCGCTTCGTCGGGCGTGAAGCCGAGATGGCGCGGCACGTCGCCGTGCAGCAACGCGCCGGTCGTCACCATTTCCGTATAAAGCCACGTATGGCGCGAGATCGCGCGATGCAGCGAGCGACAGTGGCGATCGGTCCAGTCCATCATCGGCGCGACGGAGACGCGGCGCGGGCTGGGAGTTTGAGGTGAAGACATGGGACGGCCAGACGGCTTGAATCAAAACATCGATTTTACCGCAAGGTACGAAAGCGCCTGATCGGGCCGAGAGGTCACGTCGGCGAGGCCCACCCATGCTGCTTCGCGCAACTGCGCTCAAGCCATCAACCGTCGACGGCCTCAGCGCCCATGTCCACCGTGTCCACCATGTCCGCCGCCGCCGCCGCTGCTCCACGTGCCGCCGTGCGATCCGCCATAACCGCCGCCGTGCCAGCCACCGCCGCCATGACCATGCCAATGGCCGCCGTGACCTCCGTGGTAGTAATAGCAGCATGGACCACCGCCCCAGCCACCCCAGATCCCCACCGTCCCGTAAACCGGCGCATAGGGTGGACCGTAAGCGTAGCCATAACCCGGGTAGTAGGGCTGCGCGTACGCATAGTCGTAGCCCGGCGCGACCGCGCATCCGGTGAGACTTGCCGCCAAGGTTATCAAAGCGATTGATGCAACGAGCCTGCTCACGATTTTCTCCTTCATATAAGCATCAGAAAAATCGCGTGCGAACGAGTTCAATAGCATTTGTGTCTGCGAATTACCGCATGTCGCGTGCCTGTACGCGTCGCCGATTTCGGTAAGGCGACCGAACCCCATCGCCACCGGCCACTGCGCGAATCTTCCAGCGTCTTACCAATGTGCATTGCTGTAACAGTTGGTTAACTATTCGACAAGGAACAGTAGGGGGCGCTTGCAAGTTTTCGGTCGGACAGTTGCCTTGGAATCTCCACCCATGCTTGCGCTGCCGCAGGACGAAAAACAACGCCAGGCTTTCTGCCAGAATCGCGCGACGCGAGGCCTGCCCGCAACCAGCCGGCAATGGAGCACGATCCCCAGCCCGCGAGCGCATCGGCATGGCGCACACAAGGCGACGCCAGCATTGTGCGCGGCGACATCCCAACCGCGCTGCAATGTTTCGAAGCCGCGCGCGCGCTCGCTCCCGCCGACGCCGTCAATTACGAACGGCCTCGCCGCGACGCTTGTCGCGTTGAAGCGCTTTCCCGAAGCCGCCGGCCATTATCGCGAGGCGATCGCGCGCGATCCGTGCAACGCCGATTCGCATCACGGATTCGGCTGGACGCTCGAGCAGATGCAGCAACTCGAACCGGCGGTGGCGGCCTGTCGTGAAGCGGTGCGCCGCAAGCCGGGCGCCGACGGTTCGCACAAGTTGGGCAACTGCCCGCAAGCACTCGGCCGTTTCGACGAAGCGCATGCAGCATATCGCCGCGCGATCGACGGCGCGCCGCGCGTGCCGCTGTATTACCGGAACTTCGTGCAGATCACGCGCCTTGCTGCCGACGACCCCGTGTTCGCGTCGATCGAGCGGCTCGTCAGTGATGCCGCCTCGCTGGAAGTGGCCGATCAGGCGCAACTGCACTTCGCGTAGGGTGAAGCGCTGTCCGGCCTGGGCCGCGATGATGCTTCGTTCGATCGTCTCAGACGGCGCGTCAGGTGATCACGGCCAGCTCGGCGCAGGTGCGCCGTCCGCTGTACAGGACTTCGCTGCAGCGCTGGCAGCCACGGCAGACATTGCTCGCGCCGCTGCTCGATGCACTGGGCCCGGAGTTGGTGTCGGCAGGGCGCTTGAACGAGCGCGCGACTGGCGCGGTGACGCAACGTGCGGAGCCGGACGCGAAAGGCGAATCGTGACGAACGTGTGGTCCGGCGTCGCGCCGGAAACGCCGTGTTTGTCCCGCGCTAATGCAGTGCGGCAGCCGAATGATGCAGCGCCGGGTACACACCGATGAGGAACGCCGCATAGATCGCGGCCATCGTTACGCCGGCTGCCGTGCCCCAGATATCGCGCGACGCGGCGCCCTGGCGAAAATGCAGGGGCAGTCCGACGATCACATAGCCGATCAGAAAAAACGCGATCACTGCGCGCACGGGCGAGAGATCGTGACCGAGAAAGTCCAGCATCGCGGACAGGCTGAATTCAGACATGGACAGGCAGGGCAGGCAAGGTCATGTGCAAAGGCGCGCGCGGTTTTCGATCATTCGTGACCGCGCGACGACCTACGCCGATTAAAGTCCACGGGACCGCGCGGTGCAAGAAAAATACTGTATAAATTTGTACGGTCTTACATGGCTTGCACGATGCCTGCGCTGCAACTTTCGTCTGGCTTGCCCATGGTTCAGCCGGCTTTCATCGCGAGCGCGTCAGCGCTTGCGCAAAGGCGCGAGCAGCGGCTTCAAACCGTTGTGATCGATCTCATGCATCAACGCGAGCAGGCGGCCGATCTCGCCCGGCGGAAAGCCCTGGCTCGCGAACCAGTTTAGATAGTGGCCCGGCAGGTCCGCAATCACGCGGCCTTTATATTTCCCGTAGGGCATCACGCGCGTGACCAGCAGTTCGAGGTGTTCGGGATTCATCGCAGAAGAGTGGGTGCCAGGCTCATTGAGCGGGGCAAAGCGGACCGCCCGCCGCACCGGCATTTTAGCCTTGCTGCAGGCATCGCGCCGGCGTGGTAACTTCTGCGCTTTCCGATCACATTCGACAGGACAAACTAGATGGAATACCGCAGACTCGGCGGCTCCGACGTGCAGGTTAGCCTGATTGGTCTGGGCACCATGACGTGGGGCGAGCAGAACACCGAACAGCAAGCGCACGCGCAGATCGACTACGCGCTCGATCACGGCGTCAACCTGATCGACACCGCGGAAATGTACCCGGTGCCGCCGCGCGCCGAAACGCAAGGTTCGACCGAGCGCTACATCGGCACGTGGCTCGCGCAGCATCGCAGCGCGCGAGAGAAAATCGTGCTCGCCACCAAGATCGCCGGACCGGCGCGTCAACCTCACAACCCGCGCCATATTCGCGGGGAGGGCAACCAGTTCGACCGCCAGAATCTGACCGAGGCGCTCAACGACAGCCTCAAGCGCCTGCAAACGGATTATGTCGATCTGTATCAACTGCACTGGCCGGATCGAAGCACGATGACGTTCGGCCGCCCCGCCTATCCGTGGGTCGACGACGCGTACACGGTGCCGATCGAAGAAACCCTGTCGGTGCTGGCCGAGTTCGTGAAGGCGGGCAAGGTGCGCCATATCGGCGTGTCGAACGAAACGCCGTGGGGTGTCGCGCAATTCCTGCGCGCCGCCGAAAAGCTCGGCTTGCCGCGCATCGTCAGCATCCAGAATCCGTACAGCCTGCTGAACCGCACGTATGAAGTGGGCCTGTCCGAGTACGCGCATCGCGACAACATCGGCTTGCTTGCCTATTCGCCGCTCGCGTTCGGCTGGCTGTCGGGCAAGTACGAAGGCGGCGCGCGTCCGGCCGGCGCCCGCATTACGCTGTTCGAGCGCTTCCAGCGCTATAGCAAGCCGCAAGCGGTGCAGGCGACCACGCGTTATGTGGAACTGGCCAAACGCCATGGCTTGTCGCCCGCGCAATTCGCGCTCGCGTTCGTCAATAGCCGGCCGTTCGTGACCAGCAATCTGGTCGGCGCGACCTCGCTCGATCAGTTGAAGGAAAACATCGCCAGTGCCGCAGTGAAGCTGTCGCCGGAAGTCCTCGCGGAGATCGACGCGCTGCATGAATTGCAGCCGAATCCGGCGCCTTGATGCGGCGCTAGCGCGGCGGCTTTCGAGAGCCTCGTCCGGCGCGATGCCGGATCAGGCTCGAGCCGCGCTGCAGAGGTTCAGGCGTCGTTCAGGGGGCGTGCGGCTCGCGGCTCACGCCGTGTGGGCCGTGTTCGCCGTGCCTCGCGCATGCGTCGCATCTGCCGTTGCACGCGGCGAGTTCTCGCCGAGGTCCCAGAACAGCCCGGCCATCATTTGCAGTCCCTCGCGCACGACCGGCCCGAGCATGTGCTCGTTCGGCGCGTGCTGCGAGCAGGCCGGGTACGAGTGCGGCACCCAGATGGTCGGCAGGCCGAGCGTGTCGGAGAACACTTCGTTCGGCAGCGTGCCGCCCAGGTTCGGCAGCACCGCGGTCTTCTTGCCGGTAGTTCGTTCGAGCGACGCGACGGCCCATTTGACCCACGGATCGTCGGGGTTCAGACGCGTGGCGGGCGCACCGCGCTCGACGGCGATCTCCACCAGCGAGAAGCCATGCGCATCCAGATGCGTGCGCAGATGCCGTTCGAGCTGTGTCCAATCGGTGCCGATCACGAAACGCAACTGGCAATGCGCGTACGCCGACGCCGGAATCGCGTTGACCGGGTTCTCCGGATTACCGGCCTTGAAGGCCAGCACTTCGAAGCTGTTCCAGCCGAACACGCGCTCGGGCGCCGTGAGGCCGGGCTCTCCCCACTTGTCGTCGATCTCGGGGTCGCCGGGGCCGCCGCCTACCGTGAGGTCGGCGAGCGCGCGGCGCACGGCGTCAGGCAGCGGCGGCGGACGCAAGCCGTCGACGGCGATCACACCGCGCGCATCAACGAGGCTCGCCAGCGCGTTCGCCAGCACCGTGGCCGGGTTGCGCAGCAGGCCGCCCCAGTTGCCCGAGTGATGCGCGCCGTCGCGCAGATTCAGCGACAGCTTGAAGTTCACCGCGCCGCGCGAGCCGAGGAACACGGTCGGCCGCCGCGCGGCGACACGCGGGCCGTCGGAGGCGATCAGCACGTCGGCCGCCAGTTCGTCACGGTGCGCGCGGCAAATCGCGTCGAGGCCCGGCGAGCCGGTCTCTTCCCCCATCTCGATCAGCAGTTTCGCGTTGAAGCCGAGCCGGCCGCCGCGCGCGGCGAGCACGCTCGCCAGCGCGGCCAGGTTGATGGTGTGCTGCCCCTTGTTGTCGGCGGTGCCGCGGCCGAACCAGCGCTCGCCTTCGACCGTCACGGCCCACGGCGTCAGCGGCGCGCGCCACTGGCTGTCGTAGCCGCGCACGACGTCGCCGTGGCCGTAGACCAGCACGGTCGGCAGATGGTCGCCCTCACGGCGGCTCGCGATCAGGAACGGCCCGAAGCCGCCCACCGGGTTGTCGACGATGCGCGTGCTGAAACCGAGGCGCGCGGCTTCGGGCGCGATCTCGTCGGTCAGATACGACAGCAGGATGGCGGCGCGCTCGGCTTCCTGACTTTCGGTGCGAAAGCCGACACGGCGATTGAGGTCCTCAAGGAAGGCGCCTGATTCGAAATGCTGGGTTGCATGCTCGATCGCCCGGGTGCGGCTCATGGGGTGTCTCCATTGCGGGGTGCGGGGGGGCGGCGCGTGGCCGGATGCCCGGTCGGCATCGGCCTGCGGCCTGTGGTGTCGAACCGATTCTAGGAGGCCGTGTTTTTTGTCACAATGATCGTGTTTCGAATCTTGCGTTGCCGAAAAGGCAAAGCTCCACGCGCGCGGGCCGCGCTCGCGATTCCACCGGGCGCTCGGCTTCGCTGCATAAGGCGTCCCCATGGCAGTTTCGCTACACGGTATTGCATTGCGCTACTTCGTCGAAGTCGCGCGCACCGGCTCGCTCAGCGACGCGTCGCAACGACTGCATGTGGCCGTGTCGGCCATCAGCCGGCAGGTTGCGCGGCTCGAAAGCGAACTCGGCGCGGCGCTGTTCGAGAGGCGTCCGCGCGGCATGGCGCTGTCCGAAGCCGGCGAGCGGCTGCTGGCCTACGCGCAGCGCAGCCTTCTCGAAGCCGAGCATGTGATGAAGGAGATCGGCGGTATCGCGACCTTGCATGGCCGCATGATCAAGGTGGTCAGTTCGGAGGGGTTCGCCGCCGACTTCCTGCCCGCCGCCATGGCGAGCTTTCGCGGGCAGTATCCTGGGATCGACTTCATGCTGTCGGTGGTGTCGCCGGGCGAAGCGACGCGCCGCGTGCGCGACGGCGACGCCGATCTCGCGTTGACCTTCAGCCTCGCGCCCGAGAAGGGCGTCAAGGTCGAGCACACCGAACGCGCGCCGGTGCTGGCGCTGCTGCGCGCCGATCATCCGTTGGCCGCGCGTGCGAGGGCGTCGCTCGCGGATGTGCGGCACTATCCGCTGGTGCTGCCCGAGCCGGGCACGACGATCCGTCAGTTGATCGACATTACGTGCGCGCTCGAAGGCATCCTGCTCGAACCCGAACTCACGTGCAACAACAGCGGCGCGATGTATCGCTATGCGCAGAAGTCCGGCGCGATCATGTTCACGGGCCTGCTGTCCGTGCGCGACCGCTATGCTGGCGACGGCTTCGTCGTGATGCCGCTCGCGCATCCGCAGATGCGCCAGCGCAGCATTCAGGTGCAGACCATGGCGGGGCGAGAACTGCCGCCTTCAGTGCGCGCGTTCCGCGATCATCTGATCGTCGAGATCGGCGGCGCGAAGCCGGGCGATGCGGGTGGATCGAAGGGCGCGCGTAAGCGGAGCGCGCCGGTGCGCTAGCGTCGCGCGAGCTGCGTTCGATATCGCAATTGCGTATGCAGTGGCTGAGGCTGCAATTGCGGCAGGGTTCGGACGCAGTGCATGACGCTGATACCGTTCGTAACCAATCGGGGGGCAAATGTCCCTGCCGGAACCCGATTCACGACCTAAACTGAGGTGGACGAGGAGACCGGGAAGAACAGCGCTGCGAGTCCCGTGCCGGCGCACGCCAAAGCACTGTGCGGCTGGCGATGCTGCAACGCACACCAGTGGTACGATTCAGCCCGAAAAATGGAGCGCGCGGCGCAATCGACGCGGCGTGCCGTGCACAACAGAGCGATAGGACCAAGGACATCGAATGGCCCAACAAAAAACCAACCCGAAACTCGAGCAGGCGCTGACGCGCGGGGATCTGGCAATCCGTCAGGCGAACTCGGCGCGAGCGACAGCGTTGCTGCGCGCGCTGGCGAAGATGATCGTCGAGGCGTCGGCGACGATTGGCGTGGAAGCGTTCACGCTGATTCCCGATGGCGACAAGATTTACGATCCGGCTGACGGACTGTGGCCGCAGGAATTGCAGATCTCGCTCGACGGTCCCGTCGAGGAAGCCGATCCGGACGAAGTGCGCACGGTGCGCCTGATCGCCGATGATCCGGCCACGGTGTTCCGGGTTGAATGGCAGCGCGCCGATGGGAAGATCGGGCGTCAGGATGGCGGGCCGTTCGCGACGGTGGCGTTTATCTCCGACGTCGACATTCCGTGGACGGACGACGAGGACTGAAGCGGGTGGGTTGAGTACGTGGCGTGCCACCACTGCAACCGCGGCAGTCACAGAAGTTTCAGCGGGTTCGCCGAGTATCCGTCATCCGCTGCCCGCGGATCTTCAAGGCTCGCGGTTTATTTCATCATCCGGCGGCGAAACAGGATCGCCGACACGATAAACCCGCCCACCGCATAAGCCACCAGCACGGCCAGATGCAATACCGCGTGGTCGATGGGCCGCGCCAGCATCGCCGGGCGCATCAGATCGACCGCGTGCGCGAGCGGCATCACGCCGGTCACCGCCCGCGCGGCGGCGGGCAGTTGCGAAGCGGGAAAGAACACGCCGGAGAGCAACAGCATCGGCGTCAAGACCAGTGTTTGGTAAAACATAAAAAAATCATACGAAGGCGCGAGCGCCGTCACCACCATCGCGATACTCGCGAACGCAAGCCCGGTCAGGATGATGACCGGCAACGCCAGCAGCATCGACGGAAAATTCGCATAGCCCAATACGCCGGCCACCAGCATGATCGCCGCGCCCGACAGCATCGACTTGCTGCCCGCCCACATCACCTCGCCAAGCACGATGTCGCCGAGCGTGAGCGGCGTGTGCATGATCGCTTCCCACGTGCGCTGGACATGCATGCGCGAAAAGCCCGAATACATCGACTCGAAACTCGCCGACATCATGACGCTCGACGCCACCGTGCCCGCTGCCAGAAACGCGATGTACGACACGCCGTCGACCTGCCCGACCATCAGCCCGAGGCCGAAACCGAGGCCGAACAGATAGATCATCGGATCGGCGAGATTGCCGAACATCGACGCGAGCGCGAGCTTCTTCCACACCAGATAGTTACGGCGCCACACCGCGATCCAGTTCACCGCGTTGGCCGGGAAGGCGCCGAAGGGCGCCTGTTTCGACGGCGTGTCGCCCGGGGCTTCGTAAGTGCGTGCGTCCATTGCGTGTCTCGTGCGGTGGCGTGGCTGTGGCGTGGTGGTTTCGTTGCAGTTTCGATGCGGTTTCGTCGTGGTTTCGTTATAGCTGTGGAGAGAGTGCCCTCATCAATACGCGCCTTCAGTCCTGCATCTCGCGGCCAGTGAGCCGCAGGAACACGTCTTCCAGATTCGCCGGCCGATGCAGATAGCGCAGATCGGCGCGCTGCTTGAGCCGCGCGTGCACGGGCTGCGCGTCGTTCACGTAGCAGAAGAGCGTTTCGCCGCTGATTTCCGTGCGCTCGACCAGCGGCGCCAGTTCATCGCGCAACGCCAGCGGATCGGGTCCGAAGATCTCGATCACATCGCAGCCGATCTCGGAGGCGATCAGCGCGCTCGGCGCGCCTTCGGCGATCTTGCGTCCTTCCTCGATCACGCACAGCCGGTGACAAAGCCGTTCGGCTTCTTCCATGAAGTGCGTGGTCAGCAGGATGGTCTTGCCACGCGCGAGCAACGAACGCAGCCGCTCCCAGATGAGATGCCGCGCCTGCGGATCGAGGCCGGTGGTCGGCTCGTCCATGATGAGCACGTCCGGATCGTTGATGAGCGCGCGCGCCAGCGTGAGGCGCCGCTTCATGCCGCCCGACAACTCGCTCACGCGGGAATCCGCCTTGCTTTCGAGGCGCGCGAATTCGAGCAGCGACGGCACCGCCGCGCGGCATTGCGCGGCGCTCATGCCGAAGTAGCGGCCGAACACCAGCAGATTCTCGCGCACCGTGAAATCGGGATCGAGATTGTC
This sequence comes from Paraburkholderia sediminicola, assembly GCF_046026895.1. GTDB lineage: Bacteria > Pseudomonadota > Gammaproteobacteria > Burkholderiales > Burkholderiaceae > Paraburkholderia > Paraburkholderia sediminicola_C. The sequence goes on from NZ_JAQQEU010000016.1 coordinate 52,641, forward strand.
GAACTGCGGCACCACGCCGACCCGCGCGCGCCCCGCGCGCGCGGCCGGGGATCGGTTCGCCGCATAGCCGGATCGCGCCGGCGTCGGGTGCCGCGATGCCGAGCAGCATGCGCAGAGTGGTGGTTTTGCCCGCGCCGTTTGGGCCGAGCAGGCCGAAACATTCCCCGGCGTTGACATGAAACGACAGTCCATCGACGACCGTTTTTTCGCCGTAGGTCTTTTTGACCTCATGGAATTCAATGGCGGCTTCAGACATAAATATCGGGCGAGGCTCCGCAAAACGGCGTTGATGGCCGGGAAGGCCGCCTATTCTAGGCTATCGCCGACTAACGTCGAGAGGGCGGCGAGTCATTGCGCCAAGCTCTTTTGCACTGCGGCATTGCCCCGCAAAAGTATCGCGGAGCACGACCCATCCCGTGTGCACCGGGTTAGGGCGCGCCGCTCGCACACTTAGCGTTTTCCATCCCTTGCTAGTTGAATTGCGGCGCACCATGATTGATTCAGACCGCGCTTTCCGCGCGAAGGGAGGAAAACCATGGCGAGCTACCAGAAAATCCTGCTGTGCTACGACGGCTCGCGCGAAGGCCGCAAAGCCCTGCGTTGCGGCGCCGACCTCGCGTTGGACCTGAAGGCGGAAACACATCTGCTGTCGGTGGTCGACATGCGCTCCAGCATTGCGCAAAGCGCGGGCCTGCTGACCGATGTGGCCTGCGGCAGTTTCGAAAAGACCGCGCGCGATATCCTGCAGGAAGGGGTGAACTGGCTGACCGAGCGCGGCGTGATTGCGCAAGGGCATTTCGCGTTCGGCCATCCGATCGACGAGATCGCCAATCTCGCCAATGAATTGCATGTCGACCTCGTGGTAGTCGGGCATCGCTGCCGCACCGGCTTGTCGCGGTGGTGGATGGGCGCGGGCAACACGCCTTTGCTCGACCGGGTGTCGTGCAGCATTCTGGTGGCCTGTTCTTCCGCGCAGGAGGAGCAACAAGCCGCGGCTTGAGGCGGCTTGCCGCTTGATGCCGGTTGCGCGCAAACGGGCAGTGCGTCGGTCGAGTGGCTGGCCGTCAGGGCCCGCCGGTCACTCGCTCAGGTTGATTGCCGCGAGCTTCCACGTGAACAGACCTTCGCGTCTGAAGATGGCCGAGTAATGCGCGGCGGCCTCGCCGCCACGCCGGTAAGTGACTGCGAACTCGTTGAGGCTGCGATAACCCGCCGAGGTTTGCCGTTGCGCGGGAGCAGCGTTGCCGTTGGCGTTGTTGCTGGTGTCACCAGCGGCAGGCGACGCGGGTGGTTGCGCGGCTGCGGCCGGCGCATTGTTCGCCGCAGGCGCTTCGGGTGGGTGTTCGCCAGGGTCGCCGCTCGGGGGCATACCGTTTAGCAAGGCCGCGACGCCGTCCGGCGTCGCATAAGCATCGACTAGCGGACCGATCAGCGTCACGCCGATCATTGCGCCGATGGTGGCGAGTTTGCTGTTGTTATCCGCGTCCAGCCGGCGTGACAGCAAGCTGGCGATCTGCAGCTTCAGGCTGTCGCGCAACGCGGGGAAATCCACATACTGATTGACGGTTTGCACGTCGCGCGCATCGGCCGCGCGTTTGAGGTTGTTCAGTGCGATATACGGTGATGCGTAAGCAAACCCCAACACGGCGATCACCGCAATCACGATCAGCGTGATGATCAGCGGCCGGGTGGCGATGCCTTTGTTGCGTGTTGGAACTGTCATTGAACGGGACTCCCCATCAGGTTTGATCTAACGTGGACCTCGGTCACGCAGAAACAATCCCATTCTAGGCAAATATCCGACGGCGGGTCTGAAAAGGGCGAAGCAGCGAACGATTACGCGCTATGCACCATGCAGCCGCTTTCGCGCTCAACACCGACTCGATCTCAAGACTCGAACACGGCGCCGTGCACATTGGCTTCGTCGGCAATGCACCGGTCGATCATGCGGCACACCGCGTCGACCGTGCCGACCATGATCAGCCGCGACGGCCCGTGATAGACCCGCACCGGCGCGCGACGCGCCGGCTCGGCCGTGTTCAATCCCGAGTTCAACGACACGCGCGCAAACGCCGGCAATGCAGAGGGCAGGCTCGCTGCCTCGGCGGGCGTGTCGAACAGCGATGCGGTATTCGCCGCAGCCGCTTCGATCAATGAGCACGGCACCAGATTGCGTAAATGTCGCAGACGACCAAACTGGCGAAAAGGCAGCAGGCGGGCAAGGCGTTCCATGAGTCTCTCCAGGCGAGGCAGCGTTGATGCAGCGTGAGTGTGGCCGATAGGTACAAGCGAGGTACAAGTGACGCACAAGCGACGCCTATACGACGCCCGGGCGCCGCGCCTGCGGCTTAAAACTCGCCTGGGCGAATCAGGCCCACGGCGATGCCTTCCAGCGCGAATTCCGCACTGCCGGTCTCGACGAAGATGTTCTCGTAGTCCGGGTTCTCCGCGATCAGCTCGATGCCGTTGGGCCGGCGCTTCAGGCGCTTGACCGTGACGTCGTCGCCGAGCCGGGCAATGATGATCTGGCCGTCTTTCGCCTCGCTCCTCTTTTGCACCGCGAGCAGGTCGCCGTCGAAGATGCCCGCGTCGCGCATGGACAGCCCGCGCACCTTCAGCAGATAGTCGGGCTTGCTCGAGAACAGCGCCGGGTCGCACACGTAGTGCTGCGAGATATGTTCCTGCGCGAGGATCGGGCTGCCGGCGGCAACCCGGCCGATCAGCGGCAGCGACAACTGCATGATGCTGGCGTGCGGCAGCGTGAACTGATGCGGCGAATCTTCGGGGCCCGCCAGCAGGCGGATGCCGCGCGACGCGCCGGCCGCGAGTTCGATCACACCCTTGCGAGCGAGCGCGCGCAGATGTTCTTCTGCCGAATTGGCCGAGCTGAAGCCCAGTTCTGCGGCAATCTCCGCGCGGGTGGGCGGAAAGCCGGTGCGTTCGATCGCCCGGCGGATCAGATCGAACACCTGCTGCTGTCGTGCTGTGAGTTTTGTCATGGCCACTGTATGAATGAACAGGTGACTGTATTTTTATACAGTATTCGGCGCAATTCAAGCTTTACTTTAAGTTCGCCGCTTGGGGTGCCGCTCCAACGTCACCCGGCGACGCCGAGACAGCCGTTTTCGTGCCGCAACGCCTTATCCAGCTGTCATTACCACTTTTGCGTATTAAAAAATGAAGAAACATTATTTTTAATGATGAAAGCGCTTCGATAGACTGGCCTCCAGTTGGCGCTCATGTGCACGTGACCGCGACGCAAAACAACACCAGACGCTGTTTCAGCGGACCACAACGCGGAGAAGATCGAACATGAACCATCGACACACGGGGCTGACGGGCAGGACCAGACAACTCATCGCGGCGCTTGCGTTCGGCGCGGCCGGCGTGCTCGGCACGCTCGGCGCCATCGGCCAGGCGCACGCGGCCGACAGTACGCTGCTGAACGTTTCCTACGATCCGACGCGCGAGTTGTATCAGGACGTCAACCAGGCATTCGGCAAGGAATGGAAAGCCAGGACCGGCGAGTCGATCACCTTCAAGCAGTCGCACGGCGGCTCCGGCGCGCAGGCGCGCTCGGTGCTGGACGGTTTGCAGGCGGACGTGGTGACGCTGGCGCTCGCTTACGACATCGACGCGCTCGCCGGCAAGGGGTTGCTCGACAAGGGCTGGCAAAAGCGCCTGCCGGACAACGCGTCGCCGTACACGTCGACGATCGTGTTCCTCGTGCGCAAGGGCAACCCGAAGCACATCAAGGACTGGGACGATCTGACCAAGCCGGGTGTGTCGATCGTCACGCCGAATCCGAAGACCTCGGGCGGCGCGCGCTGGAACTATCTGGCGGCGTGGGCGTATGCCGAGCATCAGCCGGGCGGCAATGCGCAGAAGGCGAAGGAGTTCGTCGGCAAGTTGTACAAGAACGCTGGGGTGCTGGATTCGGGTGCGCGGGGCGCGACCACCAGCTTCGTGCAGCGCGGTATCGGCGACGTGCTGATCGCATGGGAGAACGAAGCGTTTCTGTCGCTGAAGGAGTTTGGTCCGGAGAAGTTCGAAATCGTCGTGCCGTCGGTGAGCATTCTGGCCGAGCCGCCGGTCGCGGTGGTCGACAAGGTCGTCGACAAGCACGGCACGCGCAAGCTCGCCGAGGCGTACCTGAACTTCCTGTACAGCGAAGAGGGCCAGGAGATCGCCGCGAAGAACTTCTACCGTCCGCGTTCGAACAAGGTGCCGGCCGACCTGACCGCGAAGTTTCCGAAGCTGAAGCTGTACACGGTGGATGATTCGTTCGGCGGCTGGACGAACGCGCAGAAGACGCACTTTGCCGACGGCGGCGTGTTCGATTCGATCTACCAGCCACAGTAACTCCGCCGATGCCTGCCTTGTCCGGCATCGGCGTCGACAACGGGGCGCGGCAACGCGCCACTTCCGAGCGCGCCCCAGGGCGCGCTTTTGGCTAACCGGAATCCGGCAGCCGAAGATCGGCATCACAACGCAAGCATCAACCTGAAGAGTATCCAGCATGACGACGTTGACCTTCCGAAAGCCGAGCGCGTTGCCCGGTTTTGGCCTGACACTCGGCATCACGGTGGCTTATCTGAGCCTCGTGGTGCTGATTCCGCTGGCGGCGACCTTTCTCAAGACCGCGACGCTCGACTGGGATCAGTTCGTGCGCGCGGTGACGTCGCCGCGGGTGCTCGCGTCGTATCGCCTGACGTTCTTTTCCGCGCTCGGCGGCGCGCTGATCAACGCAGTGTTCGGCTTTCTGGTCGGGTGGGTGCTGGTGCGCTACACGTTTCCGTTCAAGCGCATCGTCGACGCCGTGGTCGATCTGCCGTTCGCGCTGCCCACCTCGGTGGCGGGTATTTCGCTCGCGGCGGTGTACTCGGGCAATGGCTGGATCGGGCAGTTTCTCGAGCCGCTCGGCATCAAGATCGCCTTCACGCCGGCGGGCGTGCTGGTTGCGCTGACCTTCATCGGTTTGCCGTTCGTCGTGCGCACGGTGCAGCCGGTGCTCGAAGAGTTCGAGCGCGAGCAGGAAGAGGCGGCCGCGTGCCTGGGCGCCTCGCGCTGGCTGACGTTTCGCCGCGTCGTGCTGCCCGCGGTGTTCCCGGCGCTGCTGACGGGCTTCGCGCTCGCCTTCGCGCGCGCGCTCGGCGAATACGGCTCGGTGATCTTCATCGCCGGCAACGTGCCGATGAAGTCGGAGATCACATCGCTCCTGATCATCACCAAGCTGGAGCAATACGACTATGCGGGCGCGACCGCGCTGGCGGTGGTGATGCTGGTCGTGTCGTTTCTGATGCTGCTGTTCATCAACAGCTTGCAGTGGTATTTGCAGCGGCGCACGGGCCGCGGCAGCGCGGGGCCGGCGCCGGTGGCGGCAACCAGTGTCGCCGCGATCGGCGGAGGTGTGCAATGAGCCGCCAACCGGTGAACGATGCAAATCGCGCGCAGGGTGCGAACCATGCGAACGATAGCCCAGTGGTGGCGCTTGCGCCGCGCGCGCCGCTGAACGTCGCGCGCCGGCCCGATCCGGTCACCGAACGGCCGATGGTGCGTTGGCTGCTGACCGGCATCGCGCTGCTGTTTCTCGCGCTGTTTCTGGTCGTGCCGCTGGTGGCCGTGTTCTATCAGGCGCTGAACAAAGGCCTCGGGTTCTATTTCGAAGCGCTCGCCGATCCGGACGCGCTGGCCGCGATCAAGCTGACGGTGATCACCGCGGCGATCGCCGTGCCGCTGAATCTCGTGTTCGGTCTCGTCGCATCGTGGTGTATCGCCAAGTTCGAATTCCGCGGCAAGGCGCTCTTGACCACGCTGATCGACCTGCCGTTTTCGGTGTCGCCGGTGATCTCGGGTTTGATCTACGTGCTGATGTTCGGCGCGCAGGGCTGGTTCGGTCCTTGGCTGCAGGCGCATGACGTGCAGATCATCTTCGCGGTGCCGGGCATCGTGATGGCGACGATCTTCGTCACGTTCCCGTTCGTCGCGCGCGAGCTGATTCCGCTGATGCAGGCGCAAGGCAATGACGAAGAGGAAGCCGCGCATGTGCTGGGCGCCTCGGGCTGGCAGATCTTCCGCCGCGTCACGCTGCCCAACGTCAAGTGGGGCCTGCTGTACGGCGTGATCCTGTGCAACGCGCGGGCGATGGGCGAGTTCGGCGCGGTGTCGGTGGTGTCGGGCCATATCCGCGGCCAGACCGACACGATGCCGCTGCACGTCGAGATTCTCTACAACGAATACAACTTCTCGGCGGCGTTCGCCGTGGCGTCGGTGCTGGCCTTGCTCGCACTCGTGACGCTGGGGCTCAAGTTGCTCGCCGAGCGCCATATGTCGGCGGAGCTGTCGGCCGCGCGCGACGTGCCCGCGTATGCCGGGCCGCCGACGCAGTCCGCCGGTGCGCCGTCGGGCGCTGCGTCGTCACGTTCCGCATCACATTCATTCTCGCAGTCCGTCAACGCGGCGCATGCGACGCAGCAACACCCGCTCAAGCAAGGAGAGCTGTAATGGGTATCACCGTTCGTAACCTGCAAAAGCGCTTCGGCGATTTCGTCGCGCTCGACAACGTCTCGCTCGACTTCCCGCCGGGCGAACTGGTTGCGCTGCTCGGGCCGTCGGGTTGTGGCAAGACCACCTTGCTGCGCGTGATCGCCGGGCTCGAATACGCGGACGGCGGCCAGGTCGTGCTGCAAGGCCAGGACGTCGCGACGGTCGGCGCGCGCGAACGCGAAGTGGGCTTCGTGTTCCAGCATTACGCGCTGTTCCGCCACATGACGGTGTTCGAGAACGTGGCGTTCGGCTTGCGAGTGAAGCCGCGCAAGGAGCGGCCCTCGGAAGCGGTGATCCGCGAGAAGGTGCATGAGCTGCTGAAGCTCGTGCAGCTCGACTGGCTCGCACAACGCTATCCGTCGGAATTGTCGGGTGGTCAGCGGCAACGGATCGCCTTGGCGCGGGCGCTGGCGGTCGAGCCGAAGGTGCTGCTGCTCGACGAACCGTTCGGCGCGCTCGATGCGAAGGTGCGCAAGGAATTGCGCAGCTGGCTGCGGCGCCTGCACGACGATCTGCATATCTCGACGATCTTCGTCACGCACGACCAGGAAGAGGCGCTCGAAGTAGCCGACCGCATCGTCGTGCTCAATCGCGGCCATGTGGAGCAGGTCGGCAGTCCGCAGGACGTGTACGACCATCCGCAGACTTCGTTCGTCTACGAGTTTCTCGGCGCGGCCAACCGTCTGCACGGCAAGGTCGACGCGAGCGGCTTCGTGGTCGACGGCGCGGCGCTGCCGGTTGCGATCAGCGCGGATTTCCACGGTCCGGCCTTCGCCTATGTGCGGCCGCACGATCTGCAGTTGTATCCGCAGGCGTCCGGGCATCGCGAGGGGATTGTCGTCGACGTGCGGCGCGTCGTCACGCTGGGCGGCTCGGTGCGGGTCGAACTGGCGGGGCGCGAGGGCAATCTGCTCGAAGCCGAACTCGATCGCGAATCGTGGCGTGATCTGCGACTGGCGATCGGCGATGGCGTGACGGCGGTGCCGCGTGCATTGCGGGTTTTTCCCGCGCAATGATCTGTGCAAGGTAACGCGTGCGCACCCAGCGTTCCAGCCGCAGACCCGGATAGTCGAATACTCAAATAACTCAACTCTGGCTGAACCGGAGACATACAGATGAACTTCCAGCAACTGCGCTTCGTGCGCGAGGCCGTGCGTCAGAACATGAATCTGACCGAAGTGGCGAACGTGCTTTACACGTCGCAGTCGGGCGTGTCGAAACAGATCAAGGATCTGGAGGACGAACTGGGCGTCGACATTTTCATCCGGCGCGGCAAGCGTCTGACGGGCCTGACGGAGCCGGGCAAGGCGGTGCATCAGCTGATCGAGCGGATGCTGCTCGATGCGGAGAATCTGCGCCGCGTCGCCCGCCAGTACGCCGATCAGGACAGCGGCCATCTGGTGGTGGCGACCACGCACACACAAGCGCGCTATGCGCTGCCGAAGGTGGTTCGCCAATTCACCGAGGTGTTCCCGAAAGTGCATCTGGCGCTGCGCCAGGGCAGCCCGCAGCAAATCGCGCAGATGATCATCAACGGCGAAGCGGATATCGGCATTTCAACCGAAGCGCTCGACCGCTTCCCGGATATCGTCACGTTCCCGTGCTATTCGTGGCACCACGTGGTGGTCGTGCCGAAGGGACACCCGCTGGTGGGGCGGCCGAATCTGACGCTCGACGAGATCGCCGAATTCCCGATCGTCACCTACGACCAGGACTTCACGGGCCGCTCGCACATCGACCAGGCGTTCGCGAAAGCGGGTGCGTTGCCCGATGTCGTGCTGACCGCAATCGACGCCGACGTGATCAAGACGTATGTCGAACTCGGCCTGGGCATCGGCGTGGTCGCGGCAATGGCCTACGATCCCAAACGCGACACCGAACTGGTCGCGCTCGACACGCAGCATCTGTTCGAAGCGAGCACGACGCGCGTTGGCCTGCGCAAGGGCGCGTTTTTGCGCGCCTACGCGTACCGTCTGATCGAGATGTTCGCGCCTCAGTTGAACGAGGCGGACATCGCCGCACAGCTGCGCGAAGGGGTTTGATGCAGGCGCGGGGACTGCGGAGTCCGTGCATCTGAAGCGTGCATCAACGGTGTATTGCAGGTGCATTGATGCGCGCCGCGTCCGCGTGGACCCGGCGCGAACTTCCGGCGAGCCACTCAACGAACAGACGGCCGTTTTTTCTCGCGTGGCGGCGCGCGGCGCATCGCTTACAATCGCCGCCATGAATACATCAACTTCTTCTTCCGGCCAGGGCGCCACGCCGCCGCTGCCGCGCATCGCCGTGCTGGCGACCGGCGGTACGATTGCCGGGGCCGCCGCCGACGCCACCAATACGTCCGGCTATCAGGCGGGCGTCGTCGGCGTCGATCAATTGCTGGCGGCGGTGCCGGCCTTGTCCACGGTGGCACGCATCGCGCCCGAGCAGATTGCCAGCGTCGACAGCAAGGACATGGCGATGCCGCTGTGGACCACGCTCGCGCAACGCATCAACACGTTGCTCGCCGCCGACGACATCGACGGCGTGGTGGTCACGCACGGCACCGACACACTCGAAGAAACCGCCTACCTGCTGCATCTGACCATCAAGTCGCACAAGCCGGTGGTGCTGACCGCGGCGATGCGCCCGGCCTCGGCGTTGTCCGCCGATGGTCCGCTGAATCTGTTGAACGCGGTGACGGTTGCCGCGCATGCGGGCTCGCGCGGGCAGGGCGTGCTGGTGGCGTTCAACAACCGGATTCATAGCGCACGCGACGTGGTCAAGACCAGCACGTACGCGGTCGATGCATTCCAGTCGCCCGAGATCGGCGCGCTCGGCTGGGTGCAGGACGGACGCGTCGAATTCCAGCGCGGGGTGGTGCGCGCGCACACGCTCGCGACCGAATTCGTGATCGGACCGATGTGGCCGCATGTGGAAATCGTCACGAGTTATGCGGGCGTGTCGCGCATCGCGGTCGATGCGCTGGTGGCCGCTGGCGTGCGCGGGATCGTCGTGGCGGGCACCGGCAACGGTTCGATTCACGCGTCGATAGTGCAGGCGCTCGGCGATGCCGTTTCGCAGGGCGTGGCGGTGGTGCGCTCGTCGCGCGTGGGTTCGGGACACGTGATGCACAACGGCGCGGCCGCCGACGATGCGCTCGGTTTCATCAGCGCGGGCTCGCTAAATCCGTACAAGGCGCGGGTTCTGCTGATGCTGGCGCTGGCCGCGGGTGGCACGGGACCGGTAGCGTTGCAGAAGGTGTTCGACACGTATTGATACTGATGCGGTACTGACCCACTGGCATGCAGCACGTGTCTGTTCTGTGCGTGAAGGCTCGATGAAAAAACGCGGCGCCCGGTTTCAATCCGGGCGCCGCGTTGTCTATTGGTGCGCGCGTTACAGCGGTATGTGATGCCCTATGACACCAGAGCGCATCACTGCGGCGGAATCACCAGCACCTGGCCCGGATAAATCTTGTCCGGGCTTTTCAGCATCGGCGTGTTCGCCTGGAAGATCACCTCGTTTTTCGCGCCGCTGCCGTAGTACTTCTCGGCGATCTTCCACAAATTGTCGCCGGACACGACCGTGTGGAACTGCGTCGGCGCGGCGGCGGGCGTGGTGACCGTCAGTTGATCGTCGACCTTGTCGACGTTCTGCACGTTGCCGGCGGCGACGAGGATCTTGTCCTTGGTCGGCTGATCGGCTGCTTCGCCGGCGACCGTGACCGTGTGGCTGGTGCCCTCGTAGCTCACCTGCAGATTGGTGGCGTCGAGGCCCTGGCTGCGGATGTAGGTAGCGATTGCGTCGCCCGCCGTTTTATTCAGCGCGGCGAGATCGGGCGCGGCCGGCGCGGCGGCCTGTGCGGAAGTAGACGCGGCGCCGAACAGCTTTTCGCCGGCTTCCTTGATGAAACTGAGAATACCCATCGATCACACTCCTAACGTAACGGCACAAGAACATGTTGTGCACGGGGTTGGGGCACTGCCTGCGAGATTGCGCAAGAGATTCGGATCACACGCACACGACATGCGGATGACACGCCTGCGTGACGCAGGAAGCGATATACGGCGCGTCGCGTTCGCAAACTTAACGAATGCAGCCAACCGGACAAGGAGTTTAGGAGAAAAGTGCGCGGCGATGTGTCAAAAAAAGTGCGGGGGAGCGCGCGGAGTTGCAAGCAAATGCAAACATACGTGCAAGCGGGCGGCATGCATGATTGCACCCGCTGCGAGAAACTGGCGGAAAAAGCATGACGATGAATCCGACAGGCGGACACCCGACGACGACGTCTGACCGACCAAGGCTTCCCCGGCGCCGCCGGGTGCCGCTGCGGACCCCACTTGCCGCTCTCAGCCCAGAGCGACACGATTTGCCCGCTCCGCCGCGCATACTGCACGACGAACGGGCGCCCCACCTGTGCTTGCGATGATGTCGACGATGCGCCGATCACGGCAAACCGTATGACTGTCTGAAGTACTTTTTATGTGCCGCCTGTGACGCTTGCGGCACGCTCCCCGATTGACCTGTCGCAGTTCCGCGTGATCTGTCGCGGCTCGCCGTTGCCCGTGTTCATACGACTCGCGCAGCAGCACAGATATGACGCAGCGCATGCTGCAACGATCCTGCGCGGCGAACCCCGCAGCCCGCTCACGCGATGACCCGCCTCAAGCCGCCTTCGCTTCGTTGCCCGGCGCTTGCGCGACCTCATGGTTCGCCATGATCTCCAGCGCGCGCACCATCGCCGAATGGTCCCATGCCTTGCCGCCATGCGCCGCGCACACGCTGAATAGTTGCTGCGCGCTCGCCGTATGCGGCAGCGCGATGCCGAGCTTGCGCGCGCCGTCGAGCGCGAGGTTCAGGTCCTTCTGATGCAGTTCGATACGGAAGCCCGGATTGAACGTGCGCTTCGTCATGCGCTCGCCATGCACTTCAAGAATCCGCGACGACGCGAAGCCGCCCATCAATGCCTTGCGTACGCGCTCCGGATCGGCGCCCGAACGCGACGCGAACAGCAGCGCTTCGGCCACCGCTTCGATGTTCAGCGCAACGATGATCTGATTGGCCACCTTGCAGGTTTGACCCGCACCGTTCTCGCCGATCAGCGAGATGTTTTTGCCCATCAGTTCGAATAGCGGTTTCGCAGTCGCGAACGCTTTTTCCGGGCCGCCCACCATGATCGTCAATGATGCTTCACGCGCGCCGACTTCGCCGCCGGACACCGGCGCATCGAGATAGTCGACGCCGAGCGCGTTGATCTGCTTCGCGAATGCCTGTGTGTCGAGGGGCGAGATCGAGCTCATGTCGATCACCAGCTTGCCCTTCGTGAGACCGGCGGCGACACCGTCGTCGGCGAACAGCACGTTGGCGACGTCAGGCGTGTCCGGCACCATGATGATGACGATATCGGCGGCCTGCGCGACAGCGGTCGAACTGGCGACCACGCTGGTCGTTTTGGCGAGGTCTTCCGGCACCGGGTAGGCGCCGTTCACGAACAGTGAATGACCGCCCTTGATGAGGTTGCGCGCCATGTGCGCGCCCATGATGCCGAGCCCGATGAAACCGATCTTTGCCATGAGTGTGAATCTCCAGGGTTGTTGAGTGTCCCGCGCGGGGACTTCCTTCAGGGCGTGAGGCGCGCGATATGCGCCTGCTTCGCTCGTTGCGCGTGATGTGGCCAAGGCGCTGCAGGCACGCCGCGCATGCAGCGGCTCAAGCAGCCGCGTGCACCGCGCCGCGTACTTGCCCGGCCACGCTTTGCACCCAGCCGAGGCCGGCGGTGGTGGTCGTGCGCGGCTTGTACTCGCAGCCGACATAGCCGTCGTAGCCGAGCGAGTCGAGCAGCGCGAACAGGTACGGGTAGTTGATTTCGCCGGTGCCCGGTTCGTTGCGGCCGGGGTTGTCGGCGAGCTGGATGTGCGCGATCTGCGGCAGGTTCTTTCTGATGGTCGCCTCGAGTTCGCCTTCCATCCGTTGCATGTGATAGATGTCGTATTGCAGGAACAGGTTGTTCGAGCCCACCGCGCGAATCACGTCGAGCCCTTCGCTCGAACGGTTCAGCGCGAAGCCGGGAATGTCGTACGCATTGCACGGCTCGACCAGCAGTTTGATGCCGGCCTTCTTCAATTCACTCGCGGCGAAGCGCAGGTTATCGACGATCGTCGCGCGCGCCCTGTCCGCATCGACGCCCGCCGTCGGAATGCCGACGAGGCAATTCACCTGCGGCACCTGCAGCGCGCTCGCATATTCGATCGCGCGTCCCACGCCTTCCTGAAACTCGCTCACGCGATCCGGCAGGCACGCAATGCCGCGTTCGCCGGCTTCCCAGTTGCCCGCGGGCAGATTGTGCAGCACCAGCTTCAGGCGGTTTTGCTGCAAACGCTCGCTCAACTCGGCGATCTGGTACGGATACGGAAACAGGAATTCGACGGCGTGAAAGCCCGCCTCCGCCGCCGCGGCAAAGCGTTCGAGGAACGGGACTTCGTTGAACAGCATGGTGAGATTCGCTGCGAATTTCGGCATGGTGCGTGGGTCTCTCTGGTCGGTCAGTGAAAGAACTTCTTGAGGTAACTTCGTTCGTCACGGGGATCGCGCGGGCGATCGGGCAGCGCTGCATGGCGACGCTGCCCGTCGTACTTACGTGATGCAAAACCTGCGACGCTCAGTCGAGCATGCTGATCGCGGTCGGTGCGTCTTCGCGCTTCGCGGCCAGTTCTTCGAACTCGTTGATCGCATCGATCTCGGTGCCCATCGAAATGTTGGTCACGCGTTCGAGAATCACTTCGACGATCACCGGCACGTTGAACTCGGCGAGCATCGACTGCGCGCGTTGCAGCGCGGGCTTCAGCTCTTCCGGCTTGAACACGCGGATCGCCTTGCAACCCAGACCTTCGGCGACCGCGACGTGATCCACGCCATAACCGTTCGTCTCAGGCGAGTTGATGTTCTCGAAGCCGAGCTGCACGCAGAAATCCATCTCGAACGCGCGTTGCGCCTGGCGGATCAGCCCGAGGTACGAGTTGTTCACCACCACATGCACGTAGGGCAGCTTGAATTGCGCGCCGGCCGCGAGTTCTTCGATCATGAACTGGAAGTCGTAGTCGCCCGAGAGCGCGACGATCGGCCGTTGCGGATCGGCGGCGCGCACGCCGAGCGCTGCCGGAATCGTCCAGCCGAGCGGGCCGGCCTGGCCGCAGTTGATCCAGTTGCGCGCCTTGTACACATGCAGGAATTGCGCGCCGGCGATCTGCGACAAGCCGATCGTGCTCACGTAGCAGGTATCGCGGCCGAACACCTGGTTCATCTCTTCGTACACGCGCTGCGGCTTCATCGGCACGTTGTCGAAGTGCGTTTTGCGCAGCATGGTGCGCTTGCGTTGCTGGCAGTCGGCGACCCATGCGCTGCGGTCCTTCAGCTTGCCGGCGGCCTTCCATTCGCGCGCCACTTCGACGAACAGTTCGAGCGCGGCTTTCGCGTCCGACACGATGCCCAGATCCGGGCCGAACACACGGCCGATCTGCGTCGGCTCGATGTCGATGTGCACGAACTTGCGGCCCTTCGTGTAGACCTCGACGCTGCCCGTGTGACGGTTCGCCCAGCGATTGCCGATGCCGAGCACGAAGTCCGACGCGAGCATCGTCGCGTTGCCGTAGCGGTGCGAGGTTTGCAGTCCGACCATGCCGGCCATCAGCGGATGGTCGTCGGGAATCGCGCCCCACGACATCAGCGTCGGGATCACCGGCACGCCGACGGTTTCGGCGAACGCCACCAGCAGGTCTTCAGCGGCCGCGTTCAGCACGCCGCCGCCTGAGACGATCAGCGGCTTGGCCGCGTCGTTGAGCATCGTCAACGCGGCTTCGATCTGCTTGCGCGTCGCCTTCGGCTTGTAGACCGGCAGCGGCTCGTACGTGTCGATGTCGAATTCGATCTCCGCGAGCTGCACGTCGATCGGCAGGTCGACCAGCACCGGACCCGGGCGGCCCGAGCGCATCAGATGGAACGCCTGCTGGAACACGCGCGGCACCAGCGCCGGTTCGCGCACCGTCACGGCCCACTTGGTGACGGGCTTGGCGATCGCTTCGATATCGACGGCCTGGAAGTCTTCCTTGTACAGACGCGCGCGCGGCGCCTGACCCGTGATAGCGAGGATAGGGATCGAGTCGGCCTGGGCGGAGTACAAACCGGTGATCATGTCGGTGCCGGCGGGGCCCGACGTGCCGATGCACACGCCGATGTTGCCCGGCTGCGCCCGCGTGTACCCTTCGGCCATGTGCGACGCGCCTTCGACGTGACGCGCCAGCACGTGGCTGATGTTGCCGGCCTTGCGCATCGCCGAGTAGAACGGGTTGATCGCGGCGCCCGGCACGCCGAACGCGGTGTCGATGCCTTCTCTTTCGAGCACCAGCACGGCTGCGTCGACGGCTCTCATCTTGGCCATGAATGTCTCCTGAATGTCTTGGGGGTATCTGGAAATAGGCGAACCAAAGCGTGTTGAGAGCAACTGTAGGCCCGACCTAAAGGTTTGATAAGATCAGTCGGGGTCGCTTATTCCGAGACAAAAAGTATGTAATGGGGGCGTGGCCTCGCGTGGCGCGGGATGCACCCCGGATTGCGCCCGGAAATTCGCCCAGGAATGCGCCAGGAATGCGCCCAGGAATGCGCCCAGGAATGCACCCAGGAGGAGACGGAGATGGACCGCTTCAAACAGATCGAAACCTTCGTGCGCGTCGCCGACGCGGGCAGCCTCGCGGCGGCCGCGCTGGAAGAGGGCGTGTCGCCGGTGATTCTCGGGCGCCGCATCGACGCGCTGGAAAAGCGCCTAGGCGTGAAACTGATGTACCGCTCGACCCGACGGCTGGTGGTCAGCGAAGACGGCGCCGCGTTTCTGGAACGCTGCCGTGGGCTGCTCACCGAGTGGGACCAGGCGGAAAACGAACTGAGCGCCGGACGGCGCGCGATCAACGGCCATCTGATCGTGTCTGCGCCGGCCGCGTTCGGGCGCAAGCACGTCGCGCCGCTCGCGCCGGCTTTTCTCAGCGACAAGCCGGAGTTGCAGGTGTCGTTCAATCTGACCGACCGGGTCGTGGACCTGGTGCGCGAGGGCTACGACCTGTCGATCCGCATCGGCGGCGCGGTCGATCCGAACTTCGTCGCGGTCAAGCTGGCGTCGAACCGGCGCGTGGTGTGCGGCACGCCGGATTATTTCCGCCGGCACGGCAAGCCGAAGACGCTCGAAGACCTGCCGCGCCACAACTGTCTCGCGTTCAATCTGCAAGGCGGGCAGAACCGCGGCTGGTACTTCCGCCGCAACGGCAAGCTGGCGACGGTGCGCGTGGGCGGCACGCTCGACTGCAACGACGGCGAACTGCTGCATCGCTGGGTCTCCGAAGGGCTCGGGCTCGGCTGGCGCTCGACGTGGGAAATCCAGCAGCAACTGGCGCGCGGCGAACTCGAAACCGTGCTCGACGAATACGCGCTGCCCGACTACGACATTCTTGCGGTCTACCCGCAGCAGCGCTATGTGCCCGCCAAGGTGCGTTATTTCATCGATTATCTGAAAGAGGTGTACGCGAGCGAGGATTACTGGAATCGGCCGGCTTACTAGCGAGCGGTTTTTTCAGGCTTTTTTGCGCGCATTGGCCAATCCGGCAGCGACGGCGGGAATAAACTCGGCAGATGGCCGGTTATGCGGTGAAGGGAGCGTGACGACGCGCCGCCCAGCATCGCCGCAATGCCTTGGAGGGCCGAGGTGGTCCAGACCGATTCAGATGCCGCCGCTCACGAGCGACGCGAAACCGACGCAGCCAGGAGCCGCCGCTTCGAGCAGCTTGCGCTGCCGCATCTCGACGCCGCGTACAACCTCGCGCGCTGGTTGTGCGGCAACACCAGCGACGCGGAGGACGTGGTGCAGGAAGCCTACATGCGGGCGTTCCGATTCTTCGACACGTTTCGCGGCGACTCGGCGCGACCGTGGCTGCTGGCGATCGTGCGCCGCACCTGGTACACCGAATGGCGGCGGCGCGCGTCGCCGCAGGACATGCTCGAATTCGACGACACCATGGACGACGCCGTGTTCGACGGTTGGAGCGCGGGCGGCGCCGATCCGCAGGCGCTGCTGATCCGCGACGAGGACACGCGGCTGGTGCACGAGGCGCTCGCGCAGCTGCCGGTCGAATATCGCGAGGTGCTGATTCTGCGCGAACTCGAAGAGATGGGTTATCGGGAGATCGCTGCGGTGGCTGACCTGCCGATCGGCACGGTGATGTCGCGGCTCGCCCGGGGGCGCCGCAAGCTGGCGGCGCTATTGATGGCGACGCCGGGGGCGGGGGCGTCGGCCGGAAAAGACGCGGGCGGGTCCGCGCGTGGCCAGGCGCCGCGGCAGCCGGAGTATCCGGAGCCGCCACGGCCTGGTCTTTCCGATTCGCCCGACAGCGCTCCGCGGATGGCCGCCGGCAAGCCGGCTGGCGCGATGGTCATGCCACTGCGGGCGTCCGCCAACGGGCGGCCGCTCAACATTTCCGGCGGCGACACCGCCGGTCCAGTCAGGGAGACGCCGGATGGACTGTAACGAAGCACGGCCGCTCCTCGATGCGAACGCCGATCACGAATTGCCCGCGCCGGATGCGAGGCGCGTCCAGCAGCATATCGAGAGCTGCGATGCTTGCCGGCGCGAAAGCGAAAACCTGCGGACGTTGAGTGGGGCGCTGCGGGCGGCGCCGTATCATCGCGCGCCGCAGTCGCTGCGAGCGCGGATCGTGGCGGGATTGCCGGCGCTCGACGAGGCGCTGGCCGTGTCTGGCGGGGCGCCTGGGGGAGAGGCGGCTGCGACTGCTCAGGCGGGTGGAGTAAGCGGGGCGAACGCGGAGGTGAGGAAGCCCGGGCTGGCTGGTGCAGTTGGTGCAGTTGGCGCAGCCGGAACGGCTGAGGCCGCTGGAGCCACCGGAGCTAGCGCAAGACCGGACCCGGCGCCGAAAGCACGCCCACGCCAGCGCCGCTGGCCTGCCTGGCTGACCGGCTGGCGCATCCCGGGAGGCGGCTTTGGCCAGCCGGTCGCCGTCGGCGGCGCGAACCGCGTGCTCACGCCGGGCTGGCTGGCCGCACTCGCTGTCGCGTTGTGCGCGGCGACGGCGGTCATCACCCTGAACCTGCGCCGTCCGGCCGACTTCACGCCGTTCGCCGACGAACTGGTGGAAAGCCACGTGCGAGCGCAGGTATCGGGGCGCGACATCGACGTGATTTCGACCGACCGGCATACGGTCAAGCCGTGGTTCAACGGCCGGCTCGACTATTCGCCACCCGTCGAGGACCTGGCGGCAAGCGGCTTCGCACTGGAGGGCGGCCGCCTCGACTACATCGGGCATCAGCGGGTGGCCGTGCTGGTGTACCGCTATCGCAAGCACGTGATCGACGTCTACGTGTTCCCGCAGGCCGGCGCCGGCGGCGCGCCGGCGGGCCGGGGCGCGGCGCCGGCGGCCCTTGGGCACGAAGGCTATTCGATTGCGCGCTGGGACGCGAAAGGCATGACCTGGTGGGCCATCACCGACGCCGCGCCCGACGCGCTGAGCGGCCTCGAAGCGGCGCTGAAGGCGCGCCTGCAAGGCGGCAGCGAGCGCACCGAGGGCGGCTGACGGCCCGCCTAGGGCGCGCAGAGGCAGCGTGCAGGGGAGAGCACAGCCGCCGGTAGCAGGAAGCGGGTCAAGGGTGGGCAGGAAGCCGGGTGGAAGCGGGCAGGCACAACCGGCATAAGGGTCGCGCGCCTCCACTGAGCCCGCCCTGCATTGCCGCGCCACCCCTAAACCCTTGAAAACACACCCGATTCATGCGCCGCCCCAATGGGATATCTTGCAACCCGGCCCCATTCGGGTTACACTCTTTGGCTTCTCACTTGCTACACCGGTTCCGACGCCCGGGTGGCTTTAATCCACAAGGAGTGTGTATGCGTCATTATGAAATCGTCTTTATCGTGCATCCCGATCAGAGCGAGCAAGTGCCCGCCATGATCGAGCGTTACAAGAGCACGATCACCTCGCACGGTGGCCAGATCCACCGTATCGAAGACTGGGGCCGTCGCCAGCTGGCCTACATGATCGAGAAACTCGCGAAGGCTCACTACGTCTGCATGAACATCGAATGCGACCAGACCACGCTCGACGAGCTGGAACACGCATTCAAGTTCAACGACGCTGTCCTGCGTCACCTGATCGTCAAGATGAAGAAGGCCGAAACCGGCCCGTCGCCGATGATGAAGGAAGTGCAGCGCGAAGAAGCCAAGAAGTCGGCTGCTACGCAACCGTCCGAAGCGCAGGCTTAAGACACACTATTTAAGCTACCAGAACAAGCGTCGCTCTCGCCAAAGGCTTCATGAACCGGCTGCAACTCACGGCCAGCGTCGTCGAACGCGAACCGGTGCGGTACACCCCCGCCGGCGTTCCGATTGCAGGCTGCACGTTGCACCACCGCACGGAAGTCGTCGAAGCCGGCATCGCCCGGCAAGTCGAACTGACCATGCAGGCGGTCGCCGCGGGCGAAGCGAGCGGTAAGCTCGAAAGCTGTCAAATGGGCGTGGAAACGCTCTTCACCGGCTTCCTGGCGAAAAAGCACCGCAACGCAAGAACTCTGGTATTTCACATCACAGCATTGCAGGACATTGGAAAGGACTGAACATGCCCCGCCCGACTGGTAAGAAATTCGACAAGCGTCGTCAGCAACAAAATCCGCTCTTCAAGCGCAAGAAGTTCTGCCGTTTCACGGCCGCTGGCGTCGATCACATCGACTACAAGGACCTCGAAACGCTGAAGGACTTCATCGGCGAAAACGGCAAGATCACGCCGGCGCGTCTGACCGGTACCAAGGCCCATTATCAACGCCAGTTGGACACGGCAATCAAGCGCGCACGTTTCCTCGCGCTGGTGCCGTACACCGACCAGCACAAGGCCTAACCCGACGACGCGATAAGGAGCATCCGAATGCAAATCATTCTTCTGGAAAAAGTCGTCAATCTGGGCAACCTGGGCGATATCGTGAAGGTCAAGGACGGTTACGCACGTAACTTCCTGATCCCGAACAAGCAAGCTCGCCGTGCAACGAAGGAAGCCCTGGCTGAATTCGAAGTGCGCCGCGCAGAACTCGAAAAGATCGCCGGTGAAAAGCTGGCAGCCGCTCAGGCCCAAGGCGAAAAGCTGGCAGGCTCGACCGTTCAGATCGGTCAGAAGGCTGGCGTCGACGGCCGTCTGTTCGGCTCGGTGACGAACGGCGACATCGCTGAAGCACTGGTCAAGCAAGGCTTCGTCGTGGAAAAGGCGCAAGTGCGTCTGCCGGAAGGCCCGCTGAAGACGGTCGGCGAGCACCCGGTTCAGGTCTCGCTGCACACCGACGTTCTGGTCGATGTGACGGTGGCTGTGATCGGCGAACACGTCTAGCCGACCGCGTCTAAGTATCACCTAGTATTTGCCAGGATGTTGCTGGCGAAGGGCAGGGGCCGGGTAACCGGCCCCTGCTTTTTTTGTACCCGGTTTTTTCGCGCGCTTTTTCGTTTTCCCGCTCGCCGCCGCCGCCCGATTACCCGATAATTCCTCTCCATGAACGCACCGTCCAAAGATCCCCAACTCGAGTCGCTGAAAGTCCCGCCGCATTCGATCGAAGCCGAGCAATCGGTGCTGGGCGGCTTGCTGCTCGACAACGCGGCCTGGGACCGCATCGCCGACTTCCTGTCGCAGAGCGACTTCTACCGCTACGACCACCGCATCATCTTCGAGCATATCGGCAAGCTGATCGCGGCCACGCGTCCGGCCGACGTGATCACCGTGTACGAGGCGCTCGGCACGGCGGGCAAGGCGGAAGAGGTCGGCGGTCTGGCTTACCTGAACGCGCTGGCGCAGAACACGCCGAGCGCGGCCAACATCCGCCGCTATGCGGAAATCGTGCGCGATCGCGCGGTGCTGCGCCGGCTGGTTTCCGTGGCCGACGAGATTTCCGCCGACGCATTCAACCCGCAGGGCAAGGAAGTCCGGCAGTTGCTGGACGAAGCCGAATCGAAGGTGTTCTCGATCGCCGAAGACGGCGCGCGCGGCACGCAGGGCTTCCTCGAAATCGGGCCGCTGCTCACCGAGGTGGTCGAGCGGATCGACACGCTGTATCACACCGCCAATCCAAGCGACGTGACCGGTACGCCAACCGGCTTTGTCGATCTGGACCGCATGACTTCCGGTATGCACGGCGGCGAGCTGATCATCGTCGCGGGCCGTCCGTCGATGGGTAAAACGGCGTTCTCGATGAACGTCGGCGAATACGTGGCGGTCGAGTATGGTCTGCCGGTGGCGGTGTTCTCAATGGAAATGCCGGGCTCGCAGCTCACCATGCGTATGCTCGGCTCGGTCGGCCGGCTGGACCAGCACCGCATGCGAACCGGACGCCTGACCGACGAGGATTGGCCGAAGCTCACGCACGCGGTGCAGAAAATGAGCGAGGCACAGATTTTCATCGACGAAACGGGCGGTCTGAACCCGATGGAATTGCGCTCGCGCGCCCGCCGGCTGTCGCGCCAATGCGGCAAGCTCGGACTGATCATCATCGACTACCTGCAGCTGATGAGCGGATCGTCGTCCGGCGAAAATCGCGCGACCGAAATTTCGGAAATCTCGCGTTCGCTGAAAAGTCTCGCCAAAGAACTCGACGTGCCGGTGATTGCGTTGTCGCAGCTCAACCGGGGTCTCGAACAGCGTCCGAACAAGCGGCCGATCATGTCGGATCTGCGCGAATCGGGCGCTATCGAGCAGGATGCGGATGTGATTCTGTTCATTTACCGCGACGAAGTGTATAACCCGGACAGCCCGGATAAGGGCACCGCGGAAATTATCATCGGTAAGCAGCGGAATGGCCCGATCGGCCCCGTTCGACTCACGTTCCATGGTCAGTTCACGAAGTTCGACAATTTTGCCGGTGCGCAGAATTTCTACGGCGAGTAAAGAAGCAGATGCGGCGCCTGTTATAACAGCACTTTCGAAAGTGCGATACGAGCCCCGCAACGGTACAATATTGCGGTTTTATGTCAGCCATTACATGACCAATTTTCGGGATACCAATGTTCGGTCGTTTCATGCCCACCGAGGGCAAGTTCTTTGAAATTTTCAATGCGCACGCAACGTGCATCGTCTCGGCGAGCCGCGAACTCGAGCTGCTGATCGACAATCTGCAAGACGCGGAAACCCACAAGCAAAACGTGCAAAAGGCCGAGAAGGCCGCTGACAAACTCACGCACGAAACCATCGACCTGCTGCACAAGACCTTCATCACACCGCTCGACCGCGATGAGATCCACAAGCTGATCACCACGATGGACGACATCCTCGACCTGATGGAGGACGTCGCCACCGCTATCTCGCTGTACGACGTGCAAGCGGTGACGTCCGAAGCAAGCCAGTTGGCGCACATCTGCACGGCGACTTCCGAGCGCGTGCAGTTTGCCGTCAGCCTGCTGTCGGACATGAAGCAGGCGAGCCAGATTCTGAAGGCCTGCGAGGAAATCGATCGTCTGGAGTCGGAAGCCGACCGCGTGCTGCGCTCGGCCATGTCGAAACTGTTCCGCGAAGAAGACAACGTCAAGACCCTGATCAAGCTGAAAGCAATCTACGAATTGCTCGAAACGATCACGGACAAGTGTGAGGATGTAGCGAACATCATCGAAGGCATCGTGCTGGAAAACGCATAATGCAATCGATACAACTTGCTATCTGGGTCGTCGCCGGCCTGGTCGCGGTCGCGCTGATTTTCGACTTCATGAACGGCTTTCACGACGCGGCGAATTCGATCGCCACGGTCGTCTCCACCGGCGTGCTGAAACCGCAGCAGGCGGTGGCGTTTGCGGCGGCGTTCAACGTCATTGCGTATTTCGTGTTCCACCTGAAGGTGGCCGCGACCGTCGGCCGGGGCACGATCGATCCCAATATCGTCGATCATAACGTGATTTTTGGCGCGCTGGTCGGTGCGATCGGCTGGAACGTCATCACCTGGCATTACGGCATTCCTTCCAGCTCGTCGCATGCGCTGATCGGCGGGCTTGTGGGCGCGGCGCTCGCCAAGTCGGGCTGGGGCTCCCTCAACATGGACGGCCTGATGAAGACGGTGGCCTTCATTTTCATCTCGCCGCTGCTGGGCTTCGTGCTGGGCTCCTTTTTCATGCTGGCGGTGTCGTGGCTTTATTTCCGCACGCCGCCCAGCAAGGTCGACCGGCGTTTCCGGCGTTTGCAACTGCTGTCGGCGGGCTTGTATAGCCTCGGCCATGGCGGTAACGACGCGCAGAAAACGATCGGCATCATCTGGATGCTGCTGATCGCGACCGGTTTTGCGTCATCGGCCGCAGACGCGCCGCCGTTGTGGGTGATCGGCGGCTGCTATCTGTCGATGGGTCTCGGTACGCTGTTCGGCGGCTGGCGGATCGTCCGCACGATGGGCCAGAAAATTACCAAGCTCAAGCCGGTCGGTGGTTTTTGCGCGGAGTCCGGCGGAGCGATCACGCTATTCACCGCTTCCTGGCTCGGCATCCCGGTGTCCACCACGCATACGATCACCGGCGCGATCGTCGGTGTCGGCGCTACGCAGAAGCTCAGCGCGGTGCGTTGGGGTGTGGCCGGAAACATCGTCTGGGCGTGGGTTCTGACGATTCCGGCCTCCGCGATACTCTCCGCGGCGGGTTGGTGGTTTGGCCACCATTTCCTGTAAGTCAGCGTGGGAAATGTGACACAGCGCTGCTTGCGGGCGGCGCTGGCGGCGCGCAGGTGTCAACTGTCAGGCTTTCGCGGGCTTTAACGCGCGGGTCTCCCTGCACGCAGACTGTCCCGCCTATCCGCAGCAGCGCGTCGCTCAGATCAGCGGCGCGCTGCCACCATCCATCGGGACGATCGCGCCCGTTACATAACTCGCGCGGCGGCTCGCCAGAAACAGCGCGACGTCGGCAATCTCCTCCGGTTTTGCATAGCGTCCGAGCGGCACTTTGGCCTGCCCGCGCGCCAGCGCTTCCGCGTTCTCGATACCTTGCTGCGCGGCTTCCAGTTTGACCGCTTCCTCGACGCGCTCGGTCAGCGTCGCTCCCGGGTTGATCGCGTTGATGCGGATGCCGTAGCGGGCATAGTAGTGGGCGAGGCCGACGGTGGCCAGCATCAATGCGGCATTCGCGGCGCCGCCGGCGATGTGGATATCGCTGGCGATCTTGCCTCCCATGCCGATGATATTGACGATCGTGCCGGGCTCGCCGCCACTGCCCGCTTTCGCGCGTTCCGCCATGCGGCGCAGCACTTCCTGCTGCGGATAGATGTAAGGGAAATACTTCGCTTCCATCGTTGCCTTGAACGCGTCCGCGTCGAGCGTCTCCGGGGCGTAGCGGCGCGCCGCGCCGGCGCTGTTGATCAGCACGTCGATCGGGCCGACCGCGGTGCTGACTTCCTCGACGATATCGGCGGCGCTGTGCGGTTCGTGCAGATCGGCGCGGGTCCGGTGCACGTGCAGGCCTTCCTGCTTCAACTGCTCGTACGCGCGTGCGAGATTGGCGGGATCGCGCGAAACGATCGCGACTTTCGCGCCTTCCTGAGCGAACGCGCGCGCGCAGGCGAACCCGATTCCCTTGCTGCCGCCCGTGATCAATACCACCTTGCCTTTCAGCCCAAGATCCATCGTCGCCACCCGGTGTCGGAAGAATATCGATGACGATAGCAGATCGGGGGCGTCGCTGCGCCGTGCCGTCCCTTTGATGCAGCGGAAAGGCGGCGCGGTTCGCTTGAGCGAGGCGAGGCGGCGCTACGGCGTCAGTAGTTGCCGTTCGCGAAGCGGGCGATCGGATCGTCGTTGGTGTGCGTGGGAGCGGGCATGCCGCGAGAGGCTGTCGAGGCTCGCATGATCTGCACGCCGCCATTCGCGTCGGCTTGCTGGGCTTGCAGAGCCTGACCTGCGGCGATAGAGGCGGGCGGCGGCGGCTCGAACGCATCGGCGGCGGCGTCGATAGCGTCGGGCGCATAGGCACCCGAGCCCTGTGGGGCGGCGCGCGTGGCCGTTGCGGTCTGCTCCGGTGCGGCGGCAGGGGCCGCGTAGGCGCTTGGCCGAGCGGCTGGTGCGATGGTCGGCGCCACGGTGCCGGCTGCGCGTGCCTGCATCTGCGCAGCGGTCATGCCGGGCGGCGGCGGTTCGAACGGATCGGCTTGCGTTGGCGGCGCGCCAGCGGTACTCACAGGAGCGGCCGATGTCGGCTTCGCCACCGTGGTCAACGATGCGCGCGGCGTCCTCGCAACCCGGACTGCTGGCTGCTGTGATGACAATTGCACCTGCGACGACCCGGTCGCGTAGCCCGCCGGCGGTGCCTCACCCGCTCCCGCGCCTGCCGAAGACGCCTCGCTTGCCGTCACGGCCGCCAGCCCGCCCGCGCCCGCATACGCCGGCGCCGTGCGCGCCACCGCCACTGCCGGCGCAACCCGTTCCGGCGACTGCGGCGCCGCAGCCTGATAGCTCGGCGTATCGAACGGCGCAGGGGTGGCGGCCGGCCCCGCCACGCGGCGGATGCCGTCGAAGCGCTTGGCCCAATAAGGATTGGTCAGGTAGTCGAGCCGCACCGTGCCGCCGGTAGACGGCGCATTGACGAAGCGCAGCTTGCCCACGTAAATGCCGACGTGCGAATGCGCGCGTCCCGTCGTATTGAAGAAAATCAGGTCGCCCGGCGCGATTTCATCCGGTTCGATCGTTTCACCGCGTCCGCTCATATCCGCCGTGGTGCGAGGCAGATTCACCGACGCCGCGCGCAGCACGACATAGCGAACCAGTCCGCTGCAATCGAAGCCGCTATCGGGCGTATTTCCTCCCCAACGGTACGGAATGCCGACCAGACTCATCGCCTGAATCGAGATTTCCTCGCGGCCGATGGTGTGGTCGACAAAATGGGGAAAGCCCGGCGGCGGCGCATGATACGCGCCGTTCGCCACCACGATCGAGTTGCCGGACCCGCGCGAACTTTCCTGCGGCGCGCCGGCGCAGGCGGCGAGCAGCAGGACGGTCAGCAGTGAAAACGCGAGTCGGCGCATTGAAGGCGAGGCGAGCGTTAAGTGCTCGTTGACGGACGGACGATCCTTGGATGGTAGCCCGCGCAACATGGCGCGGGCAAGAATTGTTGATAAATTACTTGAAGATCATGCGCTAAGTGTTGCCTCTCCGGGGCGCGGGGCAATAAAAAAGCCGCGCCCGGATTTCCGGGCGCGGCTTCTCGATACGGCTAACTGATTGAAACTTAAAGAATTTCCGACGCGTAATCAGCCAGTCGCGAGCGCTCGCCACGCGCCAGCGTGACGTGCCCGCTGTGCGCCCAGCCTTTGAAGCGATCGACCACATACGTCAAACCGGAACTGCCTTCGGTCAGGTAAGGCGTATCGATCTGCGCGATATTGCCCAGACAGATGATCTTCGTCCCCGGACCCGCGCGCGTGACCAGCGTCTTCATCTGCTTGGGCGTCAGATTCTGCGCCTCGTCGATGATCAGATACTTGTCAACGAACGTACGGCCGCGCATGAAGTTCATGCTCTTGACCTTCAGGCGCGAGCGGATCAGCTCCTGCGTCGCGGCGCGGCCCCATTCGCCGGCGGCGTCGTCGGTTTTCTGCAGGACTTCGAGGTTGTCGTCGAATGCACCCATCCACGGCTGCATTTTTTCCTCTTCCGTACCCGGCAGAAAGCCGATGTCTTCGCCGACCGGCACCGTGGCGCGCGTCACGATGATTTCGTTGTAGCGCTTGTCATCGAGCACCTGCGCGAGACCGGCCGCGAGCGCAACCAGCGTCTTGCCGGTGCCCGCCTGGCCCAGCAGCGTGACGAAGTCGATTTCCGGATTCATCAACAGGTTCAGCGCGAAGTTCTGTTCGCGGTTGCGCGCCGTGATCCCCCACACGTTGTTCTTGTTGTGGCCGTAATCGCGCAGCGTTTGCAGCAGCGCCGTCTTGCCGTTTAACTCGCGCACCAGCGCATGAAACGCGGGCTCGCCGTTTTGCGGCTCCAGATAGACGAATTCGTTGACCAGCATCGACGCGCACAGCGGACCCGTCACGCGGTAGTACGTGGTGCCGGTCTTGGTGTCCTGCCAGCTCTCCATGCCCTTCGCGTGCTTGGTCCAGAAGTCCTGCGGCAGCGCGCGGATGCCTGAATACAGCAGATCGCTGTCTTCCAGCACCTGGTCGTTGAAGTAATCTTCGGCGGGCAGACCGAGCGCATGCGCCTTGATGCGCATGTTGATGTCTTTCGACACCAGCACGACCTGGCGGTCCGCCCGGTCGCGCTGCAGTGCGCGCACCACGCCGAGGATCTGGTTGTCGGCCTTGCCTTCCGGCAGACCTTCGACCGGCTCGATCGCGGTGAGCTTGGTCTGGAAGTACAGACGCCCGGACGCCTCGCGGCTGCCCAGTCGGGCAAGCGAAATGCCGTCGGACATGTTGCCGGCGTTGGCCACCAGCGCGTCCAGCGTGCGGCTCACCTGGCGTGCGTTACGCGCGACTTCCGACATGCCCTTCTTGTGGTTGTCGAGTTCTTCCAACGTCATCATCGGCAGATAGACGTCGTGTTCCTCGAAACGGAACAGGCAACTCGGGTCGTGCATCAGCACGTTCGTGTCGAGCACGAAGAGCTTCTGGACTTCGATCGGCTCGGCGGCCGCGCCGCGTTTCCTGCTCGTGCCGCGCGTGTTGGGCGCGGCGGCAGGGGTGCCGTCCGGGGGTTGTTTCGCGCTCGGCGCGCGCGCGACGACCGGTTGCGCTTCAAGCGCGGGTGTGGCCAGTTCGGCTTGCGGACGCGCAGTCGGAACCGGCTGCAACAGCGCAGCAGTCTGCTTCGATCTACGGCCGCGCGCCGGCGCGGCTTGCGCGGCGGACGCGTCGGCTGAGGCGGACGACGAAACCGGCACGGGCCGCAAGGTGGTCGCGGCATTGGCGGCGTGCGCCATCGGCGTGGCGACGTTCGCGCGGCCGTAATCGGCCGACTCTGCGGATTCCCCAACGCCTGCCTGTTTCTTCGCGGCGGAGCGCGCCGGCGTGGCGGGTTTGGCCTTGTATTCGTCAGGTGGCAGAAGATTGCCGAGCTTGCTGGGGGGAGTAGGCAAAGGCATGGTTTCCCTCGAATTTATCGGGTCACATATCGTGCGCCGCCTGTCGCATTCTGCCGGTGCCAATGGATGCGCACGCAGTTTGCGCCCGGAGGCGCGCATTCGGTCTAGAGATGCCGGTTCGCCTGGTCTTCGATCGGCTCCTTGATGCAAGCGCGCGGCCGAGTGAACGAACGGTTGCGCGCAATTAAAAAAGCCGCCGCCCCGGCGTACGGGGCAAGCGGCTCGCCTTCGGTGCTCGCGTTGCGCCTCAAGACTCTGACGGCTCCGGAAAATCCGGGAAAGCCGCCATCAAGTCTGGCGCAGCGGAGGAAAATGTGGGGTGGACAGGCACTCATTGCAACCCAATATAACGCGCCTCAAAGCGCTTGTACAGCCGCCAGAATATCGTCGACGTGGCCGGGCACTTTCACGCCGCGCCACTCTTCGCGCAGCACGCCATCGCCGTCGATGAGGAATGTGGAGCGTTCAATTCCCCGTACTTCTTTGCCATACATTTTCTTCATTTTGATGACATTGAAGAGCGCGCACAGGTTTTCTTCGGGGTCCGAGATCAGCGGGAAGGGGAGTTCGAGCTTGGCCTTGAAATTGTCATGCGAGCGCAGGCTGTCGCGCGACACGCCAATGATTTCCGCGCCGGCCTTCCTGAACTTCGGATATAAGTCGCGGAATTGCAGACCTTCGGTCGTGCAGCCCGGCGTGTTGTCCTTCGGGTAAAAGTACAGCACCACCTTCTTGCCCCGCAGCTTGGACAGCATGATCTCGCCGCCGGTAGCGGGGGCGGTGAAGTCGGGGATGGGTTGGTCGACTGCGATGGACACGAGGTTCTCCGGTTGTTATGGCCGGCGCCGGATTGCTGCTGCGGCGTCGGCCTGGCATCGAGGCTTATAGGAAGGTCGGCCTGGGCGCGGCGTGCTCTCGCGCGGCGGCCGGGTCGTCAGGATTGGCTGCTGGCCGGCCCGTCAGGGCTGGACGATCAGTTCGCCGGAGCGCCCCGGAATTTCACCCCACGTTACAGGGTACGATGGCAGAGTGCTGCGGTCTAGCGTGGCGTAGTAATCACCCATCGTCGCGAAGGTATGGCCTTGCGCGCGCCAGCCGTCCAACAGTTGTTCGAAGATCGGCGCGAGCTTTTGCCCTTCGAGTTCCGCGTGCAGCGTGAACACCTGGTCGTGCGGATTGTTGGCGGTGTGTTTGAGCATCCATTGCGCGACGGTGTGCTCGTCGACGCCGTCCACGCCGAGCACTTCGTCGAGCGTGGGCAGCGTGGTCGGCATCTGCACATGCGTGAGCGTCCTGCCGCCAACCACCGGCAGATACGGTGAGTGGCCGCGGCCGTCGGACGCGTAGCGCATGCCCCATGCGTCGATCTGCTCGAACGCGTGGCCGTTCATCTGCCAGCCCGCCGCGCCGTGCGTGACCGGCGGGCCGCCGAATACCTCGACGAAACGGTCATGGCTTTTCTGCATCTGCGCGGTGGTCCACGCGCGATCTTTCGAGCGCACGTTGTCCTGCCAGTACACGTGATCCCAGGAATGAATCCCGCATTCGAAGCCGGCTTCGTGGATCGCGCGCATCTCGGCGGCCGCCTTCGCGCCGATGTCCGGACCGGGTAGCAGCACGCCGTACATCAGCTGCCTGACGCCGTAGTGTTCGACCACCGAGGTGCGCGACACCTTTTGCAGAAAGCCCGGCCGCAGTACGCGACGCATCGCCCAACCGGTGTGGTCGGGGCCGAGGCTGAAGAGGAAAGTGGCGCGCGCCTTGAAGCGGTCGAAAATACGCGCGAGATTCGGCACGCCTTCGCGGGTGCCGCGCAGCGTGTCGACGTCGATCTTCAGGACGATACGGGCCAAGGATCAGCCCTTATTGCTGTTCGACGAGTGC
Organism: Paraburkholderia sediminicola; assembly: GCF_046026895.1. GTDB lineage: Bacteria > Pseudomonadota > Gammaproteobacteria > Burkholderiales > Burkholderiaceae > Paraburkholderia > Paraburkholderia sediminicola_C. The sequence goes on from NZ_JAQQEU010000016.1 coordinate 82,168, forward strand.
GCGTGCTTCGCCGACATGGCCGCGATACGCTTCGAAAATCTTGCGCAGCGCTTCGTCGAAGGTGGACTTCGGCGCCCAGTGGAGTTCCTGCATCGTGTTGTCGATCTTCGGCACGCGGTTCTGCACGTCCTGGTAGCCCGCGCCGTAATATGCGCCCGACGACGTTTCAACCAGTTGCACCTGCTTGGCCGTCGCAGCGTACTCCGGGAATTCGGCGGCCAGCGCCAGCATCTTGTGTGCGAGTTCGCGCACCGAGAAATTGTTGGTCGGGTTGCCGATGTTGTAGATCTTGCCCGTGGCGATGCCGTCCTTGTTCTCGATGATCTTCATCAGTGCGCCGATGCCGTCGTCGATATCCGTGAACGCGCGCTTTTGCGCGCCGCCGTCGACGAGGCTGATGTTCTCGCCGCGCACGATGTGGCCGAGGAACTGCGTGACCACACGCGAGCTGCCTTCCTTCGGCGTGTAGATCGAGTCGAGGCCCGGGCCGATCCAGTTGAACGGACGGAACAGCGTGAAGTTGAGGCCCTCCATGCCGTAACCCCAGATCACGCGGTCCATCAGCTGCTTCGAGCACGCGTAGATCCAGCGCGGCTTGTTGATCGGGCCGTACGACAGTTGCGATTCTTCCGGATCGAACTGCTCGTCCGTGCACATGCCGTAGACCTCGGACGTGGACGGAAACACGAGATGCTTGCCGTACTTGACGGCCGAACGCACGATCGGCAGGTTCGCTTCGAAGTCGAGTTCGAACACGCGCAGCGGCTGCTTCACATACGTGGCCGGGGTGGCGATCGCGACCAGCGGCAGGATCACATCGCACTTGCGGATGTGATACTCGACCCACTCCTTGTTGATCGTGATGTCGCCTTCGAAGAAGTGCATCCGCTCATGATTGATCAGGTCGCCCAGACGTTCGGTCTGCATGTCCATCCCGAAGACTTCCCAATCGGTCGTTTCGAGAATGCGTTTGGACAGGTGATGGCCGATGAAGCCGTTCACACCCAGAATCAGGACTTTTTTCATGAATGTCGGGGAGTTGGGAGGAGCTGGGCGAATTCGGCCGGGGTGACGACAGTCTCGCTGCCGTCGTGCTGGTGCCGCAATTCGTGGATGGCGACGGCGCGGCCGTCGCCGCAGATCGCAAAAACGGCATTATCGCTTACGTGCAGGCCCGGCGGCAAATCCGAGCGGAGCGCGCCAGGTGGGGCGAGGCGCGCGCGCGCGACGATGAAACGCTGGCCGTCGAGGTCGGTGAAAGCGCCGGGATACGGCGGCGCGACCGCGCGGATCAGGTTGTAGACCTGCTGCGCGGGCTGCGTCCAGTCGATCCGGCCGTCTTCCGGCTTGCGTCCGCCGTAGTAGCTGCCGTGCGCGAGGTCGTTCGGCAGATGCGGCGCTTCGCCCGCCAGCAAGGCCGGCAGCACGCGCCACAGGGTTTGCTCGGCGGCGACCGTGACCTTGTCGAACACTTGTGCGGCGGTGTCGTCGGGCAGGATCGGCACCGGCGTTTGCGCGATGATCGCGCCCGCGTCGGGCTTGGCGGCCATCTCGTGCAGCGTCGCGCCGGTCTCGGTTTCGCCGTGGATCACCGCCCAGTTGGTCGGCACGCGGCCGCGATATTTCGGCAGCAGCGAACCGTGCATGTTGTAAGCGCCCCGTGCGGCGAGCGCGAGCAGGTCGACCGGCAACATGTGGCGGTAGTAGAACGAGAAAATGAAATCGGGCCGCGCGGCGCTGACCGCGGCGCGCAGCTCCGGGCTCTTCGGATCGCCCGGCGTGACGACCGGAATGCCGTGTTCGGCGGCGACCGACGCCACGCTCCCGAACCAGATGTTTTCGCTCGGGTTGTCTTCGTGGGTGACGACCAGCGTCACGTCGACGCCGCGCGCGAGCAGCACCTGCAGGCAGCGCACGCCGACGTTGTGGTACGCGAATACGACAGCGCGCGGCTTCATGGCGTCGGCCCCTGATCGGCCAGCGGCGCGGCTTGCACGGCCTGCACGACCGCCTGGCGCGGCGCTTCGGTGAAGGTCGTGCCGTCACGCTGTTCGAGAATGGTCTGCACCAGATAGCGCGGCCGCGCGCGCACCTGTTGATAGATACGCCCGATGTACTCGCCGAGCAGGCCGAGCGCGAAGATGATCACGCCGAGCAGGAAGAAGGTGATGGCGAACAGCGTGAACACACCTTGCACTTCCGCGCCGATGATGAAGCGGCGAATCAGCAGCAGCACGAACAGCGCCGCCGAGCCGAGCGACAGGATCACGCCGATGAACGACAGCCATTGCAGCGGCACCACCGAGAAGCCGGTGACGAGGTCGAAATTCAGGCGGATCAGCGAGTACAGCGAGTACTTCGATTCGCCGGCGAAACGCTCTTCGTGCGCGACTTCGATTTCGACCGGATTCTGCGCGAACGTGTAGGCGAGCGCCGGAATGAACGTGTTGATCTCGCCGCAGCGATTGATCGTATCGATGATGTGCCGGCTGTACGCGCGCAGCATGCAGCCCTGGTCGGTCATCTTGATTCGGGTGATGCGCTCGCGCAGCTGGTTCATCGCGCGCGATGCCTTGCGGCGCCACAGGCTGTCCTGGCGTTGCAGACGGATCGTGCCGACATAGTCGTAGCCTTCCCGCATCTTCGACACCAGCTTGCCGATTTCCTCCGGCGGATTCTGCAGGTCGGCGTCGAGCGTGATGACGATCTCGCCCCGCGATTGCTCGAAGCCCGCGAGAATCGCCATGTGCTGGCCGTAGTTGCCGTTCAGCAGGATCACGCGGGTCGTGTCGGGCCGCGCGCGGAACTGCTCGGCGAGCAGCGCGGCGGATTTGTCGCGGCTGCCGTCGTTGATGAAAATCACTTCATAACTGGTGCCGAGCGCGTCGAGCGCCGGATAGAGGCGCGCGAACAGCGCGGCCAGTCCGGCTTCCTCGTTGTACACCGGAATGATGATGGATACTTCCGGTGCGGCGGCGCGATGTTCCGAATAACTCATTTCCGCTTATTTTCCGTATTGTTCGCAAATTTCGTTGACCGCGCGGCACACCCGTTCCACGTCGCTCCCGTTCATCAGCGTGAAAAGGGGCAGCGTGACGGTGCTCGCGCCGAAGCGCTCCGCATGCGGGAACATGCCTTCCCTGAAACCGAGCGCGCGATACAGCGTGAACAGATGGATCGCCGGGTAATGCACGCCCGAGCCGATGCCGCGCTCCTTCAACTGGCTCATGAAGCCGGCGCGGTCGAGCGAGAGTTTTTCGAGCGGCAGCGTGATCTGGAACATGTGCCAGTTGCTGTTCTCGAAGTCCGCAGAAGGCAGGCCGACGCCCAGCTTCACCGCCGCGCCGCCTTCGAAGCCCGCGAAGTACGCACGCACGAGCTTCCTGCGCTGCGCGAGGAAACGCTCCAGATGCGGCAGCTGGCCGAGACCGACGCGCGCGGCGACGTCCGTCAGGTTGTACTTGCCGCCGAGCACGTCGCAGTCCATCCCGTCGAAGCCCGTGCGGGTGATGCCTTGCAGCCGGTATTTCTGGGCCAGCACGGCTTCTTCCTCGTTGTTCAGCACCAGTGCGCCGCCTTCGATCGAGGTCAGGTTCTTGTTCGCGTGGAAGCTGAACGACACGATGTCGCCGAGCTTGCCGATGCGCTCGCCGTGCCACGTCGAGCCGAACGCCTGCGCGGCGTCTTCGATCACGCGCAGCTTGTGCGCGCGGGCGATCGCGTAGAGCCGGTCCATGTCGACCGGCAGGCCGGACAGAAACACCGGCAGCAACGCCTTGGTGCGCGGCGTGATGGCTTTTTCGAGCAGATCGAGGTCGATGTTGCGCGTGGCCGGATCGATGTCGACGAACACCGGCGTCGCGCCGGTTTCGAGGATCACGTTGCTGGTCGAGACCCACGACGCGGGCGTCGTGATGACTTCGTCGCCCGCGCCTACGCCGGCGATGCGCAGCCCGATTTCCAGTGTCGCCGTGCCGGAGTTGAAGGTGCGCACCGGACGGCCGCCGCAGAACTCGGACAGCGCCGCTTCGAACTTCTGGTTCTGCGGGCCGGTGGTGATCCAGCCGGAGCGCAGCACGTCGGCGACGCCCTGGATCGTTTCCTCATCGATCTCAGGTTTGACAAACGGCAAAAACGGGACTGTTGACTGGCTCATGAATGCTTCGCTCGATTGATAGGGGCGCAACCCGAAAGGGCGCGAAGTAAACCACAAACTACGCGCAAACCCAAGGCCGCGCTAAAGAGCAACCGCACAGAATAGTACGGTCAACCTTATGTCATGCTTAGCCGGTTTGCAGCTTTTGCTGACGGTATCTTGTGCCGACGCGCGCCGCGCCGGCCCGGTGCGCGCAATAAATCTGCAATGAATCGTGTCCGGCGATGCGCTGCCGGGATTGCCGCGCGTAGCTAGCTGCGCGCCAGCACCACCACGCCGATCAGGATGATGCCGATGCCGATGAGCTTCTGCAGCGACAGCACTTCGCCGAACAGATACCACGCCGCGAACGCGTTGACGACGTAGCCGAGCGACAGCATCGGATAGGCGATCGACACGTCCACCCGCGACAGCCCCACCATCCACACGACCACGCTGATCACATAGCATGCGAGGCCGCCGATGATCGGCGGCTGGGTCGCGAGCCGCCAGCCGATGGGCAGGATGTTCGCACGGGTGAATTCGAAGTGTCCAACGGCATTGGTGCCGGCTTTGAGCAGCAACTGCGCGCCGGCGTTCAGCGTCACGCCGGCGAGGATGCAAAAGAGGGAAATGGGGTTCATCGAACGGTTGGATCCTGAGATGGGGTCATGGTTGCTGCTTTTCCACCGCCGCCGGCGCATCGGACGCCGCGAGCGGCTTCATCACCACTACCCGCCGCGAATCGCGCGCGATGACCTGCATCGGCAGGCCTTCCTTGACGAGCCGGTCGTAGGTCGGCGGCGGGATCAGCGCGAGCGCGTAGCGCTCGGCCTTCCAGCGTTCGATCCACGCGTCGACGGAGGGCACCCATTTCTGCGGTTCGACGGACACGCCGAACGCCAGTTCGTCGGGATGCTCGACCATGATCATCGTGTGGTCGACGTAGAACGGCAGCGTGTGGTCGAGCACGCCGACCGAGTAGAACGGGGTATCGGCCGGCAGCTTCGCGAGCTGGGCCTTGATCGGCGGGGCGAGCGGCGCGCCGGAACTCAGACGGCCGAATACGTCGTGGCCCGTGCCGGCGATCGTGCCGAGCAGCAGCCACGCCGCGCCGAAGCAGGCGATCGCACCGAGGGTGCCGGCCCGGCTGCGGCGGTTCAGCCACAGCGCGGCGAGCGTCAGCACGAACGCGACGCCGAGAGCGGCGAGCACCCAGGTGCGGAACTCGGCATACAGTTCTGCCGGATTGCGCGCGCTGCCAAAGCGCGTCATGAAGAGCGCGGCGAACGCGGCGACGACCAGAAACAGCGCATAGCCGGCCAGATGCCGGCGCAACTGGTCGCGCGTGACGAGCGGCAGATACATGCCGATCAGCAACGCGATCGGCGGGGCGATCGGCAGCGTGTAGGACAGCAGTTTCGAGTGCGACGCGCTGAAGAACAGGAAGATGAAGCCGATCCACACCAGCATCAGGATCACGGGCGCGAAACCATTCGGCTGGCGCGGCAGGCGCCACGCGTGCCGCACGCTTTGCAGCGTCACCGAGAGCCACGGCAGAAAGCCCACCAGCAGCACCGGCACGAAGTAATAGAACGGCCCGGGGCGATTCTGCTCGGGCGTCAGATAGCGCTTGAACTGCTGAACGATGAAGAAGAAGTTCAGGAATTCGGGATTGCGCTGCTGCACCAGCACGAACCAGGGCGTGACGATCGCGAAGAACACGATCAGGCCGCCGATCAGGTGCAGACGCTTCCACAGCGCCCAGTCGCGCGCGACTACCGTGTAGAGCACCAGCACGGCACCCGGCAGGATCACGCCGACCAGTCCCTTGGACAACACCGCCAGCCCCATCGACGCCCAGCACACCCACATCCAGCCGCGCACGCGCGAGGTCGGCAGGTTGGGGCGCTGCGCGAGCAGCAGCGCGCACAGCGTGAGCGCCATCCAGAACGACAGGCCCATGTCGAGCGTGTTGAAGTGGCCCATCAGGTTCCAGTACGGCGAGCACGCCAGCACGATCGCGGCGAACACGCCGGTCGCCGTGTTGAACACGCGCGCGCCGGTGAAGCCGATCAACAGCACGCCGGCGAAGCCCGTCAGCGCGGTGTACAAGCGCGCTTGCCATTCGCCGACGCCGAACCACGCGAACGTGAGCGCGTTCGCCCAGGTTTGCAGCGGCGGCTTCTCGAAATATTTGTAGCCGTTGTAGCGCGGCGTGATCCAGTCGCCGGTGACGAACATCTCGCGCGCCATTTCGGCGTAGCGGCCTTCGTCGCTCGGCAGCAGGTGGCGCCAGCCGAGCGGCACGAACCAGATCACGGCGAGGGCCAGCACCAGCAGCAGGATCGTGGTGCGATTGAGCGGTAGCCTCGACGGCGTATCGTTCATGGGTTTCAACCTGTTGGGCGACGCCGCGTGTGGGCGGCGAAGCGGTGTTGTCTGGAAATGGCGACCGGCTATGCGCGGGTGGCCATTTGCGGATTCTGCGGGCGCGGCTGCGGCGCCGGGCGAGGCCGCGGACGGCTTCGGCGGGGGGCGCCAGGGCGTCGGTTGCCTGCTCCCAAGCGGCGTAACGTGACCAGGCCATCGAGGCGCCGGCCGGTTACGCACGACCTGGCCGGGCTCGTCAGCACCGCACGGATGGCGCGCAGTGTACGTGATCTGCCGTGACGCGGCCAAGGTGCGCGAGGCGATGCGGCGCCATGAGCGTCCTTTCACACGTTTGCCGGGCGCGCGCGGCGGCCTGCCGCCACGGCGAAGCAAGGCCTGGCCGCGCGGCGCCACGGCCATCCCGCAGCCGCACCGGCGCGACACGACGCCTCGGCCGCTACGCTTCGATCAGCAACGCGGCCGCAACCTTGCGGCCTTCAGCCATCAGAATGTTGTAGGTGCGGCAGGCGGCCTTGAAATCCATCGTTTCGACGCCGATGCGCTTCGCGGTGAGCGCGGCGGTCAGGCGCGGATGCGGAAAGCGCAGCCGCTCGCCGCTGCCGAACACGACCACTTCGGGCGCGGCCTCGATCAGCATCGCAAAGTGCTCGGCGCTCAACTGGTCGAACGACGAGACGGGCCAGGGGATGACCGGTGCGTCCGGCAGCACGAGAATGCTGCCCGCGTGACGCACCAGATTGATTTCGACATAGTCGGCGCCGTAGCCGGTCACGGTGTTGAGGGCGCCGCTGGAATCCTGATGTAATTTCAAATTCGTTTTCCGAAGTCGTCGTGAGACATCATGCGTGCGGACCGCCTGATCGGGCGAGGCGAAGCGGGGCGGTTCGACGCGAGTGGGCACGAAGGAGCCGAAAAGGCTTGCCGATGCGGTTGGTGCATTGCGGAAGTCGGCCAAAATCCGCTAAATTATAACTTTTTAGCCGCCTTGCGGCGCCCCTCGCTCATGTGCCGCCACAAGCTGCGCTGCGCGCAGCGGCGCGGCCCATCGGCTACCTGCCCTGGTTTTGCCCGCTTTCGTCGGATTTTCGCCGGGTTTTCGCCCAAGCTGGCCCGTTTTGACTGCTTCATCCCGCTTCGCTGCTACGCTGGCGCAATCCGCCGCAAGCGCGCAGCAGGGCGGGCGGGGCGGGCGAAGCAACGGGCTGCGCAAGCGGCATTCGAGCGGCACGAAAGCAAGCGGCACGAAAGCTTGCCCCGAAAAGCGCGCCGGCTGCGAAAATGCAGCGGCGGCTCGACAGGGCGGTCCGATTCGCGTCTGGCGGCCGTCGCCGGCCCTGCGCGCCCGAATTCCCCTATCGGCGAACTGGCCGGCCTGGCGTTTTGAGCCAGCGCCGGTTCGCCCAAGCCATCAACAGGATGAAGTGCCCGCCGTGAAACCGATTCTCAAATCCAACAAGTTGCTGAATGTCTGCTACGACATTCGCGGGCCCGTCCTCGAACATGCGAAGCGGCTCGAAGAAGAGGGCCACCGCATCATCAAGCTGAACATCGGCAATCTCGCGCCATTCGGCTTCGAAGCGCCGGACGAAATCATTCAGGACATGATCCTGAACCTGCCGGGCTCGTCCGGCTACTCCGATTCGAAGGGCGTGTTCGCCGCGCGCAAGGCGATCATGCATTACACGCAGCAAAAGGGCGTGCACGGGGTCGAGCTGGACGACATCTACATCGGCAACGGCGCGTCGGAGCTGATCGTGATGGCGCTGCAGGGGCTGCTCAACGACGGCGACGAAGTGCTGCTGCCGGCGCCCGACTATCCGCTGTGGACCGCCGGCGTGAGCCTCGCGGGCGGCACGCCGGTGCACTACATCTGCGACGAGTCGAACCGCTGGATGCCCGACCTCGACGACATCCGCGCGAAAATCACGCCGAACACGCGCGCGCTCGTGGTGATCAACCCGAACAATCCGACCGGCGCGCTGTACTCGGACGAACTGCTGCTCGGCCTGATCGAAATCGCGCGCCAGCACGGCCTCGTGATCTTCGCCGACGAGGTCTACGACAAGATCGTCTACGACGGCAAAACCCATACGTCGATGGCGGCGCTTTCCGAAGACGTGCTCACCGTCACCTTCAACAGCCTGTCGAAGAGCTACCGCTCGTGCGGCTATCGCGCCGGCTGGATGTTCATCTCGGGCCTGACCGGCGAGAACCGCCGCAACGGCCGCGACTATTTCGAAGGCCTCGGCATCCTCGCGTCGATGCGGCTGTGCCCGAACGTGCCGGGCCAGTACGCGATCCAGACCGCGCTCGGCGGCTATCAGAGCATCAACGACCTGATCGTGCCGGGCGGGCGCCTGTACAAACAGCGCGAACTCGCGTATGACATGCTGACGGCCATCCCCGGCGTGAGCTGCGTGAAGCCCGAGGCGGCGCTGTACATGTTCCCGCGCCTTGATCCGAAGGTGTATCCGATCCACAACGACCAGCAGTTCATCCTCGACCTGCTGCTCGAAGAGCGCGTGCTGCTGGTGCAGGGCACCGGTTTCAACTGGAAGACGCCGGATCACTTCCGCGTGGTGTTCCTGCCGAACGTCGACGACCTCGCGGATTCGATCAACCGGATCGCGCGCTTTCTCGACGGCTACCGCAAACGGCACACGGCCTAGCGCACGAGGTGGCGCGCGGCGCGGCAGGCACCGCACCGGCCGCGCCACACCAGACACCCGTTTCCTTTCAATCACCTACTCGAAAACACACGCTGCATGGAACCGATCAAAGTTGGACTGCTGGGCTTCGGCACGGTAGGCAGCGGCACCTTCACGGTACTGCGCCGCAATCAGGAAGAAATCAAACGCCGCGCGGGCCGCGGCATCGAGATTGCGCGCATCGCCGTGCGCAATCCCGCGAAGGCGACCGCGGCGCTCGGCAGCGAAGCCGGCACGGTCGCGCTGACCGATGACTTCAACGCGGTGGTCGACGACCCCTCGATCGATATCGTGGCCGAAATGATCGGCGGCACCGGCGTGGCGCGCGATCTCGTGTTGCGCGCGATCAGGAACGGCAAGCATGTGGTCACCGCCAACAAGGCGCTGCTCGCGGTGCACGGCACCGAGATCTTCGAAGCGGCGCACGCCAACGGCGTGATGGTGTCGTTCGAGGCGGCGGTGGCGGGCGGCATTCCGATCATCAAGGCGCTGCGCGAGGGGCTGACGGCCAATCGCATCCAGTACATCGCGGGCATCATCAACGGCACCACGAACTACATCCTGTCGGAGATGCGCGACCGCGGGCTCGATTTCGCGACCGCGCTGAAAGCCGCGCAGGAGCTGGGCTACGCGGAAGCCGATCCGACCTTCGACATCGAAGGCGTGGACGCCGCGCACAAGGCGACCATCATGAGCGCGATCGCGTTCGGCGTGCCGGTGCAGTTCGAGCGCGCCTATGTCGAAGGCATCAGCAAGCTCGCGGCGATCGACATCAAGTACGCCGAGGAACTCGGCTACCGCATCAAGCTGCTCGGCATTGCGCGCCGCACCGACAAGGGCATCGAATTGCGCGTGCACCCCACGCTGATTCCGGAAAAGCGCCTGCTGGCGAACGTGGAAGGGGCGATGAACGCGGTGGTCGTGCATGGCGACGCGGTCGGCACGACGCTCTACTACGGCAAGGGCGCGGGCGCGGAGCCGACGGCCTCCGCGGTGGTGGCCGACCTGGTCGACGTGACGCGCCTGCACACGGCCGATCCGGAGCATCGGGTGCCGCATCTCGCGTTCCAGCCGGACAGCTTGTCGAACACCCCGATCCTGCCGATCGACGAGGTGACGAGCGGCTACTACCTGCGTCTGCGGGTGGCGGACGTGACCGGCGTGCTGGCCGACATCACGCGCATTCTGGCCGACACCGGCATCTCGATCGACGCGCTGCTGCAGAAGGAATCGGAGCAGGTCGACGCGAACGGCAAGGGCGAAACCGACATCATCCTGATCACGCATGAAACGGTCGAAAAGTATGTCAACGCCGCGATCAAGTCGATCGAAGCCTTGAAGACCGTCGTCTCGCAAGTCACGAAGCTGCGCATGGAAGCGCTGAACTAGGCCCACTATGAACTACCTCTCCACCCGCGGCGCCGGAGCCGGCGAGCGCCACACCTTTTCGGACATCCTGCTGGGCGGTCTCGCGAAAGACGGCGGCCTGTATCTGCCCGCCGAATATCCGCGCGTCAGCGCCGACGAATTGGCGCGCTGGCGCACGCTGCCTTACGCGGATCTCGCCTTCGAGATCCTGTCGAAATTCAGCGACGACATTCCCGCCGAAGACCTGCGCGCACTCACGCGCAAGACCTACACGGCCGCGACGTACTGCAACGTGCGCGACGACGAAAGCGCCGCGCAGATCACGCCGCTGAAAACGCTGGGCGTCGAGAACGGCGCGCCGCTCGCGCTGCTGGAACTGTCGAACGGCCCGACGCTCGCCTTCAAGGACATGGCGATGCAGCTGATCGGCAACCTGTTCGAGTACGCGCTCGCGAAGCACGGCGAGACGTTGAACATTCTCGGCGCGACCTCGGGCGACACCGGCAGCGCCGCCGAATACGCGATGCGCGGCAAGCAGGGCATCCGCGTGTTCATGCTGTCGCCGCACAAGAAGATGAGCGCGTTCCAGACCGCGCAGATGTACAGCCTGCAGGACCCGAACATTTTCAATCTCGCGGTTGAAGGCGTGTTCGACGACGCGCAGGACATCGTCAAGGCGGTGTCGAACGATCATGCGTTCAAGGCGAAGTACAAGATCGGCACGGTCAATTCGATCAACTGGGCGCGTGTCGTCGCGCAGGTCGTGTACTACTTCAAGGGTTACTTCGCGGCGACGAAGTCGAACGACGAGCGCGTGTCGTTCACGGTGCCGTCGGGCAACTTCGGCAATGTCTGCGCGGGTCATATCGCGCGGATGATGGGTCTGCCGATCGAGAAGCTGGTCGTCGCGACGAATGAAAACGACGTGCTCGACGAGTTCTTCCGCACCGGCATCTACCGCGTGCGCAAGGCGGCCGAGACGTACCACACCAGCAGCCCGAGCATGGACATTTCAAAGGCGTCGAACTTCGAGCGCTTCGTGTTCGATCTGCTGGGCCGCGATCCGGCGCGGGTGCTGCAACTGTTCCGCGATGTCGAGGAAAAGGGCGGCTTCGATCTCGCGGCGAGCGGCGATTTTGCGCGCGTAGAGGAGTTCGGTTTCGTGTCGGGCCGCAGCAGCCACGACAGCCGCCTGGAGACGATCCGCGACGTGTTCGAGCGCTACGACACGATGATCGACACGCACACGGCCGACGGCCTGAAGGTGGCGCGCGAACATCTGCAACCGGGCATTCCGATGATCGTGCTGGAGACCGCGCAACCGATCAAGTTCGGCGAGACGATCCGCGAAGCGCTGTTGCGCGAGCCGGAGCGGCCGGCGGCGTTTTCGGGGCTGGAGTCGTTGCCGCAGCGCTTCGAAGTGTTGCCGGCCAATGCGCAGCGCGTGAAGGACTTTATCGTGGCGAACACGGTCGGGTGAGGCTGTTTTGCGCGCTGCGTGAGGCGGCGGCTCACGCAGCGCGGCTCGGGCGGCCTGCAGCGGCTGGACGCGGTTTGATGCGCTGCCGAGGCGCGCCGATCGAAGCCGCGCCGCGCAGACAGCCGTTCAGCCGCATGTGGACGGACCAGAAGGCCCGCAGCAAAAGAGGGCTTGCCGCACACTGCGCTGAGCGGGCTAAAAGAGCAAAACCCCCGCAGTCACACGAAGCAAAACCCCCGCGTCACGCCGGGCCGCCCAGGCCGACGGCATCGGCCGCTACAATGTTCTTTTAATCCGCAGCTTCGAAACCAGAGATGTCCACACCAACGCCCCGCGCTCCCATGCTCGCCACTGCCGAAGCGTTGGCGACCCTGCTTGGCGCCGCGAGCCCGATCGCCAGTACGGAATCCATTCCCACGCTGGACGCGCTGAACCGCGTGCTGTCGGCCGACGTCACGTCACCGCTCGACGTCCCGCCGATGAACACCAGCGCAATGGACGGATATGCGATCCGCACAGCGGACCTGGCGCGTGCGGGCGGCAGCCGGTTGCCGGTGTCGCAACGCATTCCGGCCGGCCACGCACCCGTGCCGCTGCTGCCCGGCACCGCGGCGCGCATCTTCACCGGCGCAACGGTGCCGCCCGGCGCCGACGCGATCGTGATGCAGGAGCAAACCGAAGCCTCCGGCGGCGAAGTCACGATCCTCCACACTCCGCAAGCCGGTGAATGGATCACGGCGCAAGGCGCGGATATCCGCAGCGGCTCGATCATTCTGCCGGCGGGCACTCGGCTTACGCCGCAGGCGCTGGGGCTCGCCGCATCGGTCGGCTGCGCGAAACTAGCGGTGCGCCGCCGCGTCAAGGTCGCGGTGTTTTTCACCGGCGACGAGCTGACGATGCCGGGCGAGCCGCTGAAACCGGGCGCGATTTACAACTCGAACCGCTTCACGCTGCGCGGGTTGCTGGAAAAGCTCGGCTGCGAAGTGACCGACTACGGCATCGTCGCCGACCAGCTCGACACGACCCGCGCGACGCTGCGTGAAGCCGCCGCCGGGCACGATCTGATCCTGACTTGCGGCGGCGTATCGGTCGGCGAGGAAGATCACGTGAAGCCCGCCGTTGAGGCGGAAGGGCGTCTGTCGATGTGGCAGATCGCGATGAAGCCGGGCAAGCCGCTCGCCTTCGGCGCGGTGCGGCGCGGGGCGGCGAATGCTGATGCCAATGCGGACGCAGCGGCAGCGGCATCGGCCGAAACGTTCTTCATAGGGCTGCCCGGCAACCCGGTTTCCAGCTTCGCCACCTTCCTGCTGTTCGTGCGTCCGTTCGTGCTGAGGCTCGCTGGCGCGCGGACGGTCGCGCCGCGCACGCTGTCGCTGCGCGCGGATTTCACCCAGAGCAAGGCCGACCGCCGCAACGAATTCCTGCGCGCGCGGCTGAACGAGGCAGGCGGCCTCGATCTGTTCCCGAATCAGAGTTCGGCCGTGCTGACCTCGACGGTCTGGGGCGACGGCCTGATCGACAATCCGCCGAACCATGCGATCCGCGCGGGCGAGACCGTGCGCTTCATTCCCTTTTCCGAACTGCTGAACTGAGGCCGGCTATGCATAGCAGGCCGGCGATATCCCGATGAAGATCGAACTCCGCTATTTTGCGAGCGTGCGCGAAGCGCTCAATCTGGCCGACGAAACCGTCGAGCTGCCCGACGGCATCGCGACCGTCGGCGACGTGCGCGCGTGGCTGCGCGTGCGCGGCGGAATCTGGGCCGACACGCTCGCCGAAGGCCGCGCGCTGCGCATGGCCTGCAACCACGTGATGACCGACGCCGGCACCCGGATCACGGACGGCTGCGAAGTCGCGTTCTTCCCGCCGGTCACTGGCGGCTAGGCGGCAACGCCGCCAGATCGTCACCAGGGAGCCGCCCATGCCCGTTCGCATTCAGACTGAAGACTTCGACCTCACAGCCGAAGTGGCCGCATTGCGCGCACGCAATCCGAAGATCGGCGCCATCGCCTGCTTTGTCGGCACCGTGCGCGATCTGAACGACGGCAGCAGCGTCGAGACGATGGAACTCGAGCATTATCCCGGCATGACCGAGAAGTCGCTGGAAGCGATCATCGCGAGCGCGCGCGAGCGCTGGCCGGGCATCGAGGTGCTGATCATCCATCGGGTCGGCAAGCTTTATCCGCTCGACCAGATCGTGCTGGTCGCGACCACGGCCGCGCATCGCGGCGACGCGTTCGCGTCGTGTGAGTTCGTGATGGATTATCTGAAGACCCAGGCGCCGTTCTGGAAGAAAGAGAAGACCGAGGCCGGCGAACGCTGGGTCGACGCCCGCGTCACGGACGACGCCGCGCTCGCCCGCTGGGGCATCGAATCGGGGAATCGCTCGCGGGAGTAGAGGCGGGTCAGGCCGCTATCGAAGCGGCGCGCGGCACTCGGCGTCAAGACGGCTGACGCGTGCGATGCTCCCGAACGAACCCAACACCCATTACTCGTCGCGCGCCCGTCCGATGATTCGTGCTGGAAACGGCTCGCCAGCCGGCCGTGTCGCGTGAGCCGACCCATCGTCATCGTGCGGGCGGCGCTTCGGTGCCACGCGCTCCAGCAGCGCCTGCTGCTCGGGCGGAATCTTGTAATCCCAGCCGAAGCGGCTCAATTGCAGGCTTTGCGCGATGCGCAGCGCCGGTTCCATGAAGCGCACCGCCGCAGCCGGCTGGTAGCGCGATTCGACCGTATCCAGAAACAGATACAGCCAGCGGCTGAAGTGCTGCGGCTCGACGCCTTCCAGCGGTTGATGCGCCTGCTGCACGTTGCCGCGGTACTGCTTCGCGCCCAGCACGAGAGAGCCCCAGAACGTGCACATCTTCGGCAGATGGTCGTCCCAGCGGCCGGCGAGCTTTGCTTCGAAGACCGGGCCGAGCAGCGCATCGGCGCGCACGCGATCGTAAAAGCCGTAGACGAGTTCGCGAATATTCGCTTCGGTGGGCTCGGCGGCGCGCTCGACGACCGCCGCGACGGGGAAGGAAGGATTCATGCAAATTCCAGATAAATGCGGCGCAAGGCGGCGTGTCCCGCGGCGCCCCAGCCGCGCGGAAACGGCCCTCAAATGCGTGCGATCGAAAAGAAGGCCGGGAATAACATGCTTTTCGCGTGAACTTGACGCAGGAAACGTTACCATTACTACCCGAACACCGGCGCGAACAGCAACGCCGCCCATCCGCGCAAGTTGGCAAACATGCGCGCTGGCTGCATCTTAGGGCGAAGCGGCGCGCCACGGCAACCCTAGCATCGACGCGGTTATCTCAGGGATCGCGGCTTGCGCTTATCGTGACCTGTATTTATGAGACTGACCGATTATACGGATTACTCACTACGCGTCCTGCTGTACCTCGCTGTGCGGGGCAATGGCCTGTCGACGATCCAGGATATTTCGCAGGCGTACGGGATATCCAAGAACCACTTGATGAAAGTCGTGCAGCAACTCGCCGAGCGCGGCTGGATCGAGACCGTGCGCGGGCGCAACGGCGGCCTGCGGTTCGCCGAACGATCTCGCGCGCTGACGGTGGGCGAGGTGGTTCGCGTAATGGAAAACGACTTCGCGCTGGTCGCCTGTCTGCCCGACCAGCACGGCGCGCACCGCTCCTGTGTGATCATGCCCGCGTGCCGTCTGCGCGAGGCGCTCGACGCTGCGGGCCAAGCCTTCCTCGCCCAACTCGACCGCTACACCATCGGCGAGGTCGCGCAGCCGCACGGCGCGCTGGCTTCGCTGCTCGGCCTGGGCGGCCCGGTGATCCCGATCGTGCCGGCCGCATCGGCACCGTCCGCGTGAATCGGGGCGCGGACGGTTCTTGCGCTCAAATGTTAAATACTTGCTGTTGAGCGCAAAAAAGCGCTTGAAACCTGAATAAAACGCCTCATTTTGGTGGTAATCGAAATTGGAGGTCTCTTGATGAGAATCGACAAACTCACCACTAAATTCCAGGAAGCACTGGCGGATGCGCAGAGTCTGGCCGTCGGCCATGACAATCAATACGTCGAACCGGTTCATGTGCTGTCGGCGCTCGTCGCGCAGCAGGATGGATCGGCGCGCTCGCTTTTGTCGCGCGCCGGCGTGCACGTTCAGGCGCTGCAAACCGCGCTCGGCGACGCGATGACGCGTCTGCCGCAGGTGCAGGGCACCGACGGCAACGTGCAGATCGGCCGCGAGCTGACCGGCTTGCTGAATCAGGCGGACAAGGAAGCGCAGAAGCTCAACGACACGTTCATCGCCAGCGAGATGTTCCTGCTCGCGGTCGCCGACGACAAGGGCGAAGCCGGACGCCTCGCGCGTCAGCATGGCTTGTCGCGCAAGTCGCTGGAAAGCGCGATTGCGGCGGTGCGCGGCGGCTCGCAGGTACATAGCCAGGACGCCGAAAGCCAGCGCGAGGCGCTCAAGAAGTACACCATCGACCTGACCGAGCGCGCGCGGGCCGGCAAGCTCGACCCGGTGATCGGCCGCGACGACGAAATCCGTCGTTCGATCCAGATACTGCAACGCCGCACCAAGAACAACCCGGTGCTGATCGGCGAACCGGGCGTGGGCAAGACCGCGATCGTCGAAGGGCTCGCGCAGCGCATCGTCAACGGCGAGGTGCCGGAAACGCTGAAGGGCAAGCGTGTGCTGTCGCTCGACATGGCCGCGTTGCTGGCCGGCGCGAAGTATCGCGGCGAGTTCGAAGAGCGGCTGAAGGCTGTCCTCAACGATATCGCGAAGGACGAAGGCCAGACCATTGTCTTCATCGACGAAATCCACACGATGGTCGGCGCGGGCAAGGCCGAAGGCGCGATGGACGCGGGCAACATGCTCAAGCCGGCGCTTTCGCGCGGCGAACTGCATTGCGTGGGCGCCACCACGCTCGACGAGTATCGCAAGTACATCGAGAAGGATGCCGCGCTCGAGCGCCGCTTCCAGAAGGTGCTGGTCGACGAACCGACGGTAGAGGCGACCATCGCGATCCTGCGCGGGTTGCAGGAAAGGTACGAACTGCATCATGGCGTCGACATCACCGACCCGGCCATCGTCGCCGCAGCGGAACTGTCGCATCGCTACATCACGGACCGCTTCCTGCCGGACAAGGCGATCGATCTGATCGACGAAGCCGCCTCGAAGATCAAGATGGAAATCGACTCGAAGCCGGAAGAGATGGACCGGCTCGACCGGCGTCTGATCCAGTTGAAGATCGAACGCGAAGCCGTGAAGAAGGAAAAGGACGAAGCGTCGCAAAAGCGTCTGCAACTGATCGAGGAGGAAATCGAGCGGCTGAATCGCGAATATTCGGACCTCGAAGAAATCTGGACCGCGGAAAAAGCCGCGGTGCAGGGCAGCGCGCAGTTGAAGGAAGAGATCGAGAAAACGCGTGCGGAAATCACGCGCCTGCAGCGTGAAGGCAAGCTGGAGAAGGTCGCCGAGCTGCAGTACGGCAAGCTGCCGGGTCTCGAAGCGCAGTTGAAGGAAGTGACGCGGGTCGAGGCTGAGGAGCAGAGCAATCCGCAGCGTCCACGGCTGTTGCGCACACGGGTCGGCGCGGAAGAGATCGCGGAAGTCGTGTCGCGTTCCACCGGCATTCCGGTGTCGCGGATGATGCAGGGCGAGCGCGAAAAGCTGCTGCAGATCGAAGCGAAACTGCACGACCGGGTGGTCGGTCAGGACGAGGCGATCAACGCGGTGGCCGACGCGATCCGCCGTTCGCGGGCGGGGTTGTCGGACCCGAACCGTCCGTATGGTTCGTTCCTGTTCCTCGGGCCGACCGGCGTTGGCAAGACCGAACTGTGCAAGGCGTTGGCGGCGTTCCTGTTCGATTCGGAAGATCATCTGATCCGTATCGACATGAGCGAATTCATGGAGAAGCACAGCGTCGCGCGTTTGATCGGTGCGCCGCCGGGCTACGTCGGTTACGAGGAAGGCGGTTATCTGACCGAGGCGGTGCGCCGCAAGCCGTATAGCGTGATCCTGCTCGACGAAATCGAGAAGGCGCACCCGGACGTGTTCAACGTGCTGCTACAGGTACTCGACGACGGCCGCATGACCGATGGCCAGGGACGTACCGTGGACTTCAAGAACACGGTGATCGTGATGACCTCGAACCTCGGTTCGCAGGTGATCCAGTCGATGGTCGGCGAGCCGCAGGAAGCGGTCAAGGACGCGGTCTGGGAAGAGGTGAAGCTGCACTTCCGGCCCGAGTTCCTGAACCGGATCGACGACGTCGTGGTGTTCCATGCGCTCGACCGTTCGAACATCCAGTCGATCGCGCGTATCCAACTGCAGCGTCTGCATGATCGGCTTGCGAAGCTCGACATGCAGCTGGTGGTGTCGGATGAGGCGCTCGAGCACGTCGGCAAGGTCGGCTACGATCCGCTGTTCGGCGCGCGGCCGTTGAAGCGCGCGATCCAGCAGGAGATCGAGAACCCGGTCGCCAAGCTGATCCTGGCCGGCAAGTTCGGTCCGAAGGATGTGATTCCGGTGGAAGTGGAAGACGGCACGCTGGTGTTCGACCGCGTCGTGCATTAAGCAAAACGCGTGTTCGGCGGCGCAAAGCGGCGGTAGTCGAGCTGCTTTCCCGCCGGCGATAATAAGCGGCAACGGAAAAGCGGTAACGAAGGTGTCTTCGTTACCGCTTTTTTTCGTGTCCGCGACGCCGCCCGGATTCGGCTGCCCGCGTCGTTAAGCGTTGCCGTTCTTGCCGAACAGCGCCGACAGGCCGCCGAGCGCGCCGAGCACAGTGGTCGCGTTCAGCTTGCCCTCGGCCGGCACTTCACCTTCCGGCGTCGCCGCATTGACGACGTGCGGCAGGATCTGCGACAGCAGGCCGATCACCTGATCTGGCTGCACGCCGGCTTTTGCCGCGAGGTTCGTGACGGTCTCCGAGCCGAGCACGCTGCGCAGCGCATCGGGCGCGATCGGCTGGTTCTCGCCGTTGCTGACCCACGACGACACGACGTCGCCGAGGCCCTTTTCCTTGAAGCGGTCGATCAGGCCATTCAGGCCGCCCGGCTGGCTATTGACGAATTCGAGTGCGGCTGCGACAAGCGCTTGCTGGCCGCCGCCTTCGGGCGATTTGCCAAGCATGGAACCAATGGTGTCGAGTAGGCTCATGACGGTCTCTCTTGAATGCCGGCACGTTCTTGACGGGCCGGCGGGTGAAAACGCCGCGCGGTTGCGCGGCGTAGTGGGAAGGCGGGCGGGCCGCTTCGATATGGGCATGGCGCGAGGCTCATGCGTGTATCGATCAAGCTCCGCGATGCCGTCGCCCGCCCCGTTGTGCGTCGTTGATGCGTCTGCTTAGGTGTCCGCTTATGCGCCAGAAGCTGCGGCGGCCGAAGCGGCCTTGCTCTTCTTCGCCTTCTTCGAAGCTTGGGCGCCGGACGCGTCGGCGGGCGCATTCGCCGCGGGCGCTGCCGCCGGTGCGGAAGCCGCCGCCGCCTCGGAGGCCGCGGCCTTGCTCTTCTTCTTCGACTTCGACGCTTTGGTGCCCGACGCTTCGGCGGGCGCAGCCGTGCTCGTTGTCGTGGCCGGCGCCGCGGTGGTCGCCGCGGGCGCGGCCGCCGGCGCCCCCTTGGTGCCCGCGGTGCTGCTGGACTTGGCGGCGGTCTTGGCGCCGCTCGGCGGCGCCGACGAGCCGTTGATCGTCAGGCCGGCCGCTTCGAGATTGGTGACCGATTTGGTGCCGATGCCCTTGACGCGGGCGGCGAGATCGTCGGCATCCTTGAAGGGGCCATTCTTGGCGCGTTCGTCGATGATCGCCTTTGCGTGCGCCGGCCCAATGCCCTTGACCGATTCGAGCGCCGCCTGATCGGCGGAATTCACTTCGACGGCAGCCGCAAATCCGGCCGACAACGACAAAGCCAAAGCAACGCAAAGCATTAAAAGCTTCTTCAGCATGGCAAGCACTCCATTGAGGGCAAAAAAGTAAGCCGGGAACGGACGACGCATCCTGTCAGCACGCGCAGCGGTTAAGCATAGAACAATTCACGCGCCCTTATTTGCGAACGCCGACGATTTATACCGATCGATTAGTGACAAGTAAATCAACGTGGACACTATTTAAACCTTTTTGCATCGCGATTAGGCTCTGGCGAGTTTATCCGTCCATATGGCGCGCCATAAAGAATGACAACGCAGACAAATGACAACGACGAGTGCTTGACTTAGAGTGCACTCGAAGTCCTAACCTGAGTCCGTCATGTCGAATCTCCCAACTGCACTCACCATCGGTCAGGTCGCCGAAACGATCGGCGTCTCGACGCATACGCTGCGCTATTACGAACAGGCCGGGCTGATTCGCCCGGTGGGGCGCACGCAGGCGGGGCATCGCCTGTATTCGCCCGCCGATCTCGACTGGCTGCTGTTCGTGATGCGTCTGAAAGCGACCGGCATGCCGATCGCCGGGATGCAGGCTTTCGCAACGCTGCGCGCGCAAGGCCAGCCAACGATGGGCACGCGCCGCGACTTGCTGATGGCGCACCGGGATGCGGTTTTGGCGCGCATCGCCGAGTTGCAGAACAACCTCGGCGTGATCGTCGACAAGATCGCGTACTACGAAAAAGCGGCGCAGCAGAACGCCCACGCGGGAAATCCGGCACGACAGAAAGACGCAAGCTCAACGCATTCACATTCGGACAAGGACTCACCATGGACTATGCACACAACGATCGCTACACCCGAGGCTGGGACAAACTGAAGGAGATCGACGGCTCGGCCGGCGAACAGGTGATCACCGCGCTCGCGCCAATCGCGCCGGATTTCGGCCGATTGCTGATCGAATTTGGCTTCGGCGATATTTACAGCCGGCCGCAGCTCGATCTGCGCGCGCGCGAAATCGCCACCATTGCGTCGCTCGCGACGCTGGGCTGCGCGCAACCCCAGTTGAAGGTGCATATCGAGGCAGCGTTGAATGTCGGCTGCACGCGCGAGGAGATCGTCGAGGTGTTCATGCAGATGGCGCTGTATGCGGGTTTTCCGGCGGCCCTGAATGCGCTGTTCGCCGCGCGAGAGATGTTTGGGCGGCACGATCGGGCGGCGCAGATGGCGCAGCGGGACAGGGCAGGCGAGGTGGCGGAGGAGGCGCTCGTAGGTTGATGGTCGTGTGGCAACGCGGCGGCCTTGTGGCGCCGCTTTTTCCTCCCGCTTCAATGCAACTAACAGTCTATCATTGAGGGACACCACGAAGGGGCGTGCGTGGTGACACCCAGTAAGCTGTTTGGCAGGAACGGGGCAATGCCAAATTATTGTGGTCAGGCAAGCCAACACCATGGCCAATCAGGAAGTCAGCCAGGCAGTCCGGCAGTCCGGCAAGTAGCGGCCAAGCGGGCCGACCGCCAGCCCTAACCTGCCGACCCTCACCCCGCCGAATCCACCGACACCGCCGCACCGCCGCGCAAATACCGCTTGCTCACCAACCGCCAGTACATCAGCAGACCAAGTCCGGCAATCGCCAGACTCGCGGTATTCGCGACCCAGAAGCCGCGCGCGCCGGTCAGCCATTGAGGCGTGAGGCCGCTCACATCGAAGCCGAGCAGATAGCCGCCGCCCAGTCCGACGCCCCACAGCGCCACCGCATAGATGACGGTCGGCACGACCGCCACCCTATACGCGCGCAGCACGAACGCGGTGGTGATCTGCAACGCGTCGAACAGGTGATAGCCCACGACGATCAGCACCAGCGGCATCGCCGCCGCCACGACCTGCGCATTCGGCGTATAGCCTTCGATGATGTACGGCCGCAGCACCAGCACGATCGCGCCATAACAGCAGGCGATCGCGACCGCCATCAAGATGCCGTGACGCGACAGCGTACGCGCCGCCTCCGGACGATGCGCGCCGAGCGCCTGCGCGACCAGTGTCGAAGAAGCGATACCGATCGACAGCGGCGTCATGTACAGCACCGCGCCGATGTTGCCGGCGATCTGATGTCCGGCGAGGGTCGTCGTGCCGAAGCGCGCGATGAACAGCGCCATGAACGTATAGGACGTGACTTCGATCAGATACGACAGGCCCATCGGAATGCCGAGCCGCAACTGCGCGGCCTGGCGGCGCCATACCGGCCAGCAGAAATGCGCGAAGATCGCGAACGGCCTGAAGACGTCGACGCGCGTCAGCAGCACCATACCGAGCACCGCCAGAGCCCAGTTGATCGAGGTACTGGCAAGCGCGCACCCCGGACCGCCGAGCGCCGGCACGCCCAATCCGCCGAAGATGAACCACGTGTTGAGGGGAACCTTGAGCAGCAGCGCGCCGATCTGCAGGATCATCACGAGCCGCGGTTTGCCGACCGAATTGGTGACCGAACTATAGACGCGAAACGCGAGGCCGGCAGGCAGGCCGAAGGCCAGAATCCGCAGATACGCTACCGTGCGTTCATGCAGCGCGTCGGGCACGCGCGCAAGATGTAGCACGGGTCCGGGGAAAAACAGAATCAGGAAGCCGATCACGGTCAGCACGAGCGTGAGCCACAGCGACTGCCGCACCTCCTCGCCGATCTCGGCGTAGTGGCGCGCGCCGTAGAGCTGCGCGGCGATCGGCTGCAGTGCGGTTAGAATGCCGGTCAGGCCGATATAGACGGAGATATAGATCGACGAACCGAGGCCGAGCGCGGCCAGATCGACCGCAGAATATCGGCCGACCATCGCCGTGTCGATCACGCCGAAGGCGATGATCGCCAGCTGGCCGATCAATACGGGCCACGCCAGCGCGGCGATTTTCCGTACGTCGGCGAACATGGTCAGTTGAGCTTCTTGTGCCAGTTGCGGCGTGTGACGACGGGCGGCTTCGGCCGGTCGATCCGCACGTACAGACGGAAGTGTTCGTCGCGGTCGGCCACGCGGCGGCCTTCCCACACCAGTTTCCAGATGTAGTCGGGCATCGCGCTCGGGTCGCCGTACTCCGTCGAGTCCTGCCGCAGGATGACGTCGCAGTCCTGGTCGAACGAGAAGTGCATGTCGCCGAAATAAGTGAACGTGGCGATCTGCGCATTGCCGAGGCGCACCGGCGAAATGCAGGTGTAGTCGTCCGGCAGATGGCTTGCGATCTGTTGCGCGACGTCCTTGTAGGTCCGGCTGTAGTTGACGACGGGCAGCCACAGCGTCATCAGCAGCACCCACATCAGCGTCGTGCCGGCGCTCGAGAGCACCACGCTGCGCCACAACACTTTCGGATGACGCGCGAGACGCCAGCGCACCAGCACGAACCAGCACACGGTCACGGCGACCGCGCAGACGAACGACAGAATCTTGAACTGCGGCGCGAAGCCCGGCGCGAGCCGCGCGAGGTTGCGCGCGAGCGGATGCGGGAAGCCGGTCAGGCCCGCCACGTACACCAGCCAGACGAAGCTGCCGAGAATCGTGAAGCTTAGCAGCGCGAACCAGTCGATCGCGTTGATCGCGCCGCGTTTGAGGGTGGGCAGCGCAAAGGTGGCGAGCACCGCGAGCGGCGGCAGCAACAGCATATAGAGCCGGTTCGACTGATGGCTCTGCAGGACCACCAGCGCCAGCAGCGGTCCGATCACCGAAAGCGGAATCGCCACGTGCGGCGCGCGCCGCAGACCTTTCCAGCTGAACCATGACCACAGCGCGAGCGGCCATGCCGGCCACGTGAAAAGCGGCAGGTTCTTCAGCGCATAGGCGGCGACCGAGCCCGGCGGTCCGGCAAACGAACTCAGGCTCACATGCACCCATTGATTCAGGTACCAGACGGCGTCCTCGGGAAAGGCGGCGAGCGCGGCGATCGGCCACGACACCGACACCACGAGCGCGACCGGCAGACCGGCGAGCAGCAGCCAGCGGGAACGCCCTTCGCGCACGATCAGCGACATCGCCAAGGTGCCGATCAGCAGCGCGCAGACCAGCACCGGGCTGCTCGCGAGCGTGACGAGGCCGAGCGCGAGGCCCCAGATCAGCGCGCCTTGAATCGGCTTGTCGAGCATCCGCACGAGCCCGTACACCAGCATCGCGATGCCGACGAACTGCGCCAGTTGCGGCGTGGTTTCGTGACCGCGTTCGGCAAGGCCGAAGCAGGCGAGCAGAATCAGCAGCGCGCCGTCGGCGAGTGTGCGGCCGTAGTCGCGCGGCTCCGGTTCGCCGCCGAATGCGTACTTGAACGGCTGAACCTCGGCCCGCCGGCCGAGCAGGTAGGCCGCATACCAGACGAACGCGCAGCCCACGCAAAACAGCAGGCCGGTGAACACGCGCGACGCGTTGCTCGCATCGACCCACGGCGCGAGCGCGCGGATCGCGCTGGCGCCGAGCCAATAGCCGAGTGGACCGTCCTCGGTCAGGTATTTGCCGACCAGATTCGGCAACAGCCAGTCGTGGGCGCCGCCGTTCGCCATGGTCCACATGACGCCGAAGCCGGCTGCGTCCTCGTTCTTCCACGGATCGCGGCCGAACAGCCCGAACGATGCGTAGACGATACAGATGGTCAGCAGCAGCCAGCGCGGCAGCGCACTGGTCGCAGAGGCAGTGAGGCGAACGACAGGTCTCATGCGGTGTGTGGAAATTGGATAAGCGGTGCGGCCATGACCGGACGACGTGTCCGGCCGGGATGGCCCATCTGGAGCATCCGGCATTGTAGTCGTGCCGTGCGTTGCGCGTCACGGCTGGTAACGGTCCGCAACGTCGTTGTGAAGCCTGTAACACGCGCATTGCGAGCGCAGCTGCGGCGGGTGCCATGAGCACGGCATCGGCGATCTTTAGCCGGTACATGAGGCCGCGAACTAGTCAACCCGCAAGGCCGCAAACAAGCCGACAGCGCAGGTGACAAAAAAAGGGCAGCTCGCGCTGCCCTTTTTTGCTGCTTCGCCGCCGGCCAAAGCCAGCGACGAGGCGGGTATTACTTCGCTGCTGCCTTGCCGGTAGCGCGTGCGCCGAACTTCTTGTTGAACTTTTCGACGCGGCCTGCCGTGTCCATGATCTTTTGCTGGCCGGTGTAGAACGGATGCGATTCCGACGACACTTCGATCTTGGCGAGCGGGTAGGTCTTGCCGTTGAATTCGGCGGTTTCACGCGTCTGGATGGTCGAGCGCGTCACAAACTTGAAGTCGTTCGACATGTCGATGAACAGGACTTCGCGGTAATCCGGGTGAATGCCTTCTTTCATGGTCTTTCCTTTAATCTGGCGGTAGCCAACCCGCGTGCAGCCGCAAAGTGCAGACCGCATCTAGGCGCGAGCCACTTGCCTCTGGTCGAAAAACGGCGATTATGCCAGAAAATCAGTCGTTTGACGACTTTTCTGCCAGCTTTTTGGGAGCCCTGACAGGGGAGTTTCAGTGGCGCCGGTGCCGGCCAGCGCAGCGTGCGCGGATTCTCGGCTTCGGGCCTTGTCCAGCCGGCCCGAGGCATGACGGCGGGAGAAGCGCGCTGTCAGGTGGGCGCGAACGTCACTCCGACGCGCGCCGGGTCCTGCCGGTAATAGCGCGCGAGCAGCCGGTAAAGCTCCGGATATGCCGCTTCAAAGGCCTGCGGCGTCACGAATAGCGCTTCGCTGCACACGGCAAAAAATTCCGCCGGATGGTCCGCCGCGTACGGGTCGATCAGCGACTCACGCTCGAACCGCGCCCACCGACGCTCCGGCACCGCGTCGACGCGGGCGCAGAACTGGTCGTACGCGGAGTCGAACACGCCGGCCCACGCCTGCGAGTCGAGCGGCGCATGCCAGCGGCGCATCAGCGGCGGATGTCCGTCCGCCTCGCCGTTCAGCATGTCGATCTTGTGCGCGAATTCGTGAATCACGACGTTGTACGCCTCCGTGCCGTCCGTCATCTGCGCGTCTTCCCACGACAGCACCACCGGCCCGCCTTCCCACGCTTCACCGCTCGCATCGTGCTCGACCTCGTGCACCACGCCGTCCTCGTCCTCGACGGTCTTGCGGATCACGAATTCGCCCGGATAGACGATCACCCCGACCCAGCCGCGGTACAGATCGAGACTCAGATTCAGCACCGGCAAACACGCCTGCGCGGCGATCGCCACGGTCATCGCGTCGGTCAGCTCGAGCTCGTGGGCGGTCGAAAATTCCTTTTGCGCGATGAACAGGCTGGTCAGCTCCCGCAGCCGCGCGAGGTCCGGCGCATCGAGGTGCGCGAGAAACGGCAGGCCCTCGAGCGTGGCTTGCCATAGCGCGTCGTCGATCGCGTAGTCGCGCAGCGCGCGGTCGCGGCGGCGCGCGCCCAGCCATTGAGTGAGTTTCGAAAGCATCGCCTGATGAACCTTAGTCGATCTGTTTTTGCCATGCGGCGAAAATGCCGCCGCAAATCGCTACGCCGATCAGAAAGTAGAAGCCGTCCAGCGAAGCCAGGAAGCTTGCCTGCTGCGCGACCGTCTGGCTGATTTCGACGAGCGCCAGCGAGTGCGCCTCGGATGCCGGGCGGCCTGCTGCGGCGAAGCCGTGCGTCAGCGCGGCGAGCGAGTTCTGGAACACAGGATTGTACGGATTCACGAACTCCGCGAGGCGAGTTTGATGCAATGCCTGCCGATGCTGTTCGACGATGATCACCGAGGCCGTGGCGAACGAGATCGTCAACTGCCGAACGATGTTTTTCAGCCGGTAGCCGTGCGTGAATTCTTCGATCGCGAAGATTCTGAACGTCAGATTGGCGACCGGCAACACAATGAACAGCAACAGCAGTCCGCGCAACAACAACGGCACGACGAGCGCGGCTTCGCCGGCCCCCGGCGACATACGTGTCAGCCACGCGGCAGTGAACGCCGCCACCGCGAAGCCCGGCACGATGATCCACTTCTTGCGCGGCAGCAGCTTCGCATAACGCAGATACACGAACAGCGCGCTCGCGGAAATCAGCGACGTCACGCCGACCAGCCGCCCGGTGTTCTCGACCGGAAAGCCGAGGCCGCCTTCGAGAAAGCGCGAGATCAGATAGCTGAACACGGTCGAGATGTAGTAGTAGAACATATACAGCACGAGCCCGACCCGGAAGACCTTTTCGCGCAGCGCATGTAGACGCATGAGCGGCGCGGGATGATGCCACTGCTGATACGCGAACCAGCCCAGCGCGACGAGGCCGGCGACCGTCAGCAGAATCAGCCCGGGCGACGCGCTGAACAGCTCGAAGCGCACCTGCTGCATCACGAGCTGCAGCGCGCCCTGGGCGAACGCGAAGATGAGATAGGGCCACAAATGTGCCGACCCGCGTTCTTCGGGCAGGCGATTGCCGGAGTCGGGTAGCGCGAGCAGGGCCAGGAACGCGAACAGCACGCCCAGTGGCGCGGTGCAGGCGAAGAGCCCGCGCCAGTCGAAATGCGCGACCAGTTGACCGCCGATCAAAGGCGCGAGCGCGCTGCTCAGCACGATCAGCACGAGAAACGCGCGCGTGGCCGCCGGCCGCTGCTGCGGCGTGAAACTCATCTGGATCAGGATGCGGCAGGTGCCCATCATCGGGCCGATGAAGTAACCCTGAAAGCCGCGCGCCACGGCGAGTTCGATCGACGATTCGCAGAGCGCGGCGGCGAGCGCGCCGGCGCCATAGAGCAGCATGCAGCCGGCTACGTAGCGCCGATAGCCGAAGCGCTCGACCCACCATTGCTGCTGCAGGATGCCGAGCACCGCCGCGACCGCGTAGGCGCTCGAGGCCCACACCAGTTCATCGGGCGACGCGTTGATGCCGCCGGCGATATAGCTGGTGAAAAACGAGAAGATCGAATTGTCGAAGTAGTCGAGGCCGGTAACGACCGCCAATACCCAGGGGAAAAAATCGCCGCGCAGTTTTTCGACGCTGAACAGCGCAACGCGGGACGACGCCGCGCTCATGACGATTCGTCCGGCGCGGCGGGTTGTGGTTTTTTTGCGCGCTTTGCCGAAGGAGATTGTGCCGGGCTCGCGGTGTTTGCCGCTTTGGCAAGCGCGCTACGGCGTTGGGCGAGCAGCGCGTCGGCATTCTCGCCGGCGAGGCGTCGTTCGAGATAGTCGAGATCGGGGCTCAGCTCGGCGCGCAACTTCTGCGCTTCCTTGAGTTCGCGGCGCATCGCTTCGATACGCGCGTCGAGCGCTTCGACCTGCTGCGCAATGGCGTCGCGAATCTGCTTCAGCGATTCGGTCGAAAAGCGATGCCCGCCATCGACGGGCTCCAGCGGACGCTTGAGCATTTCGGTGATGCCGTGCAGCGAGAAGCCGAGCGAGCGCAAACGCAAAATGCGGCCGAAGCGCTTGAGGTCCTCTTCGTCGTAGAGCCGGTAACGGCCCTCGCTGCGCGTGGGCGAGACGAGGCCCCGTTCCTCGTAGTACTTGAGCGTGCGCGGCGTGACACCGAGGCGTTCGGCGGCGTCACGCACGGTTAGTAGCGGGGGTGAGTCCTTCGACATGAGCAGTGGCAGGTATGACGGACTGGCTGCATTGTACTCCAACGTGTACGTTCACGTTTAGGTTGGGCGACTGTGATGCCACAGGAACCTGAAAAGCGAAGCGGGCGAGCGAAAAAAAACCGCTCGTTTGCGGCGAGCGGCTTTTTGCGGTGCGGCTGATGCGGCTGAGTTGGCGTGAGGCTTCAGCTGCCGCCGCCACGACGCATCATGTCGAAGAACTCGGAGTTGCTCTTCGTCTGGCGGATCTTGTCGAGCAGGAATTCCATCGACTCGACTTCGTCCATGTCGTGAATGAACTTGCGCAGCACCCAGATCTTTTGCAGGACTTCGGGCTTGATCAGCAGTTCTTCACGGCGCGTGCCGGACTTGTTCAGGTTGATCGACGGATAAACGCGCTTCTCGGCGAGACGGCGCTCCAGGTGCACTTCCATGTTGCCGGTGCCCTTGAATTCTTCGTAAATCACGTCGTCCATGCGGCTACCGGTTTCGATCAGCGCGGTGCCGATGATGGTCAGCGAACCGCCTTCCTCGATATTGCGCGCCGCGCCGAAGAAGCGCTTCGGACGTTGCAGCGCGTTGGCGTCGACACCGCCGGTCAGGACCTTGCCCGAGGCCGGCACGACGGTGTTGTAGGCGCGCGCGAGACGCGTGATCGAGTCGAGCAGAATCACCACGTCGTTCTTCATTTCGACGAGGCGCTTGGCTTTTTCGATCACCATTTCGGCGACCTGCACGTGACGCGCAGCCGGTTCGTCGAACGTGGAGGCGATCACTTCGCCGGCCACCGAACGCTGCATTTCGGTCACTTCTTCGGGGCGTTCGTCGATCAGCAGGACGAACAGCACGACGTCGGGATGGTTCTGCTTGATCGCGTGGGCGATGTGCTGAAGCATCACGGTCTTGCCGGACTTCGGCGACGCCACCAGCAGGCCGCGCTGGCCTTTGCCGATCGGCGCGATCATGTCGATGATGCGGCCCGTGACGTTTTCCTCGCCGCGCATTTCACGCTCGAGCAGCAGCACCTTGTTCGGGTGCAGCGGCGTCAGGTTTTCGAACATGATCTTGTGCTTCGAGGCTTCCGGCGGCTGGCCGTTGACCTTGTCCACCTTGACCAGCGCGAAATAGCGTTCGCCGTCTTTCGGCGTGCGCACTTCACCTTCGATCGTGTCGCCCGTATGCAGATTGAAACGGCGGATTTGCGACGGGCTGATGTAAATATCATCCGTGCTGGCGAGGTACGAGGTTTCCGGCGAGCGCAGGAAGCCGAAGCCGTCCGGCAGCACTTCGAGCGTGCCGTCGCCGAAGATCGTGTCGCCCGTTTTGGCTCGTTTTTTTAGAATGGCGAACATCAGTTCCTGCTTGCGCAGGCGGTTCGCACTTTCGATCTCGAGGCCGTTGGCCATCTCGATCAATTCGGACACGTGCAGAGTCTTAAGCTCGGATAAATGCATACGGAGAACCCGCAGGAGAAGGTGCGACGAAATGAAATCTGGGAGGAGAGTGAGCGGAACCGCTCAAGGACTTACACGTCTTTTCGACGTTTTGCGGATTCTAGCATAGCACACGCCAATTTCCGCCAGTGCGGCGGCATGGCATCTTTCTTGTTGGGCGTGTTGCCGGTTGACAACACGCCCGTTTCGACCTGCTCGCGAGTCTCGCGGACTCCGGGCAAGCCGATATGCGCCGCTTCAAAGGTTGCCGTCGAGGAACGCGGTGAGTTGCGACTTCGACAACGCGCCGACCTTCTGCGCGGCGACAGCGCCGTTCTTGAACAGGATCAGCGTGGGGATGCCACGCACGCCAAACTTGACCGGCGTCGACTGATGTTCGTCGACATTGATCTTGGCGATCTGCAGACGATCCGCGTAATCCTTTGCGACTTCGTCGAGGATCGGCGCGATCATCTTGCACGGACCGCACCATTCGGCCCAGAAATCGAGCAGCACGGGTTTGTCGGATTTCACGACGTCCTGTTCGAACGATGCGTCGCTAATATGCTTGATTTGTTCGCTCATTGTATGAATACCTCTATCGGTTCGAGGCCCGCCTGAATTGCTCGCCACGATACGTCAAAACCTAAGGAAACTTCCGTTCGCTTTGCCGCACTAGGACTCTTGCCGACACATTCCGGAAAAGTTGATGTTTTATCCTGGAAGGTGCGCAAGCCTCGCGCATGCGGGTCATCCGAATGGCAGTTTAGCTTAATTCGCTATGCGTTGCCGGGGGCGATAGTACCAATCAGGGGGCAGTGGGGCCAACGGCTGCCGGTGAAAAGCTACGACGTTCCAAGCGCGTTCCAATCACCTCAATCACTGCGATGCAGCTTATCTGGTGGCCGGCTGCGCGAACTCAAGTGCCTCGTCAGCCAGCAAGCGAGGTTCCGTCTATAGGATGGGAAGAGCCTGATTCGGCGCGTCGATGTCCGTTTGCTCGTATTAACAGTCGCGCGATTGGCCAAGCGGTGATAGAATGTTTCGTGACGGGCCTCCTCGCATGGAGGGATGGTCAACCTGGTCAGGTCGGGAACGAAGCAGCCACAGCCGTTTTCCACCAGTGCCGAGGGTCAGGCTCGTCACCTCCCTTTTCTGCCGTTCTTGTGTTTGTCTCCGCGGGTTCTTCCGCAATATTTCTCGACTCGGGTTTTACCCTTAGCGTTGCCTTGCTGCGTTGCATACCATCGTGTGGCGGTTGTATTTCGCGCGCTTCGTCCATTTTTTTCTATCGGTCCGTTAGCCTCTTTCAATGAAGCGGTGACACCGTCTCGCGCATCGTTTCGATTCGGTTTTGCGCGGCATCGTTACTGATACAATTTCCGGATGACCTATCAAGTTCTCGCACGCAAATGGCGACCGAAGGATTTCGCTTCGCTCGTCGGACAGGAGCACGTGGTGCGCGCGCTCACGCACGCGCTCGACGGTGGCCGTCTGCATCATGCCTATCTGTTTACCGGCACGCGCGGCGTCGGCAAAACCACGCTGTCGCGCATCTTTGCCAAGGCGCTCAATTGCGAGACCGGCGTGACCTCCACGCCGTGCGGCGTGTGCCGTGCGTGCCGTGAAATCGACGAAGGGCGCTTCGTCGATTACGTCGAGATGGACGCGGCGAGCAATCGCGGCGTCGACGAAATGGCGACGCTGCTGGAGCGCGCTGTGTATGCGCCGGTCGACGCGCGCTTCAAGGTCTACATGATCGACGAAGTGCATATGCTCACCAACCATGCGTTCAACGCGATGCTGAAGACGCTGGAAGAGCCGCCGTCGCACGTCAAGTTCATTCTCGCCACCACCGACCCGCAGAAGATTCCGGTTACGGTGCTCTCGCGCTGTCTGCAGTTCAATCTGAAGCAGATGCCCGCTGGTCATATCGTGTCGCATCTCGAGCACATCCTGGGCGAAGAGCGGGTGCCGTACGACGCCCAGGCGCTGCGCCTGCTCGCGCGCGCAGCCGACGGCTCGATGCGCGACGCGCTGTCGCTGACCGATCAGGCCATCGCCTATTCGGCCAATCAGGTCAATGAAGAGGCGGTGCGCGGGATGCTCGGCGCACTCGATCAGAGCTATCTGATCCGTCTGCTCGACGCGCTCGCGGACGGCGACGGCGCCGCTGTGCTGGCGGTCGCCGACGAGATGGCGCTGCGCAGCCTGTCCTTTTCGACGGCCTTGCAGGATCTGGCGAGTTTGCTGCACCGGATTGCGTGGGCGCAGTTCGCACCTTCGTCGGTGCTGGACGAGTGGCCGGAAGCGGGCGATCTGCGCCGCTTTGCCGAAACGCTGAGCGCGGAGCAGGTGCAGTTGTTCTACCAGATCGCGACGATCGGCCGAAGCGAACTGGGTCTCGCGCCGGATGAATACGCCGGCTTCACCATGACGCTGCTGCGGATGCTGGCGTTCGAACCGGCGCCGACCGGCGGCGGCAGCGACGCGGCGGGTGGGGTGCGTGCTGCTGGTCAGACGGGGGCGGCGGGTGCGAAGCGCACGGGTGCACCGACTGTGGCGGCGCTGCGGGCCTTGTCGGGCTCGACCGTGACGGCTGCCGTTGGGACGGCGAGCGCACGCGAAGCGCAGGGTAGCGATGCGTTGGCGAACAAGGGTGCTGCAGCCGCACCGTCCGCTGCGCAGCGAACTGCCGATACAATGGGCGCGCTAGCGCCTTCGGTTGATACGGCAGCATCGCCATCGTCTGCTGCCGAAGCGTCCAACGTCGTCGAGTCGATTCCGGCCGCCGATGCAGTGAAGTCGGCGCCCGCGATGGCGGCGAGCGTCCCGCCTGCGTTGGCTCCGTGGGACGACGCGCCCGCCGACGCCGTTTCGAACGCTGTCGCCGCGAACACCGGTCCCAACAGCGCGCGCGTCAGCGATACCCCAGCAGAACCCGCTGCCGATGCCGCGGCACCCGCGTCATCTCTCACCGCGCCCGCCACCGCGGCGCTTGCGCGCCCGGAACAGGCGGCGGCCTCGCAGCCGGAGCCGCCATCCGCTGCCGGAACCGCGCCGCGCCGCGCAGGCGGCGCAAGCGCCGCGCTCGACGTGTTGCGCAGCGCTGGCCTGAAGGTCTCCTCGGATCGTGGCCGCGCCGGCTCAGCAGCGGCTGCGAAGCCTGCCGCGCCGGTAACGCCGAAACCCGCCGCCGCGCCGCGCGTGGCCGTTCCGGTGCCGACGCCCGGTGCGCCGCGCCGCGCGCCGCAACAGGATGCCGCGCCGGCCGCTCGTGCGGCGTCATCGCCGTCTGAGCGTAACAGCGCGGAGCAGGGCGGCTCGTCGGTTCCGCCATGGGACGACATGCCGCCCGACGACTACATGCCGATCCCGGCATCGGACGACGGCTATTTCGGGCCGCCGGACGACGACTACGTGCCCGTATTCGACCGCGGCCCGGACGATGTCCGCGTGAATGCCACGGCCACGGCTGCCGCCGCAGCGGCGCCGGTGGTCGACTCGCGCCCGCTGCCGCCCGCCGTGCCGCTCGATCCGCTCGGCTTCAAGGGCGACTGGCCGGCGCTCGCCGTCGATTTGCCGCTCAAGGGCATTTCCTATCAGCTCGCGTTCAACAGCGAACTGATGGCGCTCGAAGGCAACACGCTCAAGCTGAACGTGCCGGTGCCGCAGTACGCGGAAGCGTCGCAGGTCGCTAAACTGAAGAGCGCGCTCGCCGAAAGGCTCGGCCAGAGTGTCGACGTGCTGGTCGAAGTCGGTGCGGCGCGCCGCACCGCCGCAGCGCACGACGCCGCGCTGCGCGCGCAGCGTCAGCAGGAAGCGGAGCGCGAGATCGGCGCCGATCCGTTCGTGCAGTCGCTGATTCGCGAGTTCGGCGCGAGCATCGTGCCCGGCTCGATTCGCCCGATTACCCCGGACGCCGCCTCGAACGGCGCGTCGTCGGTCCACTGATTCGCCGCGTTATCCGCTGTAGCGCGCCCGATTTCCAGATTTCACGCTATCAAGAAGGAGCATGTCCATGATGAAAGGCCAACTCGCCGGGCTGATGAAGCAGGCTCAGCAGATGCAGGAAAACATGAAGAAGATGCAGGAGCAACTCGCGCAGATCGAAGTCGAGGGGCAGTCGGGCGCCGGTCTCGTGAAGGTGACGATGACCTGCAAGAACGACGTGCGCCGGGTGTCGATCGACCCGAGCCTGCTCGCCGACGACAAGGACATGCTGGAAGACCTCGTCGCCGCCGCGTTCAACGACGCCGTGCGCAAGGCCGAAGCCACCGCCCAGGAAAAGATGGGTGGCATGACCTCGGGCCTGCCGCTGCCGCCGGGCTTCAAGCTGCCGTTCTGAATCCCGCAGCGAGGCGGGCGAGCGCCGCGGCGCGAGCCCGAACGCGCCAGCTGGACTCGGGAATGGAATGCGCGGCTCGAACGCAACGCGCCACCTGCACGCGCATTCCCCTTCGCGCCAGTTCGTGCCGGTTCGCCCCGGCTCGAACGGCCCAGCGGCGCAGGTATCCGCGCCGCAGCCGCGCCGGCATTTGCCTGACCGAATCCTCTGCATCGCCACCCGCCTGCACGGACACTACACACTTCGACGCCGATCCGCATGAAACAACCTTCCGCCTTGTCGGCGCTCGTCGAAGCGCTGCGCGCGCTGCCCGGTGTCGGGCCGAAGTCCGCGCAACGCATGGCGTATCACCTGATGCAGCACGACCGCGAGGGCGCCGAGAAGCTCGGCCGCTCGTTGCTGTTCGCGACCGAGCATCTGCAGCACTGCGAGAAATGCAACACCTTTACCGAGGCGCAGATC
This sequence comes from Paraburkholderia sediminicola, assembly GCF_046026895.1. GTDB lineage: Bacteria > Pseudomonadota > Gammaproteobacteria > Burkholderiales > Burkholderiaceae > Paraburkholderia > Paraburkholderia sediminicola_C. The sequence goes on from NZ_JAQQEU010000016.1 coordinate 116,840, forward strand.
TGCGAAGTCTGCCTCGATGACGAGCGCGATCCGACGCTGCTATGCGTCGTCGAAACGCCTGCCGACCAGATCATGCTCGAACAGACCATGACCTATCGCGGCCTCTATTTCGTGTTGATGGGGCGGCTGAGTCCGCTCGACGGCATCGGCCCGAAGGAGATCCATTTCGACCGGCTGGTCAGGCGCGCGTCGGATGGCGTCGTCAAGGAAGTCGTGCTCGCGACCAATTTCACCAACGAAGGCGAGGCCACCGCGCATTACCTCGGGCAGACGCTCAAGGCGCGCGGTCTTGCCGTCACGCGTCTCGCGCGCGGCGTGCCGGTGGGCGGCGAACTCGAATATGTCGACGCCGGCACGATCGCCCGCGCGATGCTCGACCGCCGTTCGATGTAGCGCGGCGCCAGCAGGCGGCTGACCCGAGCGCCGCGCGCATCCGCGCCCGCCGCGTCACGACCGCCCACCTCAAGACCAGAAAAAAGGAGACCCATGAGCGCAACCCCTGAATCAGACGCGAGCGCCGCGCCGCATGGACAACCGGGCCCGCTCGCCGGCGTCAAGGTGCTGGAGCTCGGCACGCTGATCGCCGGCCCGTTCGCCGCGCGTTTTCTCGGCGAGTTCGGCGCCGACGTGATCAAGATCGAAGACCCGAAAGGCGGCGACCCGCTGCGTAAATGGCGCAAGCTGTATCCGGAAGTCGGCGGCACGTCGCTGTGGTGGGCCGTGCAGGCGCGCAACAAGAAGTCCGTCACGATCAATCTGAAAGCCGAAGAGGGCAAGGAAATCGTGCGGCGTCTCGCGAAAGAAGCGGATATCGTCGTCGAAAATTTCCGGCCGGGTTTGCTGGAAAAACTCGGGCTCGGTTACGACGTGCTGGCCGCCGAAAACCCCGGCCTCGTGATGGTGCGTCTGTCCGGCTACGGCCAGAGCGGCCCGTATCGCGACCGGCCCGGCTTCGGCGCGATCGCCGAATCGATGGGCGGCTTGCGGCATATCACCGGCTACCCGGATTTGCCGCCGCCGCGCATCGGCATTTCGATCGGCGATTCGATCGCCGCGCTACACGGCGTGATCGGCGCGCTGATGGCGCTGCATCACAAGCAGGTGAACGGCGGCAAGGGGCAGGTCGTCGACGTCGCGCTGTACGAGGCCGTCTTCAACATGATGGAAAGCGTGGTGCCCGAGTACGGCGTGTACGGCATGGTGCGCGAGCGCACCGGCGCGTCGCTGCCGGGCATCGTGCCGTCGAATACGTATCCGTGCCGCGACGGCAGCATCGTGATCGGCGGCAATAGCGATCCGATCTTCAAGCGCCTGATGGTGGCGATCGAACGTGACGATCTCGCCAACGATCCGGGGCTCGCGCATAACGACGGACGTGTGCCGCGCACGCAGGAAATCGACGGCGCGATTGCCGCGTGGCTCGCCACGCGCACCATCGACGAAGCACTCGCGGTGCTGAATGCGGCCGACGTGCCGGTTGGCCGCATCTACAGCGTGGCCGACATGTTCACCGATCCGCAGTTCCTCGCGCGCCAGATGATTCAGCGCTTCAAGTGGCAGGACGGCCAGGAAATCACGCTGCCGGCGGTCACGCCGAAGCTCTCGGCGACGCCGGGCGAGACGCGCTGGCTCGGTCCCGAACTGGGTGAACATACCGATGAAGTCCTGCAATCGCTAGGTTATGATGCTGAGCACATCGCAAGGTTGCACGCGCAACAGATCGTGTGAAGCGCGGCGCCCACGAGCGCCTCGGTAAAAAGCAGAGCAGCGATAAAACAGCTGCAAAACAAGCCGAAAAAGGTCGGACAACAAAGTTTGGAGACAACAGACCATGCAACGCAGAACCTTTCTTGCCGGTAGCGCCGCGCTCGCGGGCGCCACGCTCGTGGCCCCGCCGCTCGCTTTTGCGCAGGGCAAACCTGAAACCAACAAGGTGTCGATCGCGGTTGGCGGCAAGAACCTGTTTTATTACCTGCCGCTCACGATCGCCGAGCGTCGCAACTACTTCAAGGACGAAGGGCTCGAAGTCGAGATTTCGGATTTCGCCGGCGGCTCGCAGGCGTTGAAGGCGGCGGTCGGCGGCAGCGCGGATGTGGTCTCCGGCGCGTTCGAGCACACGCTGCTGTTGCAGGCGCAGAAGCAGATGTTCCGCGAATTCGTGCTGCAAGGGCGCGCGCCGCAGATCGTGCTGGCGGTGTCGAAGAAGACCATGCCGAACTACAAGTCGATCGCCGATCTGAAGGGCAAGAAGATCGGCGTGACCGCGCCGGGTTCGTCGACCTCGATCATGGCGAGCTTCGTGCTCGCGAAGGCCGGGCTGAGCGCGAAAGACGTTGCGTTCATCGGCGTGGGCGCGGGTGCGGGTGCGATCGCCGCGCTGCAGTCCGGGCAGATCGACGCGATCGCCAATCTCGACCCGGTGATGACCAAGCTCGAACGCGCGGGCGAGATCCGCGTCGTGTCGGACACGCGCACGCTCGCCGATACGCGCAGCGTGTTCGGCGGCGACATGCCGGCAGGGTGCCTCTATGCGTCGCAAAGCTTCATCACGAAGAATCCGAACACCACCCAGGCGCTGACCAACGCGATGGTGCGCGCGCTCAAGTGGCTGCAGGCATCGACCGGCAGCGAACTGATCAACACGGTGCCGGAAGGCTATCTGCTCGGCGACCGCGCGGTGTATCTGGATGCGTGGCAGCACGTGAAGGAAGCGATGTCGCCCGATGGCCTGATGCCCGCGGATGGCCCCGCGACGTCGCTGAAGACGTTGCAGGCTTTCGACCCGAATGTGCAGGGCAAGCCAATCGATCTGTCGAAGGCGTGGACCAACGACTTCGTGAAGAAAGCGCTGGCCACTGTGAAGGCGTGAAGCGGGCGTCAAGCGCACGTGCACAGCGCGGACGTCAAGCGCAAACGCGACACCGCTGCGTGTGCCTCACGTGCGACCGCCACACCAATTCCACCTGTCAAAACCGATCTTCGAAGAAGCGAACCGAACGATGACCGTTGCCGCTCTGGCGCTCGAAAACATCACCTGCACGTTCGCCGCGCGCGACAACCGCGCGCAGCGCTACACCGCGGTCAAGGACACCACGCTGCGCATCGCACCCGGCGAGTTCGTCTCGGTGGTCGGCCCGACCGGCTGCGGTAAATCCACGCTGCTGAACATCGGTGCGGGCTTGCTGGCGCCGTCGTCGGGCACGGTCAGCGTGTTCGGCGAGCCGCTCGACGGCATCAACCGGCGCGCCGGCTACATGTTCCAGGCCGACGCGTTGATGCCGTGGCGCTCGGCCATCGACAACGTGATGGCCGGCCTCGCGTTTCACGGCGTGCCGCCTGCGCAAGCGCGCGTCAAAGCCGACGAGTGGTTAAAGCGCGTCGGCCTCGGCGGGTTCGGCGACCGTTATCCGCATCAGCTGTCGGGCGGCATGCGCAAGCGCGTCGCGATGGCGCAGACGCTGATTCTCGACCCCGACATCATCCTGATGGACGAGCCGTTTTCCGCGTTGGATATCCAGACGCGTCAGCTGATGGAAAACGAATTGCTCGACCTGTGGGCCGCCAAACGCAAAGCGGTGCTGTTCATCACGCACGATCTCGACGAAGCCATCGCGATGTCTGATCGGGTGGTGGTGTTGTCGGCGGGGCCGGGCACGCATCCGATCGGCGAATTCACCATCGACTTGCCGCGTCCGCGCGACGTCGCTGAAATTCGCGCGCATCCGCGCTTCGTCGAGTTGCATGCGCAGATCTGGAGCGTGCTGCGCGATGAAGTGCTCAAGGGCTACCAGCAGCAACTGAACGCGGTTTAACCGCGTCGATCCAATCGTCAAGGCAAACCGAGTCATGTGGAAGACGTTACGCCCGAGGCGGGCGAATCTGGTGATCTGGCAGTGGCTGCTGCTGGTGCTGTGCTTCGTGCTCTGGTACGTGCTGACCAGTCCGACGCTGCTGCCGGCGTTCTATTTCGACGATCCGAACAAGGCCGCGTTTTTCTTCGGCGAGCCGCAGAAGGTGCTGCAGCGGATCTGGGAGTGGTTCACCGGCGGCGAGATCTATCTGCATCTGTGGATCACGCTGGTCGAAACCGTGCTTGCGTTCGTGCTGGGCACGGCGCTCGGGCTCGGTGTCGGGCTGTGGCTCGCGCTCGCGCCGCTCGCGAGCGCGTTGTTCGATCCGTACGTGAAAGCGGCCAACTCGATGCCGCGTGTGATTCTCGCGCCGATCTTCGGCGTGTGGTTCGGGCTGGGGATCTGGTCCAAAGTGGCGTTGGGCGTGACGCTGGTGTTCTTCATCGTGTTCTTCAACGTCTACCAGGGCGTGAAGGAAGTCAGCCCCGTCGTGCTCGCAAACGCGCGGATGCTCGGCGCGAACCGCAAGCAACTGCTGCGCTTCGTCTATTTGCCGAGCGCGATGAGCTGGGTGTTTTCCAGCTTGCATACGTCGGTGGGGCTGGCATTCGTCGGCTCGGTGGTGGGGGAGTATCTCGGCTCGGCGCGCGGCGTCGGCTATCTGATTCTGCAAGCCGAGGGCACCTTCGATATCAACACCGTGTTCGCCGGGATTCTGGTGTTGACCGCGTTCGCGCTGGTGCTCGATGCGGTGGTCGGCATGGGCGAGCGGCGCCTCATGAAATGGCAGCCGAAGACGGGCGACACCGAGAAGCTGTAGGCGCGCGCTCGATAAAAAAAACGGCATGGGGTTTTGCACACCGCATGCCGTTTTTGCTTTTTGCTTTTGCTGAACGACTGACCGAGCGTTCAACGAGCATCGATCAGGCACACCACGACTAGGGCGTAATCACCACCTTCCCGATCACACGACGCTCGGCCATATCGCGCAATGCGCGGCCAGTGTCCTCGAGTGAATAGCGCGCGGACACGTACGGCTTGAGCTTGCCTTCACCGATCCAGTCAGTCATCTGCTGGAACGCGGCGTGATTGCGCTGCGGCTCGCGTTTCGCGAAATCGCCCCAGAATACGCCGACCACACTCGCGCCTTTGAGCAGCGTCAGATTGAGCGGCAACTTCGGAATTTCGCCGTACGCGAAACCGACCACCAGATAACGCCCGCGCCAGCCGATGCTGCGAAACGCCGGCTCCGCATACACGCCGCCGACGGGATCGTAAATGACGTCCGGACCTTTGCCGTCGGTGAGCGCCTTGATGCGCTCGCGCAGATCTTCCGTGCTGTAGTTGATGATGGCGTCCGCGCCATGCGCGACGCAGGTGGCGAGCTTCGCGTCGCTCGATGCCGCCGCGATCACGCGCGCGCCTAACGCCTTGCCGATCTCGACCGCGGCCAGTCCGACGCCGCCGGCCGCGCCCAGCACCAGCATCGTCTCGCCGGCCTGCAATGCGCCGCGATCGACCACCGCGTGATGCGAGGTCCCATACGCGAGTGTGAATGCCGCGGCCAGTTCGAACTCGACGCCGTCGGCGAGCGGCACGCAGGCCGCGGCCGGCGCCAGCGCCTGTTCGGCGAAGCCGCCCGAACCCGTGAACGCGACCACGCGCGAGCCTGGCTTGAATTGCGTGACGCCGGCGCCGACCGCGCGCACGACGCCCGCGACTTCCGAGCCGGGCGTGAAAGGCAACGGCGGCTTGAACTGGTATTTGTTTTCGATGATCAGCACGTCGGGGAAGTTGACGGCCGCGGCTTTGACGTCGATCACCACGTGGCCGGGCGGCGCTTCGAGCTCCGGCAGGTTTTCAACGACCAGACTTTCGGGCGGCCCATATTGATTACAGCGAATCGCGCGCATCGTGTCTCCATATCGATCAGGGTTCGCAGGCATTTCGGAGTGTAGAGTAATTCGCACGGTCGTGCGTTTCTTTTGTGCGGCACATTTCGGCCCGTCTTTGACACCTTCCTGGCACCTTCCTGGGACCTTTCGACACCTGTGTTGCTACACGCAACAGCCGCGCGAGAACCGCACGACAGTCCCGCAGCACCGATACAACACGGCAACGTCAAGTGGCCCGCGCCGCTTCACCACGCACCTCGCGCGTTCTCTTTCAGACGCTGCGCGCGCGGGGCCGCCGTGTCGTTCGCGTGCCATCTTTCCTCGGTTACAATCGCCGCATGCGAATCCTACTCAGCAATGACGACGGTTATCTGGCGCCAGGCCTTGCCGCGCTTTACGAAGCGCTCAAGCCGATCGCGGACGTCACCGTGATGGCCCCCGAACAGAATTGCAGCGGTGCGTCGAATTCCCTGACGCTGTCGCGGCCGCTCTCGGTTCTGCGCTCGGCCAACGGCTTCTACTACGTGAACGGCACGCCCACCGACTCGGTGCACATCGCGCTGACCGGCATGCTCGACCATACACCGGACCTGGTGGTGTCGGGCATCAACAACGGTCAGAACATGGGCGAAGACACGCTCTATTCGGGCACCGTCGCGGCCGCCACCGAAGGCATCATGTTCAACGTGCCCGCCATCGCGTTTTCACTGGTCGACAAGGATTGGGCGCATCTCGAAGACGCGGTGCGGGTCGCAGCGGAAATCGTCAAGCATTATCTCGAGCAGCCGCTGCCCGGCCATCCATTGCTGAATGTCAATATTCCGAACCTGCCGTACGAGCAACTCGGCGGCTGGCTGATCACGCGTCTCGGCAAGCGGCATCCGTCGCAGCCGGTGATCCGCCAGACCAACCCGCGCGGCGAGCCGATCTACTGGATCGGTCCGTCGGGCAGCGCGCGCGACGCGAGCGAAGGCACGGACTTCCACGCGGTCGCCAGCGGGCACGTGTCGATCACGCCGCTGCAGCTCGACCTGACCCACACGCAAATGCTGCCCGCAGCGCGCGACTGGGTGCGCGCCGGCAGCGGCGCTTCATGACCAGCGAGCGCGCCAAGCGCTTTCCGCTCGGCCTCGAGGACCTGGTGCGCGAACCGCGCCGCCCCGAAGGGCGTCCGGGCGAAGTGCGCGCGGCGGCGCTCGCCGCGAGCGCCGCACTCAACGCGCGTCAACAGCCGGCCAAGTATGCGCCGGGCGGCGCCGGGGGCAAGTCGCAGTCCAGAGCGCCGGGCAACCCGCAGACCGTGGTGCAGGCGAAGCCGCAGCCGAAGCCGCAATCCATTACGCCGCCGAAGCCGCAGGCCGCGCCGTCGCAGTCGCAAGCGAAGCCGCAGGCGCAGTTGCAGTCGGCCAAAGCACAGCCCAAGCTGTCGACATCCGTATCGGGCGCGGCCGCGCGCGGCGCATCGCAATCAACCTCATCCGCCCGATCCGCCGCCCGTTCCAACGAACGCGCGGCCGCGCCGAACGTCGCGTTGAGCGGCGCGCTGGCGCTGACTTCGGAACGGGTTCGCGAACGGATGGTCGAACGCCTGCGTGCGAACGGCGTGACCGATCAGCGCGTGTTGAACGCGATGTCGGCGGTGCCGCGCCACATGTTCGTCGACCCGGGTCTCGCGGCCCAGGCCTACGAAGATGCGGCGTTGCCGATCGGCCATCACCAGACGATCTCCAAGCCCTCGGTGGTCGCGCGGATGATCGAGCTGGCGGCGGCCGGCCGCGCGCTCGGCAACGTGCTCGAAATCGGCACCGGCTGCGGTTATCAGGCGGCGGTGCTGAGCCAGGTCGCGCGCGAGGTCTATTCGATCGAACGCATCAAGCCGTTGTCCGAACGCGCGAAGACGAATCTGCGGCCGCTGCGCATTCCGAATATCCGGCTGCACTATGGCGACGGACGACTCGGCCTGCCGTCCGCAGCGCCCTTCGACGCGATCCTGATCGCCGCGGCGGGGCTCGACGTGCCGCAGGCTTTACTTGAACAACTCGCGATCGGCGGCCGTCTGGTCGCGCCGGTCGGCTCGCAGGACGGCCAGAACCAGGTGCTCACGCTGGTCGAGCGCCTCGGGCCCGCGCAGTGGCGCGAGTCGCGGCTTGATCGCGTTTTCTTTGTACCCTTAAAATCCGGAGTGATTTGATACCGATGAGTATGTTGCGCGCGATGCAGAGAACCAGCCTGAATTTCCCAATGACCGTAACCCAGCGTAGCGTGTGCGTGCTCGCCTTGTCCCTGTTGATGACGGCTTGTGCATCCCGGCTCGATCAGGCGCCCGTCGTCGATCGTTCCGGCGGCAGCCCGCTCAGTACGCAAGCTGCGCAGCCGCCTGTGCCGCTCGGGCCGCCGCCGCCGGGCTACTATCGCGTGAAGCCGGGCGACACGCTGTATCGGATCGCATTGGAGAACGGCCAGAACTATCGCGATATTTCGGCGTGGAATAATCTCACCAACCCGAATCAGATCGAAGTCGACCAGTTGCTGCGCGTGGTGCCACCAGGTGCGAATACGGCGGCGCTGACACCGGGCGTGTCGACCGCGCCGATCGGCGGCGGCGGGGCGGTGCAAAGCGCGCCGCTCGGCAGCACGTCGCCGTCCGCGGGCGCCGCTGCCGGCGTGGCGGCGCCGCCGTTGTACGGCTCGGCCGCGAACAATGCAGCGTTGACCCCGCCGGCCCCTGCGGGCGCCGCGAGCGACTCGGGCACCGGCGCCTCGGGCAATGTCGCATTCGGATGGCCGGTGCGCGGACCGCTCCTCGGCACGTTTAACGATTCGACCAACAAAGGTGTCAACATTGGCGGCACCGCGGGCGATCCCGTGAAGGCTTCCGCGGATGGCCGCGTGGTCTATGCCGGAAATGGGCTGCGTGGTTACGGCAATCTCATTATCATCAAGCATGATGCAACTTATCTCACCGCGTATGCACACAACCGCTCTTTGATGGTAAAAGAGGGAGACGCGGTAACGAAGGGGCAGAAGATCGCCGAGATGGGCAATAGCGATTCCGACCGTGTGATGTTGCATTTCGAAGTTCGCCGTCAGGGTAAACCTGTCGACCCACTGAAGTACTTGCCGCCGCAATAAGCGATACGACCATGCCGAAATCGAAGCGCCGCCCGCCGCAAGCCGAGTCTGAAACGACCAGCCAGGTTTCGTCCGCCGCAGTGGACGAAAGCGGCGCTTCGGAAGTCGAAGAAGAGATCGCTGAAGAGCACGATCTCGACGAACGTCAGAGCGGCGCGGACGAAGCCGGCGACGCCCGCGAAGGTGCGAGCGAAGCCGCGCCGGACGCCGACGATTTTCGCGCGCTGCTGCAAGCCGAGCTGACCGCCGACACGATCCAGCATTATCTGAATCGCATAAGCGTGAAGCCGCTTCTCACGGTGGAAGAGGAACAGAAGTATTCGCGTCTTGCCAAGGCCGGCGAGTTCGATGCGCGTCAGGTGATGATCGAGCGCAATCTGCGGCTCGTCGTCAGCATCGCCAAGGGTTATCTGAATCGCGGCGTGCCGCTGCTCGATCTGATCGAAGAGGGCAACCTCGGCCTGATGCACGCAATCGAAAAATTCGATCCGACGCGCGGCTTCCGGTTTTCGACGTATGCCACGTGGTGGATCCGCCAGAGCATCGAGCGCGCGATCATGAACCAGGCGCGCACCGTGCGCTTGCCGGTGCACGTGATTCGTGAGCTCAACCAGGTGTTGCGCGCCAAGCGTCACCTCGAAAAGAATTCGATGAATTCCGGCGAAGCGGCCGAGCGCCGCGACGCCAGCATCGACGACATCGCCTATCTGACCGGCAAGACCACCGACGAAGTCACCGACATTCTCGCGCTGAACGAGCACACGGCGTCGCTCGATGCGCCGCTCGATCTCGATCCGGCGAGCAGCCTGCTCGATCTGCTGTCCGACGACCAGAGCCAGTCGCCGGATGCGGAGGTGCAACATCGCGAGCTGGAAACGCTGACACGCGCGTGGCTCGCGCGCCTGTCGGACAAGCATCGGCATGTGATCGAGCGCCGCTTCGGGCTCAATCACATCGAACCCGCCACCCTCGAAGAGCTAGCCGACGAAATGGGCCTCACGCGCGAGCGTGTGCGCCAGATCCAACAGGAAGCGCTGGTGCGGTTGAAGCGCTTTTTCGCCTCCAACGGTGTTCGGAAGGACGCCGTTCTATAACCTGATGACACCGATTCTTGTTTTCGACATCGAGACGATTCCCGATGTCGCCGGCATTCGCCGCCTCGAAGATTTGCCCGCCACGATGAGCGACGCCGAAGTCGCCGAGCATGCGTTCGCCGCGCGTCGTGAAAAGACCGGCAGCGATTTCCTGCCGCATCACCTGCAACGGATCGCGGCGATTTCCTGCGTGTTCCGCGACAACAACGGTTTCCGGGTGCGCTCGCTCGGCACGCTGGAAGACGGCGAGGCGGCGCTGGTGCAGTCGTTCTATCGCGTGATCGAGAAGTACACGCCGCAGCTCGTATCGTGGAACGGCGGCGGTTTCGACCTGCCGGTGCTGAACTACCGGGCCCTCGTCAACGGTATTCCCGCGAGCCGTTTCTGGGATCTCGGCGAGGACGACCGCGAGTTCAAGTGGAACAACTACATCAGCCGCTATCACGCGCGTCACACGGATCTGATGGACGTGCTCGCGATGTACCAGGCGCGCGCCAACGCGCCGCTCGACGCGCTCGCCAAGATGTGCGGCTTCCCCGGCAAGATGGGCATGGACGGCAGTCAGGTGTGGCAGGCGTACCAGCAAGGCCGCATCGAGGAAATCCGCAATTACTGCGAGACCGACGTCGTCAATACCTATCTGCTGTATTGCCGCTTTCAGCTGATTCGCGGCGCGTTTTCAGCGGCGGAGTATGCTGACGAGATCAACCTGGTCAAGAATGCGCTGGCGCTGGAAATCGCGCCGCAATGGGCCGAGTATCTGGCGGCGTTCGAGCAATAGTTTTCCGTTGGCCGGCTCGACAGCCGGCTGACGCGGGGTCGCGCCGAACCTCGGCAGCCCGGCGCTTCGTCTACAATCTCGCCTTTCCCCAAGTCTGTCAGGAAGTCGCAGGTGTCCCGAACTGCCCCCCATCGTCGCCCGCAGAAGCGCCCCTCGAAATACCACAAGGCGCCCGCTGCGGCGCCAGCGCTCGTCATCACCGGCCACGAGCCGGTCGTCGAAATCGTTTCGCTCGATATGGAAGCACGCGGCGTCGGCCGCATCGAGAGCGAAGACGGCACGCCCGGCAAGGTGGTTTTCGTCGAAGGCGCATTACCCGGCGAACGCGTCAGCTACTCGACGCATCGCAGCAAGCCGAAATTCGAGCAGGCCGAAGTCGTTCAGGTGTTCCGCGAAAGCGTGATGCGCACCAAACCGAAGTGCCGCTACTTCGATATCTGCGGCGGCTGTTCGATGCAGCATCTGGACGTGCGCGCGCAGGTCGCCGTCAAGCAGCGCGTGCTCGAGGACAACCTGCAGCATCTGGCGAAACTGCGCCCCGAAACCGTGTTCCGGCCGATTGACGGGCCGGCCTGGGGTTATCGCTATCGTGCGCGCCTAGGCGTGCGCTATCTGCCGGAGAAGGGCGGCATGCGCATCGGCTTTCACGAGAAGAAGAGCAGCTACATCGCGGACATGAAAACCTGCGAAGTGCTGCCGCCGCAGGTGTCGGCGATGCTGATGCCGCTGCGCTTCATGGTCCGCAAGCTGTCGATCTACGACCGCATGCCGCAGCTCGAACTGGCGGTGGGTTCGTCGGTGACGGCGCTGGTGGTGCGCAACCTCGAACCGATCACCGCCGCCGACGAACAGGTGCTGCGCGATTTCGCCGACGAGCACAAGGTGCAGTTCTGGCTGCAGCCGGGCGGCCCGGAGACGGTCAAGCCGTTCTATCCGCTCGATGTCGAGCTCGACTACACGCTGCCGGAATACGGCATCCGCATGCCGTTCAAACCAACCGACTTCACCCAGGTCAATCATGCGATCAACCGCGTGCTCGTGAACCGCGCCTTGCGCTTGCTGGCGCCGGCGCGCACCGATCGTGTGCTCGATCTGTTCTGCGGGATCGGCAACTTCACGCTGCCGCTCGCGCGGATCGCGCGGGAAGTCGTGGGGATCGAGGGCAGCGAAGTGCTGACCTCGCGCGCGCTCGCCAATGCCGAGCTGAACGGCGTGGCCGGGCATACGTCGTTCGCGTGCCGCAATCTGTTCGAAGTCACCGCCGACGACCTGCGCGCGCTCGGCCACTTCGACAAATTCCTCGTCGATCCGCCGCGCGAAGGCGCGCTGGCCGTCGCGAAGGCGCTGGCGGAGATCGCGCAAAGCGGCAATGGACCGCTGCCGAAGCGGGTCGTCTACGTGTCGTGCAATCCGGCGACGCTCGCCCGCGATTCGGGCCTGCTCGTGCACGAGGCCGGCTACCGGCTGGTGGGCGCGGGCGTGGTGAATATGTTCCCGCATACGTCGCACGTGGAGTCGATCGCGTTGTTCGAGCGGGACTGAGGCTCGTCGAGCTGACGCGGTGACGTGGGGCCGGCTGCCTGGGCCTCGCGCGAGCAAAAGGCCGCGCACGAACAGAAACGCCACGACCGGGGTCGTGGCGTTTCTGTTTGCAGCGGGGAGTCTCAGTGCGTGGCGCGCGTTAGAACTGCCACCACGACTTCTGGGTTCCCGGCCGTGCGTGGCCCGTGATGTACGGGCTGTCCGGGAAGGTGCCGGCCAGCACGCGCTTGGTGTCGTCGGCCAGCTGCGGCTGGTTCAGCTTCTCGTACGACAGCATCATGATGTGCAGTGCGTCTTCGATAGCCGGTGCATTCTTGTACTCGCGCAACGCCAGTTGCGCGCGGTTGATTGCGGCGACATAAGCGCCACGGCGGTAGTAGTAGTCAGCCGCGTGGACTTCGTGCGACGCCAGCGCGTTCACGATGTAGCGCATGCGTTGCGCGGCGTCCGGCGCGTACTTGCTGTTCGGGTAGCGGTCCACCACGACCTTGAACGCGTCATACGACTCGCGCAGCGACTTCGGATCGCGCTCGCTCATGTCCTGGCCGGAGAAGCGGCCGAACAGACCGAGGTCGTCGTTGAAGTGGATCATGCCCTTCAGGTAGTACGCGTAAGCGATGTCCGGATGATCCGGGTGCAGCTGGATGAAGCGGTCGATGGCCTGGTCGGCGGCGGCGTTTTCGTTGTCTTTCCAGTTGCAGTAAGCGACGTTGATCTGCGCCTGCTGGGCGAAATGGCCGAACGGATCGCGGCCTTCGAGCATTTCGAAATACTTCGCGCACTTGCCGAAATCACCACCGGTCAAGGCGTCGTTCGCCTCCGTATATAATTTGTTGTTATTCCACGTTGCCGTTTCGTCGGTCTTTTCCGGCAGGCCGTGGCAAGCCGCGATAACGGTGACGGCCGCGGCGCATGCAATGTATCCGGCCACTTTCCGGGCCGCCTTCTTGATGGCCGCCAAATTGATCGCCGCTTCAGTGATGGTGTTCAAGGCTCGCATTTTCCAGTCTAGCTTTACGTCCAGGTGACCCAGACTCAATGACCCGCTCAAATACTCCAGGCGCCGCAACCGGTGCCGGGAATAGCAATGAAGATTATAGCGTAAGCGCCAACCCCTCCGACGCGTTGGGCGTCGATTCCCTCGACGACGATCTCGCCAGCGACGCGCTCGCCGCCGCAGCCGCGCCGGCCATGGTGCCCACCGTGGCGAGCCGCGTGGCGGACGAGAGTCCGCGCAGCGTCGTCGTGCCGGACGAACTGGCGGGCGAGCGCCTCGACAAGGTGCTCGCCCGCGTGTTTCCCGAGTTCTCGCGCAACCGTCTGCAAAGCTGGATCGAAGCCGAGCGCGTGCGGGTCGACGGTAAGCCGGCGAAGATCCGCCAGCCGGTGCCACTCGGCGCGACCATCGAACTCGTGCCCGATCTGCTGCCCGAGCAGCTCGCGTTCACGCCGGAGCCCGTGCCGCTCGACATCGTCTACGAGGACGACACGCTCGTGGTCATCAACAAGCCGGCCGGCATGGTCGTGCATCCGGCGGCCGGCAACTGGAGCGGCACCGTGCTCAACGGCCTGCTGTACCGTTACGGCGACGCCGCGGGGGGGCTGCCGCGCGCGGGCATCGTGCACCGGCTCGACAAGGAAACCTCCGGTCTGATGGTGGTGGCGCGCACGCTCGAGGCGCAGACCGACCTCGTGCGCCAGCTGCAGGCGCGCACGGTGAAGCGCCGCTATTTCGCGCTGGTGTGGGGCAACATGCCGGAGGAAGGCACGATCGACGCGCCGATCGGCCGCGATCCGCGCGAGCGCACCCGCATGGCGGTGGTGACGAGCGCGGCGGGCAAGCCTGCGCGCACGCATTTTCGCCGCGTCGACTCGGCGATCTGGCAGCGTCAGCCGGTCACGGCGATTCACTGCGATCTGGAAACCGGCCGCACCCATCAGATTCGCGTGCATTGCGCGCACATCAGCCATCCGCTGCTCGGCGATCCGGTGTACGGGCGCGCGCGCGGCAAGCGCTCGGTCACGCCGCTGCCGGGCGGCTTCGCGCGCCAGGCGCTGCACGCGTGGCGGCTCGGGCTGATTCATCCGCGAACCGGCCGCACGATGCAATGGCGCGCCGATGTGCCGGAGGACATCGAGGCGCTGTCCGCGGCGCTAGGGCTGGGGCGCGACGAAGCGGGCGAGTTCGACGACACATATTATGAGGAAGACGGCTACGACGCGTCGTTGGACGGCGCTGCCGACGAAGGGGGCGCACTCGATCACGACGACGCGGACGAAGGCGATGACGACGACAACCCGAGGGACGATCACGCATGAGCGCGAGTTTGCCTGAGCTGAGCTTTGCCGATGTCGTGCAACCTGCATGGAACGTATCGCCACGCGTGCGCGCGCTCGTGACCACGCGCAACGGCGGCGTGAGCCAGCCGCCGTTCGGCCGCTGGCAGGCCGACGCGGAGCAACCCGGCGGCCTGAACCTGGGATTGAAGACGGGTGACGATCCGGCCGCGGTCGCGCAGAACCGCGAGCGCCTGCTGGGCCTCGCGGGCGTCGGCGAGGCCGCGTGGCTGGAACAGATTCACGGCGCGGGCGTCGTGCGCGCTGAAGACGCGCTCGCGCACGGCACGCGCACACGTGCCGACGCGAGCGTCACCGATCGTCCCGGCACCGTGTGTGTCGTGATGGTGGCCGATTGCATGCCGGTGCTGCTGTGCGACGAAGCGGGCCGCGCGGTCGGTGCGGCGCATGCGGGATGGCGCGGGCTGGCGGCGGGCATCGTCGAACAGACCGCGCAGCGCGTCGCGCAACTCGCGGGCGTCGAGCCCGGTGCATTGCATACGTACCTCGGACCGTCGATCGGTCCCACCGCTTTCGAAGTCGGAGCCGATGTGCGTGACGCCTTCATGAACGGTGTCGACGGCCCGCAACGCGATGCCACCGCGAACGCATTCGTCGCGCATCCGGACCATGCGGGCAAATATCTCGCCGATCTGCCGGCGCTGGCGCGCTTGCGTCTGCAAGCGCTCGGCGTGACGCGGATCGTCGGCGGGGATCTCTGCACGGTCACGCAACGCGATCGTTTCTATTCCTATCGGCGCGATCGCGAGACGGGCCGCATGGCCGCGCTGATCTGGCTCGACGCGCACGCGCAGACGCTCGCGGACTGAAGCGCCGCGCGGCTCGATATCCTGCGTCTGACGAAATCGCACGCGTCGCACGCGGGTCGTATGCGGGTTTATTCCGAGACGCGCAGTGCGTTTTTGCTGCGGTGCCGGAAAGCATCCCGCTAGCGTAAATCTGCCGCGAAAAGTGTGTGCCCACGCACCGATAAATGCACATAACCCCCTGCAATCTGGGAGCTTTTTTCGCCGGGCCGATACATTGGTCATACGCGCTTCAAAAGCGCGATCTGCTACACAGGGAAAACGATAATTAAAAAACTGTCGCACTGCGGCAAAATCGGGAACAAGCATTGACATGCCTTGCGATGGGGAGCAAGAATGTTCCTCACGAGATCCTCGTACATGGGACAGGGCGTGACGAGGTCGCGAGCAATCGCACACGTGCGCACGAACCTGCCTCTCCAACCCGTCCGCAAGGACTTACCGGTCAAAAGCAGGTATGGCAGCTTCATATTCCTCAGCTTCCCCCAGCACGGACTCCTCGACGGAGCATACGCAGCAGGCCGGTACGAGCGGCGCAACATCCGCCACAGGCATGCAGCAATTCGTCGACGCCTGGATGAACGCATGGCGTTCGCTCGGGGTGCCCCCGGGCGCCGCCGGCATGCCTTTCCAGGTGCCTCCGATGCCCCAGGTACCGGGCATGCCGCAAATCGGTTTTCCCCAGCTCCCGTCGTTTCCCGGCATGCCCGACTTCAGCAAACTGGCGGCGGGGGCGATACCCTCCATGCCATCGTTCGCAGGTCTGAACATACCCGCCGCCGCGATTCCCGCCGAACGTCTGCAGAAACTCCAGGCGGGTTATTCGCGCGAAGCGATGGAGTTGATCCAGCAGGCAGCCACGTCGGTTTCGAAGGCGCCTGAACTCAAGGACCGCCGCTTCAGTTCCGAAGCATGGAGCGCGACGCCGGCCTATGCGTTCACCGCCGCGTGGTATCTGCTGAACGCGCGCTATCTTCAGGAGATGGTCGACGCGCTCGACACCGAACCGAAGGTGCGCGAGCGCATTCGCTTCGCGGTCCAGCAATGGACCGCGGCGGCTTCGCCGAGCAACTTCTTCGCGTTGAATCCGGAAGCGCAGAAAACCCTGCTCGACAGCAAGGGCGAGAGCTTGCGGCAAGGTGTGATGAACCTGCTCACCGACCTGCAGCGCGGCAAGATTTCGCAGACCGACGAATCGGGCTTCGTGGTCGGTGAGAACCTCGCCAACACCGAAGGCTCGGTGGTGTTCGAGAACGACCTGCTGCAACTGATCCAGTACAAGCCGCGCACGGCGACCGTGCGCGAGCGGCCGCTGCTGATCGTGCCGCCGTGCATCAACAAGTTCTACATTCTCGACCTGCAGCCGGAGAATTCCCTGGTCGCGCATGCGCTCGATTCGGGGCACGAGGTGTTCCTGATTTCGTGGCGCAACGCGGATCAGTCGATCGCGCACAAGACGTGGGACGACTATATCGGCGAGGGCGTGCTCACCGCGATCGACACTGTCAGCAAGATCAGCGGCCGCGAACAGATCAACACGCTCGGCTTCTGCGTCGGCGGCACGATGCTCGCCACCGCGCTGGCCGTCGCCGCGGCGCGCGGCGAACACCCGGCCGCGTCGATGACGCTGCTCACCGCGATGCTCGACTTCTCCGACACCGGCGTGCTCGACGTGTTCGTCGACGAGACGCACGTGCAGATGCGCGAGCAAACCATCGGCGGCAAGAACGGTGCGCCGCCGGGATTGATGCGCGGCATCGAGTTCGCCAACACGTTCTCGTTCCTGCGGCCGAACGATCTGGTGTGGAACTACGTCGTCGACAATTACCTGAAGGGCCGCACGCCGGTGCCGTTCGATCTGCTGTACTGGAACAGCGACTCGACCAGCCTGCCGGGCCCGATGTACGTCTGGTATCTGCGCAACACGTATCTCGAGAATCGCCTGCGCGAACCGGGTGCGTTGAGCACCTGCGGCCAGCCGATCGACCTGTCGAAGATCGATGTGCCCACCTTCATCTACGGGTCACGCGAGGACCATATCGTGCCGTGGCAAACCGCGTACGCGTCCGCGCCGCTCCTCTCCGGGCCGCTGAAGTTCGTGCTTGGCGCGTCGGGCCATATCGCCGGCGTGATCAATCCGCCCGCGAAGAAAAAGCGCAGCTACTGGACGCTTGAAGGTGACGTCGAGACGTTGCCGGCGAGCCCGGACGAATGGTTCGGCGCCGCGACCGAGGTGCCCGGCAGCTGGTGGCCCGAATGGACCACGTGGCTCGACCAGTACGGCGGCAAGAAGGTGAAGCCGCGCGCCGCGGCGGGCTCGGCGGAGTTTCCGGAGATCGAGCCGGCGCCCGGACGTTACGTGCGGCAACGGGAGTAAGTTGAACGCGCTCGACAGTGCGAGGGTTGGCAATGAGTGAATGGGCGTCTGATTGAGCAAGGGCGTTGGAGCAACGAATTTTTAACTTGACGGGCTGCGGCGCATTCGGCCGACATGCCCGGAGGATATGGAAATGACTGATGTTGTGATCGTATCGGCCGCCCGTACGGCAGTAGGTAAATTCGGTGGAGCGCTGGCGAAGATCGCCGCGCCCGAACTCGGCGCCACGGTGATCCGTGCCGTGCTCGAGCGGGCCGGGCTGAAGCCGGAGCAGGTGAGCGAAGTGATCCTGGGCCAGGTGTTGACGGCCGGCTCCGGCCAGAACCCGGCGCGTCAGTCGCTGATCAAGGCGGGCTTGCCCGCGGCCGTGCCCGGCATGACGATCAACGTGGTGTGCGGCTCGGGTCTGAAGGCCGTGATGCTCGCGGCCAACGCGATCATCGCGGGCGATGCGGACATCGTGGTGGCCGGTGGTCAGGAAAACATGAGCGCCGCGCCGCACGTGCTGCCGGGCTCGCGCGACGGCTTCCGCATGGGCGACGCGAAGCTGATCGACTCGATGATCGTCGACGGCCTTTGGGACGTCTACAACCAGTATCACATGGGCGTAACGGCGGAGAACGTCGCGAAGGAATACGGCATCACGCGCGAACAGCAGGACGCGTTCGCGGCGATGTCGCAGAACAAGGCGGAAGCCGCGCAGAAGGCGGGCCGTTTCGACGACGAAATCGTGCCGGTCGAGATTCCGCAGCGCAAGGGCGAGCCGCTGCGTTTCGCAACGGACGAGTTCGTGCGCCACGGCGTCACCGCTGAATCGCTGGCGGGCCTGAAGCCGGCCTTCTCGAAGGAAGGCTCGGTCACGGCGGCTAACGCGTCGGGTCTGAACGACGGCGCGGCGGCGGTGCTGGTGATGTCGGCGAAGAAAGCCGAGGCGCTCGGCCTCACGCCGCTCGCGCGCATCAAGGCTTACGCTACCTCGGGTCTGGATCCGAAGGTGATGGGCATGGGCCCGGTGCCCGCCTCGCGCCGCTGTCTCGAACGCGCGGGCTGGACGCCGGCCGACCTGGACCTGATGGAAATCAATGAAGCGTTCGCCGCGCAGGCGTGCGCCGTGAATCAGCAGATGGGCTGGGACACGTCGAAGATCAACGTGAACGGCGGCGCGATCGCGATCGGCCATCCGATCGGCGCGTCCGGTTGCCGTATTCTCGTGACGCTGCTGTACGAAATGCAGAAGCGCGATGCGAAGAAGGGTTTGGCGTCGCTGTGTATCGGCGGCGGCATGGGTGTCGCGCTGGCGATCGAGCGCGCTTGAGCACGCCGCGCTGATCCGGCGCCGCCAGGCATCGGAGAACCGGCGTCGGGCAGGTTGCCGCGCGCCGCGTCGACACAGGTGGCGCGCGGTGTCTGCAGCGGCCTTGCCGGTCGCCCGGCGGCAGCGGCGAGGAAGCATCAGGCGAGGAAGAGGTGGTCGGTCGGGGTGGCCGGTCGGCGCCTCGAAAACGATAACGGAGTGTGGTTTATGACACAGCGAATTGCGTACGTAACCGGCGGCATGGGTGGCATCGGCACGAGCATTTGCCAGCGGCTGCACAAAGAAGGCTTCAAGGTGGTCGCGGGCTGTGGCCCGAACTCGCCGCGCCGTGTGAAGTGGCTCGAAGAGCAGAAGTCACTGGGCTTCGATTTTGTCGCGTCCGAAGGCAATGTCGGCGATTGGGAATCGACCAAGACCGCGTTCGAGAAGGTCAAGTCCGAAGTGGGCGAGATCGACGTGCTGGTGAATAATGCCGGCATCACGCGCGACGTCGTGTTCCGCAAGATGACGCACGAAGACTGGACAGCGGTGATCGACACCAACCTGACCAGCCTGTTCAACGTCACCAAGCAGGTGATCGACGGCATGGTCGAGCGTGGCTGGGGCCGCGTGATCAACATTTCGTCGGTGAACGGGCAGAAGGGCCAGTTCGGCCAGACCAACTATTCGACCGCGAAGGCCGGTATTCACGGCTTCACGATGGCGCTGGCGCAGGAAGTGGCGACTAAGGGCGTGACGGTGAACACCGTGTCGCCGGGCTACATCGGCACCGACATGGTCAAGGCCATCCGTCCGGACGTGATGGAAAAGATCGTGGCGACGATTCCGGTGCGCCGCCTGGGTCGGCCGGACGAAATCGGCTCGATCGTCGCGTGGCTCGCGTCGGACGAATCGGGCTTCTCCACGGGCGCTGATTTTTCGCTGAACGGCGGCTTGCATATGGGCTGAGTCAACAGCGTGCCGCACACAAGGCGGCGTGCTTCGGCTCAGATGGTTCGGCGGCGTGGGGGGGGGGGGGGGGGGGGGGGGGGGGGGGGGGGGGCCCCGCCCCACGGGGGGTGTG
>NZ_JAQQEU010000017.1:0-128521 GCF_046026895.1 Paraburkholderia sediminicola
CAGATCCTGCCAGATCGTCCAGTAACGGCTTCAACGTGTCCAACGTCATGACCTGCACCCTTGCAACCTGAGCGAGGCGCTCGCCTGTCCCAATCCGTACCCTCTCCCCCAGCAACTCACCCGTGACGCTGTCCGTTCCCTCGGCTTCGATCACGATGAAGGCGCGTTGAGGCGTACCACCCGTCGCGGTCCTTAAGGCCATCGTGGCCACAAAGGCCATCGGTACGTACTGATAGGGCTTGAGGCCTTCCCCTTGCGAGGCGACGCTCGTGAACCCGACCCGAAGGTGCAGCACGCCCGGCCCCGGCCGATCGACCATCCTGAATCGCTGACTGAGTGACCGCTTAAGCGTGTCATTGGAGTAGGCGAGAATTTGTTGCAGCGTCTCAGCGCTCACCTGGTCGTTTGGCCTCGGCTCCCCCCCGCGTCACAATAGATGTCGCCTCTGAATTTTCTTGATTTAAAGAGATCAGAGGTACAAGTTGAAGGTGAAACAAACGTATTCTGTCGAGTTTAAAGAGCAGGCGCTATTGAAGGTCTTTCACCGCGGAAGTCGCACCATCGGATCCGTGGCCGATGAATTGAACATGAACGTAATGACCTTGAAGAACTGGATGAAAGGTGCCGCCACATCGACCCGGGGCGATGGATCCGGACACGCAAAACGTGCGGAAGACTGGTTGTTGGAAGAGCGCCTGCTGGCCTTGCAGCAGAGCCATGGGCTGGTCGACGAGGCCCTGAACGCGTGGTGTCGTGAACGGGGCCTGTTTGTCCATCATCTCGAGCAATGGCGCGCGGACTTCTGCGCCGCCGGCGGGACCGGAAGCCGGCGCGAGAGCGCCCAGGAAGTCCGTGAACTGAAGCATGCCAATATGCAACTGCAGCGCGAATTGAACCGCAAGGAGAAAGCGCTGGCTGAAGCCGCGGCGCTGCTGGTGCTGCAAAAAAAGTATCGTGCGCTGTTCGGGGACGAGGCCGAATGACGGCCCTCGAAGAGCGCAAAACATTGATTGGTTTGATCAGCGAGGCGACCATGGGCGGTGCTCGCCAGGCACGCGCGTGTGAGGTGCTGGGGCTGAGCGCCCGGACGGTACAGCGCTGGCAGGGCGCAGAGCCTGACGCGGTGGATGGGCGCTCGTTGCGCTGCTTTGAGCCACCTCACAAGCTGAGCGCTGCCGAACGTGCCGAATTGCTGGCTGTCGCGAACTCAGCCGAATTCGGTCATCTGCCGCCGAGCCAGATCGTTCCACGCCTGGCTGACCAGCAACGCTACATCGCCTCGGAATCGACCTTCTACAGGGTACTCCGCGAGGAGAAGCAACTCGCACACCGGCGCAGTGAACGCCCGACGACCGTGCGCAGCAAGCCGCGCGCCGTCTGTGCCGACGCGCCGAACCAGCTGTACTGCTGGGATATCACTTACCTGCCAAAGACGGTTCGTGGGCAGTATTTCTATCTGTATCTGTTTATGGACGTGTTTAGCCGCATGATCGTCGGCTGGCAGGTCTATGCCGAAGAGAGCAGCGCCCAGGCCAGCGAGGTACTCAAGGATCTCTGTGCGCGTGAAGCAATACAGCCCAACCAGGTCATTCTGCATTCCGATAACGGTGGTCCGATGAAGGGCGCCACGATGCTGGCCACCTTGCAGGCGCTGGGCGTTATGCCGTCATTGAGTCGTCCGGGCGTGAGCAACGACAATCCCTATTCGGAATCGCTGTTCAAAACGCTGAAGTACCGGCCCGCTTATCCGCTGGAGGCGTTCGATACCCTGTTCGCCGCGCGTACCTGGGCTGCCGGGTTGGTGCGCTGGTACAACCACGAACATCGTCACAGCGCGATCCGGTTCGTGACGCCAGCCCAGCGTCATGCCAATCTCGATCAGGACATCCTGGATCGACGTGCGGCGCTCTACGAGACTGCGCGGCAGCGTAATCCGCTGCGCTGGAAAGGCCCCACCCGCAACTGGAAGCGCATACATGCCGTGCATCTGAATCCGGATCGGGCCGACGACGATGGCGTCATTCCACAACCCCGCTACCAGGAGCGAAAAGCCGCCTGAAATTTAATTGTCGAGGCGACAACTACTTTGACAACGGCCGGCTCCGGATAGAAGATGATGGGATCGAGGAATATCGCGTTGTAGTTGGCGGGCGTGAGCTTGGGGCTCACCCAGGCCCGAATGGTCCTACCCTCGCTGTCCTTGGTCTCCCTCAGACGGGAGTAATCCCTCAGGAAACCGGAATTCTCCGCGACGCTTGCTTCAGACCCGGACCCAGACCCCAACCCGCCCGCGCATGCTCCCAAGATTACGGCGACCAAAACGACGCCAATCTTGCCTGAAAACGATTTCTTCATTCTTGCCTCCTCAGTGTCGTTCAGCTTCGGTTTGAATCGAATGTTGTTACAGCACCGTCCGAATAGCGGTGAAGGCGTGCAAAGCACGCGCACGGCCGAAGTGAGACCTGGCGATCGAATCAACCTTGTCGCTGCTCCCCAAGCGGCGGCCGCCGTCCCCTCCTGTCAGCATCAACTGCTGGCGGCAAGGCTTGGTGCCTGGATGCATCGGCTACTTAGCAGGGAGGATAGGTCACAAAGGATGCTGATATCGGACAAAGGTCGGATATCGCCGCGCGGAGCACATCGCTTGTCGTGGATGGTGGTTTGGGCGGACGTGCTGTCGTTGCATGAACCGTCTTGTTTTTCCAAGGTTGGCGGTTTTCGTCTAGATGGGCTGTCGATTGCTATTTGTAATTATTGGCAGCGTCATGTGAAAGCTTGTGGGTGCAAACGTCCGTTGTATCTCGGAATCGGCCGGTCGGGTCGCATCGGTCCATCCGACCGCAACGGGTCGCCAGGTGACCTCCGTCTCTCGCGCCGACGGTCATCCGTTGGCCGCGTTCGTGTTGGCGCGTGTTGGTTCGTCTGCGCGTCTCGCGAAGGTCGTGGAAAATGCCCCGTCGTCATAAACCGTTTTTCACCGACCGTTCATACCTGGCGGGTCGCACCCGCGCCTTTCCTGCCGCAAGACATTCCCTCCGGGTCACCCGCGCCGGGTTAGTGCGGGACGCTCGCCCAGTCCGGCTCAACGTCGCTCAACTCAACCGGGTGTGTTCGCGGATGAATCTCGATTGCCTCAAATGCGCAAACAAGGTTACGTTCACAAAAACGAACTGCAGGGCCTGATAGGGCTGAGCGGTGCCGCACCCGGACCGGCGACCCTCCGACGACCTCGCCGATCGAGCATCGGTCCTTGCTCGGCCAGTCCCGGACCTGCGACAGCGCCGAACGCTGCCGCGACGCGTTCGGGCGTAGATGGGGGATACTTGCGTAGCACCAAGCCAACGCATCCATTCCAGGATTCCGCACATGAAGACACTTCCACTACTGACTCTTTGCACTGCGTTGTTCTCGTTCGGCGGAGCGGCGTACGCGCAAGTCGACCAATCCGAGCCTCAGGTGCTGATCAAGACCGCGACGCAACAGATACTTGACGAGGTGCGCACTCGAGCGATCGCGCCCGACGATATTCCCCGCATCATGGATATCGTAAACCGGGACATTATTCCCTACACCGATTTTCGCCGCACCACATCGCTGGCGATGGGCCGTTACTGGCGGACGGCTACGCCCGCGCAGCAGCAGCAACTGATCGAACAGTTCGAGATGCTCCTGATTCACACGTATTCGGGCGCAATCGGTCAGCTCCGTCCGGACCAACGGATCGACTACCCGCCGATACACATCGCACCGACCGATACGGACGTGGTGGTGCGCACGGTTGCAATCAGGAACGGCGAGCCAGCAGAAATCGACTACCGGCTGTACAGCACGCCGCAGGGCTGGCGGTTGTACGACCTGAACGTGCTCGGCGTCTGGCTAATCCAGACATATCGGCAGCAGTTCAGCGGCAAAATCCAGGAAAGCGGCGTCGACGGTCTGATCCAGTTTCTCTCTGAGCGCAATCAGCAGCTCGCTTCGGGCAAGCAGTAAGTGACCGCTGGCTAGGGTGTCGAGCATGCGCTTACAGCAGAAGATGGAGCGCGCAATGGATGATTCGCGGACGCGGCCCGGGTTGGCTTCAGCCGCGCCCGCGAGAGCATGGAGCCGGCGGAAATTCTCAAGGGCTGTGAAAGGTCTGGATACGGCCCATGAACCGACGTTGGTCCATACTTTCATGCTCGACATTCGAGCGTCGGCTCCGCTCCAGCCAACGGTCAACCGCCGGGCGTGCCGCGAGGCGACCGCGATCAATATCCGGGCGGTGGCGGAACTTGCGTGTACACCACGCCGCCGCTCCCATATCCCGTCGCGTACCAAGTGGCGCCACACTTATAGTACGGCACCTCACTAACGGCGATGGGGGCGACGTTGCACGGCGGCGCGACAGGCGCAGGCGCAGCGACGACGGTGGTGGTTGCGGGTGGCGGCGCGGTTGCGGCAGCTGCCGCACCGACCACCATTGCCCCGGCCACAAATCCGGCCGCCGCAGAACCGCCGTCCCAATCCGAGTTGGAGCAGTTGTTGCAATTGCCATTGTAGTTGTTCTGCACGTTGCTCACGGTCGTAGCCCGCGTGTTCTGCATATCCTTAGCGGTGGATTGACGTGCACTCTGGTTCTGGCTCGACGTAGCCTGGCGCTGGGCCTGGTTCTGGCTCGTGCTCTGCTGGCGGTTCGCCTGGTTCTGGCCGGAGGTTGCCTGCATCGAACTCGCCGAACTCTGGCGCGCACTCTGATTCGCACTTGATGTTGAAGTTGCGGTGCCTTGGCGTGAGGCCTGCCCCTGTTGGGCCGTTCCCTGCCGGCCGCCGCCAGACCGTGCACTGCCTTGCGCAGCGGTTGTGCCGCCGGAAGAGAGCCCTCCAGCCGACGCTGCCCCGCCACGCGAATAGCCTCCTTCGCCGCCACCACCGCCACCGCCACCGCCACGGGCGCCACCACCTCTCTCGCCTCGTGCATCCGCCTGGTTGACCAGCCCCAGCGTGAATACTGCGGCGACCAATGCAGTAATGGCACGGTCCCACGATCCTGTTTTCATCATTTGGCTCCCTTCTTCGCAGACGACTGGCGAGCCGTGGGCGACGCACGCGGAAGCTGTGCTGCGAACGCGACTTTTTGCAGGCCATCTGGAATCTGTGCCGAGAAGGTCGCATCGTCAAGCTGGGGCGCAAGATTCCAGTCGACAAATTCCGCCCAGAACTGAGGCTGGCCCACCGCGTTTTTGTAAGTCAGTACGATCCGCTGCAGCAGTGGCTTGTCGCCATCTGCTACCCACACCTGAAAATCCACCGTATCGGTACGCGCGGCTAGATGGTACGACGCAGTGCCGTAGATACTCGTCTTCTCCACATAGTCCACCGACCGTACCCGGGCTTGCAATTCTTCAGGCAGCCGGTTCAACAGGAGCGCCGCGAGCGGCAGGCGCATGCCGAGATCCTTGACGAAATACACGATGCTCTCGTCCAGCGTGCCTGGTTGCGGCGCCGTCGCATAGACTTTGCTGGCAAGATCGACCAGAACGATCTCTTTCCCGGTGAGCACAACGAGCGTTTTTGCGCCATCGCTGCGCTCGGTTTCCACGCGCATGCGATTGGGCCGGCTCAACGTAACGGTGCGGTATTCGCCGAATTCGATTTTCTGCCCGGACGGCTGCACGGCGTCGTACCCGCTGCGCACACCGACACGAAAGCTCGGCGTCCCGCCAAGGAACTCCGCCATTCTCATTAGAATCGCACGAGCCTGGGTTTGTGAGGCGGTTTCGGGCTCAGCTTGCGCGGCGCGGGCCGCTGGTTCTTTTTGCTCGGAGGCAGAGTAGGCCTGAGGAGCGCTGGTCAGCAGCAAAACCGATACCCAGGTAGCCGTGGATGCGCGGCGCAATATGTTAGTGATCAATTTATTAACTCCTTCTGCTCGAACACCCTTAACACCTGTCGGTCCCGCCCGTATAGAGAATAGTGGATTACAGAGTTTTTACCATGCGAGGAATGCCGATCTATCAGTTGGGAACTTGCCGCAGCGCTCGCGTTGGGGCGAAGGGCAGTCGTGGGGTCGGGTGCTGCACGTCGGGTCAAGCCCCATGCGGCCTGGACTGCGGCGGCAATGCATCCATACCGCGCCGGCAGGAGATTTGCGTCGCCTCGTCCTCGCTTCCCCGTATAATCCGGCATGACTCCATCCGTCTCCCACGCAACAATCCTCCCACCGGCAGCACCGGCCGCTCGATTCACCGGTTTGTCGATCCGTACCTCAGCGGGCCTTTCA
Organism: Paraburkholderia sediminicola; assembly: GCF_046026895.1. Lineage (GTDB taxonomy): Bacteria > Pseudomonadota > Gammaproteobacteria > Burkholderiales > Burkholderiaceae > Paraburkholderia > Paraburkholderia sediminicola_C. The sequence continues at coordinate 6,260 of NZ_JAQQEU010000017.1, forward strand.
CCATCCACGCATGTGGAATGTGCGTCTCACGAGCCGCAACTGGCGGCCGTATGAAAATACCCAAACGGCTTGCACCGCTTCTCGAAGAAGGACTCATCGACGAAGTCATCGGCCAGTTGATGAGCGGCAAGGAGGCGACCGTCTACATCGTGCGCAGCGGCGAATCGACGCGCTGCGCAAAGGTCTACAAGGACGCCAGGCAGCGCAGTTTTCGGCAAGGCGCGTCGTATCGGGACGGCCGCAAAGTCAAGAACAGCCGGCAGGCGCGTGCAATGGAAAAAGGTTCGCACTACGGCCGTCAGATGCAGGAAGCGTCATGGCAGAACGCCGAAGTCGACGCGCTGTTCCGGCTCGCCGGCGCGGGTGTGCGCGTGCCGCAACCCTATATCTGTACCGATGGCGTGTTGCTGATGGAACTGGTGGTCGATGGGATGGGTGACGTCGCGCCACGGTTGAACGACGTCGATCTGACCGAAGCCCGCGCCCTCGAATTGCACGCGCTGCTGCTCAACCAGGTTGTCCGCATGCTCTGCGCGGGCGTGATTCACGGCGACCTGTCGGAATACAACATCCTGCTGGCAGCGGATGGGCCGGTGATCATTGATCTGCCTCAAGCCGTCGACGCAGCCGGCAACAACGAAGCCGCCTCGATGCTCAAGCGTGATGTCGACAACCTGGCCGCGTACTTCGGACGTTTCGCACCGCAAATACTCACCGCAAGTTATGGCGCGGAGATCTGGACGCTCTTCGAAGCAGGCCAGCTTCATGTCGATGCCGAACTGACCGGCCGCATCGAGGTCGACACGCGACCTGTGGACCTCGATGGGGTGCTGCAGGAACTCGAAGAGACACGTTTTGAAGAAGACGCGCGAGTGCGGCGACAGCAGGAACTGAGCGCAAGCTGGTGACCGTGCTCGACGTTCCACGAAGCTAGCCCTGACGAGAAGGTGTTCGCCGCCCGGCCCAGTGGGGGTCGTTCGACCTCGCCTTTCTATATCGCCGTCTATATCGCCGTCAATCGGGGCGGCAAATTCCAGAGTCACGCTCGCGATCGCCAGCCGCATTCCGGCAATCTGCCTGGCAGGGCGAAATTGATGGGCCAGTCCATCGCTCAGAACCACCCCCACTCCCGGGAATAAAACCCGCACCCCCGCAGTCATGCCTCATGAACCGAGTCGCAAACGCCGCCGGACGATCCCGGTGTGCGTGCGAATCCTTATCGTGAGGTCACCATGTCGTCACATCATTCATTCGATCCGGCGCGTCGCGGCGCGCTGAAATGCCTTGCTTTCGGCGGTCTGGGGACCGTGTTCGTGCTGTCGGGCGGAGTGCTCACGCCGGTCGAACTAGCGCTTGCCGCCGACGCGAAAACATCCGCGGCAACGACGGGCGTGCCGCTCTTCCTGCAGATTAGCGACACGCACATCGGCTTTAACAAGGAAGCCAACCCGGACGTCGCGGGCACGCTCAAACAGACGATCGACTTCGTCAACGCGATGCCGGTCAAGCCCGCGCTGACCATCCATACCGGCGATATCACGCATCTGTCGAAGCCCGCCGAGTTCGATCTCGCCGCGCAGTTGATGTCGGGTCTGAAGATCACCGAACTGCATACCGTGCCCGGCGAGCATGACGTGACGGATGGCCCCGGCGCCGAGTACTTCAGCCGCTTCGGCCAGGCGTCGGACAACAAGGGCTATTACAGCTTCGACCATCAGGGCGTGCACTTCGTCGGCCTCGTCAACGTAATGCATTTCAAGCAGAACGGCCTGGGCGGCCTCGGCGACGATCAGCTCGAATGGCTCGAAAGCGATCTCAAGGCACGCTCGTCGAGCACGCCGATCGTCGTCTTCGCGCACATGCCGATGTGGACGATCTACGCGCCCTGGGGCTGGGGCACCGGCGACGCCGGCCAGGCGATGAGTTACCTGAAGCGCTTCGGCTCGGTGACGGTGCTCAACGGCCACATTCACCAGATCGTGTCGAAAGTGGAAGGCAATATCACCTTCCACACCGCACGGTCGACGGCCTATCCGCAGCCGACAGCCGGCCAGGGCGAGGGCCCCGGTCCGCTGAAAGTGGCAAGCGACCAGCTACCCAGAATGCTCGGCGTGACCAGTGTCAGCATCGCGCGTCATCCGGTGAAGGCCACGCTGGCCGACAGGACGTTGGTCTGATAGCCGATTCATTTCACGCATTTCACGTTCAGGAGATCAGTCATGCCAACTATCCGGATTGGCCGCGCGCTTTTGGTGCTGCTCGGCGGCTTTGCGGTGATCGCCGCGTCGGCCGCGATGTGCGTGGCGCGCGCGGAAACGCCCAACGCGGTCATCATCAAGAACTTCATGTTTACGCCAATGGCGCTCACGATCAAGACCGGGTCGACCGTGACCTGGAAGAATCTGGACGGCGAGCCGCACACGGTCGTCAACGATGCCGGCATGTTCCGTTCCGCTGCGCTCGACCAGAACGATTCCTATCAGTACAAATTCGACAAGCCCGGCGTCTATCACGTGTTTTGCGGCATCCATCCGAACATGAAGGAGACGATCACCGTGCAATGAGCGGCGCGGCGTCATGCGCATGGACTCGGGCCGGCGCTCATGCGGTATGCAGTTCGCTGAGGCGGCAAAGCAGAATGCCGTAGCCGGTCAGGTGGCCGAGGTACACGCTCGTGAATACGTTGGACGCGGGCAGATCTTCGATCAGGTGGCGCAACTCTTCCATGTGCAGCGGCGGCGCCGGCAACGGCGGCCGTTCGACCCGCAGGTCGGCCGCCCCGGCCAGCAGGCGGTGCGCCGCCACCAGCGTGCCGAGCCGCGCGAGGAAGGCTTCGCGCCATGTTGCATCGAGCGCGGCGAACTGATCGTGGAACGTATCCATCGTCTCCAGGAAGTTGACGAGCGAGTCGAAGGTTTCCTGATAGCACGCGAAGAGCGGCGCGCGGGCCCGGTTGCGCTTCAGGTGAGGCGAGCCCCACGCCTGCTCGCTATCCGTCTTCAACAACAGGTGCGCCTGTTTGAGATTGGTGCTCAGCGCGCGCAGTTCGGCCGCGGCCGGTTTGATCTGCGCGCGCTCGAGCTTGCCGGCGGCCAGGTGCGCGAGCGTGCCGGTCGAGTGCTCGTTGCCGTCGTTGACGAGCGTGTTCGCCCAGTAGCCGTGGTCGGGCGGAAACGCCACCTGCTGAATGATGAAGCCAAGCAGCATGCCGAGCACCACGCCGATCAGCCGCTGTTCGAGCAGCGGCAGGTGTTCGCCGGTGTAGAGGACGAGTGTCATCGGCACCGTGACGCTGGTCATCTGGAACAACGATGGCCTCAGGCCGACGATGCCGAAGATCACCACCGGCAGCCGCAGCGCGCCGAGCCACAGATGCGGCGCGGTCAGCCAGATGAGCAGCGTGCCCAGGGGCATCGCGACGACGTTGGACAGCACGCGCTTGTAGAAATAGCTTCTGGCCGCCGAAATCGAGCTTCACAGCGCCAGCGTCAGCATCGCCGAACCGGCGAGGGACACAGCGGCGTCGGGATAGCCGAGCACCGAAGGGATTGCGAAACCGATCCACAGGCCCAGCGTGAGCTTCGTGTATTTCGCCGTTTCGGAGAGCGAAAAGCGCGCGAGGGCGCGGCGAAATGGCGTGAGCGGCTGATGGGTGTAGGCGTTGGGCATGGTTTTCGTACTGACCGATAACGGTAAGCGAGGCGCGTTGGCGGGGGACGAGTCATCACCAATGCGCGGGCGCTTTTTCGGGAATCTGCACAGTAGCAGGTGTCGCGAACTGCGCGTCGCGCGGACCGCGTTTCAGGCTTTGGCTGCAAAGAGGGCGCGTGAGGAGCGTGTAAAGCGAACAGGCCAGCGGCTGGGCGTAGTTGTTGCGGGTTGCAGGGCGACAGCGACCGGCTGTGCTGCGGACCGCATGGCGGCGCCAGTCGAAACCGTTGGCACGGCTCACGGCGTGAGTCCGCCGTTGAATCTTTTACCGGTTCCCTGCGGAAAGGGCGGTGTTGCGTGGCGGCGTTCAAAGCAATGCGCTCGTGTTGTCGTCGGCTCAGGAGCGAGTTACATTCGTCTAGCGGCGCTTGCATCGACCTTGCGATGTCGTGTGATCGAAGTCCGATGGGGGTCTGCGGTTGGGACCTGTGGTGGGCCAGGAAGACAGACGTGGGACGTACTTCGGAGCTAGTGCGATGGCTAACGATACCGACTTGCCTTACTCAGACCCAAAGGGCCGGGATGAGGGTTTCGAAGACCGCGACCCGTATCGAGCGAATGCGCCGCCGGCACGCTTTGGCCGTCTCGCGCTCTGCACGGCCGCTGCCGGTGCGCTGGCGTTCGGTGTGCTGGGGACGGTGGCTTACAGCGTCTGGTTCAATCACGAGCAGCAGGCGTACGCCGAGGCCATCGCGACGGCGCGACAGGCGCTCGGCATTCGAGGGTCGGCGGCGGCCAGCGTATCCGCGCGGCAGCCCGCGCCGCAAGCCGTGATGGCCGCGACGACGCAAGCGGCAGCAGCCGCAGCCGCGGATCCATCCGTGAGAGCCACAGCAGCAATACCCGGCGCGCCCGCAACGGTGACGCCGCACGGCGCAGCCACCGCGAACGCATTGACGAATACAACGTCGACCGAGGAAATAGCCGCGGCGCAGGCTCGCGAAGAGGGCGGCAAGGGGGCGGTCTGGTCGGGCCAGGTGGCGCGAGCCCCGGCGGCATCGGCAACGATGCTCGCCGACGCCGCAGTTATCGGCAACACAGCCGCCGACACCCGGCCTGCCGACACCACACTCGCCGACAACACCCACCCGAGCCCGGCAACCCCGCCAACACCCGCGCCTTCGCCTCGCCGCAACAACCGGCGCGCAACGAACGCCGATCCCGCCGCGCAGCCGTCCGCCGCAAGCCGAACCGCCAGAGACGCACGGATTGCGCAACAGGAGCGCAATGGCTCGGCGGCGAAGGCGGCGCAGCAGAGGAGCAGTCTGTTCGCGCGGATGGAGCTGTTCTTTCGACGCGTGAGCTATCGGCAACATGACAGCGGACGGCAGCAACAAGACATCTACTCGCATCCATGAACTGCGGCGGACCCGGCACGTGACGCGCGGACCCGTCCTGGCGATGCGCTTCAGGCCAGGTCCGGCGACTGTCGCGGTCGCGTCGATGCTGTGTTTGCTGCTAGGCCTGCTGTACCTAGCGATTCAGATCAGGACCGTCTTTTCGGATCAGTTGAAACAGGAATACGCGAGCCTCGTTCTCGACGCGGCCGCACGCGCCGAGAGCGCGCGTGAACAACTCGGCGTCTGGCAACACATGTCCGAACGCAGTGCGGCCCGCGCGCAGGACTACCAGCGCGCTCGCGCCGAGTTCACCCAGCGCCTCGCGTCACTCGCCGCGCTGGTGAACGCGAGCCCGGCCCCGGCGCCGCACTTTCCGGCCGCCACGCTGACCCCGGCCGCCAACCTCACCGTTACCGAAGCGATGCTCGCCGACGTCTCCGCTTACTGGCGCGCGCAACGCGACGCCGACAGCGCCGACGTGCGCGTGCGGATCACGCATGTCGCGCGCACGCTGATCGCGCTGGCGGCGCTGCTGTTCTGCATGCTGATCACGGCCGTGGGCATGTACGCCAAACGCAATCGACAACTCGCGGGCCAGTCGCACGAGTTCGAGCATGCGTCGCTGCACGATTCGCTGACCGGCTTGCCGAACCGGCGCAAACTGCTGGCCGCGCTCGAACAGGCCGCGGCCAGCGCGCGCGCCGCTACGCCGGCTCGCAGCATCGCGGTGCTGTATGTCGATCTGGACGGCTTCAAGCAGGTCAACGATTCGCTCGGCCATCTTGCTGGCGACGACTTCCTGGTCGCGGTCTCCATCTGTTTTCGCGAATCGATGCGTGAGGCCGAACTCGTCGCGCGCATCGGCGGCGACGAATTCGCGGTGCTGGTCAGCGCGTATGCGACCCACGCAAAGCTTGCCGACATCGCGCGGCGGCTGATTGCGTGCGTGGTGCACATCGACGAGCAGATGGGACTCGGCCTCGTGCGCGCCAGCATCGGCATTGCGTGCTTTCCCGAGCCCGTCGACGACTACCGCCGCCTCGTCGCCGCCGCCGACGACGCGATGTATCAGGTCAAACGCAGCGGCAAGAACGGCTTCGCGTTCGTCACGCCGGCGAAGCGGCCGGCCGGTTCATGATGTTTGCGGCGCGGACGTTTGCGTAGCGGGCGCCGCGGTGGCGGGCAGTTTTGCCGCACGGCGCGCGCGGTCGTTGATGATCTCGTGACGCCGGTGATCCGTCATGCCTTTCCATTCGCGGATTTCTTCGCGGGTACGCAGGCAGCCGACGCAGAAACCCGATTGGCCGTCGATTCTGCAAACGTCGACGCACGGTGATTGAATTGCCATGTCTGGACATGAATTGCGGTGGAATGAATGTCGACGGCGGCGTGCGACAACCGCCGAATCGTTTCAGTGACGCGTGCTGAAACGATGCAGGCACTGGACTCGCCGTAGCGGTCGAACTGCGCCGCGTTCGTCGCCGTTGCTCGCGTCGACGAGATGATTCGCGCTGCGGCCCATGCCGTTGAACAGCGTTCGTTTCTCGCGACCCGTGCAAGCCACGACATCGCTGCCCGCGCAAGGCCGGCGAGTATATCCGATGCGCGAGCATGCGCCACGGATGCTGCATATGCATCAGCAGCGTCGCGCACGCGCCGTAGTGTTTCGTGTTAAAAAACCGGAGCGCCGTCGGCATGGCAAAGCTTGCGCCGGCGGCCGTGGCAACTCCGATTCATTCGCAGCGGAAGGGGCAATGTCCAAAGATTCGTCGATGCGCATCGTCACGCGCATGAGCCGGGCCGAGTGGTTCGTGGCTACCGTCGCGGCAGCGTTGGCCGCCTGTGCGCCGTTGCCGCCAACCACAAGCCAGGGCGACGGTCATCCGCCAATGGCCGCTCAGGTCAGCGCGCAAAGCCTGGCGCAGGCGTCGCCGTCAGCTTCCCCGCCAGTCGCGGCGCGTGCGGCCGAAGGACCGTTGCCCGTCCCGGCCAACCTGGTCCCGTTGACGCAGCCGGCGGGACAGAAGCGGCTGATGTCCACCGCGTACAACGAGGCGTACTGGCCGCTCGCGCAATACTTCGAAACGCAGCGCAACGAGGCTTACTGCTCGGTGGCGACCTCGGTGATGGCGCTCAACGCGCTGGGCATTCGCCGTCCCGAGTCGAGCCAGTATCCGGACTATCCGTTTTTCTCGCAGCAGGATTTCTTTCGCGGCATCGATGCGCAGGTGGCGAACGCCGCGCAGGTCTCGAAGGAAGGCATGACGCTCGATCAGCTCAGCGCGGCGCTGGGCGCGTTTCCCGTCGAGGTGACGAAGTTCCACGCCGCCGACCTGACGCCCGATCGCTTTCGCGATCTGATTCGCGACACCGTGGTTCGCCACGATCGCTTCGCGTTGCTGAACTTCAGGCGTGCGGAGATCGGCGAGGCGGGCGGCGGGCACTGGTCGCCGCTCGCCGCATACGACCCCGCGAGCGACAGCGTGTTGCTGCTCGATGTCGCGCGGTACAAGTATCCGGCCGTGTGGGTGCCGCTCGCGCAACTGTACGCGGCTGCGCGGGCGGTCGACAGCGTGAGTGGATTGTCGCGCGGACTGGTGATCGTAGGAAGGCGGCCGGATTGATCCGAGTTTGCGGGCACGTGGCGCAAGCGGTGCCGCTTGCGTGGCACTCGCGTTGAACACCGCAAGAGCGCGCCCGCGCCCATCAGCTCAACGCTCCTCGTTGCGCCACTCCGTCAGCCTTTCCCGCGCATTCAATTCGATAAACGACGGCAATGCCCGCAGCCCGCGAATATAGCGCGCGAGATGCGGCCAGCTCATCGCGGGACGCGGCATGTTGCGGGTCCAGCGCATCAACATCACCGCCAGCAGGTCCGCCGTGCTGAGCGTGTCGCCAACCAGGTAGCCGCGCCCATCCGCGAGCCGCGCGTCGAGCTGGTCGCACGCCTGTTCGATCCGGCGCCGCGCGAGCGCGCGAACCGCTTCGGCGCCCGCGGGATCGCCATCGCTGTCGGCATAGAACCAGTCGCGCATCGCGGGCAGGAGCGTGTTGGCGAGATAGATCATCGACTCCAGCCACGCGGGCCGCTCCGCCGAACCCGGTGCGGGCGCGAGCGCGGCCTCCGGATGCCGCTCGGCCAGCAGTATCAGCAACGCGGCCGATTCGTGGCGCGGTGAGCCGTCGACGACGAGCGTCGGCACGCGTCCGCTCGGATTGAGCAACAGGTATTGCGGATCGTGCTGCTGGCCCGCGTCGATATCGACGAGGCGCGCTTCGAACGGGACGCGCATTTCGATCAGCATCCAGTGGACGGCCATGCTCGCCGCGCCCGGCGAGTAGTAGAGAACATAGGACATGCATCGGCTCCGCGTGTCGATTGGTTTTGGCGGCCTTCATCGGCTCTTGATGCACGCGTAGTTTAACGGCGTCCGCGAGAAGATCGAGCGCCGTTGGGGAAAGCTTCGCATTTGCTTTGCACTGCGCAAGAGGCGTCGTTTGCACGGAGGCGCGCTTCACACGCGACGCGTTTTTTCAGCCGTGTGTAGATTCGACTTTCGATCGGGGCGGCATCGTCGTGCCGCCCGATCGTGCGCATGCGCAAATCATCAAGCCGGAGAAACAGCAAGGGGCTGTCGCCGCAAGCGAACAGCCCCTTCGGGTACTACCACGCGAACAGTGTGTCAGTGCAGCGCTCAGTGAACCGATGCGTGCGTCTGCTCGACCGGCCGCGGCTGCGTCACCGCGCTCACCACCACGAACACGACCACGTTCACCGCCAGCGCGAGGAAGCCGATGTTCACGTCCTTCAACGCATCGGGCAGGAACGGCATCAACTGGCCGATGCTCCAGTGCAGCGTGGTCGTCAGCGTGACCACCGCGACGCCCGCCAGGATTCCGCAGAAGGCGCCCTGTTTGGTCGCGCGGTTACGCGGGAACAGGCTGCAGATCACCGCGGGGAAGAGCTGCGTCACGAAGCTGTAGCCCATCAGCAGCAACGCGACGATCGTCTCGCCGCCGTGCAGCGTGAAGCCCACCGCCACCAGCGCGACCACCGGCACCAGCACGCGCGCGAGCAGCGCCACCGACGCATCTGACGCGCCGCGGTTCACCATGCCGCGATACACGTCGTTGGCGAGCAGCGTCGACGCCGACGTGAGGATCATCGAGCCCGGCACCAGCGCGGTCAGAATGCCAGCCGCGCCGATCACGCCGACGAACCACGGGTCGAAGGTCTGCAACGACAGGCGGAACAGCGACAGATCGATGTCGCCGCCCGTCAGGCCCGGCACCCGCAGCGTCGCCGCAAAGCCGACGAAGAACACGAACAGCAGGATCAGCTGATACAGCGGCAGCACGATCGCATTGCGGCGGAAGATGCGCTCGTCCTTGGCGGTGAAGATCGAGCCGAACGTGTGCGGCCACATGAAGAAGCCGAGCGCCGTCAGCAGCACGGTCGACTGGAACCACGTCACGCTCGAACCGCGCGCCGGGAACGCGAGGAAGCCGGGGCGGGCGGCGTCGATCGCGCGGAACATGCCGGCGAGGCCGCCGTAGTAGTGCAGCGGCAGATAGATGCCGAGGAACAGCACGATCGCGAGGATCAGCACGTCCTTCACCACCGAATTCCACGCGGAGCCGCGCACGCCGGAGACGATCACATAAGCCGTCACGACGCAGGCGCCGATCCACACGGCCGCCGTCGACGAGATCGCACCGTACGACGCGGTCGCGACGATGATGCCGAGCCCCTTCAGTTGCAACACGAGGTACGGAATCAGCGCGGCCACGCCGACCATCGCGACCAGCGTGCCGAGCGCCGGACTGTCGTATTTGCGCGAGAAGAAGTGCGGCTGCGAGACGAGGCGCTGCTTCTTCGCGTAACGCCAGATGGGCGGCAGCATCCAGTACGACAGGATGTACGCGAGCGTGCCGTACGCGAGGATGTAGTAGACCGGCGCGCCCTTGCCGTATGCGAAGCCGCTGCCGCCGAGGAAGGTGAAGGTTGTGTAGATTTCGCCGGCCATCAGCAGGAACACGAAGGCGGTGCCGAAGCTGCGGCCGCCCACGCTCCACTGTTCGAGGCTCATGTCGTGGCCGCGCCGCGCGCGCACGCCGAGATAGAGGGCGAACAGCGTGACGGCCGCGATGATGACGAGTGCGCTCACGTTCGGACCTCCTCGCCATCGGCGGCGACATGGCGGTTGGACGGGTCCAGACGGTAGACGATCGCCATGATGATCGAACTCAGCACCACCCACATGACGATCCAGGCTAGCACGAACGGCATCCCGAGCATCAGCGGCTCGACTCGGTTCACAAACGGGACGCCGAGCAGGATGCCGATGAACGGCAGCGCGGCGAGTGCACGAAGCAACATAGGGGCAACTCCTCGAACGGTTAAGTACGTCTCGTAGAAAGGTACGTCTCGTAGAAAGCGCGGCGTCGCTGAGGACTGTATGCCTGTTAGTTTGCTTACGTAAAGGGGTACAAAAAAGTGTAGGCTTTATGAAAGTTTCAAGTGTTTCGTTCGGCGCGCGCTTGCTGCGCCGCAAGGCGGCGCGCGCGCAGCGGCACGCCGACGGGCGGCCGGCCGTCCACGGCTTTTTGCGGCTTTGGCTGTCGCGCCGCGATATGATCTGCAGCACGCAGTGCGAGCATGGTCCGGATCGCGCGAAGCGCTCCGGGTTCATCAACATGGCTGGGCGTCTTCGGCGGGCCGACTGGGCGTCGCGCCAGCCGGGCCGCCGTTCGACACGGATCGCATATGGTCGCCAGTCTGATCTCGGACATTCTGTTTGGCTTCACGGGGCTGATCAGCATCATCAACCCGATCGGCATTGCCTTCGTCTTCCTTGACCGGACCGCTGCATTGACAACCGAGGAGCGCACCGCGCTCGCGAGGAAAATCGCCGTCAACGTAGTCTGCGTGCTGCTGGTGGCGTTCTTTATCGGCACGCCGATCCTGCATTTCTTCGGCATTTCGATGGAGGCGCTGCGCATCGGCGGCGGGCTCGCGGTGGCGGTGGGCGGCTGGCAGATGCTCAACGCACCCGACACGCAGCCGGCCGATCCACCGGCCGTCAAGCGCGTCGACGCGGACAACGCGATGTCGAAAGCGTTCTTCCCGTTCACCATTCCGTTGACCACCGGACCCGGCTCGATCGCGACCGCCATCGCGCTGACCGCGAACCGCACGCACAAGCTGTCGGAGTTCGTGGTGTCGAGCATTGCGTCGGTGCTGATCTCGTTCGCGGTGGCCGTCACCGTCTATCTGATCTATAGCCGCGCGGTGATTTTCGCGCGCTACCTCGGGGTCGAAGGGACCAAGGTGGCAATGCGTGTATCGTCGTTTCTGCTGCTGTGCATCGGCGTGCAGATCATGCTGACCGGCTTTTCCGAATTCCTGATTCCGATCGCGACGATGCAGCCCGTGGTCAAATAGCCTCACACCCGGCGGCGCGTCGCGCCGCAGCGCTCGGCCCAATTCAAGAGGAGAGCAATCATGTGCCGCTGGCTCGCTTATACCGGCAACCCGCTTCAGCTCGAAACGGTGCTGTTCAACGCCAAACATTCACTGATCGACCAGAGCCTGCATTCGCGGCTCGGCCATACCACCACCAATGGCGACGGCTTCGGGATCGGCTGGTACGGTCATCCGACCGACATTCCGTTCCGCTACCGCTGCATCCAGCCCGCGTGGAGCGACCGCAATCTGCGAGAGGCCGCGCGGGCGATTCACGCGCCGCTGTTCGTCGCGCACATACGCGCGGCGACCGACACGCCGTCGCAGGAAACCAACTGCCATCCGTTCCGTCATGGTCGCTGGCTATTCGCGCACAACGGGCTGGTGCGCAACTATCCGGCGGTGCGTCGCGATCTGATGGTGGCGATCGACCCCGGCCTGTTCCCGTCGATCGAAGGGTCGACCGATTCCGAAGTGCTGTTCTTCCTCGCGCTGACATTCGGCCTGGAGCTGGCGCCCGTCACCGCGCTCGAACGGATGGTGGGGTTCGTCGAGGCCACCGGCCGCCGGCATGGCGTGGACGAACCGGTGAACATGACCGTGTGCGCGACCGACGGCGAGCAGATCGTCGCGGTCCGTTATTCGAGCGAAGGGCAGTCGCGTTCGCTGTTTCACAGCACGTCGTTCCGTCAACTGCACGAGCTGTATCCCGACGATCAGCGCATCGCGCTGGCCGGCGAGAATGCGTTCCTGGTGCTATCGGAGCCGCTCGCGGATTTGCCGGGCTGGTGGCAGGAGATTCCCGAGAGTTCGGCGGTGGTCGCGCGCGGTGGCGAGATCGAGCACTTCCCGTTCGAGCCGCAACTGGCGTGAACAGTGGCGTTGCAGCTCCAACCGGAAGGGTCACGGCGTGACATATAGGAACGCTAGCGCGTCAGCAGCAACGAGCTCAACACCGAGAAAACCGTCGACGGCAATTCGGTGAGCCGACTGACCACCACGTTGCGCGGATAGAAATCTTCGACCGCGTCGGTCAGCACGCCGATCCCTACCAGTTCGATGCCGCGCTTGCCGATTGCCGCGACACGTTCGCGCAGATCGCGGCGCAGGACCTGCGGATCGCCGTCGCCGGTCGACGGATAGCCGTCGGAAAACACCATCAGGATGCGCCGCGCGGCCTGGTGATCGGCGAGCCGCGTCGCCGCCCACGCGAGCGCTTCGCCGTCGGGGTTCTCGTGACCGCAGTCGATCGCGGCGATCCCGCTCAGGTCAGCGGCGCCGAAGCGCTTGTACACCTTCAGATCGAGCCGCTCGACGAAGCGGTTGTAGCGCCGCAAGTCCGCGCCGGCCGCCAGTTGCCGCTCATAGAGCTGCCGCATCGGCGCGGATTCGAGCGAGCAGTAGCCGAGCACTTCGCAATCGAACGTGAGCTGCGTGAGCGCATCGGCGAGCGCTGTCGCGCACAGGCGCGCGAGTTCGATCTTGCGCCCGGCCATCGAGCCGCTGCGGTCGATCAGCAGCGTCACCGCGACGTCGCGCCCTTTGGCCGCGCGCTGCGTGCGAAACGGCGTGCGGTAGCCGGGCGAGGTCGCGAGCCGTGCGAGCGCGGTGCGGTCGATGTCGCCGCGCTCCTGCTCGCGGCGCCAGCGCACGCGCTCGTCGGCGCTCAGCGCGCGTTCGAGTTTGTCCTTCAGCGGCGCGGTGTCGGCGCGGGCTTGCGCGCGCAGCGCGCGCCATGCGGCGCTGTCGCCCTGGCCCGTGAGGTCGGCGAGCACGTCGAATTCGGTGGCGAGCGGAATCGATAGCTGGGCTCGCGGGGCGTGCGTTGCGCTCGCGCCCGCTTCGCCTTCGCGGCGGGTGGACGGCTGTTGCGAGCCGGCGAGCGATTGCCCCATGCCGAGCGCGTCGTCCGCCTGCGCGCCGCCGCTGCGCTCGGCGCTCGGCGCGGCCGCGCTGTCGTGATCGGGCAGCACGGTGTCGTCGTCGTCGAAGGGCGCGGACGATGCAGCGGCGCTTTGCGTGTCGATGTCCTCGAGCGCATCCGCGCTGAAGGCCATGCTGTTCACGTCGCCCGCCGACAAGGCCCGCACGCGCGCCACCAGCGCCTGCGCCGCCGCGATGCTCTGCGCGGTCGAGCCGCTCGCGCGCGCGTCGCGCAGCAGATCCTGCGCCGCATGCAACGCGGCCAACAGCGACGGGCTCGCTTCGGTGCGGCTCGGCGGCTCGTCCCACAGCGCGCGCTCGACCAGCCACACCAGCCGCTCGCGCCAGTGGAGCTTCGGCCAGCGTTGCCGCACGCGCTCGGCAGCATGCTCGCGCAGCTTGCCGATGAACCAGCGCGAGCCCGGATATTCATCGAGCAGTTGCGCGCACACGCGGCGGTCCTCGATCACCTGCGCGAGATTCGCGGCGATACCGGCGGGCAGCGCGTCGAGCTGCGCGAGCGACGCATGCTTCGCTCGCGCCACCAGCAGGTCCAGATAGCCGATCAGCACATCGCGTTCGACGCCGCCGTTCATCTCGTAGTCGGGAATCACGATGCGGCCGGGTTCGACGCGCGGTCCCTCGGGACTGAACACGACGGTCACGCCGTATTGTCCGGTGAGCACGCGGGCCACCTTGCCGAGCGTCGATTCGAATGCGAAACCGCGCTGATCGTGGCTTGTGTGTGCGGCGTTCATGGTCGCGTTTCCTGTCGCATTCTTTGCCGCTGCCCACTCACGCGGCCGGCGCGATGTGATGGCGGACAATGCCGCGAATCAACGCGGCGTCCTCCGGGCTCACCTTCGCGTAGATCGCGGGGCCGGCGGCGCGCTCGGGGTCGCCGCTGCGCAGCATCAGCTCGGCCCAGTCGAGCAGGCGCCGGGTCGAGAACGCGCTCGACAGATCCTCGCGGGCGAATGCCGCGCGGCAGTCGGCGGCGATCGCGGCGAGCGTCGCGGCCAGGGTGCGCGTCATATTCGGCGCCAGCGTTCGCATCAGGACCTCGGCTTCTTCGGCGGGCGTCAGATAGTCGAGCAGGTAGACGCGCCAGCGATCCAGAAACGCCTCGTTCATCAGATTCGCGCCCTGGTACAGATGGCGGAACCGACTCATCGCGCCGACCGCGTTCGCCGTCGTGAAGAGGCGAAATGACGGATGCGGCGCAACGATCTCGTTGCCTTTCTCCTTCAGCACGAGGCGCCCGTGCGGTTCGAGCACGGCGGTGAGGGCCGCGAGAATCGACGGCTCGGCAAAATCGATTTCATCGACGATCAGCCAGAGCCCTTCGCGCATCGCCGTGGGCAGCACGCCGTCGACCCACAGCGTCTCGCCGCCCTTGACGGTCCAGAAGCCGACGAAATCCCCGACGGTGGTCTGCCCGTTCATATTCGAGCGCAACACGCCGTGACGCGAGCGCGCCGCGACCTGTTCGATCAGGCTGGTTTTGCCCGCGCCGGTGTGACCGATCAGCATCACGCGGCGATTCTCGACGATGTCTTCGACGATGTCGTTAAAGCGCGCGGCGAACAGATAGGCGGGGTTGACGCGCGGCACGAGCGCGCCGCCGGCGCCGCAGCGCACCGCCACCTGGCCGATGCGCACGGTCTCGCCAGTGGCTTCATCAGGCTGGCGCCTTGCCGCCGCGGCGAGCGCCGCGACCCGCTGCAATTCCGGCATGAAGGCCTTGCGTTCGAGCGCGCCGGGTGCGCTCCGGGTGTCGCCGGAGTCGATCGCGAAGCCTTCGCGGCGCCATTTCTTCAGCTTTGCGCGCAGGTTTTCCGCGTCGACCACGAGATCGATATCGACCGCGCCTGCGCCCGTGCCGTTGGCTGCGTCGACGCCGTGTTCGAGGCGATAGGTCTCGGGCCGGTCGGCCACGCTGACGCGCCACCATTCCGCGCCGGTTTGCGTCGCGCGCTGGTAGAGACCCAGGTTTGCGTCGTCATTTTCGTCTTCGGTGAGGGCGGTCGCGTTCATGGCAAATAGATGAAGGGTCGATCAACGGAGTGCATTTCGAGTTGGCTGAAGCCGAATGACCGACTATCTTATCTTCAGCAGCTTTCGATCTTCCACATGAATCGATGCGCGACCTGTGCGCGGTGTTGCGGCCTGTCATGTCGAGTGCACGCCCCGTCGAAGTTTGTCAGGCTGCGAGGAGAACGACTCACGGCAAAACAATGAGACTACCTGTAAAACTCGTGGCAGCTCTGGCGGTGGCGAGTCCTCTCGCATCCGGTCAAACCAGCGTGACGCTATATGGACGTCTCGACGGCGGCATCGAATACCTGAATCACATCAACGACGGCGCGGGCGGCAGTTCGAGCCGCTGGCGCGCCGAAGGCGGCAACTGGGGCACCAGCATGCTGGGCTTCAAGGGCAATGAGGAGCTGGGCGGCGGGCTCCATGCGATCTTCAATCTGGAAACCGGTCTGCAAATCATGGACGGCACGACGAGCGGCGGACGGCTCTGGTCGCGGCGCGCGTTCGTCGGTTTGAAGAGCGACCAGTGGGGCACGCTGCAGGCGGGACGTAATCTCTTCATCGACAGCGATGGCGTATGGGAATTCGATCCGTTCGTGCAGCAGGCGTTTGCGTCCGCGTCGCTCGTGCGCGGGCGCAACTGGCAGCAGACCAACAACAACGTCGAATATAAAAGCCCGGTGTTCTGGGGCTTCGATGTGCAGGGGCAGTACTCGTTCGGCAATCAGCCGGGCGCGTTCAACAGCGGCGCGCCGGGCGAGTTCGGCCGCTCGGACGGCATCATGCTGACCTATCACTCGCCGCTGTTCGACGTGCGCGGCATCTACGACGAACTGCGCGACGACAACGGCCGCTTCAGCAATATCTTCCAGGCGTCGCGTGAATATTTCGTCGGTGCGAACGTGCGTTTCGACGCGGTGAAGATCCAGGGCGCGTACACGCATTCCTCGGCGCCCGACTCACCGGCCGGCGTGGCCGATACCGCCGATCACTACTGGCTCGGCGCCACGTACAACGTGCAGTCGCGCTGGGCGGTGACGGCGGGCGGCTTTTACATCCACGTCGGCGACGGCGGCGGCGACGTCGCGCACGATCCGTCCGGCCACGCGATGATGTATGTGCTCGGTACGACTTACAACCTGTCGAAGCGCACCTTCCTGTACGGCACGGTGGGCTACGTGCGCAATGCCAGCAGTTCGAATTTCTCGCTCGAAGCATCGCCGCGCGATTCGACGAGCAACACGAATCCGCTGGTCGGCGAGTCGCAAACCGGCGCTTATGTCGGGATGATGCATCAGTTCTGACGCTTCGTGGCGGGCCTTGGGAGCGGTGCGGGTCGGGCCGCGTCGAACACGGCGTCCCGAGTCCTTCAAGAAGGAGCGCGAGCAATCGCGCTTTTTGTTTTTCAATGCGCGTCGCATCAAACTTGTGGTCCTGCTGAATCTTCCCACGCAAGAAAAAGAAAACGCCTACTGCTTAGCCCGTTCGGGCTAAGTAGGCTATTGTTTAGCCCGTCTGGGCTAAGTTGGCTGTTTCCTTTTGGAAGATTGCATGCGCCTGGTTGCCTTGACTCGTAACCAATGACAGTGCGTGATCCTTCATAAAAAGAGCTAATAGCTTTCCAATGCGATAAAGAAGGATAAGAGAAATGCAGAAGAAGGAACGTGATACAGGTTGGAGGGTCTCCCAGCCAGGTTATGCCCGGATCGGCGCTTTAGCGCTCAAAACAACACGGCGCCGCATCCATGCTGCAGGCTGTCGTTTGCTTTCGATAGCGTTTTTAACCTGTGCAATAAGTTCGCCTGTAGCGGCACAGACATCGACACCACCTGATGTAGCAGAGGCAGCTAGAGCCGCATCGTCATCTACCGTCCAGTTGCGATCCGCGTTAAAGATGAACACGCAAAATCTCGACCCGCAAGTGACCCACGACCGCTTCATTATCAAATACCGGAGTGGCACCGTAGAAGGCCGTTCTCCCACAGCGGTCCAATCAAAACTCGATCGGCTTGGAAGTGCATTCCCCGCAAAGGCACGCCATTCACGCCGCTTGGGCGCCGGGGCAGACGTCGTAACAACGGCACGCAAGCTGAACGCCAGGGAAGCCAGAGCGTTTATGCGCGCGATTGCGTCGGACCTTGATGTCGAGTATGTAGAACCAGACCGGGAGATGTCCATCCAGCTGGTTCCGAATGACCCGGAATATGCCAGACAATGGGCGCCGAAATCGGACCCGAATAGCAAAAGCATCGGGGTACGTGCAGAAGGAGCATGGGATCTTGCGAATGGACATGGCGTCGTGATGGCGCTCGTTGACATGGGTGTGACCAGACATAGCGACCTGACTCCCAACGTCTTGCCTGGTTACGGTTTCATGGGAGACAACTCGGGGGGAGACGGCACGGAGCCAGGCATCATCACGGGAGACAACTGTACGTCGGTCATTTGGCACGGTACGCACGTCGCCGGCATCATGGGTGCAATGACCAACAACGGCAATGGCATAGCTGGCATTGCACCAGGTGCCAGGATCGTGCCGGTACGAGCAATGAATGCGTGCGGCAGAGGCTCCATGTCTGATGTTGCCGAGGGTATTGTGTGGGCCGCAGGCGGTAGTGTCCCGGGCGCGCCCGTCAATCCTTACCCAGCGAAGATCATCAACGTGAGCGTCAGCGGGGGCGGCACCTGTGATCGGACTTTGCAAAGCGCAATCGACGATGCGACCAGTCGCGGCGCGATTATTGTCGCAGCCGCCGGTAACGACAATCGAGATGTATCGAGTTCCACTCCCGCCAACTGTCGCAATGTTATCAGCGTCGCCGGGACTAGCCTGGGCGGGAGATACAACCAGTCGAACTATGGGGAGATGATTGATATTGCTGCGCCTGGGCAGGACATCTGGTCCACCTATAACAGCGGGACCAAACAGCCAGTAGCGGAGTCGTATTCTTTTATGAGCGGGACGTCGATGGCGGCACCGCACGTCACAGGTGTTGCTGCGCTGGTTCAGTCGATTGCTCCCAAAGCCCTGACTGTCGCGGAAATGCGCAACCTGCTGCAACTGACTGTCCAACCCTTCGCCACCGGCCAACCGGACCAATACATTGGGCCGGGCATTCTTGATGCAAACGCGGCCGTCGTTGCGGCCAGAGCGGGAACGCTACCTGTAGCGGCGGATTTCAATTGCTCACAAAGCCAGGATTCGATGCAGGTGACTTGCACCGACCTGTCTACCGCCAGGGGAGGAGTGCCAATCAAGACCTGGGCGTGGAATCTCGGCACTGGCGCTGCTGATACCGTAAGCACGAAATCGGTCAGTCCGGTATGGAACTATGACTTGCCTGGCGTGTATAAAACCAGTTTGACGGTTACTGACAGCAACGGGGTAGTGAGCAAGTACACGCGGCCGTTCGAGGTTAAAGCGCCAGCGGTCACTGATCTCACCAACGATTACAACCCGGTCAGGTTTCCAATGACACCGGGCCAGACGCTCTATTTCATGGTCACGATTCCCGCTGGCCCACATTCGATGATGATGGTCGCTCCCGACGGCACTCCCAATCGGGTAGGCTGGAAAGATTTGACCTTTACTCTGACGCCGGATGGAGCCAGCGATGCCGCAACGTTGTCAGTCCGGTCTGACTCTATAAACATGGCCAATCCAGACTGTACTGCCTCTATGGCGCAGCGCGCACCGGCCAAATGCACTATCCCGCTGCCGGGCTCGGGAGGGAATTTCTACGCAATGGTAAAAGCATCGACAGCGATTAACGCATCCATTGTTTTCGCGGCTACTCATTGGCAAACACCGGATGTATTGACTAACGGTTACTAAGACTACGTTAGCTTTCTGACAAGCCGCGCGCATTGAAGTAGAACTATTCATTCATAACGTGATCTCTTATGTACGATGACGAAATGCACATAGACGCGCTTCTTGCGCGAGCTGATATGCACTTTTCTTCACTGCGTATGACAGAAGCGGCTGCGTGTTATCGGAAGGTTTTGGCTGTGCGTCCGTGCGATGCGGATGTACTGCACCGCATGGGCCTCACTTGTGTTCATCTGAACGATCTGAACCAGGCACGCGCGTATATAGACGGGGCGCTGCAGGTCGCCCCTCACCGGGCTGATTTGTGGGAGCATGCAGGCCTGCTTGCCGCGTTGAACAGTCAGTACGAATCTGCTGAGACATGCTATCTGCGCGCGATCGGGCTGGCGGGGGATAGCGCCAGCTTGCACAGAAATATCGCTGACTGTCTGCGGCAGTCGGGCCGTTTTAACGAAGCAACAGTGCACTACGAGAAATCCCTCGAAATAGAGCCGGGACTAAGGCACGCCAGTCGCGCACTTGCCAGGATCAATGCCGAACTCGGCGACATCGATAAGGCCGTGGACTATTGGATGCTCACGTGGCTGCTTCAGCCAGCGGCATCGAAAGATGATCTTGACTGCATTGTGGCGATCACAGATAGCGGTCACGTTGCGGCACTCGACAAAACCATCCGCGAGATTAGAACCCGCTTTTCAAACGATACCGCCGCCATAAAAGCAGTCGTGTATGTGCTGAGTAAAAGCCGCCGTTATGAGGAAGCGTTCGCAGTAGCCCAGCAGGGGCTCGCTGTTGACCCATATGACGCCGTCCTGTGTCAAAACGCGGCATGGGCACTCAGGACGTTGGGGAGGGTGGCGGAGTGTCGAGTCTATAGTCAGAAGGCCGCGTTGGCGTTGCCTGACAATCCGGTGGTGCAATACCAATACTCAGGCGTGCTGCTTTGTCTTGGTGAATTTGAAGAAGGCTGGCGGCGACACAAGTCGTTTTACGAGATTCCAGAGAATCACGCGGTGATGGCCTTGCCTGATTTCCCCGAATGGAAGGGCGAGTCGGTCTGCGGATGCCGGTTCCTGCTTGTCGGCGAGCAGGGGCTTGGAGATCAGATACAGTTCCTTCGGTTCGCGCAGTGGCTACACCTGCGGGGGGCGACGGTGGATGTTCTCGTCGACACGCCTATAGCGGCCCTGGCGGCGACCATGAGCGGAGTACAAGACGTGTTCTCCGCCATGCCGCCCGGCCCTTACGATTACTGGTGTCATATGTTCAGTGTGCCGGAGCATATGAATCTCGATCTGCCGATGCTGCCCGTCGTCATGCCGTATCTCGCTGCGAACCCGAAGAAAGTACGCTATTGGCAAGCGTGCATCGAAGCCGTTTCAGCACTGCGGGCGTCGGAAGGAAAACGACGAATTGGCATCGTATGGGCGGGCGATCCTCGCCCGGCTCTCGATCGTTTCCGTTCTATCCAGCTCGATAAGTTGAATGCGTTATTTGCTCTACCCGATATCACCTGGTTTTCGGTTCAAAAAGGCGCGAAAGAACGGGAAACCGAAGTACTGGCGGGACAGTTTGACCTGCACACGCTGGGACCGGCCATCGGCGACTTCACCGATACCCTTGCAATATTGCACGCTCTCGACCTGTTGGTCACTGTCGATACATCGGTCGCACATCTGGCGGGGGCTGCGGGCTTGCCCGTGTGGGTGCTTGTCCCCGCATACACGGACTGGCGATGGATGACCGAAAGAAAGGATAACCCCTGGTATCCGTCGATGCGGCTATTCCGTCAGCGCACGTTGGGCGAATGGGACACCGTTATTGGAGAAGTGCGGGGTGCATTGCAGGAATGGTGCGCTGTTCGAAGCGACGCCACGATGAATCAATGATCTGGCGTATGCCTCTGAAGGCGGCGATCTTGCTAAACCGCCGCCTTCTTCACACGCGCTTCACACGCGCTCTTCACACGCGCTCGACGCGGCCGTTTTTTGAGTCGACCTCCCGGCTAGTCACGCCGCGACCCGTTCGTCGGCGCCCGTCGATTTGCGCAGCCGCACCGGTATCGACTTCCACGTCGGCACCAGGCTCTGCTTCGCGTGATGCGACAGCGGGATCACGCGGTTGCATTCGGGGTAATAGCCCATCACGCAGCCGCGCAGAATTTCGAATGCATGAACCCGCAGGCCGTCTATCTCCTTGCGTCTCGGCCGGTCGCGCGACGGCTCGCACTGAACCCTCCGCAAGTAGCGGACCTGTGTATTAAATTGCGCCTTCAATGTGCATCAAGCCGGGTGTGCTCGCGCTGCTCATGGTGCCTGACGGGGGTGCCGATGCTCCCGCTGCGCGTCGTGCCTCACGGTGGTGTATACCGGCGGCGGTTTAGCGGGTGGATCGCCGTCGGGAGCGCGCGATGGGTTCCCGGGTTCATCCTCGTCCGGTTGCCGATCGGGATCGACGTCGGGCAAGGGTGCGTCGGGATCGACCTCGGGCGGCGTCGGCGTGTGCATGCGCCAACTCGGCATGCCACGTGTGCCGACGGCGTGAGGCGAGTGGGTCGATAAATTCATCGCGGTCTCCGTATGGGATTTCGTCTTCTTCGAGTTAACGCAACCCTCATGCCTCTAGCCGTCGTGTTTGCGCGCAACGCTGCGTAAGTCGCCGGGTGATTAGCCGCTGAACAACGGACCGGCGCCGTGTGGAACGGCTATTGCTCGAAGCCGGCAAGCGCAGACGCAAAGCCGCTTCTGCGCTGCGCACCGCACAGGACACATCAAGCACCGACCGTGCAGGGAACGAGGGAGCACACATGGCGCGACATAAGGCCGACGTCGCTGACGATGACTTCGAGATTTACGCCAGCTATCACGGAACAGGCGACGGCCGTTACGTAGGTGGACTGAAGGTTGTCAGGAAAGCGGACAGGAGAATCCTGTTTCCGTTCGATGGCGCACCCGAGATCGGTCCGTATACGACCGCCGACGAGGCCCGGCGGGCCGCGATCGACTATGGGCGCGAGATCGTCGCTGCCGATCGCGCGGCGCCCGAAAAGTGATGGAGCCGAGCCATCGCGCAGCGCCGAAGCGCGGCGGGAGCGCGCCGCGCGACAAAGCTCGCTCGGCTGGGCACTGCTTCTCACGGCATGCCGCCGAGCGACGGCGAGATCGTGCTACCGCGGCCAGGATCGTCAGGCTGTTGGCCGGGCGCCGTGGGCTGCGCTGACAGGGGCGGGTGCGCGCGATAGCAACTGTCGATCGATGCGTCGGCGAGGCAGCGCTGGAATGCATCGGCGTCGCTTACTCGCGCGAACTTGTATAGGGTTCGTTCAACCTGGACTTGGGTGTCCGATATGCGAATCGTCGTGATCGTCATGACGTTCTCCTTTTTACAAAACGTGGGCCAGACCTCCACTACCAGGGCCGCAACCGCCATGCCCAGCGCACCGCGCTCACGCCTGCGCCGCTGACGAACGGCGATCGAGCCGGCCATTCGTGTAGAGGGACCGGATGTTGCTGCATGGAAGGAATGCTTACCCGAAGGAGAGCGCCATGCAGGACACCGAACGCGCTAAAAACGGCGACAAGCCCGACATCTCGCCGGAAACGAGGGCGCGCAACAAGCCGAGCGGAACGCATTACGTCGAGCCGAGCCCGCTGGGCATCGAGCCGGTGGAGCAGACCGGCGTGGACGCGCAAACCAATCCGCCGCGCTCGGGCGAGCGGCCGGCCCAGACGGCCGAAGTGCCGCTCGGCACCGGCCCGCACGCCGAGCCGCCGGGTGGTGGCGGACGCGAATCGCAACGCAAGGGTTGACGGCATAGCCGCGCTGAGGCGCGAATTCAAACCGAACGGAGGGCCATATGCAACAGGACAATGAAGCACTGAATCCCGGCGACGAAGCGCCACCGGACGCGCCGGGTGTCGGCGAAGATGTCTGCGCTGCGTGCCACGGCACAGGTAAAGTGGAAGGCGCGCGTTGCGCGGTGTGCGGCGGCACCGGCAAGGTGTTGCAGGGGATTGGCGGCGGTTGAGTGCGGGGCACGCATGCCGGAAGCTGGAAGGCGTGACGCGACCATCTCGGATTTCCGTCCGATGAGGCATCAGCGACGTTCGCCATTCGGGGACTTCGCTGATGGCTCACGTTCCTATGCAGGCGCGCTTTATGCAAGCCTCACTACGATTACGCGAAGTTTTCGCACAGCGCGGGTGTGCCGCGCCTCAGACAGTTCGTCACACGACTAGCGCTTTCCGATCTGCAAGGTTGGGGCCGTTCTGGCAGCGCTGGATCCGCCGCGCACCGCGCTGCCCAGCTGTGCCTCGACTCGCATCCGCATCGAATGACTTCAGCACCCACAGGAGCCAATCATGTTCAACGATACGAAACACGGATTCGACGCGGCCAAAACCGAATACGAAGCGTTCCTGCTCGAACCGCACGACTGGGTGCCGAACAACCGCAAGCTGCCCGTGGTGATTTACCGGCGCGCATTGATGCCGGCAAGCAGCGATCTCGCCGCTGCCTTCGAAATCCTGTTCGAGCGCAACGCGTGGCCGCGCAGTGGCGCAACGGCATCTTCGACTATCACCACTTCCACGCGACCGCGCATGAAGTGCTCGGCGTCTCGGGTGGCTCCGCACAGGTGATCGTCGGCGGCCCGGGCGGCAAAGTGGTGACGATATCGGCAGGCGACGCGCTGTTGCTGCCCGCCGGCACCGGTCACTGTCTGCAATCGTTCGAGCGGCAATTTCAGGTGGTGGCCGGTTATCCGCAGGGGCAGCAGTGGGACATTCGCCGCGAAGCGCTGTCGCCGCAGGAGTTGCAGGCGATGAACGCGCTGCCGTTCCCCGCGCTGGACCCGATCGACGGCAAGCATGGGCCGCTCGTCGAATACTGGTTGCATGCGGCTTGAGGCGGTTTTGCTGCGTGCTTCGACATGACCTTGGGTATGACCTTGAGTCGACCTCGACATGACGCGAGGCCACGCGCCGACCACGCCCGCAAAAAACGACTCCCCATCACTAGCACTCTGAAAGTTCATTCGCCGTTCCAGCCGTTGCCGGGCCCCCCGCATGCAACGTACCGTGCAGAGTTTCGCGCATCGGCGCATCATCGGTGAGTCTTGCTGCGGTTCCCGATGCGTTGTTCCACGCCAACACGGTCCGCCGTCGCGTTCGCTCAGAGCGTCGAGAGTGCGTGCCGGTCATCTTCCCACTCGCCGAACAAGGAGCGTTCCATGCAAAACAATCCCGCCCTCGATCAGTTGTGCATCAACACGATTCGCACGCTGTCGATGGACGCTGTGCAGAAGGCCAATTCCGGGCACCCCGGCACGCCGATGGCACTGGCCCCGGTCGCCTACCACCTGTGGCAAAACCATCTGCGCTACGACCCGGACGAGCCGTTGTGGCCGAACCGCGACCGCTTCGTGCTGTCGGTCGGGCATGCGTCGATGCTGCTGTACTCGCTGCTGCATCTGGCCAACGTCAAGGCCGTCGATCACGACGGCAAGCCGACCGGCTCACCCGCCGTGTCGCTCGACGACATCGAGCATTTCCGCCAGATCGACAGCAACACACCGGGCCACCCCGAGTACCGGCTGACGTCCGGCGTCGAAACCACCACCGGACCGCTCGGCCAGGGGCTCGGCAACAGCGTCGGCATGGCGATGGCCGCGCGCTGGTATGAGAGCCGTTTCAACAAGCCGGACGCGCCGCTGTTCGATTACCGCGTCTACGCATTGTGCGGCGACGGCGACATGATGGAAGGCATCTCGCACGAAGCGGCGTCGCTGGCCGGTCATCTGAAGCTGTCGAACCTGATCTGGATCTACGACAGCAACCGCGTGACGATCGAAGGCCACACCGACCTCGCGTACAGCGACGACGTGGAAAGCCGCTTTCGCGGCTACAACTGGCACACGCTGCACGTGGACGACGCCAACGACGCGGCGGCGCTCGAAGCGGCCTTCGGGGAAGCGAAGAGCGTCACCGACAGGCCCACGCTGATCGTGGTCCACAGCATCATCGGCTGGGGCGCGCCGCACAAGCAGGACACGTCGGCGGCGCACGGCGAAGCGCTCGGCGTCGAGGAAGTGGCGCTCGCAAAGAAGGCCTACGGCTGGCCCGAGGACAAATTCTTCTATGTGCCGGACGGCGTGCACGGACGGTTCGCGGCGGGTATCGGCGCGCGCGGCAAGGCGGCGCGTGCCGAATGGCTGGCGCGGCTCGACGCGCACGGCAAAAAGTACCCGGAACTCGCGCGCGAATTCGCGCAGATCGAAGCACATGAATTGCCGGCCGGCTGGGACAGTGACATTCCCACTTTCGACGCGGACCCGAAGGGCGTCGCGTCACGCGACTCGTCGGGCAAGGTGCTCAACGCGATCGCCGCGCGCGTGCCGTGGCTGATCGGCGGCTCGGCCGACCTGTCGCCGTCCACCAAGACCAATCTGAAGTTCGAGGGCGCCGGCAGCTTCGAGGCCGACAACTACGCGGGCCGCAATCTGCATTTCGGCATTCGCGAACATGGGATGGGCGCGGTGGTCAACGGGCTCGCGTTGTCGAATCTGCGGCCGTACGGCTCGACTTTCCTGATCTTCAGCGACTACATGAAGCCGCCGATCCGGCTGTCGGCGATCATGGAAGTGCCGTCCATCTGGGTGTTCACGCACGATTCGATCGGGGTCGGCGAAGACGGTCCGACCCATCAGCCGATCGAGCAACTGGCTTCGCTGCGCGGCGTACCGGGGCTGACCGTCCTGCGTCCGGGCGACGCGAACGAAGTGGCCGAGGCATGGCGCGTGGCGCTGGCGGACCCGCGGCGGCCGTCGTGCATCGTCTTGTCACGCCAGCCGTTGCCGACGCTCGACCGCAGCCGCTACGCCGCCGCGCGCGGCGTGCAGAAGGGCGCCTATGTGCTCGCCGATGCACCCGCAGGAGAGAAGCCGCAGGTGATCCTGATGGCGACGGGCAGCGAGCTGTCCATCTGCGTGGACGTCTACGAGAAGCTCAAGGGCGAGGGTATCGCGGCGCGCGTGGTGTCGATGCCTTCGTGGGATGTCTTCGAGCGCCAGGACGACGCGTACAAGGACTCGGTGCTGCCCGCGGACGTGGATGCGCGCGTCGCCGTCGAGCAGGCCGCGTCGCTCGGTTGGGACCGCTATGTGGGCCGGCTCGGCGCGCAGGTGGTGATGCATACGTTCGGTGCATCCGCGCCGCTGGCCGATCTGAAGAAGAAGTTCGGCTTTACGCCCGAGCGTGTGTACGAAGCGGCGAAGCAGCAGATCGCGCGAGTGCGGTCGAAGGGCGGCGCTTGATGGCTCGATGAGTGCGATGAGAGAACCGGCGGCATTCAGGCCGCCGGTTGCCGGATGGTCCGTTTGCCCGAGCGCATGATTGCCAGATCGCCGCCGGCGCTCGGCCTCAGTTCGCCGGAATCGTTACCACCGGCGCTTTGCTGCTCGTGTCCGCCTCGGCCAACGCCATCACGTTCTGCACGACCGTGAACGCGTACTTCGAGTCGAAGTCGTTGCGCTCGACCCAGTACATCGACGGACCATAAGCAATCGATACATACGCATTCTCGGGCGCCCTCTGGCCCGAATGAATGATGATGGTCGGCCGCGTCTCGCCGCCGATCAGTCCCACGGTGGGCGTGGTCGACCCGTCGCTGATCCGCTCGACCGGCACTTGCACCTGCGCGCCGAGGTCGGTCAATATGCCGAGCACCGAGCGCGTCACCATCGGAATCCTGTCGCCCTTGCGCGATGCCGACGAAGGCCCATACACCAGCTCGTAGGTCCGCGTATTCGACGACAGACGCAGCAGCTTGCGCACACGCGCCACGTCAGCCGCCGTTTGCGGCGACTCGCCGCTGGTGGTCGCGCCCATCACCAGAAACACGCCCATCGGGCTACTCTTGCCGTCCTTGCCTTGCGCCTCGCGCGATTCGACGTTCAGCTCGCCGGCCAGTTGCAGACGCCGCAATGCGCGCAGCAATTCGAAGAAACCGGGCGCGCCCGCGCTGTTCTCGCCGCCGAGCGCATTGCCGTTCTGCAAGCCGCCCACCGACTGCGCGGTGATGCGCAACAGCAGATCGATCGGAATGCCGCCTTCGGCAAGCGGCATCACCAGCGACGGCGCGAGCGGACGGATATACGCGGACGCGAAGGCCTCGCCGGTGGTCGGCGTGAAGGTGAAGGTCGGGTGGTTCGAATAGGACACGCTGCCGGTCGCGAGCGCGTAGTTCGGCAGGCTGCCCGAGCCGGCGTTGAGGGTGGCGCCGCCGGTCGTATCGAAGGTGTATGCGGCGATGATGCTGCTGACAGTCAGAAACGCCGGCGCGTCGCCGTAGCGCAGGCCGATCACGGCGGCGAGTATTGCGCGTTTCTTCGCATCGCCGAGGGCGCGCGCGTAGTCGACCTGGTCGGCCTTGAGGCGGGACGGTCCGACGTGCACGCAGGCGGAAGTGAGGCACGCGGCGCACAGCGCGGCGGCGACGGAAGCTGTTCGGATCATGGCAACGGGAGACGCGGAGTGCAATCCGCTGAAGAATGGGTCCGCAACGGCGGTAGCAGGTCGCATTCCCGCGCAGCTCGCATGCCATCCGATTGGTCCGTTTCAGCCAATCAGCGGGCGGTTTGCGCTTTCAGCCGAGGAGTGAGTCGCCGCGCAGGATTTGCCGCTGCCGTGCAAGATTTGCACGAGCGCGCGGCGTTACATGTGCTGCGCGCTGGTGCGTGAAGCGTGACGAGCGGCAATCACGATCCGGCCGCGCGCTTTTCAGCGGCGTGGCCGCGCTCTTCGAGCGTGCTGCGATACGCGCGCGACTGCATCTCAGCAAGCCGGCTCAACGTTCTCGACAGGTCGTGCGCGCCTTCGAGGCCGATCAAGGCCGTGTCGAGCGGTTGATCGGACGCGATGAACAGCGCGCGCTTGCGGTCGTAGAAGATGTCGATCAGCCACACGAGGCGTTGCAGCGTATGCGCATGCGCGAGCCGCGCGGTGTGCAGATTGTCGAGAATCAGGCCGTGCCATTGCTCGGCGAGATCGAGGTAGTCGAGGTGCGAGCGGCTCGCCACGCACAAGCTTTCGAAGTCTGCCCACAGCAGGGCCGCGCCCGCCGCGCGCGCCGCGAGCGGGCGGCCTGCCGCGCTCAGCGTGCGCGGCTCGACGGTCCTGCTGCCTTCATGACGCGTGAAGATGTGCCGCAGCGCGTCGCGGCTCGACGTGTCGAGCGGTGCAAAGAAACGCTGCACCTCGGCGCGTTCGCCGCCGAAACGGTAGTCGCGTGCACCGTCGAAATGAATCACGGTGAAGCGGCGTTTGATCTGCTCGATGGTCGGCAGGAAGCGTTCATGAAACTCGGGGTCGGGCATCAGCGCGTCCGGCGCATAGTTCGACGTGAGCACGATGCGTGTGCCGAGGCCAATCGCGGTATCGAGGAAGCGGCCGATCAGGAACGCGTCGGCGATATCGTGCACGTGGAATTCATCGAAGCAAAGCAGCTCGACACCGTCGAGCCATTCACGCGATACCGCGCCGAGCCGATCATCGCCACGCGGCGCGCTGACGAGGCGCCGGTTCATCTCACGCAGGAATTCGTGGAAGTGCAGACGCCGTTTGCGGCAGTTCGCCAGCTCGAATGCCGTATCGACGACGAGGCTCTTGCCGCGCCCTGGCAGTCCGTAGCAATAGACGCCTTGTTGCGCGAATGCGGCGCCCGGCTTCGCGCGTCGCGATCCGTTTGCAGCGGGGAGCGCGACGAGCGCCGCGATCGCGTCGCGCTGGCGCGCGTCGGGCAAGATGCCGCGCACGGCTAGCTTGCGGATGATGCGGGCTTCGTCAAGCATGGCTGAGCGTGCCGGTGCGCGGCGCGAAGCACGGGGCAGGGATTGCGGCGGAGCGTGAGATGGTTGCGGCGGCGAGGTCGTTGAACATGACGTGACGGCTGGCGAATGTCGCGCCATTTTAGCAGCCACGTTCTCCTTCAAACCCGCTGCTCGCTCAACACCCGTTGCAATTCGCGAAGATCGACCGGCTTGGTGAAGTGATGGTCGAAGCCGGCGGCGACGGCCGTCTGCTTGTCCTGCTGCTGACCCCAGCCGGTGACGGCGATCAGCAGAATGCCGGTATCGTGGTGGTCGCGCCGGATGCGCCGCGCCACTTCATAGCCGTTCAATTGCGGCAAGCCGATGTCGAGAATCACCGCCTGCGGCGCGAATTCGCCGATCAGCGCGAGGCCGGCGGGACCGTCGCCGGCGGTGCGCACTTCGTGGCCCTCGAGTTCGAGCACCATCGCGAGGCTGTCGGCGGCGTCGGCGTTGTCATCGACGATCACGATGCGCATGCCGGCCGCGTGCGGCATTGCCGGCATTGCGCTGTCGGCGGCTCCGCCTGCTGTCGCCGACAGCGGCAGGCGAATGATGAATTCACTGCCCGTGCCCGGCCCGCCGCTGAATGCCGCAACCGAGCCGCCGTGCAATTCCGCGAGCCCGCGCACCAGCGCGAGGCCGATGCCAAGGCCGCCTTGCGAGCGATCCAGCGCGGGGGCGAGTTGCGAGAACATCTGGAACACGCTGTCCAGATGCTCGCGCGGAATGCCGATGCCGGAATCGCGCACGACGATCACGGCCTCGTTGCCGTCACGCTCTGCCGCGAGCATGATGCTGCCGCCGGCCGGCGTGTACTTGACGGCGTTGTTCAACAGATTCAGGATCATCTGCGACAGGCGCGTCGGATCGGCGTCGAGATAAAGCGGCTCGCGCGGCAGCGTCACGCTCAGATGATGCGACGACGCCTGCACGCTCGGCCGCGCGGCTTCCATTGCCGATTGCATCGCGCGCGCGAGTTCGAGCCGTTGCTTGCGCAATTCGAGCTTGCCCTGGGTGATGCGCGACACTTCCAGCAGGTCGTCGACCAGATGCGTCATGTGCTGCAGTTGGCGGTCGAACACGTCGCGCGACCAGTTCAGTTGCGGGTCCGCGAATTCCTTCAGACGCAGAATCTCGAGCACGTTGCGCATCGGCGCGAGCGGATTGCGCAGTTCGTGCGCGAGCGTGGCGAGAAATTCGTCCTTGCGCCGGTCGGCTTTCGAGAGTTCGAGATTGAGCCGCGTGAGTTGCTGCTCGGCGCGCCGTCGTTCGGTAATGTCGCGGCTCACGCACACCGCGCCGTAGATGTCGCCGCGTGCGTTCGCGAGCGGCTTGACGATGGTATCGCACATGCCGCGCGTGCCGTCGCGCCGCACGAAGGTCAGCTCGCCGCGCCACGTGCCGTCGGCCGCGAGCGCGGCGAGCGCTTCGCGGCGAATGCGCAGCGCGTCTTCCGGCGGATGGAAGATCGACACCGGCTTGCCGAGAATTTCGCGCGTGCGATAGCCGAGCATGCGTTCGCCGCCGACATTGAAGTCGGTGATGTTGCCGCGCAGATCGGTGATCACGATCGCGTCGCTCAAGTGCTCGAAGATCGCCGCCTGGCGCAGCAGCACGGTCTGCGCTTCCTTGCGCTCGGTGATGTCGAGGCCGAGGCCGTAGATGGTCAGCGGCTCGCCGTTGCTGTCGTAGGTGGCGCGGCCGCGGCCTTCCATCCAGCACCAGTCGCCGCTCGCATGCATGAAGCGGAATTCGGCGACATAGTCGTCGCCGCTCGCCACCGCGCGATCGACCGCTTCTTTCAGGCCGACCAGATCGCCCGGATGAATCAGTTCGAAAAAGCCGCCGGCGGTGTGCGCGAAACGACCTTCCGCGTAACCGGCGAGCGCTTCCAGTTCGCGGCTCCACCAGAACTTGCCGGAAGCCGGATCGTGCGACCACGCGCCCATGCGCGCGCCGCGCATGGCGAGGCTCAGCACGTCGCGGCTTTCCTGCAAGGCTTTTTGCGCCAGCTTGTGCGCCGCCACCGACGCCTCGGCATTGCGCCGCGCGAGCAGCAGTTCCTGTTCGTACTTGTGGCGGTCCGCAACGATCAGCACCGCCACTTCGAAGTAGCTCGCGCCGGCGTGACGGCTGCACACCGCGTTGAGCAGCATCGGAACCATGCGGCCGTCGCGGTGGATCATGTTCAGCTTCACCTCGGCCACCGAGCCCTGCATTTGCAGCAACGGCGCCCAATGCGTCTGGTAGAACACCTTGCCGCCCGCGCTCAACAAATCCTGGATGAGCTTGCCGCCGATCAATTCCGCCGCGTCGTAGCCGAGCCAGCCGCAGAAAGTCGCGTTCACGCGCTGGATGCGCCCGTTGGTGTCGGTGACGAGCAGGCCGCACGCGGCGTGCTCGTACAACGCGTCGGCTGACGGCAGCGGGTGGTCGTTGGGGGACATCGCGTTACAGGCTCAATTGTCCGAGAAAGGCGTCGATGGCCGCCGAACTGGCGCTGGGCGAACTCAGGTGCGGACAATGGCCGACGTTCTCGATCACATGCAGCGTGCTGAGCGGCATGGTTCGCCGCATGTATTCGCCGACCGCGCACGGCGCGATGATGTCTTCGCTGCTTTGCAGAATCAGTGTGGGCGTGGTGTTGCGCGGGAGTATTGCGCGATGATCGGAAAGGAACGTGACGCGCGCGAACTGCCCGGCGATCTCGGGGTCGGTGCGGCAAAAACTGTTGGTCAGTTCGATGGCGAGTTCCGGCTGCGTCGGCGCGCCCATGATGACCGGCGCCATCGTACTCGACCAGCCGAGATAATTGCTTTCCAGCGTGCGCAGCAGATCTTCGATGTCCTCGCGCGTGAAGCCGCCGATGTAGTCGCCGTCGTTCACATAGCAGGGTGAGGGGCCGACCATCACCTGAGCGGCAAACAGATGCGGCGCCTTCAGACTCGCGATCAGCCCGATCATGCCGCTGACCGAATGGCCGACGAACACCACCGGTTCGCCAGCCACCGCGCGGACGATTTCGATGAGGTCGTCGGCGTAGCCTCCCAGCGAGTCGTATTTGACGGGGTCGTAAGCGGACAGGTCCGACGAGCCGCTGCCGACGTGATCGAACAGCACGGTGCGGAACTCGGGATTAAACGACGGCGCGAGGTAGCGCCACATGGTCTGGTCGCAGCCGAAGCCATGCGCGAGCACCATGGTCCGTTTGCCGCTGCCGGAGATCCGTATGCTGTTGCGCTGGGTAATGCTCATTGTCAGTCCTGATGTCTGTGAAAGCGCGGCGGGGAATGCGGCCGGCCGGCATCGGGGGAATCTTACCGCAGTCTCGTCGCCAGAAGGGGCGGGCTGCGCCCGTCAAGCGGTGCGCGTTGCGCGTTGTTGGTGGCGTGGCTGCTCGCGTGGGTGGTTGCTTCGTTCGTTGCACGTGAGATCAATCGGTTTTGATTTCCGGCTGGGGCGCGTGAAGAGGCTCCCGGCCGAATCGTTCGTATTGCGAAATCACCTGCGCGCCGAATAACAGCAGCGTAGCCAGCCATTCGAGACTGAGCAGGATCACGATCGCCATGGTCAGCGATCCATACACCACGCTGACCTGCGATAGTGTCGCGAAGTACCAGACCAGCACATGGCGCGTGATCTCCCACAACACGGCGGCCACCACGCCGCCGAACAACGCATGTTTGACCGACGGGCGCCCGACGGGCATGACCAGATAGATCGATGTCAACACGAAAATCTCACCCGCGAGGCCCAGCAGATACAACAGCACACGCGTAGGCCCTTCGAGCGAGACATGCAGTCCGAACAGTTCGACGCCCCCGGCTCCAATCGATTCCAGCCCGCTCGACACGCACGTGACGATCAGCAGGCCGACGCCGAGAAAAAGAATGTAGCAATAGGGCAGCAGCGCCGAAAGCAGGAAGTGCCGACGCCGGATCACCACGCGGTGCACGAAGATCAGCGACATCGCGTTTTCGAGCACCGTGAACGCGAGCGAGCTGAAGAAGATCATGGTCAGCAGCAGCACCCAGCCGATCACCGCGCGATGTGCGAGAAAATTGGCGAGCTCCTGCACCAGCGCATTCGACTGGCCGGGCACCAGCCAGCGCAGCAGATGGGCGAGCGCGGCGAGCAGCACCTGTTGCGGCAGAAACCGCGACAGCGCGATCACGATCAGGATCAGCAGCGGCACGATCGACAGCAAAGCGTAATACGCGACCGCGCCCGCGAGCAGCAAACCCTGGTTCGCGCGGAATGCCTTCAGCGTTTGCAGGATGAACGGGCCGGGATGTTTCGCGATATACAACGCGTGCTGGTCGAAGAGGCTTTGCATGGGGTCTCGCGATGCGAATCGGGGACTGCCGGCTGGCAGCTCGTCTCGACACGCCTGCTTGCTTTATATACCGTAAGCAAGAACGCAGCCAGACTTGACCTCGCGCATGCGAACGCGCAGGCGCGCGCGGAATCTGTCAGGAATGCTGTTTGCTTGGTGCCGTTTGCGCCGATACATCCCGACATGAGTCACGATGTATCGATACCCATGAGGCACGCGCGTTCTCGCATCTCAAGCTGGAATCAGCACGTCCTCTCAACACACTGAGCCCGACTTCAGGAACTGCCTGATGGATCAGCCGGAACATCAATCGAACATCGGGTCGGACAAATCGGGAAAACCGCACAAACCGGACGAATCCGACACGCGGGATCTCGTCGTCGCGCGGCCGGAAGGACTGTATTGCCCGGCGGGCGACTTCTATATCGACCCGTGGCGTCCGGTCGAGCGCGCGGTGATCACGCATGCGCACTCCGATCATGCGCGCTTCGGACACCGCCACTACCTCGCTGCGCGTGCTGGCGCGAACGTGCTGCTGTCGCGCTTGCCCGGCATCACGCTGCAAACGCTCGCTTATGGCGAGCGGCTCGCGATCGGTGCCACATTCGTATCGCTGCATCCTGCCGGACATGTGCTGGGTTCGTCGCAAGTGCGCATCGAGCACGCGGGGCGCGTGTGGGTGGCGTCGGGCGACTACAAGCTCGACCCCGACCCGACCTGCGATGCGTTCGAACCGCTGCGTTGCGATGCCTTCATTACCGAATCGACCTTCGGCTTGCCGATCTATCGCTGGGACGCGCCGCAAGTGGTGTTCGACGGCATCGACTCATGGTGGCGTCACAATGCCGCCGAAGGGCGCGCATCCGTATTGTTCTGTTATTCGTTCGGCAAGGCGCAGCGTGTGCTGGCGAGCGTCGATGCGGGGATCGGTCCGATCTTCTGCCATGGCGCTGTCGAGCCGCTCAATCGCGCGTATCGCGAGGCCGGGGTGCGCTTGCCGCCGGTCGGCCTCGTCGGTGAAATCCCGGTTAAAGACAAGGCGGCGTTCAGGCAGGCGTTGATCGTCGCGCCGCCGTCCGCGCAGGGCAGCGCATGGCTCAGGCGCTTCGGCGACTATAGCGATGCGTTCGCGTCGGGCTGGATGCGCCTGCGGGGCGCGCGCCGCAGACGCGGCGTCGATCGCGGCTTCGTGCTGTCGGATCATGCGGACTGGCCCGGCCTGCAAAGCGCGATACACGCAACCGGCGCCGCGCGCGTGATCGTCACGCATGGATCGGTCGAGCCGATGGTGCGTTGGCTGCGCGAGCAGGGCCTCGAAGCCGGCGCATTCGAAACCCAGTATGGCGACGACACCGTCGAAGCCGATGCCGCGGGCAGCGTCGAACCGGCAGCGGCGAGCCACCCATGAAACGCTTCGCCGCCCTCTATACCGCGCTCGATGCGACCACGTCCACCCACGACAAACTCGAAGCGCTCACCAGCTATTTCTCCGCCGCCGAGCCTGAAGACGCCGCGTGGGCCTCGTATTTCCTTGCCGGCGGCAAGCCGCGTCAATCGGTGCCGACGCGTCTGTTGAGCGAGATCGCCCGTGAGCGCGCCGGCTTGCCGCCGTGGCTGTTCGAGGAGTCGTATCACGCGGTCGGCGATCTCGCGGAGACCATCGCGCATATCTTGCCGCCCGCGCAGCGCACCTCGGAGCTGGGGCTCACGCAATGGATCGAGCAGCGCGTACTGACTTTGCGCGGCGTGCCGCCTGAGGAATTGCGCACGCGCTTACTCAGCTATTGGGACGAACTCGATTGGGGCGGCCGCTTTTTGCTGACCAAACTGATTGGCGGCGGCTTTCGCGTCGGTGTCGCGCGTCAGCTGGTGGTCAGGGCGTTGGCCGAAGTGGCGGGCGTCGATCATAAACGGATCGCGCAACGCATGGTCGGCTGGACCGATTCGCATCAGAAGCCGGACGCGGCGCGCTATCTGCGTTTGATCGCGCCCGACGTGACGGGCGAGGGCACGCAAACGGGCGAGCCTGCGCAACAGGGCGACAACGATCCCGGCTTACCGTATCCGTTCTTTCTCGCGCATCCGTTGCAGGCCGATCCGGCGACGCTGGGCGATCCTTCGCAATGGCTGATCGAATGGAAGTGGGACGGCATTCGCGCGCAACTCGTCAAACGCGGCGGACGTGTGTGGTTGTGGTCGCGCGGCGAAGATCTGATCACCGACCGCTTTCCCGAAGTGGCTGCTTTAGGCGACGCGCTGCCCGACGGTCATGTGATCGATGGCGAGATTCTCGCGTGGGAGCCGGGCGCCGCCGCGCCTTTGCCGTTCGCGCGACTGCAACCGCGTATTGCTCGTAAAACGCTGACAAAAAAAGTACTCGCCGATTCGCCCGCCGCGCTACTCGCCTACGATCTGCTCGAAGCACACGGCCAGGATCTGCGCATGACGCCGCTCATCGAACGGCGCGCGCGGCTCGACGAGTTGGCTGCGGCGGTCGACGGCACGTTGGCGCGCGATCTGTTGCGCGTGTCGCCGCTGGTTAGCGCGCCCGATTGGCAGGCGCTTGCGGCGCTGCGCGAAGAGAGCCGTGCGCGCGGCGTGGAAGGGCTGATGCTCAAGCAGCGGGAATCGTTGTATGGCGTGGGCCGCACCAAGGCTTCGGGCACGTGGTGGAAATGGAAGATCGACCCCCATGCGGTCGATGCCGTGCTGGTTTACGCGCAACGTGGTCACGGGCGCCGTGCGAGCCTCTATACCGACTTCACGTTCGCCGTGTGGGATGAAGCGAATGGCGTGCGCACGCTTGTGCCATTTGCGAAGGCCTATTCAGGTCTCACCGATGAAGAGATGCGTCAGGTGGATGCGATCGTGCGCAAGACTACAGTTGAAAAGTTCGGCCCTGTGCGCAGCGTGACGCCCACCCAGGTGTTTGAAATCGGCTTTGAAGGAATCCAGCCGAGTCCGCGTCACAAGTCCGGCGTGGCGGTGCGTTTTCCACGCATGCTGCGTTGGCGTACCGATAAACAGATCGACGATGCCGATACGTTAGCCACGCTCAAGGGCTTCATCGACGATCGTGCGGGATA
The DNA here is from genome assembly GCF_046026895.1 of Paraburkholderia sediminicola. Classification (GTDB taxonomy): domain Bacteria; phylum Pseudomonadota; class Gammaproteobacteria; order Burkholderiales; family Burkholderiaceae; genus Paraburkholderia; species Paraburkholderia sediminicola_C. The sequence goes on from NZ_JAQQEU010000017.1 coordinate 42,862, forward strand.
ACCCGCTGCGCGCAAACCCCTAAAACGTTGACGTTATTTCAGCAAGCTTCCTCGCTTATTCTGTGAGTGTGTCGACGCTACCGATTGCGCCGTGAACACACGTCAAATTTTCGTCTTCGCTGCGAAGATTCGCGCAGCCGGACGGACCGCTGCAAGCGCTTCATGCGATGCACGTGGCAAGGGCGAAGTGCACGGCAGAAGTGCGTTTTCGCCTCTGCGATGCGCGTGGGCATCGCGCGATTTCACATCGAATCGGCTGGGCAATGGGCAGGCGGCGGCTTGCTTCGCAAACCGTGGGCGCGGCGCGAGCCTTATACGGCGGTGATGCGGCGGCAAGGCGGCGTCATTCAAAGCTATCGCGTGGCGAGCGATGAGCTTGATCGCTGGACTGGGAGCGAATCTTGCGCCCGTGTCCGGAGTGTCCGGCGGCGGCGCACGCAAAAGCCAAGGAGAAGATGGTGACGTTCGACAAAAGAATGGATGAAAACGATGACGTCGTGGTGTGGCGGCCAATTCAGTATGCAATGGCCTCGCATCGTCGCGTGCTGGTGGTGGACGATTATCGGGAGGCGGCGGACGCGTTGCAGATGCTGCTGACCACCGACGGCTTCGAGTGCCGTGCGCTCGACGATCCGTTCGCCGTGTGTGACATGGCCTGCGAATGGCAGCCGTTCGCGGTGGTGCTGGACATCAAGATGCCGGGACTGGATGGGCTCGAGTTGGCGCGTCGGCTGCGCGCTCATCCGTCGACTTCGCAGATGCTGCTGGTCGCGTGTACGGCGTTCGCTTCGAGGGACGACCGCGCGCGCGCGCGGGCGGCGGGCTTCGATGCGCATTGCGCCAAGCCGTTGACGCCGGAGCGTCTCTTGCGCGTGCTCGAGTCGGCGGCGGCGCTGCATGCCGTCGGACCGCCGTGAGGGTGGCAGGTATCTTGCGCGTGTCGGCAATACGTTCGTATTGTCGAATCAGATTCCGCAACCATTGTCATCAAACGGCCACAACGCCGCGCAAAAAAGCGTCATGCCTTGAGGCCTGGTTATTGAAATCCCCAGGCTGAGCAGCGCCCTCCACATTCTTGCTTGCGAAATGCTTGCTTCGGTTGTAGCCTGGTTATGGCCGCTACAACCGCTATATTCCGTGGTGACTATCGGGTGAAATACTCCGCGCGGAAAAGCCGGGTGAAAATGCATCAGTAAAGTTAGTTAGGGTTATTGACTATGTTGGACTGGCTTGTTGTGTGCAGGCTGTTCGCAGCAGATCGTGGGCGCCTTCGGGCGCTCACGCTGTATCAATCAACCCCGCTTTTCAGTTGCCCACGAATACGTCAGTCGTTCAATCTGGCGCGTACTTGAATTCAGGTAGCGCTTCAAGGGACTTCTTCGTGGCTTCCGGCAGCACTACGCGCCGGTTTTCTATCTGTAAGTCATTGAACGGCACGGCGACCAGGTGTTTGCCCATCCCCAGAAAGCCGCCCACCGACAGGATCGCGTAAGTGCGGCGATCGCCGCTCGGCGAGACGATCAGATCGTCGAGCGTGCCGATGTTGTCCTTGTTGCGGTTGTACACGTCGGCGCCGCTGAGCTTCGACGCGCGATAGCCACTCGCGAGCTGAACCACGTCCGTGCGTTTTTCCGTAATCGCCTGAGGCGCGCCTTGGGCGTACGCATTATCGTAGGAAGAGGCGAGCGCGATGAAAAGCATCGCGCTGGCGACAAGCGGCTTGATCTGCATTTTGCGCATGATAAACGTTCTCCCTGTGGGGTTCGAGGCGGTCCGGCAGCACGTGGACGGTAGCCCTTCGAGGATGGCTTTTAACTTGTTGGCTGCAAAAATTGTGCCGCGGTTGAGCCGTGAAACTGGACGCAACGCCATTGAACCGCCAATGTCCGCGCCGTAGTCCATTAGGCCTGGAACTTGCTCATCCAGCGGGCTTACGGTTTGATGCGCCGACGCTCACATGCAGGAAGCCCGCGCCAGGCGGGCGCTCCGCGCAATCCGCGAATGTTGAAGGAGTGCCGCCGGTCCGGAATTGCCTGCATCGACTGAACCACTGCCTACATCCGAACACGCGCGCAAGCGCCTCTTGTTTCCATAGGAACCACAATGTCATCCCAGGCCACTTACTCGACGCGCATCTCGGAAGGCACGCCTTTTCCGCTTGGCGCGACTTGGAACGGAACCGGCGTCAACTTCGCGCTGTTTTCGGCGCACGCGACGCGGGTCGAATTGTGCCTGTTCGACAAGACCGGCCAGAACGAGATCGAACGTATCGAGCTGCCCGAATACACCGACGAGGTCTGGCACGTGTTCGTGCCGAATCTGAAGCCGGGCGCGGTCTACGGTTACCGCGTGCATGGCCCATACGAACCCGAGAAGGGGCATCGTTTCAACCCGAACAAGCTGCTGCTCGACCCCTACGCGAAAGCACACATCGGCGAGCTGAAATGGGCGCCGGAGATTTTCGGCTATACGCTCGATTCGGAAGAGGCCGACCTGTCGTTCGACGAGCGCGACAGCGCGCCCTTCGTGCCGAAGTGCATCGTGGTCGACGCCAATTTCTCGTGGAGCCATCCCGAACGCAATGCGCTGCCATGGGAGCGCGTGATTTTTTATGAAACCCATGTTCGCGGTTTCACCAAACGTCATCCGGGGGTGCCGGAGAAATTGCGCGGCACTTTTGCCGGACTGGGACAGCAGGTCGTGCTCGACCACATCCGCAACCTCGGCGTGACGTCGGTCGAATTGATGCCGATCCAGACTTTCGTCAACGACAGCTATCTGCTCGACAAAGGTCTTACGAACTACTGGGGCTACAACACGATCGGCTTTTTCGCGGCCGATCCGCGTTTCTTCGCGTCGCCGACCGACTCGGTGGCCGAGTTCAAGGAGATGGTGGACCGCTTTCATCAGGCCGATCTCGAAGTCATTCTCGACGTGGTCTACAACCACACCGCCGAAGGCAACGAGCGCGGCCCGACGATCTCCTTCAAAGGCATCGACAACGCGTCGTACTATCGGCTGATGCCCGACGAGCCGCGCTATTACATCAACGATACGGGCACCGGCAACACGCTGAACCTGTCGCATCCGCGCGTGCTGCAGATGGTCACCGACAGCCTGCGCTACTGGATCACCGAGATGAAAGTGGACGGCTTCCGTTTCGACCTCGCGACGATACTCGGGCGCGAGACCCATGGCTTCGACGAAGGCGGCGGCTTTCTCGATAGCTGCCGGCAAGATCCGGTGCTCAACAGCGTGCGGCTGATTGCCGAGCCGTGGGACTGCGGCCCCGGCGGCTACCAGGTGGGCGGCTTTCCGCCTGGCTGGGCCGAGTGGAACGACCGCTTTCGCGACACGGTGCGCGAATACTGGAAGGGCGACGAAGGCAAGGTTGCCGATCTCGCCACGCGTCTCACCGGCTCGGGCGACAAGTTCAATCATCGCGGCCGGCGTCCGTGGGCCAGCGTCAATTTCATCGCCGCGCACGACGGCTTCACGCTGAACGATCTCGTGTCGTACAACGACAAGCACAACGAAGCCAACGGCGAGGACAACAACGACGGCCACTCCGACAACAAGTCCTGGAACATGGGGGTGGAAGGCCCGACCGACGACGCGGAGATTCGCGCGCAACGCGAGCGTCAGAAGCGCAACCTGCTGGCTACGCTGCTGCTGTCGCAAGGCACGCCGATGCTACTCGCGGGCGACGAATTCGGCCGCACGCAGAAGGGCAACAACAACGCGTATTGCCAGGACAACGAGATCAGCTGGGTCGATTGGGAAGCGATCGACGACGATGGCCGGGCGCTCACCGAGTTCGTCAGGAACCTGACCACGCTGCGTCACCGTCTGCCGGTGTTGCGGCGCGGGCGCTTTCTCACCGGCGAATACAACGAGGCACTCGACGTGACGGACGCCCGCTGGCTTTCGCCGGACGGCACGGATATCTCCGCGGAACAATGGGACGATCCGTCGATGCGCTGCTTCGGGCTCGTGATCGACGGACGCGCGCAGGCGAGCGGCATTCGCCGTCTCGCGTCCGACGCGACCTTGCTGCTGGTGCTGAACGCGCATCACGATGTCGTCAATTTCACGCTGCCCGATATTCCCGAAGGCGACACGTGGACCTGCCTGCTCGACACCAACATGCCGGTGCGGCCCGAGTTGCCGCAGTTCAGCGCGGGCGATGCTTATCAGGTGACGGGGCGCTCGCTTCTGCTGCTCGCGCTCGAAGCGCCGAGCCGCGCGACCCAGCGCGTATTCGACCGGCTTGAGGAGCAACTCACTTCGGATGAAGGCGAAGCATCGGCTGGCTCGTGATGGCGGATCGCGAAGGGCAGCATTGCGCGCGCGAGTTCGTTGAGTCCGCAGGCGTCCAGGTATAGGGCTTGCTCGCGTGTCGATGACAGTGCGCTCGCCACGATGGTGGCGAGCGCACGTCGCAGCCGATGTCGGTCTTCGCGAGGTCTAACCAGAGGTGATCAAATGGAACAGGAACAAACCGCTCAAGTGGAACAGATTCGCACGCGCGCCTATTACCTGTGGGAGCAGGCAACGGACCCCAAGGGCACGCCTGACGAATACTGGGAGCAGGCCCGCGCGGAGATAGAAAAGGAAGCGCCGCCGATAGAAAGCGGGCCGATTGCCGGGGGTGCGGTGAAGTAAGCGCGCGCCATCGAAGCTCATCAAATCAGCATTGAACGCATCAACGCACTGCGCAGCGAGTTGCAACGCCGGCGCTCGCGCGGCATCGGTGCCGCGACGCCAACGGTGTGGGCCGCTCGCATGCTGCACGACGTATCCCCTGTCATAGAAAAGAAAACCGGACATCCAATCCATCGCATCATGAAGGACTTTCCCGATCCACGCGTCGCGAGACCTGCCGCGCGCATCCAGGCGTCCGCCGCATTCGGCATCGACGGGCTGGTTGCGCTCGCGGTGGGCGTCACCGTGGTCGCCTGCCTGTACTTTGCGAGCGCCGTGCTGATCCCGATCACCCTCGCGATTCTGCTCAGCTTCCTCGTGGCGCCGCTGGTCGACGCACTGGCCCGGCTGAAGCTCGGCCATGTCGCTTCGGTGTTCGCGGCGGTGGTGATTTCGGTGTCGGTCATCGCCATGTTCGGCGCGTTGATCGCCACGCAACTGAGCGATCTCGCCGCGGGCATGCCGCGTTATCAGGCGACCATCGAACGCAAGATGGAGACCGTGCACAGTCTGACTATCGGCAAGCTGACCCGGCTTGCGGGCGTGGCCGGCCAGGCGCTGCAACGCGCGACTGTCGAGCCGCCGCAAGTGGTCACGCCGCGCGGCGCGTCGGCTGCGGGCAGCGCGCATGCGCCGGCGGCCGTGCCGGTCGAAGTGCGCGAGCCGGTGCCCACGCCGTTCGAGCTGGCGAGGCGCGTGCTGTCGCCGGCCATCAGTCCGCTCGAAACGGCGTTCATCGTGTTCGTCGTGATGGTGGTGATCCTGTTGCAACGCGACGACCTGCGTGACCGCGCGATCCGTCTGTTCGGTTCGCGCGATCTGCACCGCACGACCACGGTGATGGATGAAGCGGCGCGGCGTCTGAGCCGCTACTTCGTTTCGCAACTCGGACTGAATGCGGGCTTGGGCCTCGTGATCGGCGCGGGGCTGTTTCTGATCGGCGTGCCCAGTCCGATCCTGTGGGGCATTCTCGCCGCGTTGCTGCGGCTCGTGCCGTACGTCGGCATCTGGATCTCGGCCACGCTCGCCACCGCGCTCGCCGCCGCGGTGAGTCCAGGCTGGGCGATGGCGATCTGGTCGCTGACGTTGTTCGTCACCGTGGAGTTGCTCGTGGGGCAGGTGGTCGAGCCGCTGCTATACGGTCGCAGCACGGGACTGTCGCCGTTTTCGGTGGTGGTCGCGGCGATCTTCTGGAGCTGGATCTGGGGGCCGATAGGCTTGATCCTGTCGACGCCGCTGACGCTGTGCCTGCTGGTGCTCGGCCGGCATGTCCGGCGGCTGGAATTCCTCCACGTGCTGCTCGGCGATCAGCCCGCGTTGACGCCGATCGAAAACTTCTACCAGCGCGCACTCGCCGGCGACCCGGACGAAGCGATCGAGCAAGCGGAGATCTTGCTGCGCGAACGTTCGCTGTCGGCTTACTACGACGAGGTGGCGATCAAGGGCTTGCAGCTCGCGGCGAACGACGTCATGCGCGGCAGCGTGACCCCGCCGCAGCTTGCGCGCATCGAGGCGACCACCAACGATCTGGTGGACGGACTCGACGGCTATGAGGACCGTCAGCCGGTTGCGCAGACGATGGAGCAGAACTGGAGCGCAGTTGGGCCGCTCGCGCCATCGGTGGACGAGCGTGCGCGGGAGGGCAACTCGCATGCGCTTGCGGTGGCGGGCCTGACCGGGAGCGCGTCGCACAGTCGAGCCGACAGTGAAGCCGCACAGGAATCCGCCGCGTCATCTCACGCGGCCCATACCCGGGTGCTGTGCATTCCCGGGCGCGGGCCGCTCGATTCGCTCGCGACGACGATCCTGCTGCAACTGCTCGGCAAGCACGGGTTTGCGGCGCGGTCGGTACAGCACGAGGCCGCGTCGCGCGCGTCGATCGATAGTCTCGAAGCGGACGATGTCGGCATCGTCTGCATTTTCTATTTGCAGATCGACGGGATTCCTTCGCATCTGCGCTATCTGGTGAGGCGTATTCGCGCGCGCTTGCCGCATGTGTCGATCGTGGTGGGTTTGTGGGCGCAGGAAGACACCGACAAATGGAGCGCCGACTTGCAAAGCGCGATGGGCGCGGAGTGTTATGCGACGTCGTTGCAGGACGTGCTGGCGGCTTGCCGGAGAATGGATTCGGTGAAGAGCGCCGAGCGCACCGAGGCGACGATGGTCGAGGGATGCTGATGGGCACTCGATGTTTCGTATTGCACAATGCCCCGGTAATCAGCGCAAACCACGAGCGCCAGCTACGAGCGCGAGCCATCAGCGCGAGAACTCCGCTCGCCGCGAGCGCGGCGAGCGGGCTCTGCTTCAGGGACCACGCTCGACGCTCGCTCGCCTGATCGTTCGGCGCGCCTAGCGCCCACCCGATTTGCCGGCCGTCGGCTTGTCCTTCGACTTCGTATCATCCTTGTCGGGAACGATCTTCGTGGTGCCACCGGTCGACGGCGGATCGCTGGCGGGAAAGCTGTCTTCAACCTCTTTGTCGATCTGCTTCTCGCTCTTGTCGCTGTTCGGATGCTTTTCCTTGTGTGCTGTCATAGCGGTTTCTCCTTGAGGGAATCGAATCAGTGAAACGTGGTGCGGTGAGCCGCGCGCGTTACGCAAGACCCAGCCCAGCTACAGTTGCTCCAATGCTCTAACGCGCGCGCCGGGTTTCATCCTCGATGATCGCCAACGCGGCCGCGCGCGACAGTCCATCGCCCATCGCATCGAGCAGACGCGCGGTGTGCGCTTCGCGTTCGCACGCGAGCACCGCGGCAACCTTGTCGTCCTGCAGATACAGTGCGATGAACGACTGGCGTTCGAGTTCGCCTTCCATCACGATGTCGTCCCACTCGTTCGCATGCCCGAGATACTCGAAGCTCTTGCCGAAGTGATACGTCCAGAAAAACGGCACGCCGGCATAACGGTTGCGCGCGCCGCACATGTTTTGCGCGGCGATGCGCGCGTGTTGCTGCGCGACGCGCCAATGCTCGATGCGCAACGGCTCCTCGTTCTCGTGCAGCGAAAACGTCGCGATATCGCCCGCCGCATAGAGTCCCGGCGCGGCCTGCATGCCCGCATTGACGATCACGCCGCCGTCCTTCTGCAGCGGCAAGCCTTCGACAAACCCGGTAGCCGGTATAACGCCCGTGCCCAGCAGCACCACGTCGGCGGCGATGGGCTCGCCGCTTTCGAGCATCACCTGATGCACGTTGCCTTCCTCGCCTTCCAGCGACACGACCTGCGCGCCGAGACGGAACGTCACGCCATTGCGCTCATGCAACGCGCGGAACATCTGTCCCGCGCGCTCGCCGAACTGTTTGGCGAACGGCACTTTGTCGGGCGCGATCACGGTCACGGGCGCGCCGCGCTTGCGCAGCGCGGAAGCCGTTTCGAGCCCGATGAAGCTGTTGCCGAGAATCGCCACCCGCGTTTGCGGCGCGTCGTCGCCGAGCGCGTCGAGTAGCGCGGCGGCGTCGTCGAGATTGCGCAGCACGTGCACGCCGCCGAGTTCGCAGCCGGGGATCACCGGAAGCTTCGGCACGCTGCCGGTGGCGAGCAACGCGCTGTCGTAGGTGATCTGCGCCGGGGTGATGCCGCTCTCGAAGTGCAGCGTACGCGCCGGCACGTTCAGACGCGCGACCTTCGCGACGATCCGCTCGATGCCGTGCCGCTCCAGCCAGTGCGGCGCGAGCAGCGGGGGCACGTCATCCGGCGTCATCTCGCCCGACGGGAGGAATTTGCTGAGCACGGTGCGATCGTAGGGCGCATGGGGCTCGTCGCCGATCAGCGTGATGCGGCCGCCGAAGCCGCATTCGCGTAACGCGGCGCACGCGGCGGCGCCCGCCGCGCCTGCGCCGATCACCACGAAATGCGGCGCTTGCGTGTGCACGCGAAGCACCGGTTGCGGGATTCGTTGCGGCGTCACCATCACGTCGTCGCCGCTCACGACCGCCGGGTAGCGATCGAGCGCAATCAATGCGGGCGGTTCGAGCACGTTGCCGGTGGCGGCATCGAACGTTCCCTTGTGCCACGGACAGATGATCCTGCCGCGGCACAGCGCGCCTTTTTCCAGCGGCGCGCCCGCATGCGGACAGTCGGCGGCATAGGCGTGAACCGTATCGCCGTCGCGCACCAGCAGGATATTTTCGTCGTCCACCACCACGCGTTCGGCGCGGTCCGCCCTCAGTTGCGACAGCTGGGCGACACGGCGGGCAGTCGTTGGCATGATCGGTCTCTCGCGAAGCAGTGGGTTCTCGGGCACGTGAAGTCGCGAATGAAGCAGCGAACTCGGGGGCCGAATTGAATGCATCACACAGCGAGCAGTCACATCCCGCGCGGCATCGCGATAGACGTTGGCACGCGGGGCGCGTCTGTTAGCGAGCAATCCACGTGCCCGCCCCGACGCGTGTCGTCGAACGCGTAGCTTCGTTCAGCATGCTTTGGAAGAACGCGGAAGTGCGGTAAATTCCGGCAAACGGAATTAGCGCACGACCACATGCGTGGCACATCACGTGCGTCACCGTTCCCGACAAAAGCTTTTCATGGAGGTCGTGGTCGTGCAGCGTGCCGAGCGAGTCGCAGTCGATTTCCCCATGCCGTCGCGCAATTTCGCGGCGACACGGCGCATGCTGCTGATCGTGCTGGCCGTGTCGATCGTGTTTCCGCTCGCCTGCCTCGCGATCTATGGCTATTTCGATTACCAGCGCCGGATTGCCGATTCGAACGACATGATCGAGCGGCTCGCGCGCGTCGCCGAAGAGCAGGCCGCCAAGGTGCTGGACCTCAACCAGCAGATGGCCTCGCGCATCGTCGAATTGCTGGGCAATGCGGACGATGCGCGCATCCGCGCGCGCGAAGCCGAATTGCACGACCGGCTGCGCGACATCGGCGGCGACTTCCCGCAGGTGTCGTCCATCAATCTGCTCGGCGCGAACGGCGACCTGCTCGCGTCGAGTCTCGCGTATCCGGTGCCGGTCATCTCGGTCGGCCGGCGCGAGGACTTCCTCGCCGCGAAAGCGATGCGCCCGCAGCCGTATTTCTCGCTGCCGATGTACGGGACAGTGTCCAGAACCGATGTGTTCAACACCGTGATCGGCCGCTCGGGTGCCGATGGCCAGTTCCTCGGCGTGGTGTCGGTGGCGCTGCGCAACGAATACTTTTCGCGCTTCTATCGCGAGCTGACCCACGGTGACGCGTCGCTCGTGATGGGCCTGTATCGGCAGGACGGCAATCTGCTGGTGCGCTATCCGGACTGGCCCGTGGGCGCCGGGCCGAGTGCGCACAACGCGTTCACCGAGGCCTTGCGTGACAAGCAGCTGTTCGGGCGCGTGCGTCTGCATTCGACAGTGGATGGCGTGGAGCGCCTGCTGGCGTTTCGCCGCGTCGGCGACTATCCGCTCTACGTGATGAGCGCGTACGCGACCGCGTCGATCACCGACGCCTGGCGCCGCCACTTCCTGATGATCGCGGCGCTCACGGCGGTGCCGTGCGTCGCGATCTGGTTGCTGGTGTTCTACTCGCTGCGTCAGCTGGCGGGCGAGCGCCGCGCGTGGGAACGCTGGCAGGGCGAGGTGGCGATGCGGCTGTCGGCCGAGGCATCGACCCGGCAATTGCAGCGCATGGGCGCGCTCGGCAACCTGGTGGCCAACGTCGCACACGACTTCAACAACCTGCTGATGGTGGCGTCCGCGAACACGGAGCTCGCCCGGCTCAAGGGCTACAACAACGTCGAGAAGGAGGTGCTCGCGGTGGAGCGGGCGACCGCCACCGCCGAATCGCTGACACGGCGCCTGTTGAGCGTCGCGCGCAAGCAGCCGCTCAAACAGGAGCGGGTCGACCTGACGCGCTGGCTGCCCGCGGCGGCGCCGCTGATCGACGCCGCGCTCGGTGACACGATCGAATTCGCCCTGAACATGGCGGACGACGTATGGCCGGTGGTGGCCGATCCGACGGACCTCGAATTCGCGATCGTGAATCTGGCCGTCAACGCGCGCGACGCGATGCCGCGTGGCGGGCGCTTCGTGGTCCGCTGCCAGAACAACCGACTGGTCGGCAGCGATACCTTGCTGCCCGACGGCGAATACGTGCTGATCTCCTGTAGCGACGACGGCGAGGGGATGTCCGAGGCGGTCGCGCGGCGCGCGTTCGAGCCGCTCTTCACCACCAAGCTGCGCGGCTCGGGCACCGGCCTTGGACTCGCGCAGGTGCTGTCGATGTGCGAGCAGGCGGGCGGCACGGCGAAGATCGACAGCGTGCCGGGCAGCGGCACCACGGTGCGGATGTATCTGCCGCGTCATCGCGAGCGCAAAGCGGCGGCCGCGGCTGCCGGGACGCTGCGGCCGCCCGTGCCGACACCGGCCGGCGTCGTGTTGCTGGTGGAGGACAACGAGGACGTGGCGGCGGGCGTGGCCGCCGTGCTGGAGACCTTTGGCTGCGCGGTGCGGCATGAGCCCACCGCCGACCAGGCGCTCGACGTGCTGAGCGGCGGCGAGCGTTTCGAACTCGTGCTGTCGGATATCCAGATGCCGGGCAAGCTCAACGGCATCGACCTGGCGGAAAAAGTCCGCAGCGCGTGGCCGTCGCAGAAGATCGCTCTGATGACCGGCTACGCCGACGAAACCGAACGCGCGCGCCGTCTGGGCGTGGCGATTCTCGCGAAGCCCTTCGATATCGACGAACTGCACGCGCTGGTCGCGTGCGAACCGTAGCGCTGGGTCCGGCGCGCGTGGCGTCCTTCCTTTGTGGTTCAAACGCTGTTCAGGCGTGTCATCGCGCGCGGCATAGCCCTTGCTGAAAAGATCTTGAGGCATGCGTTTCCCGGCTGGCGCAGCCGGCGCAAACCGCTTCTTTTTCTCACAGGAGAACAGCTATGAAGATCAGATATGCACTGCTCGTTTCAACATTCCTCGCCGCTTCGCCGCTCGCGTTGGCGCAAGGCGCGGGTGGCGGAGGCGGCGGCCCGGCGGGCAATGACCCGAGCGGTGGCACCACGGCCGGCACGTCGCGCGAAGGCGGCAGCATGGCGGCGTCCGGCGCGATGGCGCATCCGAAGAAGCCTCACATGAAGCAGTCGAAGGCGACCAAGCCGGCGACCGACACCACCAACATGCCGGGGGCCAACGCCAGCAGCGACACGAAGGGGCAGTAAGCGACGTGCGGTGAAGCCGGCGCGGGAGCGCCGCTCGTCGGAGGGCCGCTCTACGAGACGGACCGGCGAGCGCGGCGAGCAAGGGGTGGTGCGCGGCGGCTCGAATCGGCATGGGTCGCCGTGCCGGGCCCGGCAATCCGGCGATCGAACCGGATTCGTTGCAGCCCGGTGCGGCGCCATAGAATACGGGCCGATTGGCGCCAGCGCCATCGATGCAAAAGAGTCGGCCCCAAGCGCTGCACCGTCAGCCGGACTTTGCAATGCGATGCAACACACGCGACAATGTCGGATGGTACGGCGAACGCCCCTCGCCATCATGGGACGAGGCCGGCGCAGGCGCGGCGCATCGCAGAAGGGATGAGTATGACTGGCAGTGAAGCAGGTGCGTCTCGAACAAACGCGCGCAAGCCCGTGCAGGCGAGTTCGCCCGCAGGCGCGGAGACGGCGCCCAGCCCCGCCGCCGGCGCGGCGGCGGGCAGCGCGGCGCACGGGACCGCCACACTCGACTTTCCGGTGGTCGGGATCGGCGCGTCCGCGGGCGGCGTGCAGGCGCTGCTGCGATTCTTCGAAAACACCCCGGCGAATATGAACATGGCCTTCGTGGTCGTGCTGCATCTGTCGCCCGACCATTCGAGCAGCGCCGACCAGGTGTTGCAGCACGCTACCGGGATGCCGGTGCATCAGGTTCAGCACACGCTCCAGGTCGAAAAGAACCACGTGTACGTCATTTCGCCGTCGCACGATCTCGCGCTCGACGACGGTCACCTGACCGCCACCGAAAGCGACCGGCCGCGCGGCCGCCCGATCGCGATCGACCTGTTCTTCCGCAGCCTCGCCGACGCACACCGCGAACGCGCGATCGCGATCGTGCTGTCGGGCACCGGCGCGGACGGCGCGACCGGCATCGGCAGGGTCAAGGAGCAGGGCGGCGTGACGATCGCGCAGGCCCCGACGGACGCCGATTACCCGGAGATGCCGCAGAACGCGATCGCCACCGGCATGATCGACATCGCGCTGCCGGTCGCGGACATGCCGCGCAAGCTGCGCGAGCTGGCCGACAATGCGCGCTCGATCCGCCTGCCGGTCGCGGACGACGAACCGGAAACGCTCGCGGTCAAGCCGCCCGATGCGGCTTCGACCGCCGAGCGGGCGCTGCTCGGCGTGCTCGCCACGTTGCGCGCGCGCACCGGCCACGACTTCCGCCATTACAAGCGCGCCACCATCCTGCGGCGCATCGAGCGGCGCTTGCAGGTCAACGGCATTCCCGATCTGCAAGCCTACCAGGACTACGTGCTGACGCATCCCGAGGAAACGCCTGCGCTGCTCAAGGACATGCTGATCGGCGTGACCAATTTCTTCCGCGATCGCGAGACCTTCGAGGTCGTCGAGCGGGAGATCGTGCCGAACCTGTTCCAGAACAAAAGCGCGGACGACCCGGTGCGCGCGTGGATTGCAGGATGCGCGACCGGCGAGGAAGCGTACTCGCTGGCGATGCTGCTCGCCGAACATCCGGAGCGGCACGAGGGCATTCCTGTGCAGCTGTTCGCCACCGACATCGACGAGCGCGCGATTGCCTTTGCGCGCGCCGGCCTCTATCCCGAGTCGATCACCGCGGACGTTTCCGCCCGGCGTCTGCGCCAGTTCTTCACCGCCGAGCGGGCGCACTTTCGCGTCACCAAGGAGATCCGCGAACGGGTGCTGTTTGCGATGCACAACGTGCTGCGCGATCCGCCGTTTTCGCGCGTCGACCTGGTGTCGTGCCGCAATCTGCTGATCTACCTGGATCGCAGCGTACAGACCCAGGTGCTGCAGATGTTTCACTTCGCGCTGCGACCTGGCGGCTATCTGCTGCTCGGCAGTTCCGAATCCGCGGAGGCCGCCGGCGATCTGTTCACGGCGGTCGACAAGAAGAACCGCATCTATCGCACGAACGTCGTGACGGGCACGCTGCGTCCGCCGATGAGCGCGCCGGTGTTGCAGCACGCGGGCGCGGCCACGGTCGCAAGCGCGGGACCTACGCCGCCGTTGCCGCAGTCGCTGCCGTTTTCAGCCTTGCATCAGCGGATTCTGGAGCTGTACGCGCCACCGAGCATCGTCGTCGACATGGATGCGAACATCCTGCACATGTCCGAGCACGCCGGCCGTTTTCTGCGCTTCGCGCGCGGCGAGCCGTCCTACAACCTGATCATGCTGGTGCAGCCGGCGTTGCGGCTGCAATTGCGCGCGACGCTGTTCCAGGCACTGCGCGGCAACCAGGAAGCGTCGACGCCGCCAATCGACTTCCCGCCGCAAGAAGCGCGTGTGCGGATCATCGTGCGGCCTTGCCGGGGCACCGAAAACGGGCCTGAACTCGCGCTCGTGATCTTCGAAGAGATCGCGGCCAGCACCGCGGCGGCGCCCCGCGAGACGCCCGGCGCGACTTCGCAGGACTCGCTGCTGGGGCATCTGGAAGACGAACTGCATCGCACCAGACAGGAATTGCGCTCGACGGTCGAGCAGTCGGAGGCGTCCACGGAGGAGCTGAAGGCGTCGAACGAAGAATTGCAGGCGATCAACGAGGAATTGCGCGCGGCCACCGAGGAACTCGAGACCAGCAAGGAAGAATTACAATCGTTGAACGAGGAGCTGTTCACCGTCAACGCCGAGTTGCAGGCCAAGATCGAAGAGACCGGCAAGGCCAAGGACGACCTGCAGAACGTGATCGCGTCGACCGGCATCGCGACGCTGTTCGTCGACCGCGAGATGCGCATCAAGCGTTATACGCCGGCCGCGACGGAGCTGTTCAACGTGATTCCGTCCGACGTGGGGCGTCCGCTGCACGACATCACACACCGGCTCGTCTACCCGCAACTGGCCGACGACACCGTCGCCGTGTTCGAGTCGCTGCAGTTGATCGAGCGCGAGATTCGCGGCACCGACGGGCGCAATTTCCTCGCGCGGCTGTCGCCGTATCGCACCACCGACGACCGCATCGACGGCGCGGTGCTGACCATCGTCGACATCAGCGCGCTGCGGCGCGCGGAACAACTGGTGCGCGCCGGCGAAGAGCGCTTGCATCTGGCGGCGCAAAGCACCAACGACTTCGCGATCATCGTGCAGGACATGGACGGCCGCGTGATGACCTGGAACAAGGGCGCGGAACGCATCTTCGGCTATAGCGAGAGCGAGATGGTCGGGCAGATGCTCGACCCGCTCTATCTGCCGGAGGAGCGCGAGGCCAACGAGCCTTCGATCGAACGGCACCGCGCGCAGAGAGACGGCCGCGCCGAAGACGAGCGCTGGTATGTGCACAAGAACGGCACGCGGCTCTATTGCAGCGGGGTGATCACGCCGGTGTCGTCGGACAGCTTCAGCGGCTTCGCGAAGATCGTGCGCGATCTGACCCAGCGCAAAGGCACCGAGGCGCTCGAACAGCGCAAGATCTCGCTGGAACGCTCGGTGCGGCAGAAGGTCGAGGCGGCCAGCCGGCTGAAGGACGAGTTCCTCGCGGTGCTGTCGCACGAATTGAAGAATCCGCTGAACCTGATTCACGTAAAAGCGGACATGCTGGACCGTGCGCCGTCCACCCAGGGGCTGCCGGTCGTGCACGACGCCGCCGATGCGATCCGCCGCTCGGTGGTCAGCCTCGCGAAGATCATCGACGACCTGCTGGACCTGTCGCGCGTGCGCACCGGCAAGCTGGCGCTGGAGCGCTCGCGGGTGGACATCGCGGCGATCACCGCCGCCGTGAGCAGCGCGATCGAGCCCGACGCGCTCGCCAACCAGGTGAGCGTGCAGGTGGAGGGCGCGGCCGAGCCGTTCTTCATCGAGGCCGATCCGGTGCGTTTCGAACAGATTCTGTGGAACCTCGTCAGCAACGCAGTGAAGTTCACGCAGCCGGGCGGCAGCGTGACGATCAGGCTTTCGCATGACAATGGCCATGCATGCGTCGAGGTGCGCGACACCGGGCGTGGCATCGACTCGATGTTCCTGCCGCACGTGTTCGACATGTTCAGCCAGGCCGAGGGTTCGCACCGGCGGCACAGCGGCGGTCTCGGCATCGGCCTCGCGCTCGTCAAGCAACTGGCCGAGATGCATGGCGGACATGTGCAGGCCGAGTCGGCGGGGCTCGGCAAGGGCGCGCGGTTTCGCGTATGGCTGCCGGCCGGCAGTGCCGAGGTGCCCGGCGAAAGCCGCGAACTGCCCGGCGACGCCAGTTTGCTCAAGGGTATGCGGATTCTGCTGGTGGACGACGCGGTCGAAAGTCTGCAGGCGTTCCAGACCCTGCTCGAAATGGAAGGCGCGCAGGTGTGGCCGCAGACCACTGGCGCGGCCGCGCTGGCCGTCGCCCCGCAGCAGACGTTCGACCTGATCCTCTCGGATATCGGCATGCCGGGTATGGACGGCTATGAACTGATCGCGGCGCTGCGCCGACTGCCGGGCACGGCGTCGGTGCCGGCGCTCGCGCTGACCGGCTTCGGCCGCGCCCAGGACGCCACGCGGGCAATCCGCGCGGGCTACGACGGACATCTCGGCAAGCCGGTGTCGCTGCAGGCGCTGGTCGACAAGATTGCGCGCGCGATGACGGGCAACCGCTGAGCGGGAATCCCGGGTTTTTGTCTACCCAATGAAATGCGGCGCGAAGATGCGTCAACGGCGCGCGCCGCGCCCCGTTCGACGGGAATAGCGCTTGCTGAAAACGACCGCATGACGGCTCGTCCGGCGCAGCATTCAATGCCCTGATGGGACCGTGCATTCATCCATCAGGAGCCTTCCCATGACACTCGGTGACACTATCAAAGGCATGGTCGGTCTGGACCCGGCGGGGCATGCCGATGCCGACATGAAAGCCGTGCTCGATGCGTTCAGAAGTCTGAAGCCTAAGCCGATCGAGGAGTGCTCGGTGGACGAGGCCCGCCGACAGCCCACCCCCGCCGACGCCGTCAAAAAGCTGATGAGCGATCCCGCGTTCAGCTCGAGGCCGTCGCCGGAACTCGAAGCGGTGCGCACCGAGGACATCGCGATTGCCGGCGCGGCAGGCAGCAACCCGGCCCGCGTGTATACGCCGCAAGGCGAGGGGCCGTTCCCACTGATCCTGTATTTTCACGGCGGCGGCTGGGTGATCGCCGATCTCGATACCTACGACGCCACGCCGCGCTCGATGGCCGCGCAAAGCAAGGCCATCGTCGTGTCGGCGCACTATCGCCAGGCGCCCGAGCACCGCTTGCCGGCCGCGCACGACGATGCGTTCGCCGCGTGGCGCTGGCTGCTCGACCATGCGGCGAGCCTCGGCGGCGACCCGGACAAGATCGCGGTGATGGGCGAGAGTGCGGGAGGGAATCTGGCGATCAACGTGGCGATCCGTGCGCGCGATACCGGCACGCGGATGCCGCTGCACCAGGCGCTGATCTATCCGGTGGTGAGCAACAACATCGTCTCGATTTCCTACGAGGAGAATCGCAACGCGAGGCCGTTGAACAAGCCGATGATGCTGTGGTTCATTCATAACGTGATCAACAGCGAGGCGGAGCTGACCAGCCCGCTGATCGATGTGCTGAGCGTCGATCTGTCCGGCCTGCCGCCGGCCGCGATCGTGACGGCGGGCATCGATCCGCTGCGCTCCGAGGGTGAGAAGCTCGCGCACCAGCTGAGAAGCGCGGGCGTGCCGGTCGAGCATCGCAACTATCGCGGCGCGACGCACGAGTTCTTCGGGATGGCCGCCGTGGTGCAGGCGGCGCGCGATGCGCAAACGTTCGTGTCGCTCGCGCAGCGGCAGGCGTTCGGCGGCGCGCCGCTGTAGCGAGCAGGCGCGTGCTGGCGTCAGGGCGTTGCGCCGCGCGAGGCGTACGCCAGGCGGACGGCGCGACGCCGGACAGCGCCCGCCTAGCTCTTTTCCTGCGCCGCGTCGTACTTGCCGAGCGCGGCTGCGGCGTTCAGGCGCGCGCGCTTGAGCAGCGCCTGCTGGGCCGCCGCGACGTTGCCCGGCTGCCCGCGCCATGCCTGCAACGGCGGCTCCTGCAACGCGCGTCCATACGAGAAGCTCAGATTCCACGGCAGCGTGCCGAGCCGGTTCATCGCGTCGAGACTCGCGGTGGCCTCCTCGGGTGACTGGCCGCCCGACAGAAACACGATGCCCGGCACCGCCGACGGCACCGTGCGTTTGAGCACCCGCACGGTATAAGCGGCGATGTCGGCGCTCGTCGACTGTTGCGCATGCTCGGAGCCCGCGAGCACCATGCTCGGCTTCAGCAGAATGTGTTCGAGCACCACGCGATGCCGTTGCAGCGCATCGAACACTTCGTGCAGCACCGCCTGGGTGACTTCCGCACTGCGCTCGATCGTGTGATCGCCGTCCATCAGCACTTCCGGTTCGACGATCGGCACGATGCCGGCTTCCTGGCTGATCGCCGCATAGCGCGCGAGCGAGTCGGCGTTCGCTTCGATCGCGAGGCGGCTCGGCAGGCTCGCGGTGATGTTGTAGACCGCGCGCCATTTGGCGAAGCGCGCCCCTTGCCGCTTGTAATCGACGAAGCGTTTGGCGAGGCCGTCGAGTCCTTCGGTGATCTCGTCGCCGGGGGCGAGCGCGAGCGGCACTTTGCCGAGGTCCACCTTGATGCCGGGCACGATGCCGTTGCGGGCGGCGAGCTGCGGAAACGGCGTGCCGTCGTCCGCTTTCTGGCCGAGCGTTTCTTCGTAGAGGATCACGCCGCTCACGAACTCGCCGAGCCCTGGCGTGCCGAGCAGCAGATTGCGATAGGCGCGGCGGTTCTCCTCGGTCGAGTCGAGGCCGATGGTTTTGAAGCGTTTGGCGATGGTCGGGCCGCTTTCGTCGGCGGCGAGTAGGCCCTTGCCGGGTTGAACCATTGCTTTGACGGTGGCTTGCAGCTCGCTACGAGTGTCCATGAAATGCCTCCCTTTGTTCCGGTTTGCGGATCAGATGCGGTGACAGTGCTTCGATCGATTCATGTGCAAGAAACAACGGCTCGCGGCTGGCGGCTCGGCCGCGCCAGGCCCGCTTCATTCGCCGAGCAGATGCAGCACGATGTCGCGCTGCTGCGTATGCCGGCGATGTTCGAACAGATACAGGCCTTGCCATGTGCCGAGCACCATCCGTCCATGCTCGACCGGCACCGACAGCTGCACCTGCGTGAGCGCGGTGCGCAGATGGGCCGGCATGTCGTCCAGGCCTTCGGCGTCGTGCTCGTAACGCTCGGCGTCTTCGGGCGCGAGGCTCGCGAAGTAGCGCTCCAGATCGCGCTGCACCGAAGGGTCGGCGTTCTCCTGGATCAGCAGCGAGGCGGACGTGTGGCGGCAGAACAGCGTCAGCAGGCCGGAGCTGATCCCCTGGCCGGCGACGAAGCCGCGCGCTTCGTCGGTAAACTCGACGAGGCCGCGGGTGCGGGCCTTGACGCTCAGATGGTGGATCGCTTGTCGCATGATAGGTGATCGAGGTGGGTGGCGTGGCGGCGGATACGGTGCTGGCGGCTGTCGCGCGGTGATCTGGCGGGCACCGGGCGGGTGCCTCAGGACCGGGCTCGCCTGACAGCGCTGCCCGGCAGCGGCATGCGAATCAGAGCGACGCCAGCGCTTGCGTGATGTCCTCCGCACCCCGCGGCCGAACCACGCGCGCCAGTTCCACGCCGTCGCGCACGACCACCAGCGTCGGCCAGAGCTTGACCTTGAACGAGCGGCCGAGCGGCCGGCCAGGGCCGTCTTCGATTTTCAGATGCCTGAGGCCGCTATGCGGCGCGAGCGCGTCGGCAATCGACGCTTGCGCGCCCTGGCAGTAGCCGCACCAGTCGGTGCCGAATTCGACGACGGTGACGCCGGACAGCGCGTCGAGTTCAGCGCGTGAGGGGGCCTTTGATGAATAGGCTGTCTGGGTTGCCATGCGTGCTCCGATGGTGTTCAAGCTTTGCCGGCAGGGTGCCCTGCGGTGGATTTGCCAAGAGTAGCAGCTATGCTGCGGATCGTCACAGCACGGCCCGATACGAGCGGGAGCCGGGCTGGCGAGCGGTTCGTGCGGATTGCGCGCGAAACTCGCCGGTTTGCGCCGCCGCGTGTTAAACATCGTGGCTGCGCCGCAAGCGGGCGGCGCGCCAATGCATTCAGGAAGGGAAATGGGAGCACGGATCTATCTGCACTACCCCGGCAACGACGAGGCCGTCGCGGTCGCGAGCGGCTTCAGTTGGGGAGCATGCCTGTTGGGTTTCATCTGGGCGTTGTCGAAGAAAATGTGGTTCGCCGCGTTCGTGATGCTGGCGGTCAACGTCATTCTGTTCGGCTTGGGTTTGTGGGGCGAGACGGCCGATCTGATCGGACTGCTGCTGTCGATTCTGTTCGCCGTTGGGTGCGGCGCTTATGGCAACCGGTGGCATCGCTGGACGCTCGAAAAGCGCGGTTACGTTGTGGTGTAGTAGACGTGGGCGTAGTCTCGCGGCAGCGCATCTTGCTGAGGTCACGGCGCCGCGAGAATGAAGGTGGCCGCGCCGGCTGCATTGTGTATGGCGGCGTGGCCGAAGGGCCTGCGCCAGAGGTTGCTCAACCCATCATGGAGGCATCTTATGCCCATTGCATTTGCCATCACCACGAGCCGGTCTACCCGGGATGCCGCGTTGCCCGGCCGTCGCACGATGCGCGTGGCACTGGCGGCGTCGCTTGTCGCGTGGATCGCTGCGTCGGGTGTGGTCGCGCCGCTTGCCTATGGCGCGGAATCCGCCGCGACAACTGCCGCGCCGGGCACGCCCGCGATGGCGCCCACCGCTTCAGCGCCGCTCGCCGCATCCGCGCCCGACGACACCTTCCTGCTCACCATCTTCCTGCGCCACGACGAATCCAAACCGCTGCCGAAGATCAACGAGCAGTTGCGCGCGCAAGGCTTCTTCAAGGACTTTCCACCGCCGGGCATCGAAGTCGTCTCGTGGTACGTGATGATGGGCATTGGCCAGGTGGTGACGCTGCGCGTGCCGGCGAGCCGGCTGCGCGAAGTCAACCGGGCGATCGAGTCGACCGCATGGGGCGGCTATCGCACCGAGTTTTATCCGACCTACGACTATAAGGCGCAAGCGCAGCAAATGCGCGCAACCGACGGCAAGTAACCGTCAGCGTGCGCTCAGTTCGCCGCCATCGCGCAGAGCACGCGGCGCCGCGAATTTGGGACAGCGCCGTGCGGGTTTACGCGCCCGCTAGCTAGGTCGATAATGCCCCGGTCGTTCCGGCCCCGAACCTCCGGCGCGCATCGTGCTTATCAGGCTCGCCCCACCTGACCCACACCCCTCGTGTTGAAAACCTCACGTTTTTTCGACCTGCTGCGCATCCCTGGCTTCAAGCCGCTGGCCGCCGCCACCCTCATGCTCGGTGTGGCGATGTCGTTCACCGCTCCGTATCTATCGCTGTTCGGCGTCGAGCGCGCCGGCATGACGCCGTTCCGGCTCGGCGTGTTCATGACGCTGATCGCCGCGAGCGGGGTGCTCGCCAGCACGCTCGCGGGCCGCTGGACCGACACCAGCGGACGGCATCGGCCGCTGCTGCTGGCGGCGCTGGTGGCCGCCGCGCTCGGCTATTTATGCTTGTGCGTGGTGCGCGATTACCGGCTGCTGCTGCTGGTCGGCATCGTCTTCATCGGCGCGGGCGGCTCGGCCATCTCGATGGTGTTCGCGTTCAGCCGCGCGGCGCTGCCTGTGCCGAACCCCGAGGAGCGCGTGTTCGCGAGCGCGACGCTGCGGACCATCCTGTCGGCGGCGTGGGTGTTCGGGCCGTCGGTGGGCGCACTGGTGCTCGCGGCCTCCAGCTTCTACGGGCTCTTTCTGTTCGCGGCGGCCAGTTTTGCAACCTGCGCGGCGATCGTGTGGCGCATGCGCGAGCCGCAAGGCCATCTCGGCGATCACACGGTCGAGGACACCGCGTCCGAGCCGTCGGCGTCGATCACCGTGCCGCCGCTGACCGCGCCGGGCGAGGACGCGCACGAGGACCTGCCCGGCGTCGCGTCGGCCAACGACATCGGCCGCGCGGTGGCCGCGCTGACGCTGCTCGGCCTCGCCGCGAACGCGACGATGATCGTGCTGCCGCTTTACATCGTGCATGGGCTGAACGGCTCGCATCTGGACGTGTCGGTGATGCTCGGCCTCGGCGCGTTGATGGAGATTCCGATGATGCTCGCACTCGGCGCGAAGGCGGCGTCGCTGCACAAGCCGAACTGGCTGGCCGCGTGCGCGGCGGTCCATGCGGTGTACTTCGTCGGGATGTCGCTGGCGGGCAAGGTCGACGTGCTGATTCCGATGCAGATGCTCAACGCGTTCGTGGTCGCCGTCACCTCGTGCCTGGGCATGACCTACGTGCAGGATCTGATGCCGCACTCGCCGGGCCGTGCCACCGCGCTGTTCTTCAACGCGGCGCGGGTCGGCTCGATTCTGTCGGGCGTGCTGTCGGGAATGCTGGTGCAGGCGTTCAGCTATCGCGGCACGTTCATGTTCTGCGGCCTGCTGGCGCTGTGCGCGCTGGTGCTGTTCGCGGTGCCGGGTTTTCGCTATCCGCTGATGTGGCGGGCGGTGAAGCGGTTCACGGGCGAGCAGTACGCGAAGCTCCTGGCGAGACGGCGGCCGGGCGTGCCGGGACGCGGCGAATGACGTGTGGGGCTGAGGCGCCGCCGTATGTAAGGCGGCAGTTAGCTGGATCGAAGCCAGGGCGGGCGCAATGTAATGCAGATGCATGCCCAGACGTAGATGCTGATGCGCGCGCACGCTCGTGCTCCTTTCCCGCACGCACGGGCGCCCACGCCCCGACATGCGCGGACGCGCGCACGCACAGGCCGCGCAGGTGCCCATAGGCACACGCACACCAGGAACTTTTATGCCACGCCACGCCTTGGCAAAGAGGCGTATCGTCTTGAGACGCGCGCTTCGCTGCACGAATGAGCCAGGGCGGCTATCGTGTGTCCGGCGTTTGCGCGCCGACGCGACTACAGTGTTCGGCATGAGCACGTGAGACCGCTCGCTTCGCCATTGAATTCGCTACTGAATTCACCTTGAATTCACATCGAAGCAGCCGCCGCGACTCCACAAGCACGTCCTCGCGGCCACCAGCCGAACCCAGATCGAGCAGCACAACGAGCCACCTTCCGGAGCGAGATATGCAGCTAGGCATGATTGGATTGGGACGGATGGGCGCCGACATGGTCCGGCGCCTGACGAAGGGCGGTCAGCAATGCATCGCTTACGACGTGCAGCACGCGGCGGTCGAGAAGCTCAAACAGGAGGGCGTGGCGGGCGCGGCGTCGTTGCAGGACCTCGTCACGCAGCTCGAAAAGCCGCGCGCCGTGTGGCTGATGGTGCCGGCCGCGGTGGTCGACGCGACGCTCGAAAAACTCGTGCCCTTGCTGGAGCCCGGCGACATCGTGATCGACGGCGGCAACTCCTATTACCACGACGACATCCGCCGCGCCCGCGAACTCGGCGCGCGCCAGCTTCACTATGTGGATGTCGGCACGAGCGGCGGCGTCGCGGGGCGCGAGCGCGGCTACTGCCTGATGATCGGCGGCGAGCCCGAGGTCGTGAAGCGGCTCGAACCGATTTTCTCGACCCTCGCGCCGGGCGCTGCCGCGGCGCCGGCCACGCCGGGCCGCACCGCGAGCGCGAGCACCGCCGACCAGGGCTTCCTGCATTGCGGACCGCAAGGCGCCGGGCACTTCGTGAAGATGGTCCACAACGGCATCGAATACGGGATGATGGCCGCGTATGCGGAAGGCCTGAACATCCTGCGCCACGCCGACGCCGGCAGGCACGCCCGCGAAGCCGACGCGGAAACGTCGCCGCTGCGGCGCCCCGAGCTGTACCAGTACGACCTGAATCTCGCCGACGTCACCGAGGTCTGGCGGCGCGGCAGTGTGATCGGCTCGTGGCTGCTCGATCTGATCGCGGGGTCGCTCGTCGGCGACGCCGATCTGCAGAACTACGCGGGACGCGTATCGGATTCGGGCGAGGGTCGCTGGACGGTGGCGGCAGCGATCGACGAGGGCGTGCCCACGCCGGTGCTGAGTGCGGCGCTGTTCGCGCGTTTCAGCTCGCGCGGCGAAGCGGACTTCGCGAACCGGGTGATGTCGGCGATGCGGCATGATTTCGGCGGCCACGTCGAGAAAGCGGCGCAGCCAGGCCATGGACCGAAGAGCTAGGCGCGAAGTCGAAGCGCACAAACCGACAAGCCAACGCCACGCAAGGAAGCCGCATGCAAGCCACCCCCTCCACGCCGCACGACGTCGTGTTTCTGTTCGACTGCGATAACACCCTGCTCGACAACGATCACGTGCTGTCCGATCTGCGCTCGCACATGATGCGCGAGTTCGGCACGGAGAACAGCGCGCGCTACTGGGAAATCTTCGAGGACTTGCGCACCGAGCTCGGCTATGCCGACTACCTCGGCGCGTTGCAGCGTTACCGGCGCGAGCATCCGCGCGACACGCGGCTCTTGTTGATGGCGTCGTTCCTGATCGAGTATCCGTTTGCGAACCGGCTGTATCCAGGCGCGCTGGATGCACTGCGGCATGTCGGCAAGCGCGGGCCCACGGTGATCCTGTCCGATGGCGACGTCGTGTTCCAGCCGCGCAAGATTTCCCGCTCGGGCTTATGGGACGAGGTGGAGGGACGGGTGCTGATCTACATCCACAAGGAGCTGATGCTCGATCAGGTAATGGAATGCTATCCGGCGCGCCACTACGTGATGGTCGACGACAAGCTGCGCATTCTGGCCGCGATGAAGAATGCGTGGGGCGGCACGTTGACGACGGTGTTTCCGCGCCAGGGCCACTATGCTTTCGATCCGAAAGAGATCGCGAGCCACCCGCCAGCGGATGTGACGATCGAGCGGATTGGCGAGTTGGCGGACTTCGATGTGGATGCGCTGATGGGCGGGAAGGGATAGCGCCGCATGTTAAAGCGTCAATGCGGGTACAAACACATGTGCGGCATCCCTACCATCGAGCGCTGGAACAAAGCCGCCGCGCCCGCACCCCTCACACATCACGACCCGCCGAGTTCTTTCAGGCGCGCCTGCGCATCACCCGCACCCATGCGCGCGGCCGCATCGCCCGCCGTCACGCCGTTCGCATCGCGGGCGTTCGGGTTCGCGCCGTGCGCAATCAGCAGCTCCATGATCGCGGTGCGATTGAACATCGCGGCCACCATCAACGCGGTGCGGCCATCCGGCGATGCCCCTTCGACGTCCGCGCCATGCGCGAGCAAGGTCTCGATCACCTCCGTGAAACCCTTGAAGGCCGCGCCCGCGATCGGCGTCTGGCCGTTGTCGTTGCGCAGGTTCGGATCGGCGCCGCGTTCGAGCAGCGTGCGCACCGCATCCGCGTGACCGTGGTAGCTCGCGAGCATCATCAGGCTGTCGCCCCGCTCGTTGCGCAGATTGGGCGGCACGCCTTTTTCGATCACCTTGGCGAGCATCGTGGCATCGCCGGACCGCGCGAGATCGAACACCTCTTGCGCGAGCGCCTGCAACTCGGGATCGATTTGCGCCCGGGAAGGCGGGGTGGTATCGGCGGGGTTCGTCATGGGAGTCTCCTTGCGATCGAACGGGGGACCAGGGCGCCGCAGCGGCGCCGGAACATCGCTGAGGATACACAGTTTGCACGGACGACGCCCCGGCGGCGCGCTACGCGACGCCGAACAGCTTGACCAGCAACCCGAACACGCCGATCAGAACGCCCACGCCCACCCACAGCAGCACGAGCGAGAGAAAGATGATCGCGAACACTTTGGCTTGGCTGGGTTTCGACATGACGGCCGTTGAAGTTGGAGAGAGGGGAAGGCGGGACGCGTCGGTCGCGCGGCTTCGCTGTGCATCGGGCTAGAGTGAGTGGTGCGGTTCGGCAACCCGGTTTGAGCAGCTTAATACATTGAGCCGGCGCGCGCTGGAAGCCTGGTGCAAGACAGCACTCGCGCAATCCATCGATTGATACGCGTCATGCTTTGAGCGATTGCGTCGAACCATGACGGGCGCGCCCTGTCAGATCCCCTGACGATCGCAGCCGGCGCAGGGGAAAGCCCCAGCCACCAGGCCGCTGGTCCATACGCCTTCGTTGTGTCACGAGCATGAGAGAACACGCGCGCCGCGATCTCGCCGCTGCTTTAGAGCCTCAGTTGCCGCCATTGCACCCAACGCAACCACATCACGAACACCTGCCGCCGCATCCGCCACCCTGCCTGACAGTCCTTTTCCAGGAGTGAACCATGGCCGAAGCCGTTTCGCATCCCGCCCCGCCGCAAACTCTCGACCCCGCCACGCTGCGCAAGATGGATCGCTACTGGCGCGCGTGCAACTATCTGTCGGTCGGCATGATCTATCTGCGCGACAACCCGCTGCTGCGCGAACCGCTCAAACCCGAGCACATCAAGAACCGCCTGCTCGGCCATTGGGGCTCGGACCCGGGCCAAAGCTTCGTGCTGGTGCATCTGAACCGGATGATCCGCAAGCTCGATCTGGACATGATCTATCTATCCGGTCCCGGTCATGGCGCGCCGGCCAGTCTGGCGCATTGCTATCTCGAAGGGCATTACTCGGAGATCTACCCGGACCGCAGCGAGGACGAAGCCGGCATGCGGCGCTTCTTCCGCCAGTTCTCGTTTCCGGGCGGCATCGGTTCGCACTGCACGCCCGAGACGCCCGGCTCGATTCACGAAGGCGGCGAACTGGGCTATAGCCTGTCGCACGCGTACGGCGCCGCGTTCGACAACCCCGAGTTGATCGTCACGGTGATGATCGGCGACGGCGAAGCGGAAACCGGCCCGCTCGCCACCTCGTGGCACTCGAACAAATTCCTCAACCCGATCCGCGACGGCGCGGTGCTGCCGGTGCTGCATCTGAACGGCTACAAGATCGCCAATCCGACGATCCTCGCGCGGATTCCCCGCGAGGAACTCGAAGCACTGTTGACCGGCTATGGCCACAAGCCGTATTTCGTCGAAGGCGACGATCCCGACACGATGCATCAGCTGATGGCGGCGGCGCTCGACCAGTGCATCGGCGAAATTCGCGCGATCCAGCAGCATGCGCGCGCGAACCGCGACACGTCGCGCCCGCGCTGGCCGATGATCGTGCTGCGCTCGCCGAAGGGATGGACGGGGCCGAAGGAAGTGGACGGCCACAAGGTGGAAGGCTCGTGGCGCGCGCACCAGGTGCCGGTGCTCGATCCGGCCACCAATAGCAAGAGCCTGAAGCTGGTCGAAAGCTGGCTGCGCAGCTACGGGCCTGAGACGCTGTTCGACGAAGCCGGGCGTTTGGTCGGCGAACTGCGCGAACTCGCGCCCGAAGGTACGCGCCGGATCAGCGCGAATCCGCACGCGAACGGCGGACTGCTGTGCAAGATGCTCGACATGCCGCCGTTTCGCGACTATGCGGTGACGGTGAAGAAACCCGGCGGCTCGTCCACGTCGCCGACCGGCGTGCTAGGTACGTTCCTGCGCGACGTGATGCGCAACAACATGACGAACTTCCGCGTGTTCGGCCCCGACGAAACCGCGAGCAACAAGCTCCACGCGGTCTATGAAGCGTCGCCGAAGACCTGGCTCGCCGGCACCGAGCCGGGCGACGCGGACGGCGGCGAACTCGCGCCCGACGGCCGCGTCATGGAGATGCTCAGCGAGCACACGCTCGAAGGCTGGTTCGAAGGTTACGTGCTGACCGGCCGCCATGGGCTGTTCGCCACCTACGAAGCGTTCGTGCACGTGATCGATTCGATGTTCAACCAGCACGCGAAGTGGCTGGAAAAAGCCAAGCGCGACCTGGGCTGGCGCCAGCCGGTGCCGTCGATCAACCTGCTGATCACGTCGCTCGTATGGCGTCAGGATCACAACGGCTTCACGCACCAGGACCCCGGTTTTCTCGACGTGGTCACCAACAAGAGCCCGGACGTGGTGCGCATCTATCTGCCGCCGGATGCCAACTGCCTGTTGAGCGTCGCCGATCATTGCCTGCGTTCGCGCGACTACGTGAACGTGATCGTGTCCGACAAGCAGCCGCATCTGCAGTATCTCGACATGAACGCGGCCGTCACCCATTGCACCAAGGGCATCGGCATCTGGGACTGGGCGTCGACCGATCAGGGCGTCGATCCGGACGTGGTGGTCGCCTGCGCGGGCGACATCGCGACGATGGAAGCGCTCGCCGCCGTGCAGATTCTGAAGGAGCGCTTTACCGGTCTGAAGATCCGCTTCGTCAACGTGGTCGATCTGTTCCGGCTGATGCCCGAGCACGCGCATCCGCACGGGCTGTCCGATCGCGATTTCGACTCGCTGTTCACCACCAGCAAGCCGGTGATCTTCAACTTCCACTCGTATGCGTCGCTCGTGCACAAGCTCACCTATAACCGCACGAATCACGAAAACCTGCACGTGCATGGCTACTACGAAAAGGGCAACATCAACACGCCACTCGAATTGGCGATCGTCAATCAGGTCGACCGCTTTTCGCTGGCGATCGACGTGATCAATCGCGTGCCGTCGCTGCGCGGCGTCGGCGACCATACGAAGGAATGGCTGCGCGGGCAGATCATCGAGCACCTGGCTTACGCGCATGCCGAGGGCATCGACAAGGAAGAGATTCGGAACTGGACCTGGAAAGGCTGAACGGGGGTGCCCATGAATAGGCGAGCCCCCTCGGGCTGCCTTGCATGGGGCTGAGGCAGCGTGATCCGGCGGCGCTTCATCCCGCAGCGGACCAGCAGATAGCGCGGCACGGCCGGGCGCCTCTGCAAGCCGGCGCGGGCCGACGCTATCCCGGCTTGACGACCGTGCGATCCGACACGCCCGTTACGCCGAACAGGCGCGTCACGTCTTCGAGCGCGGCGGCTTTTTGCTGTTCGCGTTGCAGTTCGCCGCGCAGCGTGATGCGGCCGCGCGAGACTTTCACCTTGACCGTATGGTCGGGCACGGCGGCGTCCCACGCGAGGCGGCGGATCGCTTCCGCCGCGATCTGCGCGTCGCTCAGGCGCGTGGCGTCGTCAGTCTCTCGGCCGGTGTTGTACGCCGGCTGGTGCTTCGCTAGGCGGGCGGCTGGCATGGACTCTCCACGAAAGAGATGCTGATCAGACAACACTAGCAGATGCGACGGAATTTGCCGTGGAGCCCAGCCTGGGCATGGAGCGAAAGCGGGATCGTGCGTCAGAGCGTGGCCTCGGGCTGGTGAGATGCACGGCCGCCCCGGCGCTGCTGGAGAGCGAACGCTAGTATGCTCACGGTTCATCATTGGCCGCGCGCGGCGCGCCTTCCTCATCCGATTGAAAACTGCAAGGGCTTGAACATGTCCGACTTTCCCATCGACAACCCGTTTCTCGAATCGCTCGGCGTGCGTCTGACGCAATGGCGCGACGGCTACGCGGAACTGCTCATGCCGATCGACCCGAGCAAGCTCAATCGCCAGGGTGTGCTGCAAGGCGGCGCGATCGCGACCCTCCTCGATGCGGCGGCGGGCTATGCGGGCCTCTATGCGCCCACGGGCCAGCCGGTACGGCATGCGTTCACGTTGTCGTTGACCACCAACTATCTCGACAAGGGACTCGGCGAATGGGTGACGGCCAAGGGCTTTCTGGAGCGCCAGGGCCGCTCGATTTTCTTTGCGCGCGGCGAAGCGTGGGTGGACGGCAAGCTGCTGATCGCGAGCGCGCAGGGGACGTTCAAGTATTCGAAGACGGCGTGAGGAGTCGCGACGGCGAGCGGCGCATGCGATTGCCGGGCGCGAAGAAGAGCACGAGCGCGTCCTGGTCGTGCCGCGTAATCCTCAGCATCGACGTGCCATAGCCGAGCGACCCCGCGACGCCCCGGGCCGTTTATCATAGGGCCCACAAACCACAACGCGCCGCCAGCTGTGCAACGGTAACGCGCATCATCCACGAGACCCGGCGGCTCATGCCGCGACATCATCTATGAACTCCACTCCCGATGCTTCCTCCCGTCCTTCGCTCCGTGCGTTGACGTTGCTCGAAGGACGCGTGCTCGGCGTCCTCGTCGAAAAGCAGCACACCGTGCCCGACAGTTACCCGCTTTCGCTGAACGCGCTGACGCTCGGCTGCAACCAGAAAACCGGCCGCGCGCCGGTGATGAACGCGACCGAGGCCGAGGTGCTGACCGCCCTCGACGGCCTGAAGCGGCTGAGCCTCGCCCTAGAAGGCAGCAGCAGCCGCGTGCCGCGCTTCGAGCACAACATGAATCGCGTGCTCGGTTTGCCGAGCCAGTCGGCGGCGTTGCTGACCACGTTGCTGCTACGCGGTCCGCAGACCGCCGCCGAATTGCGGCTGAACAGCGCGCGTTTGCATGGCTTTGCCGATATCTCGTCGGTCGAGGCGTTTCTGGATGAGCTGGCTGCCAACGATCCGCCGCGCGTCGTCAAGCTGGGCCGCACGCCGGGCGAGCGCGAGAACCGCTGGATGCATCTGCTGTGCGGCGAAGTGAGCGCGAGCGAGCTTGCGCAGCCAGGCGTCGAGGACGACACGGTGCCGTTGTCCGCGTTCGAGGCGGTGAAGGCCGAGCAGAAGCGCCTGGCCGACGAGGTGAGCCGGCTGCAAACGGTGGTGCGGCGCATGGCGGCGGAGTTGGGGATCAGCGCCGACGATCTTTGAGGCGGTTGACGGGTGGCAGGGCACGTTCCAGTTTTTTTTCGAACGTGCTGGTTCGACCATCACGATTCGATTGGCAACGCGGTTGGGTAAAGCCCGTGTTGCGGGAGCATGCAACGACGCTTCACAGCCGATCGCTCACGCATCGCGACTGCGTGACGTGTCCCTCGACAGCGTGCGCTGCGTGCGATAGAAGATGCGCGGCGGCACGTTCGGCGAATCTTCCGCGAGCCGGTCGAGTTCGTCGCGAATCGCGGTAAGGTAGTGGCCGTCGCGCGCGTCGGGGTCGCCCACAAAGACCGCTTCGAGCCTGCGACGCACGGCGCCATAGCGTGCACCCGCCGCGCGGTGCTTCTCCGCCCGCTCCGCATAGCGCAGGAAGGTCTGCAATGCGGCCGACACCACGGCCGTGACGCTCACGATCCCGACGAAGACCCGCATTTCTATCGAGATCGCGGTGAGCGTCAGCGCCGCGAACGCGGCCGTGCCCACGAAGGCGGTCAATGCGGTCACCAGCCAGCCGATCCAGCGGTCGCGCGCCGACAGCAGGTCGGCCATGTCGTAGTGACTCATCTGGGATTCGCGTGCGCGGCGGATCCACTTCAGCAATAGTTCGTTTTCGTCGACCGGAGGCTCGTAGGCGGGCAGTGTCGTCATGTCGCTCATGGGGCTGGACGGTGGCGCACGCGTTGTGCGTGCGCCTGACGATACTGTGCCACATGATTCAGGCCGTCGAGCAAGCGCAAGCCTCTATCGCAACCCCGCCGCCGCGCGCCGCCGCGCGAGCAACCGCACCGCGAGCAGACACGCGCCCATCACGGTCAGCGACAACACCGTCGTCATCGTGCCGAGCGCGTAAATGACCGGCGTCGTCACCGACGTGGTGAGCCCCTGAAGTTCGAGCGGCAAGGTGTTCTGATCGCCGATCGCCTGCGACGTGCGGGCGATCTCGTCCCACGACAGCGTGAAGCCGAACATCGCGACGCCCACCACCGATGGCCCGATGATCGGCAGCACGACATGGCGGAAACTCTGCCACGGCGTCGCGCCCAGATCGCGCGACGCTTCTTCGTAGGCCGGATTGAAACGGTTGAAAACCGCGAACATCACCAGCAAACCGAACGGCAGCGTCCATGTCAGATGCGCGCCGAGCGCGGACGTGAAGAGGCCCATCGAGGTCGTATAGCTGTCGGCGAACGATTGATAGCCCCATGCCGACGCGAGGTACTTCACGCCGTTATCCAGCAGCCGGAACGTCAGGCCGATGCCGAGCGACACGATGATGGACGGCATGATCAGACTGGCTACAGACACGTAAAACACCGCCGTGTCGCCGCGAAATTTTCGACGGAAGGCGAGGCCCGCCGCCACCGAAAACAGCACGGTCAGCACCGTGACCGCCAGCGCGAGCCGGATGGAGCGCCCGAACGCGGCCGATATATCGACATCGCCGACGCCGTCGCGCAGCGCCGCGAACCAGTGCAGCGAAACGCCGCGCATCGGAAACGTCAGGCCGCCCTCGGGGCCCTGGAACGACAGGATGAAAATGGTGATCACCGGCCCGTACAGAAACAGCACGAACAGCCCGAACAGCAGCGCGAGCCAGTAAAAACTTGCCGGACGGCTTTCCCGATGTTTGGCACGAATGGCTTGCATCTTCACAGTTCCTTGCGGATATCGACGACTCGCGTCAAACCCCACACGATCATCAGCACCACGGCGAGCAGGATGATCGCGTTGGCCGCCGCGGCGGGAAATTGCAGGTAGCCGGTCTGCACCTGAATGATTTTGCCGACCGACGCGATCTGCTGGCCACCCATTACGCCGACGGTCAGGAAGTCGCCCATCACGATCGTGATCACGAAGATCGAGCCGATCACGATGCCGGTCTTCGACAACGGCAACACCACGTCGCGCACCACCTGCCAGCCGCTCGCGCCGGCGTCGCGTGCGGCTTCGAGAAGCGCGCGGTCGATGCGCATCATCGCGTTGAAGATCGGCACGATCATGAAGAACGTGTACAGATGCACGAACGCGAGCACCACCGAGAAGTTCGAATACAGCAGCCATTCGAGCGGCTGGTCGATCAGATGCGCACCGAGCAGCACCTGATTGACGAGGCCGTTGCGGCCCAGCAGCGGCATCCACGAAATCATCCGGATCACGTTGGAAGTCCAGAACGGAATCGTGCAGACGAGGAACAGGACGGTTTGCATGCTCGTCGTGCGCACGTGGAACGCGAGGAAGTACGCGATCGAAAAGCCCAGCAGCAGCGTCACGGCCCATACGATCGCGCAGAACTTCAGGGTCGACCAATAGGTCTTGAAGCTCACGCAGACATCGGTGATCGACGAACAGCCGTTGAAGATCGCCGCGTAGTTCTTCAGCGTGAACGCCGGGATGATCTGATATTCGTTGAAGTCCCAGAAACTGACGATCAGCGTAATGACCAGCGGCACGATGAAAAACAGCAGGAAGGTCAGCGACAGCGGCGTCGCCTGCAACCATGCGGGCGCGCGGCGATGTTTGACGGGCGCGACCTGCGCGTGCGAGGGAAGATCGATCGTTGCCATTTGCGGGTTGTCGACTGGATGACTGGCGCGGCGAAACGCCGCGCGGGAAAGAACTGCGCGGGACCGCGCGGTGAAAAAACCGCTGCCGGCGCGTTATGCGCCGGCGAATACTACGCAGCGGGGGCGTCGATCAGGCGTCGATCAGGCCGCGATGAACTCGTTCCACTTCTGCACCATGTAGATGTTCTCGTCCATCACCGCGTTCCAGCACGCGATCGCGCTCATGCGCTCGGTGTATGAACCGCCGTCGCGCACGGCGCCGGCCTTTTCCAGCAACTGGCCGTCCGGCGCCTTGATGTCCTGCGCGGCTGCTTTGCCCTCTATCCAGTAGTCCCATTCATACGGCTGCATGTGGGTCTTCGCGGTCTCGATCACGCCGGGGTAGTAGCCCTGGCGCATCAGGTAGGCGCCCGCCCAGCCGTCCTGGAACCAGTTGACGAACTCGTACGCGGCGTCGAGCTTCTTGCCTTGCAGCGAGCGCGGAAAGCCGAAGCCGGACGCGCACGAACGGTAACCTTCCTTGAGCGGCTGAAACTTGCACGCGATACCCATCGTGCGCACCTTCGTCACGGCCGGCGACCACATCGACTGGATCACGACTTCGCCCGACGCCATCAGATTCACGCTCTCATTGAAGTCCTTCCAGAACGCGCGGAACTGGCCCGCGTGCTTGGCGTCGATCAGGATCTTGATGGTCTGATCGATCTCGGCCTTCGTCATGTTGCCTTTGTCGCCGTATTTCATGTGGCCCATCGCCTCGATCGCCATCGCCGAATCCATGATGCCGATCGCGGGAATGTTCAGCAGGGCCGCCTTGCCCTTGAACTGCGGATTGAGCAGTTCGGCCCAGCTGTCGACCGGGCGCTTGATCAGGTCGGGACGAATGCCGAGCGTGTCCGCGTTGTAGGTGGTGGGGATCAACGTCATCCATTCGGTGGGTGTCGCGGAGAATGCGGTCGAGCGCGGACCGGTGAGGAACATCACCTTCTTCGGCGCGGTGCCCTGGTCGCCGATCTTCTTGCCGTTCACTTCACCGCGCGTCAGCACGGGCGTGATCCTGTCGGCCAGCTTGATGCGTTTGGCGTCCATCCCCGCGAGCGTGCCCGCCGGAATCAGCTTCTTGAGCGCGAAGTATTCGGTGTCGACGATATCGAACGAATTGGGCTGCGTGATGATGCGCTTGGCGACGTCGTCGGTGGTCACCGGTACGTATTGAATCTCGATGCCCGTGTCTTCCTTGAATTTCCTCGCGATGTCGGCACTCTGATTGACCGCCGTGCCGAGGTAGCGCAACGTGATCTTTTCCTGCGCATGCACGTACGGGAAACCGGCAATGCCGGCCGCGGCCACCGCGCCCTTGATGAACGTGCGGCGCGACAGGCCTTTTTCCTTCACATCCGTGGCGGCTGCTGCCGGGCTCTCGTTCGGTTCGTTCATGGCTTGCTCTCCTCTGTTGACGTTGTATTCACTGCGATGCGATCCGCTGTGACGCGGGCCCTCACGCTGCCAGCGGATGCGCGTCCTGCTCGTTCCACCAGGCCACCACGCGCGCGTCGGGACCGCAGCGCGTCGCGTCGTAGTCGCGGTCGCTCACGAGCGAGATCAATTCGGGCGAACCGTCGAGCGGGTCGAGCGTCATGCGCAGATGCGTGCCCTGATACTCGGCTTCGCGAACCTTGCAGGGCACGCCGCCGATGCGCGTGAGGCCGCTCTCGCCGCTGGCGTTCTGCACCGGCGTGACGCCGTGCGGCACCACCCGCAGATGGTCGGCGCGCACGGTGAACAGGCGCCCATTCGTATTGAAGACGTTATGTCCGCCGAGAAAGCGCGCGACGAATTCGGTGCGCGGACGGTTGAATACTTCGTGCGGCGTGCCGCTCTGTTCGATACGGCCATGGCTCATCACCACGACGAGATCGGCGAGCGCCATCGCTTCTTCCTGCGAGTGCGTGACGTGCACGAAGGTAATGCCGAGTTCTTTCTGCCAGCGCTTGAGTTCGGCGCGCATCTGCACGCGCAGGAACGGGTCGAGCGCGGATAGCGGTTCGTCGAGCAGCAGGCAGCCGGGCTGATTCAACAACGCGCGCGCGAGCGCCACGCGTTGCTGCTGGCCGCCGGATAACTGCGCCGGTTTGCGCTCGGCATACGCGGACATCGCGACCAGTTCGAGCAGCGCGGCGGCGCGCCTGCGCCGCACATCCCTGGCGACGCCGCGCATCTTCAGGCTGAACGCGACGTTGTCGAGCGCGCTCAGATGCGGGAACAGCGCATAGTTCTGAAACACCATCGCCGTGCCGCGCGCGGCGGGTTGGGCGCGCGTGACGTTGCGGCCCGCGATCAGAATGTCACCTTCGGTGACCGATTCATGCCCGGCGATCATGCGCAAGGTCGAGGTTTTTCCGCACCCCGACGGTCCGAGCAGACAGCAGTACTGGCCGCCGTCGATACGCAGGTCGATCGCATCGACGGCCAGCGACTCGCCGTATTGCTTCGACACGTGCACCAGTTCGATATCGGCGGCTTGGGTTTCGAGCACCGTTGAAGCAGGCTGAATCATGACGATGTCCTCGTGAACGGCGAACAGTGGAGCATGCGCGGCGATAGAGCCGCCGCCGATGCGACGCCTTGCAAATGCAAGACATGTGCCATTCGTTGCATGGCGGCGCTCACCGAACGCCGACGCACCGTTGTGCTTAACGTCTACGAGTTGGCTCACATATTGCAAACGATCCGCAGCGTCGATCGTCCGCGATCAGCAGGCTCGTTTCGCGCGATCACGGTGCGTAGCCGGTCCGTCTCGGGGCATGACCCGGTCCAATCCGGTTCATCCGTGACGGGCCCGGCGCATTTCGTCATCCACGGCTTATTGCAAATGAACGACACACGGAACATGCCAGCAGCAGCAAACCGCGCGCGTCAGGCGCTCACCACGCATGGCCGCTTCGCCTACCGGCCGATCACCGATAGCGACGCTTTTCGCTGGCCGGGGGACACGGGACTCGCGGTCTATCTCGGCTTCAACATCGAGCACTTTGCATTCGGCGAGGGCCTCGGTGCGGCGCTCGGTCCGCTGTCGCCGCAACCGGATGTGCTGAACCATAGCTGGCGCGAGTACGGCAACCGCGTCGGCGCTTGGCGCTGCATCGAACTGTTCGATCAGCTCGCGCTGCCCGCCGGCACGCTGATCAACACCGCGCTCTACGATCACTGCCCGGAGTTGATCGCGGCGTGCGTCGCGCGCGGCGACGAGCTGATCGGTCATGGACACACGAACGCGCACCGGCAGAGCGAACTCGACGAGCACGGCGAGCGCGAGTTGCTTCTGCATTGCCGTGAACGGATCGCGGAAGAATCGGGCACGCCGCCGCACGGCTGGCTGTCGCCGTGGATTTCGGAGTCGCTTCTGACGCCCGATCTGCTGGCCGAGACCGGCTATCGCTATACGCTGAACTGGTGTCACGACGACCGCCCCGTGCGCATGACCACGCGCGGCGCGCCGCTCTGGTCGATTCCGTATCCACAGGAACTCAACGATCTGCCGATGATGGTGGGCCGTCACATGGACGGCCGCGCGTTCGCGGACATGATCATCGATCAGTTCGACGAGATGCTCGAACAGGCCAATCGCGGCACGCGGCCCCAGGCGCTGGTGATGGGCATCGCGCTGCATCCGTATCTGGTCGGCCAGCCGTACCGGTTGCGGCATCTGCGCCGCGCGCTCGAACACGTCGCCACCGCGCGTGCGCGAGGCGACGTGTGGATCACCACGCCGGGTGCGATCGCGAGTCATATGGACGATCTGGAGCGGGACGGCATCGTGCGCCCGGCCGCGGCATGAGTGCGCAAGCGGCTACGACCGCCGCCGCCGCGAGGAAAACCGCCGCAGACGAAGCGGACATCGATGCGCGCATCTATCAAGCGATCTTCGACGGTGTGCTGAATCATCGGCTGACGCCGGGCACCAAGCTGCCGGAGCCCGAGTTGTGCCAGCTGTTCGGCGTCGGCCGCGCGGTCGTGCGGCGCGTGCTGGAGAAGCTCGCGTATGACGGCATCGTCGTGCTGCGGCCGAACAAGGGCGCGGTGATCGCCGAGCCGACCCCTGAGGAAACCCGCGAGATCTTCGAAGCGCGCCGCTCCGTCGAACGGATGCTGGTCGAGCTTGCCGTGCAGCGCGCGAACCTAGCCGACATCGAGGCGCTGCGTGAACAACTGGCGAGCGAGCACGACGCGATGCATCGTTTCGATCAGCCTTCGTGGGCGACGCTCGCCAGCGGCTTTCATATGCGCATCGCCGCACTGGCCGGCAATTCGATTCTGCAAAGCTATCTGAAGGAACTGGTGTCGCGCTGCTCGCTGATCGTCGGTGTATACGAACCGCCGGGGCATGCGCCGTGCGAGCACGCGGAGCATGCGGCGATCGTCGATTGCATCGAGGCGCGCGACGCGGCGGGCGCGATTGCGCATATGGAAGCGCATCTGCGCGATCTCGAAGAGCGCATCGAAACCTCGCGCATGCGCGGCGAGAAAAGCCTCGGCCAGTTGCTCGGCATCATCGGACACGCGAGCACCCACGAGGCGGCCCGACATGGAAATTGACTTCGACGCGATCACCGAATACCAGCGTTACAAGCTGATGGCGAGCCTGATCGTGCCGCGTCCGATCGCGCTCGTCACCACGCTCGGCGCCGACGGCACGATCAACGCCGCGCCGTTCTCGATGTTCAACATGCTCGGCGAAGAACCGCCGATCGTGATGATCAGCATCAACCGCGTGGCGGACGGCACGCTCAAGGACACGGCGGTCAATATCACGCGGACCGGCGAGTTCGTGGTGCATCTCGCCGACGAGGCGATCGCCGAAAAAATGCATCGCTGCGGCGCAAGGTTGCCGCCCGATGTGAGCGAGCTGGCCGAAGTCGGCTTGACGCCGCTGCCGAGTTCGTACGTCGCGCCGCCGCGGATTGCGCAAGCGCCGGTGGCGTTCGAATGCACGATCTGGGAGACGCTGGAGACGACGAGCCGCCAGATTTTCATTGGCCGCGTGCATCGGCTGCACGCACGCGACGAGTTGATCGACATCGACACGTGGCGCGTGCGTTTGCAACACTACTTTCCGGTAGGCCGTTTCGGCGCGAGCGATTATGTGACGACGCGTGATCGATTTACGTTGGGTTGACGATGGGCGGGGTGGTGTTCGCAGTGAAGCCGTGCACGCGCGAGACGAGCGGCGCAGTTCGTCAGACTGTGAGCGCGCGGCCATCGCTGCGCGGATCGTGCGCGCCTGAAATCGCGCCGTGCGCATCGATGCGGATCACGCCAGGGTGACCCGCCAAAGGACTTTGCGCAGGAATCGCGCTGACCTCGTGACCGCGCGCGGCAAGCGCGGCGAATACATCGGCGCCGGCGTCCTGTTCGAGCTTCAACGCATCACGCGTATCGGAGAACGTTTTGCCGAGCAGAAAGCGCGGGCGCGCGAGCGCGGCAAGCGGGTCCATGCCGTAGTCGATCAGCCGCGTGAGAATGGCGGCCAGCGTTTGCGGCTGGCCGTCGGCGCCTTGCGTGCCAAACAGCAGGCGCGGGCGGCCGTGTTGCAGATACATGCCGGGGTTCAGCGTATGAAAAGGCCGCTTGCCCGGCCGCACGGCATTATGATGCGCAGCCTGCGTGCTGAACGATGCGCCGCGGTTGTGCCAAAGGATGCCGGTGTCGCCCGCGACCACGCCGCTGCCCCAATCGAAGTAGACCGTTTGCAGCACGCTGACACTGCGGCCCTCGCTGTCCGTCGCGGCGATGAACACGGTGTCGCCTGGACGAAACGCGTGCGGCCATGCTCGTGCCCGATGCAGGTTGATGGAGCGCGCATGGGCATCGAGCGTCGGGGGCGACAGCATCTGATCGACCGGCACGTCGTTGAACTCGGGGTCGGCCACGAAACGGTCCCGATCGACGAACGCGCACTTCACCGCTTCCACCAGCAGATGATAGTAATCGGCGCTGCCTTCGCGGATCGCGCCGATGTCGAAGCGCTCCAGCGTGCCCATGATCTGCAGCGTCGTGACACCTTGCGTGGGCGGACGCAGGCTCACCAGTTCGCCGCCGCGATAGGCGACTCGCAGCGGCGCTTCGTCGCGTGCCCGGGTGTTGGCGAGATCGCTCGATGTGAGTGGCGAGCCGGCCTGCTGCAAGCCGCGCGCGATGCGCTCGGCGAGTTCGCCTTCGTAAAATTCGCGTGCACCGAAGCGCGCAATCCGTTCGATGCTGTTCGCCAACGCGGGTTGCGCGAAACGTTCGCCGACCGCGGGAGTCCTGCCGTGCGCAGCGAAGGTTGCCGCGAAGCCCGGCAAGGCACTCAGTTCCCCGGCTCGCAGGCTTTGCCAGAAATGTTGGGATGGCGTGACGGCAAAGCCGTTGCTGGCATAGTCGAGCGCACGATCGAACAGCGACGACCACGATTGCGTGCCGCCCCATGTGCTTTGGCTGATCTGATACGCGTGATGCCAGGTGTCGACGGTCGCGGCGGTGGTGAGCGCGGACGCCGGGCCGCGCAGCGGGATCGCACCGTCGAACGCGGGCAGTTGCGCCGCGGCCTGGCCGATGCCCGAGAGCGTGCGCAACATGCCGTGGCGGTCGGCGATCACCCAGAAGGCGTCGCCGCCGAGTCCCGTGAAATGCGGATACGTCACACACAGCGCCGCGCCGATCGCGATAGCCGCTTCGATCGCATTGCCGCCCGCACGCAAGACGTCGCGGCCGGCTGCGCTCGCCAACGCATGCGGGCTGGTGACCATGCCACCCGGCGTGCCGGCGAGTCGTGTGTGTGTGTCGTGCATTGTGGCTCCGCTGCGTGTTGCGGCGAGCCGTGTGAGGGCGGGCCGACGTACGGAGTATAAGTTCGTGCGTTGCGCAGAAAAAAATCTGACGGGAGTTGCTGCGGGCTAGCAGTACGAGGCGTGGTGCTTATTCCTGCAAGTTGCGCGATCGGCGTAGCGAGAACTTTCACCTTCAAAGTATCGCGCCACCGCCAATGCGAAAGATGCTGTGCTTGCGTGACGAAGTGAGCAGACGCGCCCGCTCCGTCGCGCTCGCTCAATCGTACGAAAACGCGCCCCCGAACTTCTCGATCCGCTCGAGCGCCATCCCCGACCCGCGCACCACGCAAGTCAGCGGCGCTTCGGCCACGAACACCGGGAGCCCCGTCTCTTCCGCGAGCAGCCGGTCCAGATCGCGCAACAGCGCACCGCCGCCCGCCAGCATGATGCCGCGCTCCGCGATGTCCGCGCCGAGTTCGGGCGGCGTTTGTTCCAGCGCGATCTTCACGGCGGAGACGATCTGGTTGAGCGGATCGGTCAGCGCTTCCAGAATCTCGTTGCTGGACACCGTGAAGCTGCGCGGAATGCCTTCCGACATGTTGCGGCCCTTGACTTCCATCTCCTTGACTTCCGAGCCCGGAAACGCGGAGCCGATTTCCTTCTTGATCGCCTCGGCGGTTTGCTCGCCGATCAGCATCCCGTAGTTGCGGCGGATGTAGTTGACGATCGCGTCGTCGAACTTGTCGCCGCCCACGCGCACCGAGCCCTTGTACACGATGCCGCCGAGCGAGATCACGCCGACTTCGGTCGTGCCGCCGCCGATGTCGACGACCATCGAGCCGGTCGCGTCCGACACCGGCAGCCCCGCGCCGGTCGCGGCGGCCATCGGTTCCTCGATCAGGTAGACCTGCGAGGCGCCCGCACTATGCGCGGCTTCCTTGATCGCACGCCGCTCGACCTGTGTGGAGCCGCAGGGCACGCAGATGATGATGCGCGGCGACGGCGCGAACATGCGCGACTCGTGCGCCATCTGAATGAAGCGCTTGATCATCTGCTGGGTGATGTTGAAGTCGGCGATCACGCCGTCTTTCATCGGGCGGATCGCCTCGATGTTGCCCGGCACCTTGCCGAGCATCTGTTTTGCTTCCCTGCCGACGGCCAGAATGACTTTCTTGCCATTCGGGCCGCCTTCCTGGCGGATCGAAACCACCGAGGGTTCATCCAGCACGATGCCTTTGCCACGCATGTAGATCAGCGTGTTCGACGTGCCGAGGTCGATTGCCAGGTCGTTGGAGAAATAACCGCGCAGAAAGCCGAACATGCAAATTCCTGTGTCTCGGAGGGGGCCGCGCGAGCGCCGCCCGGGAGTGCCGCCGGTTGGCGGCTGGCGACCAAATGAGGGTCGAAGAAGAGGGAAGAATAACAGTTCCGGGTACGGCGGCGGGAGCGGTTCCTGCATTGGCGGCGCGGCACGCGCATCCGGGCGCGCGCCATGCGGACCCGCAAGGCGCCGGAAGACGCCGGGCCGGGCCGCGCGGGCGAACCAGGCCCGGCGCGGCGGGCTGCAGTGCGTTGCCGTGGGCCGCTCAGCCGGGTCGCCGGGCGCACGCACATTACCGGATCGTAATCATCGGCCGTGGCGATGACGGTATGATTTGAGGGTCAACGCAAAGCGGAGCAAAAGATGCGAATCCTGGTGATCGAGGACGAGCTGAAAACAGCGGCCTATCTGAAGAAAGGCCTGGAAGAATCCGGCTACGCGGTCGACGTGGCGAACGACGGCCCGCAAGGGCTGCTGCTCGCGCTGGAAGAAGAGTACGACGTGATCGTGCTCGACGTGATGCTGCCCGGCATGGACGGTTGGACCGTCGTCAAGACCTTGCGCAGCACCCGCACCACGCCCGTGCTGTTCCTCACCGCGCGCGACGATGTCGACGACCGCGTACGCGGCCTCGAACTCGGCGCCGACGATTACCTCGTCAAGCCGTTCGCGTTCGTCGAAATGCTGGCGCGCGTGCGCACGCTCGCGCGCCGTGGGCCGCCGCGCGAAAGCGAACTGATCAAGGTCGGCGACCTCGAAATGGACGTGAGCCGCAGACGCGTCAAACGGGGTGGCATACGCATCGATCTGACGCCGCGTGAATTTTCGTTGCTGCAACTGCTCGCGCGCCGTCAGGGCGAAGTGCTGAGCCGCACGCAGATCGCGTCGTATGTGTGGGACATGAATTTCGACAGCGACACCAACGTCGTGGAGGTCGCGATCCGCCGGCTGCGCACCAAGATCGACGACAACTTCCCCGTCAAACTGATTCATACCGTGCGCGGCGTCGGCTATGTGCTCGAAGTGAAGGACGCCGCCTGATGCGCGGCCGTTCGCTGGCCGCGACGCTCGCGCTTGCATTCGGTGTCACCACCCTGGCGGTGTTCGTGCTGGTCGGCAGTTTTCTGTACCTCGCGCTCGAACGACAGATCAAGGCGCAGGACAATTTCGACATCGTGCTGGCGGCGCGCCACGCGCGGCGGCTGATGCAGGAGCTGGAGTCGGCGCAGGGAATTCGCGAGCATGGCGAGCGGCTGACCAGCATCGTGCTGGGCAATGAAGCGATGTCGATGGAAGTGTTCGACCCGGACGGCAAGCGGGCGCTCGCGCACAACATCGGTGCGGCGCTCGCGACCTCGGACACAACCCCGGACGCTGCCAGCGGCGCGGCCAGCATTGCCGCGTTGCCGCCGCTCACGCGGGTGGCCGCCACCGCGCGCATCACCGACGCCGACATCGGCGACTGGCACGGCCGCGCCGGCGCGCCGATTCGCGGCATCCTCACCGACGTGCGGCTGCGCAACGGCGACACGGCGAGCGTGCTGGTGGCGCGCAACATGAGCGACCGCTGGCTGCTGCTGGACCGTTACCGCGACAAGCTTCACCTGGCCGGCGTGGCCGGTGTGCTGCTGGCCATGCTGCTGGGCTATCTGCTGATCCGTGCCGCGCTGCGGCCCTTGCGCGATATCGCCGCGAGCGCGAGCCTCGTCACGGTCAATCGCCTCGATACGCGAATCGCGGTCGCGCGCGTGCCGAGCGAACTGGTGGCGCTGGTGGCGTCGCTGAACGCGATGCTCGAACGCGTCGATCAGGGCTTCCAGCGGCTGTCACGGTTCACTGCCGATCTCGCGCACGACATGCGCACGCCGCTCGCCAACATGCGCGGCGCCGCCGAAGTCGCGCTGGCGAGGCCGCGCTCCGTCGACGAATACGAAGCGCTGCTGGCGTCGAATCTGGAGGAGTGCGACCGCCTGTCGAGGATGATCGAAAACGTGCTGTTTCTGGCGCGAGCCGAACATCCGCAGTTCGTCAAACACATGCGCGAGTTCGACG
This sequence comes from Paraburkholderia sediminicola, assembly GCF_046026895.1. Taxonomy (GTDB): domain Bacteria; phylum Pseudomonadota; class Gammaproteobacteria; order Burkholderiales; family Burkholderiaceae; genus Paraburkholderia; species Paraburkholderia sediminicola_C. The sequence continues at coordinate 86,036 of NZ_JAQQEU010000017.1, forward strand.
CGGCGCGGGAATTGACACATATCGCCGACTACTTCGAAGGGATTGCGGAAGAAGCGAACGTGCGCGTGAGCGTGAGCGGCGCGGCGCGCCTCACGGCCGATCTCGAACTGTTTCGCCGCGCCGTCAGCAATCTGCTCGCCAATGCGATCCGCTATACGCCGCCGGGCGGCGAAATCGTGCTGGACGCGCACACTTCGGCCGACACGGTGCGCATCACCGTGTCGAACCAGGGGCAGCCGATCGCGGCCGGGGATCTCGAACGGATTTTCGACCGTTTCTATCGGGTCGATCCATCGCGCAGCGCGCTGCCTTCGTCGGGGCTCTCGCAGGGGTCAACCGGTTCGACGGGCCTGGGGCTCGCGATCGTGCGCACGATCATGGAGCTGCATGGCGGTTCGGCGCATGCCGAAAGCGATGCGCGCAGCACGCGATTCGTGTTGACGTTCCGGCGCGGCGAATGACGGCTGGCCGCTAGCCGGCGTGGTCCATCGGCGCTTTAGCCAGGCGTCGCCGTAGCTGGCGCCGTCGCGGTCGAGTTCAGCCGCTGGTCGTCCCACGTGCCGCCCAGCGCCTTCAGCAACAACACGCTCGACTCCAACCGCCGCGCGGCGATCTGATCCGCGATGCGCTGATTCGTCAAATCGATCGTCTGCGCGGTCACGACGTCGAGGTAGCTGACCGCGCCCGCGTTGTAGCGGTTCGTCGTGAGCCGCAACGACAGATCGGCGGCGGTGGTCGCGCGCTGCTGGCTGGCGGCTTCGTCGGCCAGCGCGTTCAACGCCGACAGGTTGTCCTCGACCTGCTGGAACGCCACCAGCACGGACTGGCGATAATCGGCGACCGTGCCGTCGTACTGCGCGTTCGCGCCATGCAGCGTCGCGCGCCGTTGGCCGCCGTCGAACAGCGTGCCGACCAGTTGCGAGCCTAGCGACCAGAACAGACTCGGCGCGCTTAGCCACGGCGCGAAAAAAGTGCTCTCCAGTCCCACGCTCGCCGACAGCGTCAGATCGGGGTAGAACGCCGCGCGCGCGACGCCGATTCGCGCATTCGCCGACGCCACCCGCCGTTCGGCGGCGGCGATATCGGGACGCCGCTCCAGCAATTGCGACGGCACGCCGACCGGAATGACCGGCGGCGCCGCGCGCGAGCCGTTCGGCGGCAGCGCGAAAGTCGACGCCGGTTCGCCGATCAGCGTGGCGATCGCGTGCTGCATCTGCGCGCGCGTCACGTCGATGTCGGTATCCTGGGTGCGCGTCGACTCCAGCTGCGTGGTGGCCTGCGCGACCGCCGACGCGTCGATCGCGCCGTTGTCCAGTTGCTGCTGCAACAGCTTCAACGCGGCGGCGTATGCGCTCACGCTGTCGTCGAGCAGCTTCTTCTGCGTGTCGAGCGAGCGCAGCGCGAAATAGTCGGCGGCCAGATCGGCGCTCATCGACAGCCGCACGCCTTCGAGGTCCGCCTCGCTCGCCTGGGCGTCGGCTCGTGCGCCGGTCACGGCGTCGCGCACCCGGCCGAACAGGTCCGGCTCCCAACTCGCCGCCACGCCCACGGAATAGTCGGGCACGGTCTTGCCGGCGAGCGATCTTCCTTCGACGTTCTGCGAAGTCCGGAAGCGGTCCTGGGCGACGCCGGCGGTGACGGTCGGGAAAAAGCCCGCGCGCTGATAGTCGACCATCGAGCGCGCCTGCTGCACCTGGGCGACGGCCTTGCGCACGGTCTGGTTCGACACGTCGATGCGCGCTTCGAGCTGGTCGAGCACCGGATCGTCGAAGACGGTCCACCATGGGCCGCGCGGCGCCGCGTCGGCGGGCGCGGCCTGGGTCCAGCCGGGCGTCGCGCCCGCGTATTGCGCAGGCACGGCGGCGCTGGGCCGTTGGTAAGGCGGCAAGGTCGAGCATGCGCCGAGCAGGGCGCCGATCAGCGTGGCAACCACCGAGCGGCGCAGCAGCGGCCTTGAAGCAGACAGGGAAAACATCGGCAAATCCTTTCGATGACGGGGCTCAGCCATGCGCGGCCGGCGCGATCTGAACCAGCTGACCGGTGCTCAGCGAATCGCCGGGGTTGTCGATCACGCGGTCGGTGGCCGCGAGGCCCGTCGTGATTTCAACGTGCGTGCCGAAATCGCGGCCGATATGCACGGTCTTCAACTGAGCGCGGCCCTGGCTGTCGACCACCGCGACCGTCACGCCGTCCGGCCGGAACAGCAGCGCGCTGACCGGCAGATCGAGCGCCGGGGTACTCGACTGCAATTGCAGGTGCACCTGGGCATACGCGCCAGGCATCAGCGCGCCGTCCTGGTTGTCGACGTCGACCTCGACGCGCAGCGTGCGGCTCGTCGGATCGATCGCGCCGCTGTTGCGCGCCACTTTCGCGGCAATGCGCCGGCCCGGATACTGCGGCGCGCTCAGATACACGCCGGTGGCGGGCGTGACGTAGGGCGCGTCGTCTTGCGGCACGTCGACGAACACGCGCAGTTCGCTCGTCTGCTGCAGATGAAACAGCTCGCCCGACATCCCCGCCGTGCCCGGTGTGCCGCCCGCCGTCACCAGCGCGCCGACATCGACGTGGCGCGCGGTGATCACGCCGTTGAACGGCGCGGTGATCTTCTCGTACGACACCAGTTCCGCGAGATGCGCGACATTGGCCTGCGCCGACGCGAGCATCGCGCGGCGCGCCTCCATATCGGCGGACTTGGTGTCGGCGTCCTGCTGCGCGACCGACTGGGTTTTCAGCATCGACTGCCAGCGCTGGGCGGTGGTCTTCGCGAGGTCGAAGTTGGCTTGCGCGGTGGCTTCGTCGGCGCGGGCCTGGCGCAGTTGCGCGTCCAGCTCGGGCGCTTCGATGGTCGCGAGCGTCTGGCCGCTCGTGACCCGTGCGCCGATGTCGGTGTTCCAGTGCGCCAGATAGCCGCTCGTGCGCGCGTAGATCGACGCTTCCGCGAACGGCGTGACCGCGCCGGGCAGCAGCAGTTCGTGGACGGCCGGCGCGGCGCGCGGCGTCACGACGGACACGCTGAGCATGCTCTGCGCCTGCGTCTGCTGCGTGAGCGCGGCGCTGGCCTCGCGGCGCGGCATGATGCCGGCGAGCAGCAAGGCCGCGGCGAGTCCGGTCAGCGCAAGCGGCCAGAGGCGGCGGCGCGGTTTGCTGGCGGCGGGGGTGCTTTCGCCGGTTCCGGCAGTGTCGGCGCGCCCGCTTTCGCTGGCGTGCGGACGTCGCGCGGACCCTGTGTCCGCAGGCGGATCGGTCCGCCCGGCGATGTCGGGCGGAAGTGATGAATCGTTCATGGGCGAGGTCTCGTCGGAGTCAATCAATTCGGGCGGCAACGCCGGCTTCCTGGATGCGGGTGGGGCGCGCCGCGCGGCGTCGGTCGAGCCACGCATGCACCATCCCGTAGACGACCGGCACGAACAGCAGGGTCGAAACCGTGCCGAGCGCGAGCCCGCCGATCACCGCGCGTCCGAGCGGCGCGTTCTGCTCGCCGCCGTCGCCCAGGCCGAGCGCCATTGGCAGCATGCCGATCAGCATCGCGAGTGCGGTCATCAGCACCGGACGGAAGCGGCCGAACCCGGCATCGAGCGCGGCTTGCAGCGGCGGCCGGCCGCCGTGGTGGAATTCGCGCGCGGTGTTGATCACGAGAATGCTGTTGGCCGTCGCGATGCCGATACAGAGAATCGTGCCGGTCAGCGCTGGCACGCTCACGCGGGTGCCGGTGCTGAACAGCATCCACGCGATGCCCGCGAGCGACCCCGGCAAGCCGCTGACGATGATCATCGGGTCGAGCCAGGACTGGAAGTTCACGACCATCAGCAGATAGACCAGCGCGATCGCGAACACGAGACCGCTTGCGAGGCCGCTGAACGAATCGTGCATCGCCTGCACCTGGCCGCGCACCACGATCGACGCGCCGGGCGGCAACTGCGGCCGGATCTGCTCGACGAGCCGGTTCACGTCGGCCGCGACGCCGCCGAGGTCGCGCCCTTGCGTCGACGCGAAAATGTCGAGCACCGGCTGCACGTTGTAGTGCGAGACCACGGCCTGCTGGGTGGCGCGCGTCAGCGTGCTCAACGCGCCGAGCAGGTTCTGCGGCGCGGGCGCGCCGGGCACGGCCGAGCTCGCGCCGCTCTGCGCGATCGGGATATTGGCGAGCGCCTGCAGCGAGTTGATATCGTACTGAGGCATCATCGCCATCAGCGGATAGCTGACGCCGTTGCGCGGATCGAGCCAGAAATTGGGCGTGGTCTGCGAACTGCCGGACAGCGCGATCAGCAGGTTCTGCGATACGTCGCGTTGCAACAGGCCGGCCTGGATCGCCCGCGTGCGGTCCACATTGACGTTGATCGCGGGCTCGTCGCCGGGCTGCTGGATGCGCGCGTCGACGAGGCCGCGCACGCCGCGCAGCTGCGCGAGCAGCTTGTCGGCGACGACGCGGTTCGCGTCGAGCTTGTTGCCGACGATCTGGATATCGATCGGCGCGGGCAAGCCGAAGTTGAGAATCTGGCTGACGATGTCGGCGGGCAGGAACGCGAACGTGACGCCGGGGAACTCTTTCGCGAGCGTCGTGCGCAGCGTCGCCACGTACTGCGCGGTGGGCTCGTGCTTCGGCGCGAGCGAGATCATCACGTCGGCGTCTTCCGGGCCGATCGGGTCGGACGAATCGTAGGTCAGGTTGATGCCGCTGACCGGCACGCCGATGTTGTCCAGCAGCGCCGCCAGTTGCTGCTTCGGAATCACCTGACGCACGCGCGCCTCGACCTCGTCGGTCAGGCGCGCGGTGTCCTCGATCCGCGTGCCGGTCGGCGCGCGCAGATGCAAGCGGATCTCGCCGGTATCGACAGCGGGGAAGAAATCGCGTCCGGCGAACGGCAGCAGCGCGAGCGAGCCGATGCACAGCGCGAGGAAGATCACGATGAAACGCCGCGGACTCGCCAGCGCCGCGCCGAGCACGCCGCGATAGCGTGCGCGCAGTGACTCGAAGCGATGCTCGAAGGCCGCCTGGAAGCGCACCAGACGCGCGATCGGTCCATTGCCGCTGACCGGCGTCTGGCTGCGCGCGCGCATCAGATACATCGCGAGGGTCGGCACCAGCGTGCGCGAGAAGAAGTACGACGCGATCATTGCGAACACCACCGCTTCGGCCATCGGCACGAACAGGTAGCGCGCGACGCCGGACAGCAGGAACATCGGCACGAACACGATGCAGATCGACAGCGTCGATACGAACGTCGGCACCGCGATTTCGCCGGAGCCGTTCAGGATCGCGTCGTGCAGCGGTTCGCCGTTCTCCAGATGATGCGTGATGTTTTCGATCGCGACGGTGGCGTCGTCGACGAGAATCCCCACCGCGAGCGCGAGGCCGCCGAGCGTCATGATGTTGATGGTCTGGCCGAGCGCCGACAGCGCGATCAGCGAGGTCAGCACCGCGAGCGGAATTGACACTGCGATGATCAGCGTGGCGCGCCAGCTGCCGAGAAACAGCAGGATCATCAGCGCGGTCAGCGCGGCGGCGATCAGCGCCTCGCGCGCGACGCCCACCACCGCCGATTTCACGAACACCGACTGGTCTGCTAGCGCGGTGATGTGCAAGGCGCTCGGCAGGCCGGCCGCGATATGCGGCAGCATCGCCTTGACCTGCTGGATGATCGTCAGCGTCGAGGTGCTGCCGGATTTTTCGATCGTCAGCAGTGCGGCGCGTTTGCCGTCGCTGCGCACGATGTTGGTCTGCGGCGAATAGCCGTCGCGCACATGGGCGACGTCGTGCACGTACACCACGCCGCCGGCCACCGTCTTGACCGGCAGGTCGTTGAGCGCCGCAACCGTGTCGGTGCTGCCGTTCATCTGCACGTTGTATTCCTTCGTGCCGATCTTCGCGGTGCCGCCGGGCAGGATCAGGTTCTGCGCGTTGACCGCGTTGACCACGTCGAGCGGCGCGAGCCCTTTGGCCTGCAGCGCGCGCGGGTCGATGTCGACCATGATCTGGCGCACCTTGCCGCCGAACGGCAGCGGCACCGAGGCGCCTTGCACCGTCGCCAGTTGCGTGCGGATCTGGCTGTTGCCGAGGTCGTATAGCTGCTGCTCGGACAGCGTGTCGCTGGAGAGCCCGAGTTGCAGGATCGGCACCGTCGACGCGTTGTACGTGATGATGTTCGGCGGCAGCGTGCCCGGCGGCAGCACGCGCAGGATCGACGCGGAGTTCGACGCCGCTTCGGCGATCGCGCGATTGATGTCCGCGCCCTGATGGAAAAAGATCTTCACCACCGAGACGCCGTTCAGCGATTGCGACTCGATATGTTCGATGTCGTCGACGTCCGAGGTCAGCGCGCGTTCGTAATTGGACGTGATGCGATTGGCCATGTCCTGCGCGGAGAAGCCGTTATACGTCCAGACGATGCTGACCACGGGAATGTCGATATTCGGAAAGATATCGGTCGGCGTGCGCAGTATCGCCAGCGGGCCGACGATAAAGATCAGCACGGCGAGGACCACGAAGGTATAGGGCCGGCCTAGTGCGAGCCTGACGATCCACATAACGGGTTCCTGAAGAGAAGCGAAGGAAGGTGCGCGTCGTGCGAGTGCCGCAAGGGGCGCATGAGCGGACGTGACGCGGGCTTCATGAGTCAGGAGTGTGAAGGCGGGGCGCTTACCAACCGTGGTCGGCTAGATTACTGTTCTGTTATCTGGGGGTCTTGTGGCAGGCACGAGGCGGCGGCGGAGCCGGCGCGGCGATGCAGCGCGACGACCGGATAACAAAACGGTAATCCGCCGGTCAGTGCTCCGACAACTCGAATGACAAGAATGGGAAGCGTGGTTCAGGCCACTCATTTCTTGCTCATATCCGGAGAGACATCATGAAACTGCTTACCGCCATTGCCGTTGCCGCCCTCAGCCTGCCGTTCGGCGCGAATGCGTTTGCTCAGACCACTTCGTCAGGATTGACGCGGGCCGACGTGATCGCGCAGTTGCAGCAGGCACAGGCCGAAGGGCTGGTGCCCGTGCGGACCAACGACTATCCGCCGTCGGAGACCACGATTGCGCGCAACCGCGAGATCTACGCGATCCAGCACGGCACGGATCACGCGGGTGAGATGGCAACGGCGGGCGGGGCGGCCGGGCAGGCCGGGCCGGCGTCCAATTGAGTTCAGGTCGGATCGTTGTTCAGAAGAACGTCACCCGCGGTGCCGGCGCGAGCGACTCGTAGTCCATCGTCGCGCCTTTCTCGTACGCGAAAATCGCCGGCCGGGCGCGCTGCTACGAGCGGTCGCGGTTGCGTGCGCGGGTCGCGCCGGTGATGACCGCCACGCCGAGCAGAATGACGGCCACGATTTCGATCGTGTGTTGAGCGACGTGCAGGGTCATCAATCCCCACGACACGCCGCCAATCAGAATGATCCAGCCAGCCAGATAAATGAGCAGGGTCATCGTTGTTCTCCCTCGTTCGATTCGACGGACGGCCCCGATTGCGTCTGATGGAAAACGCGACCGGATGCCCCGATTGATCCGCTGACATCGCGAGGCGCTGACGATCGACCGGCGGTCGGCGTTGCAGGCCTGCGATCAACGGGTCTATGGAGACGCAGGTTCCGTGCCCGACGCCAATTTGTCACCGCGCGGCGCGGCCCCGAGAGAGTAAGCGCCCCGCCATCGTCGGGCCGTGTGGCCGATGAAGCCGAGTCGTCAAGGCGTTGCGCGTCGCGATGGCGATGCGCGACACCGTTGCATGAATGGTGAAACGGCGGGTCAGCGCCCCGAGGCCGGCCCGAGGCGCGCCGCGATCGTCCGGCAAGCCGCTAGCAACGGCTCGATATAACGCGTTTGCGCGTCGGCCTGATGGCGGAAGGTCGGCATGCTGATGCTCACGCAGCCCACCGCGCGTCCGTCCACGCCGCGAATCGCCGCGCCGTAGCAGGAGATCGCGACTTCGTTTTCTTCGCGGTCCTCGGCGTAGCCGCGCTCGGCGGTGACGTTCACTTCGTTGCGCACCTCGTTCAGCGTGGTGAGCGTGTTTTCGGTGAAGCGCGCGAGCGGCGCGTCTTTCAGCAGCGCTTCGCGTTCCGCCTCGCCGAGCGTCGCAAGATAGGCCTTGCCGACCGAACTCGACGTGAGCGACACGCGCGTGCCGATGCGCGAGGCCATGCGCACCGCGTGGGGACTTTCGAGCTTTTCGATGTACACCATCTCGCCCTGGCTGGGTACGGCCAGGTGGATCGTCTCCGAGGTGATGTTGCGCAGTTCCATCAAGGCGTCGACGGCCGCGAGGCGCAGGTCCGAACGCTCCCAGCTGCGGCTCGCCAGATTGACGAGGCGCGGGCCGAGCGCGAACGTGTTGCCTGCGCCCGTGCCGACGATCAGCCCTTCGGCCTGCAACGCGGCGACAATACGGTGGACAGTGGGGCGCGGATAGCCGCTCGCCGCGCTCAGTTTCGCGATATTCGGCGGCGTCTGCGCGTCGGCGATCAGTTGCAATACGGCGATGAACTTGGAGAACGCGGCGGCGCCGGCAACGGTTTTGGCATCCGCGGCGCCGGCGTTGGAGGAAGGCTTGGAATCGGTGGTGGACATCAGGCGAGGGTAGGGCACGGTTGGGCAATTATGCCTTTATTTTCCGGCCCGGAAGGTGGCCGGCGTCAGCCGGTGGTCGTGCGCATGTCAGCGATTGCGCGCCAGCCCGTCACGCGACCAGATAGCCACCGTCGACCGGCACGATCGCGCCCGTCATGAATGAAGCCGCCGGCGTGCAGAGGAACGCCGCGACCTGCGCGACTTCGTCGGGCGTGCCCCAGCGGCGCATCGGCGTGCGCTCCAAAATCGCTTGCGAGCGGCCATCGTCGTCCTGCAGCGCCTGGGTCAGCGGCGTCGCGATCCAGCCCGGCGCGATCGCGTTCACACGAATGCCGTCGGCGGCATAAGCGAGCGCCAGCGACTTGGTCAATTGCGCGACCGCGCCCTTGCTCGCGCTGTACGCGGGCACCAGTCCGCCGCCGAAGAAACTCAGCATCGACGCCGTGTTCACGATGCAGCCCGACGACGCCTTCAGCAACTCGCGCGCGGCCGAGCACACGCGCATCGTGCCGTTCAGGTTGATGTCCATCACGCGCTCGAACACCTCGATGCGATGTTCCTCGACGCGGCTGATCACGCCCGCGCAATTCACCACGATGTCGAGCCGCTCGAACGCCTGCAACGCGGCGGCGACATCGTCGCCCGAACGCACATCCAGTGTGACGCGCCGGATCGCGGGGTCGAGCGTATCCGGCGCGCCCTCGGGCAGCGGCAAACCTGCCGCGACCGTTTTCGCGCCGAGCCGCGCGAGCTGGTTCGCGATCGCCGCGCCGATGCCGGAGAAGCCGCCGGTGACGAGCGCGGCCTTGCCTTCGAGTAGATGGTCTTGGAATGTCATGTGAGTCGGCAGCGAGTGCTCAGGTTGGTTGGGTGTTGACGGCGTTAGGCAGCGGCGCGGGCGCCACTTCCTTCACGACGAACAGATAGACGAACGCGGCGGCAAAGGCGACGCCCGCGCTGATCAGCAGCGCGTTGACGAACGAATGCGTCTGGTCGACGACGATGCCGGTGATCACCGGCGCGAACGAGCCGCCCAGATAGCCGCCGAAGTTCTGCATGCTGCCGAGCGAGGCCACGAGGTGGCGCGGCGCCGCGACGCTGACCAGCGCCCACGCGGTGCCGCTCGACATATTCACGAAGAACATCGCGCACGACACATAGACGATCGCGAGCGTGGTGCTCGGCGTGTACGCGGCGGGCACGGTGAACGCCGCCGCGCCGATCAGGCCAATGCACAGCGGCCACTTGCGGCTGCGGATCGGCGCCATGCCGCGCTTGAGCAGGTAGTCGGCGATCACGCCGCTGCTCAGCATTCCGATCGTACCGAAGATATACGGAATCGACACCAGCCAGCCGGTGTGCGCGATGCTCAGATGGCGCTCCTTTTCCAGATAGCCGGGCAGCCACGTGAGGTACAGCCACACCATGTAAATCACACCCATGAAGCCGAAGATCATCCCCCATGTATTGCGCAGCTTGAAGAGCGCGCCCCATTCGGCGAAGCTCAGGCCCTTCGGACGGTCCGCGGCCTTCCGCATGCCTTCGTCCAGATGCGCGGTCTCGCTGTCGGTGAGCGCGACTTCATCGCGATTGCGGTAGACCACGTACCAGCCGATCGCCACCAGGACGCCGAGCACGCCCATGATGATGAACATGGCGCGCCATCCGAACGCCAGCATGAGCACGGTGAGCAGCGGCGGGGCGATCATCGGCGCGATGGTCGACGAGGAGATGAAGGTGCCGGTCGGGCGGCCGCGCTCGCGAACCGCGAACCATTCGTTGACCACCTTCGCGCCCGCCGGGAACAGCGGCGCTTCGGCTACGCCGAGCACCACGCGCGCGGCGAGGAAATGATTGAGTGTCTGGATGAAGCCGCCCGCGACCTGCGCGAGCGACCACAGGAGCATGCCGAGCCCCAGCATCACGCGTGAGCCGAAACGGTCGAGCAGCGCGCCCACCGGCAACTGCGCGAACGCATAGGAGAGCGAAAAGGCCGACAGCAGCAGCCCCATCTGCGACGCCGACAGATGTAGCTCCTGGCTCACCAGATGATTGGCGATCGACAGCGTGCTGCGATCGAGATAGTTGACGATGCCCGCGACCGTCAGAAAGACGACCGCGACCACCTGGATGCGTTTCAGACGCTGTGACTTCTGAAGCATGTTTGTCTCCTGCGCAAGTGACTTGCTGAATGATTGGAATAGTGCGGGTACCAAAGCGAAGCAACGACGCTGCAACCACGATTCAGGCGCATCAGTATGTCGCCCGTCCTCCCGACAGATCGAAAATCGCGCCGGTGCTGAACGAACAGGAATCCGAACAAAGCCACAAGGCCAGCTGCGCGACTTCTTCCGTCGTGCCGAGGCGTCCCATCGGACTCTTGCTGATCATCGTCTGCACGTGTGACGGCGACATCTGCGCGAGCAGCGAGGTTTCCACCGCGGCGGGCGCGATCCCATTCACGAGGATGCCGGTCTGCGCCAGTTCCTTGCCGAGCGATTTGGTCATCGCGATCACGCCGGCCTTCGCCGCGCTGTATGCGGACGCGTTCGGCGTGCCTTCCTTGCCGGCCAGCGACGCGACGTTGACGATGCGCCCGGCGTCGGCGCGCCGCATCACCGGCACGACGAAGCGGCTCACGTGATAGGTACCGACGAGGTTCACGTCGATCACGCGCTGCCATTCGAGCGGATCGTATTCGTCGAGCGGCAGCGTGGGGCCCGCGAAGCCCGCGTTATTCACCAGGTAGTCGATGCGGCCGTACGCGTCGAGTGTTGCCGCGAGCGCGGCTTCGATGGACTCGGGGCGGGTGATGTCCACCGCGAAGTGGCGCGGTGTGCAGGGCGTGGCCTGTGCGCCGGGCACGCGGTCCCAGTTGACCGCCGCAGCGCCGTTGCGCGCGAACGCATCGCAGACCGCGCGGCCGATGCCGCCGGCCGCGCCCGTCACGACCGCGACGCGCCCGGAGAAATCGTATTGGGCGAGACCGGCGGCCGCGCTCATCGGATGAACTGGTCCACGTAGTCCTCACCGAGGCCGACCGCCGCATAGTGCTTGCGGCACATGTCGATCTTGGTGAACACGTCTTCGTAGCCGGTGTAGTTGCCGTATGGGTCGCAATAGAACATCACGCCGTTCACCTGGAAGTACGTGATCATTTCCTCGACGTCGTCGGGCACGTAGAGGGTGTGAGTTTCGCCGGGCGGCTCGTACACGTAGCTGCCTTCGGTGGCTTCCCAGTCGTGCTCCAGATAACGCCAGCGGCCCTTGAGCACCATCCCGTGCACGCTTTGCGGATGACGATGGCGGCTCAGCACGCCGGACTTGCGAACCCGCAGCAGGTTCATCCAGTAGCCTTGCGACGCGTTCAGGCACAGCGGACGAAACGACACGTTTTCGGCCTGCGGGACCCACACGCGTTCATCGGTCGGGATCGCGAAGGGCACGACGATCTCCTGCTGCGCTTCCTTCGGGAACGGCAACTGATAGGGCGTCATGGGGGAATGGTTAGCCTCGGGCATGGGATCCTCTTTGAAATGTCCGCATTGTGGACACTGGGTCCACGATATGGCTATTATCAGAACGCCCTTGATCGAGGTCAATCCTGGGGAAATTACTTAAGAGGTGCACACGTCGAGCGGTTTCAAGCCCGGCGAACGCTTTAAGCTTCCTTTAAGTGGGGCCCACTACATTACGCTTCCTTCACGTAACCCACCGCAACGTCTCCAACTTATGACCATCAAGAAATATTGGCGCGGCAGCGCTGCCGTCTGCGTCGCGCTCGCGGCCGCCGGTACGTATGCGATCAGCCATCGCGAAGCCGATGCGTCGGTCAGTGATGCTCATGGCCAGATCGCCGCGCCCGGCGCTTCGTCAGGCATCACCGGCACGCGCTCTTCGGCGCCGGATTTCTCCAGCATCGTGACGCGCTCCGGCCCCGCGGTCGTGCATATCGGCGCCAGGCAGGCCGCTTCCCGCGACGAAAACGGCGAGAGTGGACGCGGTGGCGAAGCGCTGGGATCGGGCTTCATCATCAGCCAGGACGGCTACATTTTGACCAACAACCACGTGGTCGAAGGCGCGGAGCGGGTCACCGTCAAGCTGATGGACGGCCGTGAATTTCATGCCCGGGTGGTCGGCACGGACAAGACCTCCGACGTCGCGGTGCTGAAGATCGAAGCATCGAATCTGCCGACCGTGAAGATCGGCAACCCCGCCGACAGCAAGGTCGGCGAATGGGTGGTGGCGATCGGCTCGCCGTACGGTTTCGACAACACGGTGACGTCGGGCATCATCAGCGCGAAGGCGCGTCAAATGTCCGACGACAGCCCGATCCCGTTCATTCAGACCGACGTGCCGGTCAATCCCGGCAACTCGGGCGGCCCGCTGTTCAATCTGAACGGCGAAGTCATCGGCATCAACTCGATGATCTACTCGCGCACGGGCGGCTTCCAGGGGCTGTCGTTCGCGATTCCGATCGACGCGGCAATGCACGTGAAAGACCAGCTCGTGCAAACCGGTCATGTGAGCCGCGGCCGCATCGGCGTGGGCGTGCAGCCGGTTTCGGCGGAACAGGCCAAACAGCTCGGCCTCGACTCGACGCGTGGCGCGCTGGTCGGCTCGGTCGATCCGAGCGGCCCGGCACAGGCGGCCGGCTTGCGCGAAGGCGACGTGATCGTCGGCGTGAACGGCACGCGGATCGCCAGCACGACGGAACTGATGGCGCAGGTTTCGCAACTCGCGCCGGGCAGCACCGCGACGGTCAACGTGTGGCGTAACGGCGCCGAGCGCAAGCTGTCGGTCACGGTCGGCGCGCAGTCGCCGCAGATCGCCTCCGCTGAGCCGCGCGCGCGGCAGCAGCAGCCGGAGCAGGCGCGTCCGCGGCTGGGCGTGGCAGTGCGTCCGCTCACCGACGACGAGCGCCAGGAAGCGTCGTTGCCGGGCGGCGTGGTCGTGCAGCAGGCAAGTGGTCCGGCCGCCGCGGCGGGCATTCAGGCTGGCGACATCATCGTGGCAGTGGACGGCCATGTGATTCGCGGCGTCGAACAGCTTCGACAGCTGATTGCGCAGGCGGACGACAGCGTTTCCGTCACCGTGGTGCGCGATGGTGAAGAAGCGTCGGTGAACGTGACGCTGGGCTGAGCGGCTGGCGTCATATCGACGCCATCGCGGACGGCACTCCGCGCAGCGGGAATGCGCGCAATGCCTTAGTTGGACTGCTTGTTCCCATCCGCTTGCGGCGCATCGGACCCACCGCCCAGTGCGACGTAAAGCGACACACCGTTTTGTAGCGCGGTCGCGCGAAGCTGAATGAGCTGCTGCTCGGCATCAAACAGATTGCGCCGCGCATCCACCACTTCCAGATAGATCGAAATGCCGTTTTCGTAACGCAGCTGGGCGGTTTCCGCGAGCTGCCGTTGCGCCTCTACAGCCTGTTCCTGCGCGGCAATCTGTTCCTTGTAGCGCTGCCGGCCGATCAATGCATCGGACACCTCACGAAAAGCCGTCTGCACGGTGCGCTGATAATCGGCGACCAGCTCGTCGCGCCGCGCGCGCGCCTGGGCGAGCTGAGCCTGGCGTTGACCCGCATCGAAAATCGGCATGGCAAGCAAGGCGCCGAACGACCATGCCTGGCTGCCGGGCACGAACAGATCGTTCAATTCCGCCGATACATAACCGAAACTCCCCGTCAGCGCGATGCGCGGAAAGAAGTCGGCGCGCGCCGCGCCGATATCCGCGTCCGCGGCGCGCAGCTGCTGCTCGGCCAGCAAAATATCGGGCCGATTGACGAGCAGCGCGGACGGCAGCCCGGGGTCCAGTTCGTTGAACTGTCTGGCGTCGGCAATCGGCGACGCCTGCGGCAACGCATCCTTCAGCGGCCCCCCCACCAGCACCTCCAGCTGATTGTGCTGCTGCGCGGTCGTTCTTTGCAGCTCCGCCAACTGGGTCTGCGCCTGGGTCACGAGAATCGCGGCCTGCTCGAAATCGACCATCGACGTCACGCCCGCGTCCAGCCGATCCTTCGCGACGTCGAGCGCATACCGGCGGCTCGCGAGCGTCCGCTCGGCAAGCTCGGTGCCTTCTTCGCCGGAACGGATCGCATAGTAGCTCGCCGCGACATTGCCGATCAGCGACAGACGGAATGTGCGCTGCGCCTCGACGGTCGCCAGATATCTGAGGCGCGCGGCTTCGCTCATGTTGCGCACGCGCCCCCAGAAGTCCAGCTCGAACGAACTCACCGCCGCCTGAACGTTGTACTGATTGAATTGAATCGACGGCCCGGTATCGCCGAGTTCCGGCTCGATCGAGCCGAGCGGCGCCTTGGTGCGGGTCGCGCCGGCGTTCACGTTCACCTGCGGGAAGCGCTGTGCGTTCTGGATGCGATAGAACGCGCGCGCCTGTTCGATGCGCGCCACCGACGCGGCGAGATCGCGGTTGCGTTCGAGCGCCGTCGTAATCAGCAGCTTCAGTTGCGGATCGGCGAAAAAGGTTTGCCAGTCGATCTCGGCCGCAAGACGTGAGCCCGGTGCGCCCGGCGTGCCCGGCGCGGCGGGCACGGCCGGCGTGTCGAAGTGTTCGGCGATCGGCAACTCGGGCTGGCGATAGGTCGGCGCGAAATTGCACGCCGCGAGCGCGCAGCAGATGAGCGGGAATAGCAGGCGCTTACGCATCGTGCGGTCCTCCGCCTGGTTCGCCGCCAGCGGACGAGGGCGGCGGCGAAGGCGAACGCGCGGCCAACGGCGGCTCGTCCAGATCGTCCTGATCGCTCTTGCGTTTCTTGCGGCTCAGCCAGCGGCGCGCGGCCACGTAGAACAGCGGCGTGAAAAACACGCCGAACAGCGTCGCGGTCAACATGCTGCCCATCACGCCGGTGCCGACTGCGCGGCGGCTCGCCGCGCCCGCGCCGGTGGCGAGCACGAGCGGCATCATGCCGAGCACGAAGGTGACGCTGGTCATCAGGATCGGCCGCAGGCGCTGCTGCGCGCCGTTCTTCGCGGCGGTGACGGCGTCGCTGCCTTCGGACTCCTCCTTGATCGCGAACTCGACGATCAGGATCGCGTTCTTCGCCGCGAGCCCGATGATGGTCACGAGCCCGATGTTGAAGTAGACGTCCGCCGAGAGGCCGCGCAGCATCGTCAGCAGCACTGCGCCGATCACGCCGAACGGGATGATCAGCAGCACCGCGGCCGGAATCGCCCAGCTTTCGTACAACGCGGCCAGCAGCAGGAACACGACCACCAGCGACAGTCCGAGCAGCATGCCGATCTGCCCGCCGGCCTGTTTCTCCTCGAAGGCCGTACCGGTCCATTCGTACGTGAAATTGCCGGTCAGCACGTGCGACGCAATGCGCTCCATCTCGGCGATCGCCGCGCCGCTCGAACGGCCCGCGGCGGCCTGGCCCGACAAGGTCGCGGACGGAAAGCCGTTATAGCGTTCGAGCTGTTGCGGACCGGAGATCCAGCGCACGCGGCTGAACGCCGAAAACGGCACCATCTCGTTGCGGTTGTTGCGAAGCCTCAGCGCGCTCACGTCTTCGGCTCTCATCCGATGCTCGGCGTCCGCCTGCAAGATGACGCGCAGCACGTTGCCTTCGAACACGAAGTCGTTCACATAGTTCGCGCCGAACGACAGCGCCAGCGCCTGATTCACCTGACCGATCTGCAAGCCCAAGGCGCGTGCCTTGATGCGGTCGATCTCCACGTACAGTTGCGGCGCCTCCGGCATGCCTTCGGAGCGCACGCCCGCCAGCACGCTGCTTTGCGACGCCTCGATCATCACGCGCCGCGCGGCCTGTTGCAGCGCCTCGCCGCCCACGCCGCTGCGATCCTGGATCTTCATCGTGAAACCGGTTGCGTTGCCGAGCGACGGGATAGCCGGTGGATCGAGCGCGAAGATGATCGCCTCGGGAATCTGCCGGAACGCGCCATTCGCGCGGCGCACCAGCGCGCTCGCGGAATTCGCCTCGCCGGGGCGCTCGTCCCACGGTTTCAGATCGACGAAGGACAGCGCCGCCGATTGCCCCTGGCCGAAGAAGCTGAAGCCCGTCACCGATGCGACGTTGCGCACTTGCGGCTGTGTTTGCAGGAATGCTTCGACCTGGCGGATCGCCTGCTGCGTGCGTTGTTCGGTGGAACCCGGCGCGCCGGTGTAGGTGATGAACAGATGCCCCTGGTCCTCGGTCGGCAGAAAGCCGCCCGGCAAACGCACGAACAGATAAGCGGTGATCACGCAGGCGATCACGAACACGAGCAGCCAGCGCAGCGGCGCGCGCAGCATCGCGTCGACGCCGCGAATATAGCGCTCGGTGCCGGCGCCGAGCCCCCGGTTGAAGCCGTCGAACACGCGGTGCAGCAGCTTTGCGGCGCGCGAGCTCGAAGCGGCGCCTTGCGTCGTTTCGTTGCGCAGCAGTGCCGCGCACAACGCTGCGCCGAGCGTGAGCGCAAGCAGCGTGGAGAGCAGAATCGAGACGGCCAGCGTGACCGAGAATTGCCGGTAGATGCCGCCCGTCGAGCCGGGGAAGAACGCCATCGGGATGAACACCGCGACCAGCACCAGCGTGCTCGCGCTCACCGCGCCGGAAATCTGGCCGACCGCCTTCACGGTCGCGCGCGGCGCGCTGAGTCCTTCTTCGCGCATGATCCGCGCGACGTTCTCGACGACCACGATCGCATCGTCGTTGAGGATGCCGATCGCCACCACCATGCCGAACAGCGACAGGATGTTGATCGACAGGCCGAACAGATAGAGCCCCGCGCACGTGCCGATCAGCGCGACCGGCACGACCAGGGTCGGAATCAGCGTGGCACGCCAGTCTTGCAGGAACAGGAACACCACCACGGTGACGAGCAGCAGCGCTTCGATCATCGTGCGCATCACGCCATGCACGGACGTGGTGATGAACGGCGTGGTGTCGAACGGCACGGTCCAGGTCACGCCGCGCGGGAAGATCGGCTGCAATTCGGCCATGCGCTGGCGCACGTTGTTGGCGACGGCCAGCGCGTTCGCGCCGCTCGCCAGCTGGATCGCGATGCCGGCCGCTTCCTTGCCGTTCACGGTGAGCCGGTTGCCGTAGCTTTCGTTGCCGAGCTCGACCCGCGCGACGTCGCCCAACCGCACGGTCGAGCCGTCCGGATTGGCGTGCACGATGATTTCGCGGAACTGCTCCGGGGTCGAGAAGCGGCTTTGCGTGACGATCTGCGCGGTGAATTCGGAGTTGTCGGCGTTGGGCTGGTCGCCGAGTCCGCCGCCGGCGGTCTGGCTGTTCTGCTCCTGCACCGCCGCGAACACCTCGCTCGCGGACAGCCCGAAGCCCGCGAGCTTGCCGGGATCGAGCCAGATCCGCATCGCGTACGACGAGCCGAACAGCTGCACGTCGCCGACCCCGTCGATGCGGCGCAACTCGTTGACGATGTTGTTGGACGCGAAGTTGCCCATCGCCGTCGCGTTGGCGGAGCCGTCGGCGTTCTGCAGCGCCAGCAGCATCAGAAAGCCCGACGACGCCTTGGTCACGCGCACGCCGACCTGTCGGACTTCTAGCGGCAGGCGCGGCTCGACCCGGCTCAGACGGTCCTGTACCTGGGTGCGCGCGATGTCGAGATTGGTGCCCGGCTTGAGCACCACCGTGATCTGCGCGGTGCCGTTCGAGCGGCTGACCGACGACATGTAGAGAAAATTCTCGATGCCGTTCATCTCGTCTTCGATGATCGAGGTCACGGTCCGCTCGAGCGTACGCGCGTCGGCACCGCTGAAGCTTGCAGAAATGCTGAGCGAAGGCGGCGCGACGTCGGGATACTGTTCGACCGGCAGAAGCGCCACGGCCAGGCCGCCGAACAGCACCGTGAAGAGTGCGATGACCCACGCGAAGACCGGACGGGAAACGAAGAATCGATTCATCGGGCGCCCGTCAGCGCGTGGCCGAGGCCGGCGCCGGCGGTGCGGCTGGCACGAGGCGCGCATCGACGCGCTGGCCCGGCTGAACCTTCTGCCAGCCGTCGACGATCAGACGCTCGCCGGGCTTGAGCCCATCGCGCACGGTCCAGCGCCCTTCGCCTTGCTCGCCCAGCGCGATGTTGCGATGGACCACGGTGCCGTCGTCCGCGACCAGCGCCACGCTGGCGACGCCGTTATCCAGCTGCACCGCGCGTTCGGGAATCCGGATGCCTTGCAGGTTGCCCGCCGCGATGATGCGGCCGCGCACGAACTGCCCCGGCAACAGCGTGCGCGACGGGTTGCCGAATTGGGCCCGCACCGTCTGCGTGCCGGTGGAGGGATCGACGACCAGATCGGCGAAGTCCACGAAGCCACGCTCGCCATACAGTTGGCCGTTGGCGAGCACCAGCTCGACCTCGACGTGCTTCATGTCGACCGCCTGGCGGGCGCCCGACTGGATCTGCTGCTCGACATCGAGCATCGCGGTGTTCGACTGCGTGAACACCGCGTTGATCGGCGAGAGCTGATTGACCTCCGCGAGCAGCGTTGCCGCGCCGGCGCTGACGAGCGCGCCTTCGGTGACTTGCGCGCGGCCCACGCGTCCGGCAATCGGCGTGCGGACGATGCAGCGTTCGAGCCGCAGCTTCGCGAGCGTGACGGCCGCCTGCGCATCGGCGACGCTGGCGTCGGCCTGCTGCATGGCCGCGAGCGCGGCGTCGTATTCCTGCGCGCTGACCGCGTGACGGCCGACCAGTGGCTTGAAGCGTTCCACCACCGAGGCCGAGTTGTCACGCAAAGAGGTGGCTCGCGCAAGCGCGGCCTGTGCCTGCTGCAACTGCGCGCGATAGTCTCGCGGATCGATCTGGAACAGCGGCGCGCCAGCGGGCAGGTCTCTGCCTTCCTGATAGAGCGTGCGTTCGACGATGCCATCGACGCGTGCGCGAATCTCCGCGGAGCGGACCGCCTCGATCCTGCCAGGCAGTTCGACGACATCCGGAACAGCCGATGTGGTGAGCGTTTCGACCAGCACCGGAACCGGCGGCATGGCCGCGGCCGGCGCACCCTGCTTGTCGCCGCACGCGGCAAGCACGAGCGGCAGACCGGTCTGGCGTTTTTATGGCCGGTGGCATTTGACATTTTCTGAAGCGCCGTTGCGAGCGGCGCATAGCGCGCGTGCAGTCCCAGTGCCATTGCATGAATACGCATTGCAATCGAAGCTATGTGCTGCCTCACTGAAGTGAAGAAATGCAGGCGCAATGCGTTTTTGCAGTAATGCGCTCTGATGCAAACAACTCACGCGCCGCTTTAAAGCTGGCTGAAAAAACTCCCGTCGATCTTACAACGTTTGCCTTGCTTGTCAAACTTGCGCGCACCATTGCAATACGTGGCGATGCAAGGAGGGTGCGGGCGAACAAAGTCTAATACAGATGGTCGCCGTGCGGGGTGCCGACCGTGATTGTTATCAGAAAGGAATGTGCGCGAATTGCGGTTGCGCGATGAGGTCTGTGGCTTGAGGGGAATGAACAGAAACCCAATCAAATTAATCAGGATTCCGACAATCTGGAATAGCGGAGCGGCTCGCGGCTGTCGCATGAAAAACGATGCGCGAGTCACACGCTACCTAGCCTTGATTGTCAACATAGCCCAGGTGTCGGGATATACCTTCGCAGGATTCGCGCAACGCAGTCGCGACGCTTCCATCCCATTTCGAATCGAACGACGCCGCGGGTCCCATCACCGTGATCGCCAGCACGATATTGCCCGTCGCATCGAATACCGGCGCGCTGAACGCGTTGATCCCTGGAATCGGATCGCCGATCGTACGCGCGATCCCACGCCGGCGGTTCTCGATCAGCTCGGCATCGAAGTCGCTCTTCGAGCGTTTTTTGTCTTCGTGCAATGCGAGCCGCGCCGCGTCGCTTGCGAGGAAGTTTTCGAGCATCTTCGGTGGAAGGTAGCTGGCGAAGAGCCGGCCCGTCGCCGTATTGCGCACCGACATCACCGCACCCACGCGCAGGTTGACGTGCATCGGCACCGGCTCGACCAGTTGCACGATGGTCGGCCCGAGGTTGCCCCAGACCGCGACGGCCACGCTCTGCTCGGTCGACGCCGCCAGCGCGCTGATCACCGGCGCCGCCTCGCGCACCGGGTCGAGCTGATACAGCTTCGCGAGGCCGATCTGCAGCGCGAGCGGTCCCAGCGCATAGAGACCGGTGGCGGGCTCCTGCGTGACGAATCCCACCTTGACGAAACTGACCAGATACGGATGCGCCTTGCCCACCGAAATGCCCGCTTCACGAGCGAGATCGCGCAACGGCATGGGCTTCAGGTGGTTCGCGAGCGCGACCAGCAAGGTGCTGCCGATCTCGATCGACTGGATGCCACGGCGAGGTTTAGCGTCCACGGGAGCGGTATGAGGAGTGCAGGACGGGCCGAATTGTAGCACCCGCCTTCGCCTGTTCCGTCTACAGCCGTCCACGGGCATGTCGTGATTTTCGATAATATCAAACGCATTGACTATTATCAGATGCGCGCCTAGACTCGATTCAACGCTGCAGCAGTGCGCCAGAAGTCACGCATCAGGCGGGCGAGGCGAGCTGCGCATGCCCTTGAGACAAGGCATTCGAGGAGACAAGATGGCCGCGGACACTCTCACCTGCGACGTTCTGGTGATCGGCACCGGGGCGTCGGGCATGGCTGCCGCGATCACGGCAGCGTCGCGCGGACTGGACGTGCTGATGATCGAAAAGGAAGCGCGCATCGGCGGCACCACCGCGCGTTCGGGCGGCTGGCTATGGATTCCGGGCACGTCGCTCGCGACGGCGCAAGGCATCCACGAGCCGGCGGGCGAGGCCGCCGCCTATCTTCAGCACGAAGCGGGAACGCACTACGACGCGCGCCGAGTCGACGCGTTTCTGTGCTTCGGCCCGCAGGCCGTGCGCTTTTTCACGGACCACACCGAGGTGCAGTTCGACATGCCGGTCGTGTTTCCCGACTATCACGCGGAAGCGCCGGGCGGCCGCCAGGGTGGTCGTTCGATGGTGACGCGCCCGTTCGACGGGCGGCAACTCGGCGAGCACATCCGCGAGCTGGCGCCGCCGCTGCCCGAGTTGACCGTGTTCGGGATGATGCTCGGCTCGGGCAAGGAAATCTGGCACTTCATGCGGATGTTCCGTTCGCTCAGTTCGTTTGCCTATGTCACGCGCAGGCTGGGGCGTTACGCGTTCGACGTGCTGCGCCACGGTCGCGGCATGACGCTGACCAATGGCAACGCGCTGGCCGGGCGTCTTTATCGCTCGGTGCTCGACTTGAAGATTCCCGTATGGCGCTCGACCGTGGCCCGCGAGTTGATCGTCGAAGCGGGGCGCGTTGCGGGCGCGTTCGTCGAACGCGCTGGCGCACGCGTCGAGATTCGCGCGCGGCGCGGCGTCGTGCTTGCGTGCGGCGGTTTCCCGCACGATATCGAGCGGCGCGCGCAACTGTTCCCGCATGCGCCGGATGGCGGTGCGCACTACAGCCCGTCGCCCGCTGGCAATACTGGCGATGGCCTGCGCCTCGCCGAAGCGGTCGGCGGCTGGGTCGATCCGACCATCCCGCATGCCGCCGCATGGGTCCCGGCTTCGGTGACGCAACGTGCTGACGGTACGCACGGCGTGATGCCGCATTTCATCGACCGCGCCAAACCCGGCGTGATCGCGGTGACCCGCCACGGCAAGCGCTTCGTGAACGAAAGCGACTCGTATCACGACTTCGTCCAGGCGATGGTCGCAGCCTGCAAGGACGATGGCGATCCCGGCGTCATGGCCTGGCTTCTGTGCGACCACAGGACCCTGCGCACCTATGGCCTCGGCTGTGTGCCGCCCGCGCCGATGCCGCTCGGCCGTCATCTGCGCAGCGGTTATCTGCGACGCGCGGAGAGCATCGGTGCGCTGGCGCAAGCGCTGGGTATCGCGCCAGCCGTGCTCGAAGAGACGGTGGCGAACTTCAACCGCACGGCGCGCGAAGGCGACGATCCGCAGTTCGGCAAAGGCAGCAAGGCCTACAACCGCTATCAGGGCGACGCCATGCACGACGGCGCGAACCCGTGCATCGCGCCGCTGGAACGCGGCCCGTATTACGCGATCCGGCTCGTGGTCGGCGACATCGGCACGTTCGCCGGACTCTCGACCGACAGCGCCGCGCGGGTTCTGGATCGGCAAGGCCAGCCGATCGCCGGGCTGTACGCCGTCGGCAACGACATGGCCAGCATCATGGGCGGCAACTATCCGGGTGCCGGCATCACGCTGGGCCCGGCGCTGACGTTCGGCTACATCGCGGGCAGGCAGCTTGCCGGTGATCGCGTGGACGATTGCCCCGGCGCGAATGCGCCGGCGGGGACCGCGCCAGCGAGCGCGGAAGCTTCCGCCGCCGAGCAATTCTGAAGAGAGAAAGGACGCCGTCAGAGCGTCCTTGTTTACTGCACCGCATCGGCCGTCACGCGCTATGCGACGGCCATCATTGAGGAGACAACCCGATGTCCACACCCACTCCCGCCCCGGCGCTTGCCGTCAGCCACGCCAGTCCAGCCGACGACGGAAGCGCCGCCACGCTGTACCGCCGCGTTTCGCTGCGCATCGTTCCGTTCCTGTTCATCTGCTACATCGTGTCGATTCTGGACCGCAGCAATATCGGTTTCGCGCAGTTGCAGATGAAACAGGATCTCGGCATCACGGACGCCATGTATAGCCTGGGCGCCGTGCTGTTCTTCGTCGGCTACGTACTGTTCGAAGTGCCGAGCAATCTCCTGCTGCGCAAGTTCGGCGCGCGCCGCACCTTCGCGCGGATCATGGTGTTGTGGGGCGCGGCATCGATTGCTATGATCGCCGTTGCCAGCGCCCGGCATTTCTATGTGCTGCGCTTTCTGCTCGGCGTGTTCGAAGCGGGGTTCTTTCCGGGCGTGGTGTTGTATCTGACCTTCTGGTTCCCGGCGAAGCGTCGCGCGGCGGTGCTGTCGATCTTCTATGCGGGCGTCGCGGTAGCCGGCATGGTGGGCGGGCTGCTGTCCGGCTGGATCATGCGCGGCATGGCCGGGGTCTTCGATCTGCACGGCTGGCAATGGATGTTCGCGATCGAAGGCGCGCCCGCCGTGCTGCTCGGCGTGATGGCGTGGTTCTGGCTCTGCGACCGTCCCGAAGAGGCCGCCTGGTTGTCGGACACGGACCGCCGACGCCTCGCCGACGATCTCGCCGCCGAAGCCCGCGTCGCGCCCGTGCACGCCGGACACTCGCTGGGCGCCGCGCTGCGCGACCCGAGCACCTATCTGTTCTCGTTCATCTATTTCTCGCTCACCTCCGCGCTGTTGATGCTGCTGTTCTGGATGCCGTTGATGATCCGCGAGTTCGGCATTCAGGATGTCGTGCACATCAGTCTGCTGTCGATCATTCCGAACGCGATCGGCGCGGTGGGCGTGATTCTGATCGCGCGCCATTCGGACCGCAAGGCGGAGCGGCGCTGGCACTTCGCCGTGTGTGTCGGCGGCGCGGCGATCACGCTGCTGCTGATGACGCTGCACTTCGACAGCCTGTCGGTCATGCTCGGCCTGCTGTCGCTTGCCGCGTTGCTGATTTTTTCCGCGCATCCGGTGTTCTGGGCGGTGCCATCCACCTACTTCTCGGGTGCAGGCGCGGCAGGTGCGATTGCGCTGATCAGCAGCATCGGCGTGTCGAGCGGGATGATCAGCCCGTGGGTCATCGGTCAGATCCGCACGCATACCGGCAGCATGGACGGTGCCATGTACATACTCGCCGCGCTGCTGCTGGCGTGCGGTGTCGCGATGATTCTCGGCGTGAAGGCGCGGGCCTCGGCAAGCTGACGAGCGCGGCCTCATCGCAGCGTGCCGTTATTTCTCTGACCAGCCGGAAGCCTCGATTCAATTGACCGGTTGCGCGTCCGATGAACTCAGGGTGCGCACGCTCATCGCGGGATCGCGCACGATCGACGCCTCGGAAAATGGCACGCTCAGCCAACGCTGCGCGGCATAGTCGCGCGTCGCGTCGGCGTAATGGGGCGAGGCGGGGTCGTCCGATTCGGACGACGCCAGCAGCGTCCGCGCGAGCACCTGATCGCCGGCGAACGACACGACCTGCAAGTAGGTGTCGCCGCTCGGGTTGACGTTCATCGAATAGGCGCGCGTATCGAACGGATGGGCCGCGCATGCGGCGGTGAAGTAGCCGGCCGCGTCGCAACCGCCGTACAGCGGGATGCGTTCGTCATTGCGCTGCACGTAGAGCGCGGCGCTGCGCGGCGCGTCGATCGCGAGGCCGGCTTTTTGCAGCGCCGCGATCGCGTCGTGCAGCGCGGCGGCGAGTTTCGCGGGATCGGCCGCGATGCCCGCGGGGGTCGTCAAAGGATGAGCGGGATCGAAGGGGACTGCGTACAGTTGCGCAGGTGGAATCGTCAGCAGGCGTCGCCACAGCTCGTCCCACAGCGTCGCGCCGATCGCGTTGGCGGAAGCGGTGCCGTCCCAAGCCGCGAGGACTTTGCAGGCCGGGCGTAGTTCGGCGGTGTTTTCGGCGGTGTTGAGTGCGGCGCTCGCAGCCGTGTCCGCGTCCGCTTGTGCCGCGGTGCCTGCAACCGCGTTCGCACCAGCCGCCGCGTCGCCGCCGCTGCCACACACACGCTCCAGCACCGGCTGCCTGAACAGCAGCGCCGACATCGACCGGCTGTCGAGCGCGGCGTGGCCGAGCGCGTCGGCGGACACGCCCTGCGGAGCGCTCTGCAACTGCGTGGCGATGCTATGCCCGAGCCGCGTGCGCAACGATTGCGGCGTGTTCGTCGCGCCGATGATCTGCGCATAGCCGGTCAACGGCGCAGCCGGATTGCTGAGCCAGTAGCTGCCGTTGAAATTGCCGACATAGTCGCGCCGCAGCAGCCCCGGCATCTGCGCGACCGGCATCGCGCGAGGCTGCGCGGCACCGGGCTGATCGCGCCAGTCGCATTCGCTGCGCGAGCCGTCGAGCAACGGCACGCCCGGCATCGACTGCGCGAGCGCCCGGCCGACCGGCGGCGTGCAGCGCTGCGCGAGCTCGTCGGGCACGTCCGGCACCGCGCCGATATCCGCGTACCACACGCGCGGATCGCCCCGGCCGATCGCCAGCGTGTTCACCCACGGCAGCGCCGCGTTCTTCTTCTGGATGCGGATGAAGTCGTCGAGCGAATTCGCCTGGCTCCATTCGAGGAAGTTTTCGAACACGCGGAAGTTGTCGGCATTGATATCGCGCAGCGCGAAAGCCTGCTGCGCGTTCCACGCCAACGCGGGCGACCTCGCGCCGAGATTGACGAGCGGGCCGAAGCGCGAGCGATACAAGGTGCGCGATACGGTATGGATCGAACCGTCGGCGGCGCGCACGTCGACCCGCACTTGCGTCGGCGTCATCGCTTCGGTCTTGCCGTCGACCAGATAGGTGGTCGGCGAACCCGGCACGAGCGTCAGCTTGAAGAGGCCGAAGCGCTTCGCGGTGGAGACCGTGTGCGCCCACGCGACGTTTTCGTTGAAGCCCATCAAGATCAGCGGCATGCCGAGAAAGGACACGCCGCTCACGTTGAGCTGGCCGGGGATCGTCAGTTGTGCCTGGTAGAGGCGGTCCGGGCCGCTCCAGAACCAGTGCGGATTGCCGAGCAACAGCGCGCTGCCGTTGCGGGTCGCGTCCGCGCCGAACGCGAGCGCGTTGCTGCCGATTCCGGAGTGACCGCCGATGGGATCGAGCGGCGTGCTAGCGGCCAGTTCCGTGTTGCTGCCGCCATGTTCATCTTCAGCCGCAGGTTCGCGCGAGGCATCCGGCGATGGCGCGGCCGCAGCCGGCGGCGTGGCGGTCGCAATCGCATTGACGAAGCGCGTTGCGCCGCCGGCCAGGTTCGCCGCGTAAAGACGCCGGTACACGTCCGCGCTGCTGATCTTCCCGGCCCACGGCGCCGCGCGGCATGCCGCGTGCGCAGCGGGAAACTCGCCGTGCGCCAGCTCGCTCACATAGCGGTTGTAGCCTGCCACGAAGCCGTCGATCAGCGCCCGCATCGCGGCGGTCTGACTTTGCCGATAGCGCGACACGGCGGCATCGTCGGCGATGAAGCGGAAGAAGAAATCGGCGTTCAGATTATCGGGCTGTCCGAAGGTCGATTCGGCAGCGGGGCGCGCGTCGGCGCCGAAGTAGCGCGAACGTTCGCCGCGATACGTGATGAAGCCCTCGGCCATCGTGCACAGGTTGTCCTGCGCCTGGACATAGCCATAGCCGTAACCGAGGCTGCCCCAGTCGCCGGCTTTCACGTGCGGAATGCCGAGCGCGGTGCGGCGGATCTCGACCTGATACGGTCCAGCGTGCGCATCGACGTCGGCGTTCGGGGCGGCGCAACTTTGCAATCCCAGGACGATGAAGGGCAGGGTGGCGAGCAGTCGGACCCGTTGGGCACAGCGGCTGCGGCGGTGCGAGGAAGCGTTCAAAGGCATGGGCGGCTCACGAAAACGCGGGTGGCGGTAGAGAACATACCGCAATCGCGCCGTCTGACGTGCACGCGCCGATTATCCAAAGCCCGAGCCCAGAACCGCAACGCAGCCCCGAGGCCCACGCGGCGCCCTCATTTTCTACCCGCAACCGACGCTTCGCCGACATCCACCGCATCGGACGCAGTCGCGCAAACACCGCTCACGGCAGCGCTCCTCACCACCACACGTCCCTGGCGGCGCGTCACCCGGCGCTTCAGATAAAGCAGCGCCGCGCTCACCAGGCCATCCATCAGCGTGACGATGAACGCCGCCTGCAACAGCGACTGCGGCGCATAGCTCGACACTTCCCGCGAGCGGTGCAGCAGTTCGTCGTAGGGAATCACATAGCCCAGCGACGTATCCTGCACGATCGCGAGAACCGAGCTGATCAACGCCGGCAGCATGCTGCGCAACGCCTGTGGCAGCACGACGTACAGCATCGCCTGATACGGCCGCATGCCGAGCGCGAACGCGGCCTCACGCTGTCCGCGCGGCAGCGACAGAATGCCCGCGCGCACGACCTCGGCCGTCAGCGCCGAGTGATGCAGCGCCATCGCGAACACGAGGAAACCGAGCGCCGGCCAGTCGAAGCCGAGCGCGGGCAGCTCGATCACCATGAACAGGATCAGCAGCAGCAATGGAATCGCGCGGAAAAACTCGATGTACGCGCCGGCCAGCTTACTGATCCACAGCGCTTCGAAAGCCGGCCGAGCGCGAGCGGAAACGCCATCGCGAACGCGACGAGCGCCGCGCACGCGGCCGCTTCGAGCGTCGACACGAGGCCGTCGAAAAGAAACTTCGCGGTGCCCCAATGCAGGAAGATCGCCCACTTGTCCGCTTCGAACTGGCCGCTCGCTGCGAGGCGCATGCCGATCACAGCGAGCAGGCCGCACACGGCGAGCGCGCTGACCACCGAAACGATGCGCTGCCGCATCCTTCCGACCGGGCCCGGTGCTTCATAGAGCGGGTTGGGCCGGCTCATCGCGCCACCGCCATTTTCTGTTCGAGCCGCCGCATCAGCAGGCCGAGTGGAATCGTCAGCGCCATGTAGGCGAGCATCGCGCTCGCGGACGTCGGCACGGCCTGCGCGGTTTCGAAGTTGATGCGTTGCGTCGTATAGGTGATGTCGAACACGCCGATCGCCGCCGCGATCGATGAAGCCTTGATCTGGTTGACGAACAGGTTGCGAGAAGCACGGCACTCAGCGCCGCTCAGGCATCCCGGCATTCATTGCCGCTCCGGAAACCTCAGCTTCGAATGATGGCGGCCGTAGGTGAGGTAGATGACCATCCCGATCACCAGCCACACGAACAGCCGCAGCCACGTGACGAGCGGCAGCCCCACCATCAGCAACAGGCAGAACAGGATGCCCAGCACCGGCAACACCGGCACGCCCGGCACCCGGAACGGGCGCTGCGCATCGGAATCGCTGCGGCGCAGGTAAATCACCGCGCCGCACACGAGGATGAACGCGAACAGCGTGCCGATGCTGACCATCTCGCCCAGCACACCTATCGGCGTCAGCGCCGCCACGATCGCGACGACCGTGCCGATCAGCATCTGGCTGCGATGAGGCGTATGCAGACGCGGATGAACCCGCGCGAACAGGGGCGGCAGCAAGCCGTCCTCCGACATCGTGAAGAAGATGCGGCTCTGTCCATACAGCAGCACGAGGATCACCGTGGTCAGGCCGGTCAGCGCGCCGATCTTGATCAGGATCGAGAACCAGGTCAGGCCGATCGCGTCGACGCCTCTCGCGATCGGATCAGGCACGTTCAATTCCGTATAAGGCACGAGCCCGGTGAGCACGCCCGCGACGAGGATGTACAGCACCGTGCAGATGATCAGCGATCCGAGGATGCCGATCGGCATGTCCCGCTGCGGCTTTTTCGCCTCCTGCGCGGCGGTCGAGACCGCGTCGAAGCCGATGAACGCGAAGAACACCACGGCCGAGCCGCGCAGGATTCCGCTCAGGCCGTAGTTGCCGAATTCGCCGGTGTTCGCGGGGATGAACGGATGCCAGTTCTCCGGCTTGATGAAAAATACGCCAAGCGCGATGAAGGCCACCACCACGACCAGCTTGACCGCGACCATGACGTTGTTCAGCCGTGCGGATTCCTTCGTGCCGAGCACCAGCATGGTCGTGAGGATCGCGATGATCACGATGGCCGGCAGATTGACGACGCCAGTCGCCGTGGTGCCGTCCGCGAGCTTGACCACGGTGCCGGGCGCCGCGGCCAGCACGGGCGGGATATTGATGCCCACGTTGTGCAGCAGGCTCACGATATACCCGGACCAGCCGACCGCGACGGTCGCGGCGCCCATGGCATATTCGAGGATCAGGTCCCAGCCGATGATCCACGCGAAGATCTCGCCCAGCGTGGCATACGTGTACGTGTAGCTGCTGCCGCAGACCGGCAGCATGGCCGCCAGTTCCGAATAGCACAGGCCGACGAACGCGCACGCGATACCGCCGAGCACGAACGACAGTACGATGCTCGGGCCCGCGAACTGGGCGGCGGCCGTGCCGGTCAGCACGAAGATGCCGGCGCCGATGATCGCGCCGATACCCATCGCGGTGATGCTGGTCACACCGAGGGTTTTCGACAGTGATGCGGTTCCGTGGACATCCGCGCTGTGCACGATGTCGGCGACGGTTTTGCGTGCCATGTAGCTCGTATCAGCCATGATGAGTCGTCCCGCTCGATGTTGTGTGGGCACGAACCGACCTGGCTTGCTTCGGCTCGCGGAAAACGACAAAAGCTTCCTGCTGGCGAAGGCTGGTGGGGCAGAGATGGGATGCAGTCCTGAATTCAGTGTATTCCGGATTAAATGGAATGGAAGAGTTTTTGACCGGCACGCGGGCTCGTCGAGATGGCCCGTGGAGCATGCGCATTGAAGAGACAGTGGTGTTTCGGCGGATGGACCCGGCGCAGCCCGGGAGGGCGCGCAAAGTCGATAACGATGGCGGGCCATCCTATCAAATGGGATCTGGCCGCAGCTTCTGGATGTAAGGGCTTGAGAAGATCGATGCGCGGAGCCGCATTATGCCAATGCGCGAGTGCAAGACGACGTGCGCTCGCGCGTTATTGGCGCAAACCATCAACGTATGCGGCCACGACGCACGATCGCGCTAAGGCCTAGCGAGAAGCCCGGGTCGTAATAGTGAATCAGCAGAGTGCGGCGCTGCCCGGTCTGCACATCCAGATTCGCATGTTGCAGCGCAAATCCATTGAATTCGTATACGCTGCCCACGTGCACCGGCATGCGCGTGCAGTTGCCGCGGCGCAGGTCATGCAGCGTCAGCCATTTGCGCCATTTGAACGGCAGGTTGCGCTGCACACTGTGGCGAGCTTTGCAGATCATGTTGCCCAGCGTGGAGACCGACAGCCGGGGCCGCCGGTACATCACGAGGTCGCCATTGGAGACGGCATCCTGCGAGAGCTGCAAAGGAATCAGCAACGTAAGCAGATGGGAATCGTAATGGCGGCAATGACTTTCCGCGAGCGTTGCCATGTTCGCACAGCGCAGCACGTGAAAGGGTTCCAAAGGCACCTCGGTCTGACCGGCCCTGGCAGCGGCTTCCCGTGCATTAGCACAGATTGTCGCCTCGAGCTGTCGGAAGGCGTCGTCACGACGCAGCATCGCTGCCACCGTCGCGCCCGGTTGGGAACGTTGCGGTACGTTGCCGAACGATCGATCGATGGCGTCGTTGATCTCAGCGATCGTTTCGGCAGGGATGACGCTGTGAAAAGACTTCAGAGC
The DNA here is from genome assembly GCF_046026895.1 of Paraburkholderia sediminicola. Classification (GTDB taxonomy): domain Bacteria; phylum Pseudomonadota; class Gammaproteobacteria; order Burkholderiales; family Burkholderiaceae; genus Paraburkholderia; species Paraburkholderia sediminicola_C. Next base: position 116,802 of record NZ_JAQQEU010000017.1, read on the forward strand.
GACGCCTCCGTCGATTCGAATCCTCTTTGCGACGGTATGACCCCGTGCGTCTGACATGATTTGCATAGTTGTAGTCCCGCAGTCTCCGAGATTGGCCCGTAATAAAAATTATTCCTTGTCAGAGTTAGTTAATGTGCGCCAGCCAACACACTGCGACGAAGTGTAAGGAGCGCCGCACACAGACAGCGCTTGAATTCTTGCGGGCAGCTGAAAACATGGGGTGGCGGGAGGGCGCGGGCGCGGATTCACGCGGGGGGAAAGCGGAAATTACATTTTTCAGAGGATTGTTTTATATGCGTGCATTCGGAATATTTAACGTCCTCCGCTTCAAAGCTTGAGAATCTTTAATTGAACGTCTTTATGGAGCCCATCGATCCGCGCCTCCGACATGCTGTTATGACGCCACCGACCTAGCACCTGACGAATCGTTTGTTCGTGACGCTATGACGCGCTGCTACAGTCTTCGCCAAGGGCACGGGAACGCCCGACACGATACCTACGCATTGAACGGATAACCACGGGGCTTGATGATGAAAACCTGGACTCGCAGCGCCGCTGTGCTCGGGCTGCTGCTCACCTTATCAGGCGTCGCGCACGCCGATCGACTCGACGACATCAGGAAAGCGGGCGTGCTGCGCGTCGCGACTTTCGACAGTAATCCGCCGTTCGGTTTCGTCGACCCGAAGACCAATCAGATCGTGGGCCTCGACGTCGACTATGCACGCGCCGTCGCGGCGAAGCTTGGCGTCAAGCTCGAGATTCAGCCCACCAATCCCGCCAACCGGATCGCGTTTTTGAAGTCGAACAAAGTCGATCTGGTTTTCGCGAACTTCACGATCACCGACGAGCGCAGGAAGGAAATCGACTTCAGCACGCCGTACTTCGCGTCGGGCACGCAGTTCATCGCGAAGAAGGGCGTGTTGCAGTCGCCGCAGCAACTGGGCAGTTTGCGGATCGGCGCGGACAAGGGCACGACGAACGAACAGCAGGTCCGCGCGCAGTTCCCGGCCGCGACCATCGTTGCCTACGACGACACGCCTTTCGCCATTGCCGCGCTGCGTGAGGGCAATGTGCAGGCGATCACGCAGGACGGTCCGAAGCTGGTCGCCTTGCTCGCCAACGTGCCCGACAAGGAGAAGTATGAGATCCCGCCATTCACGATTTCGAACGACTATGAAGGCGTCGGCGTGCCGAAGAACGAGGCGCGTCTGTTGAGTGTGGTCAACGAAACGCTGGTGAATCTGGAAGCGAACGGCAACGCGGCGAAGATCTACGAGCAGTGGTTCGGTCCGTCCAGCAAAGCGCCGCTGCCTCGCCTGTTCAGGATTGGCGATCCGCAAAAGAGTTGCGCCGTTCGGCGCGCTCGCTGTCCGGCCTGCCGCTCGCATGACGGCGGGCCGGTCTGTTTTATCGCTGCAAATGCAAAAGCTTCTGGATGGTGACCATGAACGCGTGGCTCGAACCTCGCTATGTGGCGTGGCTTTGGCGCGGCTTCGCGATGACGCTGGCGCTGTCGGCCAGTGTGATCGTTTGCGCGACGCTGCTGGGCTTCGCGCTGGCGCTCGCACGCAGCGCGCGTGGCGCGGCGCTACGCCGCGCGGCGGCCGGCTATGTGCTGATATTCCGCAACTCGCCGTTGCTCGTGCAATTGCTGTTCTGGTATTTCGGCGCGGCGGTCCTGTTGCCCGACAGCGTGATGAACTGGCTCAATACACCGCATGCCGTCACGCTGGGGCCTGTCACGCTGGGTTGGCCGACCTTCGAATTCGTCGCGGGCTGGCTCGGCCTCACGTGCTACACGACGACCTTCATCGGCGAGGAATTCCGCGCGGGGATGCGCGGCGTGCGCACCGGCCAGTATCAGGCGGCCGCGGCGCTGGGCCTGACGCGCTTCGCTACGTTGCGCCATGTGATTTTGCCGCAGGCGGTGCGGATCGCGACGCCATCGCTCGCCGGGCAATATATGAACGTCATCAAGAATTCGTCGCTGACGATGGCGATCGGCCTCGCGGAGTTGTCGTACTCGTCGCGCCAGGTCGAGACGGAGACCCTCAAGACGTTCCAGTCGTTCGGCATGGCGACCTTGCTCTACATGGCGGCGATCGCCGCTATCGAAGTCGCATTGGTGATCTGGCAGCGGCGTGGTGCCGATCAAGCGGGTCGCGCGCGGTTCGTGCGGGGAGGCGGCTCATGAGCGCGCCTGACTGGCTGCCGATCCTGCGCTATCTGCTGGCCGGCGCGTTTCCCGCCGGCCCGCTCGGCGGCGTCGCGCTGACCGTGGCGCTGACGCTGAGCTCGGCCGTGCTGTCGGCGCTGCTGGGTTTGGCAGGCGGTATCGCGCTGGTGATGACGCGCGGCGCGCTGCATATTCTGCTGCTTGCCGCAGTGGGTTTTTTTCGCGCGATTCCGGTGCTGATGCTGATCTTCTGGACGTTCTTTCTGATGCCGGTGCTGTTGCATATCGATGTGCCCGGACTTGCGACCGTGGTCTGCGCGCTTGCGCTGATCGGCGGCGCGTATCTGTCGCATTCGGTGCAGGCCGGCATCGCCGCGCTCGGCGACGGGCAGTGGCAGGCCGCGCTGTCGCTCGGCATGACGCGCGCTCAGGCGTTGCGCCATGTGCTGCTGCCGCAGGCGATACGCACGATGACGCCGTCGTTCGTCAATCAATGGGTATCGTTGATCAAGGATACGTCGCTTGCCTATATCGTCGGGGTGCCGGAGTTCACGTTCCTCGCGAACCAGGTGAATAGCCGGCTCATGGTCTACCCGGCGCAGATTTTTTTGTTCGTGGGTCTGGTGTATCTCGTGTTGTGCGGCGCGTTTCAGTGGGCGGTCACGCGTTGGCTGGCCGGCGCGTTCGATGCGGGTGCGCGTGCCCGGGCCCGGGCCCGGGCCCGTTAAAGCATCGGGTTTATCACTCCAGCAGATAAACGTATCGGATTTGCTTCGTTGTCTGCGCGCGCGTGCGCCGGTAAATTCATCTGACTGCGCCTTCGACGGCGTCCTCCGAACAGATTCGACGAAGAGTTTCCTGTGACGACTGCCTTTGCCCCTGCTGATACCCGCCATGCCGGCGCCTCCATTGAGAACCAGCCCATCGAGATTCGCGCTTTCGACGGCCCCGTCGGCGCGCAAGTGCTCGGGCTCGATCTCGCCAAGCCGCTGAGCCACGACGATTTCGCGCGCATTCACCGCGCCCACCTCGATCATCATGTGCTGGTGTTTCGCGATCAGCGCATCACACCCGCTCAACAGATCGCGTTCAGCCGCCGTTTCGGTCCGCTGCAGATTCACGTGCTGCACCAGTTCCAGTTGCCGGGCTTTCCCGAGGTGCTGGTGGTGTCGAACATCGTCGAAGACGGCAAGCCGATCGGTTTGGGCGACGCCGGCCATTTCTGGCACTCCGACCTCTCGTACAAGGAGAAGCCGAGTCTCGGTTCGTTGTTGCATGCGCAGGAGTTGCCCGCCGAAGGCGGCGACACGCTGTTCGCCAACATGCACCTCGCGTGGGACACGTTGCCCGCGCATTTGCGCACCGCCGTGCAAGGGCGTTCGGCCGAGCACACCTACCTCGCCAAATACGCTGAACTGCAGAAGCGCAGCCCGTGGCGGCCCGATCTGTCGGCCGAGCAGATCGACCAGGTGAAGCCGGTCGTGCAGCCGATCGTGCGCACGCATCCCGAGACCGGGCGCCGCGCGCTGTTCGTCAGCGAGCATTTCACGACCCGCGTGATCGGCTTGCCGGAAGACGAGAGCCGCGCGCTGCTGGCCGAAATCTTCGCGCATAGCGTGCGCCCCGAACACATCTACCGGCATCAGTGGGCGGAACACGACATGGTGTTCTGGGACAACCGCTCGTTGATGCATCTCGCGGCCGGCACGCCGGATCATCTGCGCCGCAAACTTTATCGCACGACGATCGAAGGCGACGTGCCGTTCTGACGCAATGTCGTCCGCTTTCATCTCACCCTGCACGCTGACCGGAGTTCCAATGCCAGACAGGTTTCGACCGACCGCCGAGCGGCCGTCGTATGTTCGCCGCTTCACCGCGGTACTGCTGACTGTATCAATGGGCGTCGCGGGCTTCGCCGCCAGCGCGCCCGCGCACGCCGAAGGGCAGATCCGCATCGCGGAGCAGTTCGGTATCGTCTATCTGCTGCTGAATGTCGCGCGCGACCAGCAGTTCGTCGAGAAGGAAGGGCGTAAGCAGGGGCTCGACATCAAGGTCGACTGGGTGAAGCTCTCGGGCGGCGCCGCGGTCAACGACGCACTGCTGTCGGGCGCGGTGGACGTGGCCGGCGGCGGCGTCGGCCCGCTGCTGACCATCTGGGACCGCACGCACGGCAAGCAGAACGTGAAGGGCGTGGCGTCGCTCGGCAATCTGCCGTACTACCTGGTGAGCAACGATCCCGCTGTGAAGACGATCGCCGACTTCACCGCGAAGGACCGCATCGCGGTGCCGGCCGTGAATGTGTCGGTGCAATCGCGCGTGCTGCAATATGCGGCGGCCAAACGCTGGGGCGACAAGGAGTACAACCGCCTCGACAAGTTCACTCAGGCGCTGCCGCATCCCGACGCGGCCGCGGCGATCATCGCGGGCGCCACGGAAATCACCGGCCACTTCGGCAATCCGCCGTTTCAGGAGCAGGAACTGGCGGCCAATCCGAAGGCGCACATCGTACTGAATTCGTATGACGTGCTGGGCGGCCCGAGTTCGGCGACGGTACTTTACGCGACCGAAAAATTCCGCGACAACAATCCGAAGACGTATCGCGCGTTCGTCGATGCACTGGCCGATGCCGCGCGCTTCATCAGCGCGAACCCGGATGCCGCTGCCGATATCTACATCCGTACGAACCAGTCGAAGATCGAGCGCGATCTGCTCGTGAAGGTCATCAAGAATCCGCAGGTGCAATTCAAGGTTGCGCCGCAGAACACGCTGGGGCTCGCACAGTTCATGTATCGCGTCGGCGCGATCAGGAACGAGCCGAAGTCGTGGAAGGACTACTTCTTCGACGACCCGGCGACGGCGGCGGGGAGTTGAGGATGGTCATCGTTGCCGGACGCTGGTCGGCCCGCTCAGTCCGTTCAGTCCGCTTGGTCCGTTCATTCAGCACACAGGGAGCGATCTGATGGTGGCGAATCCCACACTTCTGTTTCCGCACCACGCAGGCGAGTCCCGCGCGGCGACCAGCGAAAAACTGCTCGCGGTCGAACACGTGAACCTCGAATACCGCACGCGCGAGCGGATCGTTCGCGCGACGCACGACGTCAGCTTCGATGTCTACGGCGGCGATCGCTTCGTCCTGCTCGGCCCGTCCGGTTGCGGCAAGTCGACGTTGCTCAAGGCCGTGGCCGGTTTCATCCAGCCGAGTTCGGGCAGTATTTCGCTCGACGGCGAGGCGGTGCGCGGCCCCGGTGCGGACCGGATCGTCGTGTTCCAGGAGTTCGACCAGTTGCCGCCGTGGAAGACGGTGCTGCAGAACGTCGCGTTCCCGCTGCGCGTCGCGAAGAAGCTCACGCGCGCGCAAGCCGACGAGCGCGCGCTGCATTATCTGGAGAAGGTGGGGCTGGCTTCGTTTGCGAACGCGTATCCGCATACGCTCTCGGGCGGCATGAAGCAGCGCGTCGCGATTGCCCGTGCGCTCGCGATGCAGCCGCGCGTGCTGCTGATGGACGAACCCTTCGCCGCGCTCGATGCGCTCACCCGCCGCAAGATGCAGGAGGAACTGTTGCGGCTGTGGGAAGAGGTGAATTTCACGCTGCTGTTCGTCACGCATTCGATCGAAGAAGCGCTCGTGGTCGGCAACCGGATTCTGCTGCTGTCGCCGCATCCCGGCCGCGTGCGCGCCGAACTCAACAGCCATCAATATTCGCAGGACAGTTTCGGGCGCAGCGATTTTCAGCACAGCGTTGCACGCATTCATCACCTGTTGTTCGAGCAGACGGAGACCGCTCAATGAGTTCGCCCACCACCTTGCTGCCGCCGGTTCGCGAAGAGTATGAACGCCCGCTCGAACCGCTCGGCGAACTCGCTCTCGAAGCGCCGTTGCCGCTCGGCAAGCGTCTCTTTGCGCAAAGCTGGTTGCGCAAGGCGCTGATCGCGCTGGTGCTGATCGCGGCATGGGAAGCCGCCGCGCGCATCATCGACAACGACCTGCTGCTGCCGACTTTCGGTGCGACCTTCAGCGCGTTCGCGCAGGGCGTATGGTCCGGCGAACTGCTGCAGAAAACGGCGGTGTCGATGTCCGTGCTGCTGCGCGGTTATCTGCTCGGCGCCGGGCTTGCGTTCGTGCTGACGTCGCTTGCCGTATCGACGCGGGTGGGGCGCGATGTCCTGTCGATGCTGACCGCGATGTTCAACCCGTTGCCGTCGATCGCATTGTTGCCGCTTGCGTTGCTGTGGTTCGGTCTCGGCACCGGCAGCCTGCTGTTCGTGCTGGTGCATGCGGTGCTGTGGCCGCTTGCTCTGAACACGTACTCCGGTTTTCGGTCGGTGCCCGCGACGCTGCGCATGACAGGCCGCAACTATGGACTGACCGGCCTGCGCCACGTGCTGCTGATACTCGTGCCCGCAGCGTTGCCGTCGATTCTGGCCGGTTTGCGGGTGGGCTGGGCGTTCGCATGGCGCACGCTGATCGCGGCCGAACTGGTGTTCGGCGCGAGTTCGGGCAGCGGGGGGCTCGGCTGGTATATCTTCCAGAATCGCAATGAGCTGTACACGGACCGCGTATTCGCGGGCCTCGCCGCGGTGATCGTGATCGGCCTGCTGATCGAGCATCTGGTGTTCGATACGCTGGAGCGCGTCACGGTGCGGCTCTGGGGTGTCCAGCACTAAAGAGCTTACGGCGGGGCTCACGACGCCGCCAGGCAATGCGGGGGGTGCGCCGCTGACGGACGGCGAACCCGAAGCGCAGGCGCACGCACCGCCGCAGTCAGACCTCCCCACCATTCCCGGCGATCGCAGCAATTTGTAATCTGGCCTGCTCATCCTTACAAATGCGAGCAATCGGCATTCGTGCCCTTTGAAACGGCGGTCTCAGCGATGAACGCGTCGCGAGGTTCCGCGTCTGGCCCGAGCACGAGCGGATGGGACCGCGACCGGCCGGAACGGCCCCGCATGACGCCGGGCGTGACGCGCAGTCAGCCTCGGGCGCGACAGTGCACGCTTTTTGCGTGATCAGCATGCTTGTCGCGACAGCGGTGGCCGCCACACCACGTCACGTGGCTGAACCGCCCGACCGTTCAGGGGGAGGAGCTATGCGAGGAATCAATGACCAGGCCCGCGCTGTATTTTTTGCCGTCGCGATCTCACTGCTGGCGGCATGCGGCGGCGGACACGACAACGGTTCGAGTAGTTCGAGCAACGGTGGCGCGGCGACGCCTGCGCCTGCGGGCGGTATCAAACTGCAAATCGTCTCGTTCGGCGACAGCCTGTCGGACGTCGGGACCTACGCGCCGATCGCCAGAGCGGTGGGCGGCGGGCGGTTCACGACGAATCCCGGGCAGGTGTGGACTCAGAACGTCGCGCAATACTACGGCGATACGCTGAGCGCGGCATACACTATCGACATCACCCATAAGCTCAGTGCGCAAAGCGGCCTCGGCTATGCGGAAGGGGGCGCCACGGTGGCGACGCCGGCGGACCAGTACAACTTCCTGAGCGACGTGATCGGCGACATCGAAATGCCCGTCACTCAGCAGATCTCGAACTATCTGAGCGCTCACCAGAGCTTCAACGCCAATCAGCTCATCCTGGTGTGGGCCGGCGCGAACGATGTGCTTCGGGCCGGCCAGTTGCCGGCCGCGGCCCAGCCCGTGCAGACGGCCGCAAACACGCTCGCCCAGCTGGCGGGGCAGATCGTCCAGAACGGCGCCGCTCATGTGGTGGTGATCAACCTGCCGAACATCGGTCTGTCGCCCACTGGCCTAGCATCGTCCGATGGCGGGGCCAACCTGACCCAGCTTTCGCAACTCTTCAACAGCACGCTGAACGCCGCTTTGCAGACCAATGGTCTGCAAGGCAAGGTGATCCAGATCGACGCGTACACGTGGGTGAATCGGATCATCGCGAACTTTCAGGCCAATGGCTTCACAGTGTCGAACACCGGCGTCGCCTGCGATCCGAAGAAGACGCCCGACCAGACGGCACTGCTGTGCTCGCCGGCAACCTACGTCGCCGCCAACGCGGATCAGACCTACATGTTCGCCGACGACCTTCATCCGACGACGCATCTGCATACGCTGTTCGCCCAGTTCGTGGAGCAACAGATCGCCGGCGCCGGTCTGGGCCATTGAACTGCGGAGAACGATGATTCGCCGGCAGCGCCGGCCGGTTAGTCGGCTGGTCGGTTAGACCTGTGTGCAAGAGCCCGGCAGCGCCGCGCGGCTAGCGAAGCGGCGGGTGGTCTTCGACGACGCGCTTGTTGGCCGCCGAAAGCGGGTGCGGGACGACGCCGGCCGTCCGTGCGCTCGCGCTGAAAAGCCCGCTGTGTTCCGCGCTGAGTTCCTTGGGGACTTTCAGGGTTTGAGGGCTTGAGGTGCGAGGGCGTGACGGCACAGAGCGTGCCGTGTCGCGTACTTTGTCAACGACGCTCGGTACCCTGATTGGATTCAATCTGCTGCCGCAGCCGTTCTTCTTTCTCCTGAAGCTCGGGCGTGAACGCCTCGCCGAAGTCCGCGGGCTCGAAGAAGGGGCGAATTTCGATTTCCGAGTCGCTGACCATCGGATTCGGGCAGCGGCGTACCCAGTCGATGGCTTCGTCCATTGATTGCACTTGCCAGATCCAGTAGCCGGCGATCAGTTCTTTGGTTTCGGCAAACGGGCCGTCGACGACGCTTCGGTCCTTGCCGGAAAACTTCACGCGCACCCCCTCTGAGCTCGGTTTCAGTCCGTCGCCGCCGAGCATGATGCCGGCCTTGACCAATTCTTCGTTGTAACGGCCCATCGCCTCGATGAGTTCCATGCTCGGCATTTGACCGGCTTCGGATTCGGGGGACGCCTTGACCATGACCATCACGCGCATTGGTTTTCTCCTGTCAAAAGGTGAGTTCCGGATTATGTCGAAGGACATTCGGTGCCTTCAACACCACGACGAACGAGCTGGCACAAAATCGACATCCGCAAGGTATCACGTGGGAGACATTTTTCCGACCCACAAACGGCCAAATATCCGTGTCCGTGGCGCAAGGACTGGAAGCTGGTGCCCGGACCGCCTGCGATGCATTTCTCACGAGGCGACGGTACCATCCGGACCGCGCGTGCGCACGGATGCTGGCGTGCGCACGATGTGAAGCTCCCGGGTGCGCAGCGGGAGAGAAAACTTTTCGTCGGTCAGTCTTTGCCGTACCTGGCGGGCGAGATCCCAGCGCATGTCCCAGAACACGTCCACGGGGGACCAGACGCGGATATTCAGCACTGCCGTGCTGTCATCGAAGCGCATCACCATCACCTGTGGAGCGGGATCCGTAAGCGCGTGCGGATTGGCGGCGACAAGCGCGCGCAGTGTCTCCAGCGCCCGGTTCACATCGTCCCGAGCCGCGACTTCCACTTCGAGGTCGAGTCGTCGATTGGGATTGCGGCTGTAATTGCGGATCGAGTTGCTCCACAGTACGCTGTTCGGTACGTACTCGCAGATCCCGTCTGGCTTCGTCAGACGCGTCATGAACAGGCTGACTTCCTGGACGGTACCCGCGACGCTTCCCGCGCCGCCATCGATGTAGTCGCCAGCCTTGAAGGGCCGCAGCAACAACAACATGATCCCCGCCGCGATATTCTGCAGCGTCCCCTGCAGGGCGAGACCGAGCGCGAGGCCGGCCGCGCCAAGCACGGCAATGATGCTCGCGGTCTGGATGCCGAGTTGCGAGAGTGCGGCGACGATCGCGACAACACGGATGCCCCACAGGCTGCTGTCGTAGAGGTTCCGCCCCGGAAGCGCCCGCACCCGACTCCGGCGCGGTGAGTCTGAGCACAGTCGAGGCACCGCCCATGAGTACGCCCATCTGTCGACCAATCCGACGATAGTGATCAGATTTGACGTGCGCCTGGGCTGCCGCCTCGTCGACGTCGCGCTCGATCAAGACGCATTCATGCGCTTCGTGCGCCACAGGTCATATGCCAGGCACCCGGATTCACGGCGCGACTCGGTCACCAGTCCGGCTGCCAGCGCTTCAAACCCGGCCTCGCGGCCTTCCTTGACCCTGGTCCTTGCAACAATTGCGCGCATTGTCTCTTTCCTAGTTGGCATCACCAATGTTCATGCCTGCGACAGCATCCCGTGAAGCCGCTTCGCAACAATCTCTTCGGCCTGGTGCATGATTCGTTCGACCAGCTCGCCGACCTTGGGGATGTCACGAATGAGTCCGGCAACCATGCCGCACGACCAGGCACCGGCGTCCAGGTCGCCGTCCTTCATGACACGCGGATAGATGCCACCTACCTCGTCCGCGATGTCCGAGAAGGCGATGTCGGCGCCGAGCCGCCTTTCCTTTTCCAGCAGGCGCTCGACCCCAGCGTTGTTCAGCACGCGTTCGGTATTGCGCAGCGGGCGCATGACGAGCCGCGTATCCCGTTCCGTTGCCGCGACGATGGCCTGCTTGACCTTCTGGTGGACCGGCGCTTCGTGGGTCGCCACGAAGCGCCTGCCCATGTTGACACCGCCCGCGCCCATGGCAAGTGCCGCCACCAGCGAGCGACCATCGGCCATGCCGCCCGAGGCGACGAACGGTACCCTGAGCTCGTCCGCGGCACGGGGCAGCAGGATGAAGTTGGGGACATCGTCCTCGCCGGGATGGCCCCCGCATTCAAAGCCGTCCACGCTGACCGCATCGCAGCCGATGCTCTCGGCCTTCAGTGCATGCCGCACCGATGTGCATTTGTGAATCACCTTGATGCCGGCTTCCTGCAGCATGGGCAGCCACTTCTGCGGATTGTTCCCAGCGGTCTCGACGATTTTCACGCCGCCATCGATGATCGCGCGCACATAGCCGGGGTAATCCGGCGGATTGCGTGCCGGAAGGAAAGTCAGGTTGACGCCGAATGGCTTGTCGGTCATGTCCCGGCAGCGCCGGATCTCGCCCGCCAGCGCCTCCGGGCTGGGCTGTGTCAGCGCCGTAATGATGCCCAGGCCGCCCGCATTGGACACCGCGGCAGCCAGTTCCGCGAATCCTACGTAGTGCATGCCGCCTTGGATGATGGGATGCTCGATGCCGAACAACTCTGTGATCTGCGTCTTCATTGCGAATCTCTCTTGAATGGATGGATAGTTATACGCTGGGATACCCGTCAGAACCGGGCTGGCAAGGCCATCAAGCCGCGCCCGTTTCTATGCGCTGCCGCAGGATCGAAACCAGTGGCAATTCACGTGTGAACCACCAGGATCACCGCCCCACGAAGCGGGCCTCGCGACGCTCGACAAAGGACTGGATCCCTTCCCTGAAGTCCTCCGACGCGAAGACCTCCTCTCGAATCTGCGGAATGACGGCAATCGCTGCCTGCTCGCCGTGCTCGATATAGGTCAGAGCCGCAGCCTTGGTCGCACGCAGGCCGATCGGCGCGACCTTGCTGATCGCCCGGGCGATCTCCATCGCACGCTCGCGGTGCCGCCCGTATGGATGCACTTCCTGGACGAAGCCGCAGCGGTATGCCTCCTCGGCGGAGAATTCGTCACACAGGAACAGGTGGTACATCGCATTGCCCCAGCCCGTGCGGGTAAGGT
>NZ_JAQQEU010000018.1:0-122031 GCF_046026895.1 Paraburkholderia sediminicola
CCGTTGCCAAACGTCGGCCGTGCATGCGTCAAACTTCTGCGGAGTCGCTAGAGTCCGCATCAGTAGCCGTGGCGTCTGGCTGACCAATGGAAGCGGCAAATCCGATTTCGTATGCAAATCTGAATAGCTCCGCGTCGCGCTCGATGCCAAGCTTACGCATCGCGGTCCTTTTTTGGCTGCTCACAGTCTGCTTCGTCCGGTTCAACTGCGCAGCTATTTCGGTGATGGTGACGCCGGACACATAGAGACGCACGACCTCCGCTTCCCGGCTCGATAGCACGGACACTCTTGTGCTAGAGAACTGCGCGGCTGCAGCCATTTCGCCATGCTCACGCGTAGTGGGTGAAAAATAGCTTGCACCGGCATGCACGGCATGGATCGCGGTAATCAAACGGCCGATATCCCTTGCCTTGTTCAGCACGGAATGAATACCGATTTTCCGCAATTCGGCCGCAATGGCCATGTTGTCGATCGTAGTGAATACGACGAGTTTCAGGTCAGGATAGCGGCGCCGCAAGAACGACAGCATTGCCATACCGTCACCGTATTCTCCACCAGGCATCGAGTAGTCTGTGACGAGAATGTCGCACGGGACCCGCGACAGCAAGTCCACAATTTCTGTCGAGTCGCGGGCCGTTTCCACTACATTGAGCGTGTGGATTCGCGACAATTCATGCTTGACACCGGCGACCAACGCCGGATGGTCGTCAGCAAGTATCAGGTTGATTCTCATGGTGCCTTCAATCGGTTGACTGGCTTATCGAGTGATTTCCGAGGAGTTTTTAATGTAGTGCCGACGATGAAACACCTGTTTCGTATTGGCCGGATTTAATGCCAGGTGGTATCTGACCAGTCCGCAAATAAGCTGGCAGCGTCATGCCATCTCCGTACTCTCCGCCACGCATTGCGTAGCCGGTGATGACGACGTCACAGGGCTTCATGTCCAACAGCTTGATCAGGTCGCCCAAGTCTGCGGCGGTACCGACCACTTCCAAGGTGGGAAGCACGGCCAGGCCGTGATTGATGCCTGACAGTACGGCCGGATGATGATCAGCCAGTACGAGGCGGATCTTCATATTGCTCATGCAGAGCTCCGCAGAATAAGGATGACCAGAGGATATGACTGGTTATGAATGAACTTGAATCAAACTTATCCGAAAACCATATTAAAAATCCAGGAATTACACCCGAGGCAAGCAGATAAATCTTGGGGTAGTCTCAAAATAATCGCGTCTTATATAGGATTTGTCCGATTTTATCGGCCGATTTCTCGAGCCTCAATCGGTATCGAGGCAGCATCCTTTGCGGCGAGGGCGATACGTGGCATGCAGATGACGAGAATCGACTGGTCGAGGGAGCGTCGTGGGAGATCGGGTGTGCTGAGGGTCCGGCACATCCCGTGCCGTAGGGCGGTTTCGTGAGGGGGGCGAGCTACGGTTTGATGGGCCTTCGACATCCTGGTGACAGACCTATCGATGCAGGAGATGGATGGCTATGCGCTGGCGCGCGAGGAGTGCAAAGGGGCTGCGAGACGATGGGGATCGCTCGGGTGGCGAGCAAGCCGCTGCCGTTCACGCGACTGCGGGCGGCGCTGTTGTACGTCATTCATTCCCATCTGGCAACAGGGGTCACCTGACAAGCCCGGCATCGATCGCGAACCTCATCCAGTTCTTCGATCGCCCGGCGGCAAAAAGCCATCCATCTGATATAGAATCGTCGAGGCGATAATTATCTTGAATCAACGCGGTAATTTCCAGGGATATTCGCCCCACTTGAAGATATCTCCCTAAACTGATCGATCATTTCCCGCCGTTTTTTGGGCGAAGCGCGAAGCAGGAGGTTCATGGTTAAGATGAACTCGCGTTCTTCACTCTTTCGCAGATCGGCGAAAGCAAGTAGCGCTCGAACTGTTGCGCCCCGTTCATCATTCGACATTTCCATCTCCTATGGCATCACTTGACATTGCTATCCGATAAAGCATAAAGAAATGAGACGCTTTGCTGCCTCGTTCACCAGATTCCCTATTTGAGTACGATGCTCTTTTCCGCGATGAATCTACTCGACAGAAGAACATGACGGCGTCTGCAACTGCCACCGAGAGCAGAACGGGGCCGGCTAGTCCTGACAGATTTTCGCTAAACTAAGTTCGTGCAAACCAAAGAAACTTGTTGAAATCAAGTGTGGGCGTTCAATAGCTCTTGATAAATTTGACTGGTATGAAAGTTCGCATAAGGACCTACGTAATCAGGGCGATTGCACGAAAGGCTAAACCGCCGAGACTGTTGTATGACGAGAGTTTGCCGGGATGTCTTGTAACGTTTTGGGGACTGCTGGCGATTACCCATAGTTATCACGCTCCTACCAATATCCGAGAAAGGCTTCTTTGCGAGGACTACGGCAAGGCCGCGAAATGGCCCGCTTCGCGCGTTGTTGACGCCCATGCGGGACGTCGCCGGAGACACCTTTATTGCGCGTGACCCTACGGAACATTTCGGAATCGGACCTTGTCTCTACGTGGCAAGCTTCTCGATTGGAATCTCAAAGAAGAATTGCCGTCGAAATGCCTTATTCGAAACGCGAAAGCAAGCAAGTGCTACCCTTTGGCCCAATTCAAGGAGACTCGATGTATTTACGACGCGCACTACTGTCTTTAACTTCGGTGCTGGCCGTTTCGGCGGCGCATGCCACGACTGTCTGTACGGCGATCGCCGATGCGAAGACGGGAACGATCTTGATGCAACGGGGGAATTGTACCGAACGGATAACTCCGGCTTCGACGTTCAAGATCGCAATCAGTCTGATGGGCTATGACGCCGGCTTTCTGAAAGACGAGCACACGCCGACCCTACCGTACCGCGAGGGTTACTATGATTGGGGTGGCGATGCCTGGAGGCAGCCGACAGATCCGACGCGGTGGCTCAAATATTCGGTGGTCTGGTTTTCGCAGCAGGTGACGCACGCCTTGGGACCGGAGCGCTTCGCGCAATATGCTAAAGAGTTTAACTACGGAAACGCCGATGTATCAGGCGACCCCGGCAAGCACAATGGACTCGATCGCTCCTGGATCGAGTCGTCATTGAAGATCTCTCTGGGGCAAATCACCTTCCTGGAGAAGTTCATCAACGGTCAGTTGCCGGTGTCCCCAACTGCGTTCGACATGACGAAGCGAATCGTTGAATCGAAAACGCTCCCGGATGGCTGGACGGTTCACGGCAAAACTGGCATGGCTTATCCGCGCAAACCCGATGGAACGTTTGACGAAGACCATGCCCACGGTTGGTTCGTCGGTTGGGCAACGAAGGGGGACAATACTCTCGTATTCGCCCGGCTCATTCAGGATGACCGGAAAGAACCTGGCACCGCTGGAGTGCGGGCGCGAGATGCGTTTTTGAACGAACTGCCGTCGCTGGCGGGTCACTAGACATCTGATGGCGATTGCGTTGTCGCCCAGATGGAATAGGGCACGGCGGATCGAGCCATTGATTGCCCGCTGGCCAACATTCATATCCGCTCAGCAACCGTCACGCGGCCTGATCGTCGAACGGCGGCATTCAACGCGCTGGCGCTCAGCGACTCGGCCGTCGCCTCGCATGCGGTGGCAACGCAAGCAGGGCACTGCTGATGAGCGCCAGCCCCAGCAGGTGCGTATCGAAATGGCCGGCGACCGGCGCGAGCACGCTGGCGAACGATGCCGCCGCGGCGATCATGCTGGCCACAGCAACCGTGTTCGATAGCGCGGTTCGGATCATCGTATCGCGACCAATGTTTCGCAAGCGCTTCAGGCAGGCTACGCGATGTCTTTGGTGACTCGTATTAATGGAACCCGGCAAGACTCTTTAAAGCAGCCTCAATACCGCACGCTGTTGTCGACGACACACTGACCCGCGGATGAAGGTGGCGGCGTTCGCAGTCTTCGCTCGGAAGCGGTGAGGCGTCATCTGAGCATAGAAGTGCACCTACGCTTGCCCTCTTTCATACCAATCATCTATCTCGGTTCGAGCCCGATGCTCGAGCGCACTCAGAGCCATCAGTGGATCGATTTTGGCCCTTGGAATGACCATTTCGATTGCGGGGGGCGTGCCTTTGCGCTTATCCCCGTCGGTACGTGCAATCACGGCATGGCATACCCATTGGACGCCAAGCTCATCCGCCGCAGCATCGGCGGTCACGCGAAAACCACGATGTTCAAAAGTCACAAACCCTCCAGACACAAAACGAAATGCAGTCCCTCGACAACCTGTACGGCGAGGACCGCGGAAAGCCTAACATGGGTGCCCAACCCTCCGCATCGAAGTGCCGATTGCGATTACGCACAGCTGACTCCCGCGCGAAGGTGGGCATCTCGTTGAAAGGAAGAGGAGCCTGCCCAAAGCAGAACCAGAATTCAACGAGGCTGTTTTCAAGAACCAAAGTAAATCGGTTTCATGCCGTCATTGGGGTCCGGCCGAATCGATGAATGGATCGCATGTTCCATCGAGTGGATTGAATGATCCAGGGAACGGAGCGGACGACGTGAGCCTGACGCCGATGTGCCATCGGCAACACCACCGTAGCTGGACGCCGTGCCGTTCTCCAAGGCGGCGCTGGTAACAGGCGCGTTCGACTGAGCAAACGAAACAGCGGGGACGGCGAGTACTGCGGCAACTGCAATGGCTTGAACGAGCGATTTCATGAGGAACCTCCAGTCTTGGTTTCGCTGCGAACTGTTGTCCGGAGCGGGTGATTGCAAGTCTAGGTAAGAGATCGCTCTCAATTAAGTACCTCGCACACAAGGCTGAATTGCGATTTTAAGTGTTAACCCTGATGTCTGTCGTTACGGCTTCTGTTGCTGGCCCTGCCTATTGGGCGGGATTTGCTTGCGGAGTGCTTGCGTGGAGCATCGCAACGGCGCGGGTAGCGGGCAATCCAGAAGGCGCCAAGTATTTGAATCCGCAGCGATTGATCCACGGCATACCGCCGATCCGCGCAGCAATCGCAAGTCAGTCTGGTTCCACTCTGCGCCCGCGAAACAAGGGGACTCCAATTGGATTAACGGCGAACCAACGAACAGGCCCAGCGCTCGCAAGGGGGACAATTACCGTGATACACGTTGTCGCACCCACGGACCGGATCCATTCAATCCCACAAGCCGCGTCGGGAGCGCACCAAGAAGGATGCGTCAGCTACGAGGCCGTCGTCGACGTCCCGGACTTCGGGACGATTCAGAAGCCGCTCGGCGATGACACTTTTGCTGTAATCGAACGTTGGGAAAGCGCGGAAGCGTTGAGGGCGAATGGGGCCTCGACGCATATGGCCGAATATGGACGCAATACTCGTCCGTTGCTCGTGAGCCGCGTCATCGACGTGCTGCAGGCTTGCTAAAGGCCAGGGCTCGTGCAGCCCCGCATTTGATGAGCAGGCAACCTCTCAAGCAGTCACGTGACTGAACGATCAATGATGCACACGCTCGGCATCGCGCAGCGGACGTTGGTCCGATCAATGGAGCCGATGATGAACGTGATCATTAGCACTTGCAGCAGACCCAACCGTCTGTGTTTCATCGCCTGTTTTTGTGGGAATACAGGCGGCTCGGCGGTGGGAGACACACGATGATGCTGCATCGTACTCGGCACACGTGACCTGCCGGGCGTATTCGCAAACTATCAGGTGTTGCGTGACGGTCGCGGGTATTGCCGTCCGCGAAGTCACGGTACGGCTCGCATGAGTAAGCGCTTTCTCTAGAGTTTTCCGGAGTTTAGCCGTAAAATGCGCTAGAAATCTTCGGGTTTTAATCGAGCACTGTCCGAAATTCAAATGTAATAGAAAGCGATTACTTAAATTGCATGCTTGAATGAACGCTGGCTGGCGCGTACCTCTGACTCCATCCGCCGCAACATGAACATCGAATCTTGCTACAAACCACCTCGAAGCTTCGCGGCACGCCGGCGCCAAAACGCGTGGTGTTCGCGAGCCTGAATCACGCGAACGAAGTTCATCGACACGACCAGATGATTTCACATGCCGCCTCGCCACCTCTTCGTATGGCTCAACCATCGCGACATGGTGCGACCGACGAAGCGTTGCGATTAACCCGACAACAACGTCGTGCGCGTGGACGGTGTGTCGGGCGATGCGCATAACCGCTGGAACAAGACCGTGCGGCAGTTCGACCTTGTGCCGGAGAATGAAGCTCGGCGCGAACCCCGAACGCACCAACCAACCGAAGTCCCGCGCCCGGCAGTGGCCATTTCTCAAGAGGCCGCGTTATAGTATGCCGGACAGGGCAGGCGCGATGGTGCGCCTCGACATCGGGCAGGATGCAAGTTGACCAACGAGACAAAGAAGAGAGCGCCGCGTCGCAAATCGAATGCGATCTCGGTGATAGATGTCGCGCGCGCGGCAGGGGTATCGACGGCGACCGTTTCGCGCGTGTTGAACGGTAATGCAAAGGTAGCGGCAGAACTGCAGAACCGTGTGCGCGACATCGCGCAGGAACTCGGCTACACACCGCACGCCGCGGCGCGCGCGCTAGCATCGCAGCGCTCGAAAACGATCGGCGCGGTGATCCCGTCGCTGGAAAACCAGAACTTTGCGATCGGCGTGTTCGCGCTGCAAAAACGCATCGGCGAAGCCGGCTATACATTGCTGCTCGGATGTTCGTACTACGACCAGGAAGACGAACTGAAGCAGGTCCGCGCCCTTATCGCAGACGGCATTGCCGGGCTGATGCTCGTGGGCCGCAGCCACTCGCCCGCGCTCTACGAATTGATCGAAAAGGAACAGATTCCGCTCGTCAATGGCTGGACCGTCGATCACCACTATCCGTATGTCGGCTTCGACAATGTGGCAGTCGGGCGGCGCCTCGCCGACTATCTGCTCGATCTCGGGCATACGCGCTTCGGCATGATTACGCAGATGACGCAGCATAGCGATCGCGCGGCTGATCGCATCATCGGCGTGCGCGCGGCACTACAGGCGCGCGGGCTGCAGTTGCGCCACGAGCATCTGATCGAGATGCCGCACAAGATCATTGAAGGCCAGATGGCGATGAAGGCGCTGATGAACGGCCCCGAGCGCCCGACCGCCGTCATTTGCGGTACCGATCTGCTTGCAATCGGCGCGCTCGCCGAGGCGCGCGAGTCGGGTATCGACGTGCCGGGCGACCTGTCGATCGCGGGCATCAACGACATCGAATTTTCCAGCTTCACGTCGCCGCCGCTGACGACCATGCGGCTCGCCGCCGACGAAATCGGCGCGCGCAGCGCCGAGTATCTGCTCGCACGGATCGAAGGACGGCCCGTGAGTTCGCAGTACATCGTGCCAACCGATCTGATCGTGCGCGGCACGACGGCGCGTCCGCGCCACCCCTAGGTCGCCGACGCGCGGCGTCGTTGACGAGGCGCGCGTTCGGAGCGACTCGGGGTTCCCCGGTTGCGATTCCAGTGTCGCTTCAGGGCATGCACTAGTCCGCGCCCTCGCGCCGGCTACCCCGGAATCAGCACACGACTGCGTGTGAGCACTTCTTTTGCCAGCTCCACGATGGTATCCGCGCCACTCAGACACTCTTCCTGATAGGCGACAAAGAACCCTTGCTGGGTGATCGGGCGTCCAGTGTTCAGCACGTGAATCAGCCCGGCATCGATCTCCGTGCGCATGATGGCGGGCGACAACACGGCCGCCGCATGTCCCGCCGCGACCAGCCGCGACATCATGGATAGGGAATTGCATGAGCTGACGTTGTCCGGATTGCAACCTGCGCTGCGGAACCAGTTCATCACGAGCGAATGGTTCGATGACGGTTGCGAGACGGTGATGATCGGCACCGACGCAAGCTCGTGAGGCGCGACATTGCAGTTGGGCACGAGTTGCGGCGACGCAACCCAGTGAAGATCGGTGTAACCGATGGCGGTCTCGACCACATGGGGCGCATTGGTGGAGTCGTTCAGGATCGCGATGTCCAGTTCGTGCGCACCAAGCTTGCGTCCGAGTGCGACGCCCACATCGATCGTGAGTTCGATCTTCATGTGCGGATATCGCGTCTTGAGTTGCGTCAGGAGATCTGCGAGCCCCGCGTGGGCGATGGATTCGATCGCGCCGAGACGTAGCAGCCCGTACATGGGATCGCTCCGCTTCGCAATCTGTTCGAGCTTTTCTGCCAGCTTTAGCACCTGTTCAGCATTGGCGAGCGCGTCGCGGCCTGCGCGCGTGAGTTCGGTGTGCGTCCGGCTGCGCGTGAAGAGCTGTACGCCGAGATGCTCTTCGAACTCCTGGATACGTGCCGAAATGGTCGGCTGCGTGAGGTGCTGATGACGCGCCGCTGCATGAAATCCGCCTAATCGCGCCACCCAATAAAAGGTCTCAATTTGCTGAAGAGAAATGCGCATGATCGAAGGGTTCTATCAGATGGCGTCGCTAACTTTGATTATCTCGCGGACAAAATGCATTCGTATACTGAGCCATTCTTTTCGTTGCGCCGGAACGTGGTGCGTGGCTGGTCATTTTTGTGGCAGGACAGTCTGTAGCGCCGATCGACCCACCGGTTAAAGGAGATGCGCTTGAAGCAAAAGAAGCAAGGCCACCGTGATCTACCCCAGACCGGCGAGGACCCTCGCCGCGGCATCTGGACGACCGACCTCGCGACACCCGGGGAATCCGCCTTGCCAGAGGAGCCGGCACGCGCCGGCCGCACCGACCCACTGCGCTTTCCCGTTCCACCGAAGGCGACCGACAGTCATCACCACATCTACGACGCGCGGTATCCAGTCGATCCATCAGCGCAATTGCAGCCACCCGACGCGACGGTCGCCGACTATCGCGCGTTGCAGCGCAGGCTGGGCATCGAGCGACATGTCGTCGTTCAACCGTCGACCTATGGAACCGACAACCGTTGCCTGCTCGATGCCTTGTCGCAGTTCGGAAAGACCGCGCGCGGTATTGCGACCGTGCCCGACACGGTGACGGATGATGAGCTGGCCGCTCTTCACGAGAACGGTGTACGCGGGCTGCGCTTTAATCTCGAGTACCTGGTCGGCGTCACGGTATCGATGATGGAGCCGCTCGCGAAGCGGATCGAACCGCTCGGCTGGCACATTCAGGTCAATGCCACCGCTGCGCAGCTACTCGCGCATCGGCAGTTGCTTGCGAGTCTGTCGTCGCCGCTCGTGATCGATCATATGGGGCAGATCCCACAACCGGCCGGCGCGGAACATGCCGCATTCCGGATGGTCGCGGCGCTGCTAGCCGGCGGCCGTACCTGGGTCAAATTGAGTGGTCCCTATCTTGTGTCACGAAGTGGAGCACCGTTCTACGCCGATGCCGGGATGGTCGCGCTCGGGTTGACCCAACTTGCGGCTGAAAGGATGCTGTGGGGATCGGACTGGCCACATCCGACGCAAGCGGCCGACAGCAAGCCGGACGCTGTCCGCTTACTGGATGATCTGACGCTGTGGATACCCGACGAATCGACGCGGCATCGAATCCTCGTTGATAATCCTGCGAGGCTCTACGGCTTTTAGCGTGCGTGCGTGCGGCACGCTGCGCCGGCTGGTTCCGCGCTTGCCGATGTAGGCCACCATGTCGATCTCCACGAGCACACCCTGCAGTCCGGCTTCCACGGTCGTTCGTGCCGGCTTGTGCTCGGCAAAGCAGCTCGCATAGACCGCGCTGAAGCGGCTAAAAGAGCGTCAAGTCGGTGAGATAGACTGCGACCTTGACGACATCCTCCAGTCCCGCGCCGGCGGCGGCCAGCACCCGCTCGACATTGGCGAGCGTTGCACGGTGTCAAGCACCATCGCATTGGGGTAGAGACATGGTTGCTACTTCAAGAAATAAAAAGCGTGTCACGCTCACGCGTGCGGCGGCGCTGCGAGGTATCCGTCGACGTGCGACCGGAGCTCACTCAGCACTTGTGCATGCTCTTCCCACGAGAGCCTGTCGACGCTCATCTTCGGCGTAGCGGGGCGGTCGATGCGGCTATCATCAACCGCCTGCCCGATGTCGACGGCCGCAGCGAGATACGCCCGGTCGCGCTCGGGCGTGAAGTCGGTGAGCAGCCGCGCCGCCGCGTGTCGCGGCGCGACCATCGCCATCGCCGATACCAATCCCCAGCCGCCCCAGTTCGAGACGCTGGAAACGATCAGGTAGTCCGCGGGAATGGCCGCGCTGATCAACGGGCCGTTGGGAATGTCGTCGTGAACGATTTGCTCGGGCAGCACGCCCATGCCGATTTCATTGCCGCCGTCGCCGATGCCGATCGTGACCCACGGACGCGACCACTCGGGATCCTCGAACAGAAGATGCAGCGGAGCGGTATCGTCGGACATGTCCGCGCCGTACTCGCGGTGCGGCTTGCCGTCGCTCGCGGGCGACACCCGCTCGATCGCGATCATATGCGTGATCGGACGTTCAGCCTCGCTTAGCCGGGCTCTCAGCGACTTGACCGATGCCGCGCTCACCGAGGTGATCTCGAACGCCACATCTTTTGGCAATTCCGTGGTGACTGCCCAGACCGCTTTGCAGCATGGCGCGTCCGAGATCACCGTCACCGGTATGCCGAAGTTCGACAGTGCGGCGGCCAGATGGGCCATGCCGCCCAGTCCGTCCGTCTCCGGCGAGGGCGGGACGGCATTGCGGATGAAGAAGCCAGTTACGATACCGACGTGGGCGTTCGGCGTGCTCATGATCGAACGCGCGGCCGCTTCCAGCTGACCTTCAACGAACCGCTTCATGCGGCCAATGTCGCGCCGGACGGTTTGACCAATGATGTCTTCGACTTTTGCTATTCCCATTTTTCCAATCTCAGTGGCAACGTTGCTCATACGAGGCGCGGCGATCGCTCAGACCGGAATCTTCGTTTCATAATCAATTCCGATTGAACAGAGCAGCAGGCCGACGCCCATTGCGGCGAAACACATCAACGCGAGGAAATAGGAACCCGTATATTGAACGATCGCGCCGATCGCAATCGGGATCACCATTCCGCCGATATTCCCGCCGAAGTTAAGCAGTCCGCCAAGCGTGCCCACCTTGTTGCGTGAGGCGAGCATCGCGGGGATCGACCAGTACAGACCGCCCCACCGCAGAAAAAAGAGCGTGACGGACAGCAGGATCACGACCATGGTGGGGCTCGTCGCATGCGCCACTGAAAACACCGCAATCGTGGCAACCACGCCGGCGATACCGAAGAAAGTGCGCATGACGCGGTTCGGCGCGGCGCCGCTGGCGAGCCACTTGTCGGCGACGTAGGCACCGGAGAGTTCGCCGATGAAGCCGCAGAAGAAAATCACGAAGCTTGCACCGCCCATTTGCTGAATGTTGAAGCCCTGCACTTTCTGCAGATAGGTGGGCATCCAGGTCAACAGACCGTAGTAAAGCGTCGTGCAACACATGAAGCCGATGAGCATCAGCAGCACTGAGCGATACTTGAGGAAATCGAGCGAGTTGCCCGACAGATTTTCGGCTTCCTTTTCAGCTTCCACGCGCTGTGCCTGTTCAATGTGTTCCGCTTCGGCTTCATTGACCCCGGCGTGATCGCGCGGTTGATTCTTGATGTAGTACCAGGCGCCTATGCCGCACAGGACCGTGCCGACGCCGGCGATCGCGAAGGCTGTGCGCCATGAGTGCGCGACCACGATCAGCCAGGCGATCAGTACCGATCCAAGCGCTGCGCCGAGCGGCGAGCCACCGTCCATCAGCGATGCGCCACGAACCCGCTCATGCTGCGTGAGCCACCTCGCATTGAGCGCACCTCCCGCCGAGGCCACCGGCGCTTCTGCCACACCGAGTCCGAGCCTCGTAGCGAGCAAGGACATCGCGTTGGTCGTCAACGCGCCAAGACCCTGGAAGGCACCCCACAGCAATGTGCACAGCGCGAGCACCAGCCTCGGCTTGAAGCGGTCGACGGCCATGCCGCCTGGAATCTGCATCAGCGTATATGACCAGAAGAACGAACTCATAATGAGGCCCTGCATGACCGGCGTCAGCGTGAACTCGCTCGCGATCATCGGCATCGCGACGGACAGCGACGCACGATCGATGTAGTTGACGGTCACCAGCAGCAACATGATGAAGAAAATCTTCCAACGAACCGATGTTTTCGGCTGGGCGTACGCCATGACCGCCGAAGGTGCTCCGCTCATGCCTCTTCTCCTGTTTCGCTGTTTGAATGTGGAATACACGCCCGGCGCGTCGCGCATCGGCGATGGATGAAGCGGCCACCTGCCACGCTGCAGGCGCCCGTTTCGTGCTGGTTGAAATTGAGTATAGGGTCGCGGACCTGAGCGGAGATAATCGAAAGTGACCCGCGCAGTCGATAGAAATCGGTGATCATGTGTGCTACGGCTCGTGCGGCATCGCTATAGACGCAATGGCCGCTTCATTAGCGGCCATTGGCATTGACGTCGTGACCCATGCAACAACGAGCAGTCGCGCTGTTTCAGGAGTCGTGACATGCGCTGCTTGCGGAAGAGATATCGCCCGCGAATGGACGTGTTATCCGTTCGCTCCGACAAAACGCGCGCGCGCCGGCTTCAAGACGACCATCGCGAGCACGGCGGTGCTCAGATCGAGCACGATCGCGCATCCGAACACCGGCACCCAGCTGCCGGTGTGCTGATGCAGCAGCGCGGCGAGCGGGCCGCCGAAGATCGAGCCAATCCCGAACGAGATGTAAAGCCAGCCATAGTTCGCGGTGGCATAGCGGGTACCAAACGTGTCGGTCAGGGTCGAAGGGAACAGTGAAAAAATCTCACCCCAGCCGAAGAACACCACGCCGGACAGCAGCACGAAGAGAACCGCGTTATCGCGCGTCATCAGCCAGAGCGCCATCGCCACACCTTCCAGCGCGAACGCGAAACACATCGTGTTTTCGCGCCCGAGGCGATCCGATATCCAGCCGAATAGCGGCCGGGTCAGACCGTTCGTGAAGCGGTCGATCGTCAGTGCCAGCGGCAACGCGGCGAGCCCGAAAACCAGCACCTTGCTGACACCGAAGTCAGCGGCAAAGCTTGCCATCTGCGATGTGACCATGAGGCCTGAGGTGGACATCATCGTCATCATCACGAACATCAACCAGAACAGCGGCGTCCTGAGCATCTCGGACGGCCGGTAGTCGCGCGTCGCGACGGCTGTCCGGGATGCTGCCGAGCTGGTACCGTGGGCCGCGGGCGGTACCCGCAGGCCTTGCGACGCGAGCAGCCCGATCACTGCGAAGATGATGCCGTACAGCCACAGCGTGGATTCGACGCCGCGCGTTGCCAGCGATGCAGAGATCGGAAAGGTGGTGACAATGGCGCCCATCCCGTAGCCTGCTGCCGCTACACCAGCGGCGAAGCCGCGCCGATCGGGAAACCAGCGAACCACGAACCCGACCACACCGACGTAGACGATGCCGGTACCGAGACCGCCGATCACGCCGTACGTGAGGTACAGCATCGACGTACTGTGCGCATACGAAGCCAACACCCAGCTTACGCCTGCCAGCACCGTACCGATCGAGATCAGCATGCGTGGCCCGAAACGATCGATCAGCGCGCCCTGGAACGGTGAAAAGAATGCCTGCAGCAGCACCAGCAGTGAGAATGTCACTTGCAGTTCCGGCAGCGCGATGCCGAGCTTGGCCATGAGCGGCTTGGTCATCAGAGTCCACACATATTGGGGACTCGAAATCGTCATCATGCAAACTAGACCGAGTCCGAGCTGGATCCAGCGGGTATGCGCGGCTGTTTGCGTGCTGGGCGAGGCGGCGCCTGCCAGTGATTGCGTGCGGGTGTTCAAGGTGTTTCTCCGTTTGGACTGAGGTATCGGCAGGCGGACGGACGTGCGCCGTCCTTGCCGTCGGCGCGAACGCTCGCGGGTCGCCGATTCAAAAGGGTGCGGGCGCAGCGGCCGCCCGCTGTTTAGCCGTCGCGCCTACCAGCCCGCCGCGGCCCCGTCGCTACGCGGGTCGTAGCCTGCTTCCAGGCACCCGTTGCCGTGCCGGACGATCGCGCCGGCGTGGCCCATTGCTTCGTCGTACGGCCGCATCTGCTCGACGTCATGGCCGAGACGACGCAGCGTATTGAATGTGTCCACAGGAAACCGCGCCTCCAGCTTGAGCGACTCATTGGTTTGCCCCCAGGTGCGACCCAGCAGCCAGCGCGGCGCATCGATAGCGGCTTGCGGATTCCAACCGAAGTGCGCGATCCGCGAAAACACGGCGCTTTGCGATTGCGGCTGGCCGTCGCCGCCCATGTTTCCGTACACCATCGTGCGTCCGTCGGCGAAGCGCGCCAGCGCCGGATTCAGCGTGTGAAATGGCCGTCGCCCAGGTGTGAGCGGATTGCGCGCGGCGGGATCGAGCGAGAAACTGCAGCCGCGGTTTTGCCAGTTGATGCCCGAATCGGGAAGCACGAGGCCGCTGCCGAACTCGTGATAGATGCTCTGAATGAAGCTGACGGCCACGCCATCGGAGTCGATCACGCCGAGCCACACGGTGTCGGCCGGTCCGAGACCACGACCCCACGGCGCTGCCGTGGACATCGAGATCCGCTCGGCCATCGAGTCGAGCACACCCGGCGCAAGCAGCGCTTGTGGATCGATCTCCATGTAATCCGGGTCGGTGATGTGCTTGTCGCGGACGGCGAACGCGAGCTTGGTCGCCTCCACGCACGCGTGGACGTACTCGGGCCCAAGCGGATCCATGTCGTTGCGCAAGACACGGTCGAGCACACCGAGAATCTGCAGCGATACAAGCCCTTGTGTGGGCGGCGGCATGTTGTAGACCGTGCCGAGCGAATGCGTCAGTGCCAGCGGCTTACGCAGCCGTGCACGATGCTGTTCAAGGTCCGCTAGCGATAGTGGACTTTCAAGGGCGCTCAGGTCGGCCGCGATGCTGCGTGCGAGGTCGCCCCGATAGAAGTCGTCGAGACCCGCGTGGGCGAGATGCTCGAGCGTCGCGGCGAGGCGGGGCTGCACAAAGCGCTCGCCGACGGCCGGAACGCCCAGCGGGTTTTCGCTCGTCAGAAACGTCTCGGCGAAGCCCGGGACTGATTCGAGTTCGTCCCGCTTGAGCGCGATGCATTCGGACTGACTCCGCGTGACGGGAATCCCCCTTCCTGCGTAGGCGATCGCATCTTCGAGCAGGCGCGCGACCGGGAGCTTGCCGCCGAGTGTGTCGGTCGACCAGCTATGCGCCAGCGTCCAGCCCGACACGGTTCCGGCCACCGTATTCGCCGCCAGCGGGCCGCGGAACGGGATGGATTGCAGGCCGCGTGCGCGGTAGGCATCGATCGTCGCCGCCGAGGCTGCCGCACCACACGCCTCGATGCCGACGGGCTCTGCACCCGGCCGGGAAATCAACCAGAAGCCGTCGCCGCCGATGCTGTTCATATGCGGATACACCGCTGCGATGGTCGCCGCGGCGGCGATCATCGCCTCGACGGCGTTGCCTCCGTCGCGCAGGATCGCGAGCGCGCTTTGCGACGCCAGCGCATGGGGTGTGACTGCCATCCCGCGGATACCGCGCACAGGATTTAAAGTTTCTGCTGACATATTTCCTCAAACAATCAATCGATCGATCGTCGCTATCCCGTCGAGCCGCTACGGGTTCGCATGATCACGTGATACTTGCTACACACAGCGAAGCTGGCATCAGCGAGAAGCAACTGCGATGTTCAGCCGGTTCAACCTTCCCCCTCGGCGAGCGATAGCAACGCGGCATCGCGCTGACTCGCACCTGGTTGACGCTTGTGAAGCGCATGTCATGGGGGCACTTAACTGCGGGTTTCGTTGCCTGACGGCGAAATTTATGTGCAAACTGCAATATTTGAAATATCCACATTGGATTGTTTTGCACAAAGCATGCCAACGTGCCGAAACCCTTATGTACAGGGGAGAATCGAATACTTCCGGATGGAAACGAGCACACTGTCATGTTCTGTAAGCGTGCAGATAGGCGCAACGAAGGTGCATCGGGCGCAACAAAATCTGCAGCGCACCGCCGCTGTGCGAAACGCCGACGTTGGGCGGCGAAAGGCCACTGCAAGACATTCAAGATTGGTAATCGGTGCGAGAGCCGCCTTCAGAATTGAAGTGCCGTGCCAACGCGATCGCATTGGAACGTCTATGTTGCGGCTTGTGGGCGCACGCCGCGCGATCTGCAGCGGCATCAATGCATCGTACTCAGAGAAAGCGACATGGCCTACGGCACCCGGCATTTCAGCAAAGGGAGCGCCACGAAACGGTCAAGGTGCACGGCGTGCCAAGCAGCAATGACGGCGAGAGACCATCGTCTGGGCGCTTGACGGGCAGGGCGTCCTGATGCGTTCGGAGTGGGACGCGACCAACTATCTGCGCTCTGGCCGTCTCAAGTAATTGTTGCCCGATTGGTCGTTGCCGCCGGCGGTGCCAACGGGGATCCGTGCCGCGCCCGGACTCGGTGCGACAGCGAGCTTGCGCGGCGCGATGCACCGTCCTCGCGCGCACCTGCACAGGTTCCGCGCATTGCATTGTGCTCATGCCGGTCGGGCAAGTGCCCGACTTGCCCACACGTATTGGATTCACCGTATGATGGTACGCTTTATGCCTTACATATGTAAATGCCAATTATTGCAAGTTGCAATTAACACCGCATGAATCCGATCGCGACAGCGAGATCGTTCCCGCATGCGCAATGCACGTATGGCCGAGCTTCATGCCGCCGCAGCGCATCGATACCTTCTATCGACTTTTCTATTAACCACTCGTCAAATTTCACCAACAGGATCCCTAGCCATGGAAGACTATTTCGTATTCAACGCCGGAAACGTGGTGCTGCAATCTGGCATCACGTTCAGAGATGCGAAGCTCGCCTATCAAACCTATGGAGAGTTGAACGCGGAAAAATCGAATGTCATTCTGTATATGACGTCGTTTTCCGCGCACCACTATGACATCGAGTGGATGGTGGGGCCGGGTAAGGCGCTAGACACCGACAAGTACTTCGTCGTTATTCCGAATCTGTTCGGCAATGGACTGTCTTCCTCGCCCAGCAATGCAACCGAGCCTTTTATCGGAAACCGTTGGCCGAATTTTACGATCGCCGATAACGTCGCGATCCAACACCAACTTCTGACGCAAGAACTCGGCATCCACGTTTTGCAATTAGCGTGCGGATGGTCGATGGGCGGGTTGCAGGCTTATCAATGGGCATCAATGTATCCGGACATGGTGAGGCGGCTGGTCGTGCTTTGCGGCGCGGCAAAAACTTCGCCGCACAATCAGGTATTCATCGAGGGCGTCCGCGCTACCCTGACAACGGATCCCGGCTTTCAAAACGGAACGTTCGTCGAGCGTCCCGAACGTGGTCTGCGTGCCATGGGCCGCAATTACGCCGCAATGGCGATGTCCCAGACCTTCTATCGTGACGAGGTGTGGCGGCAGGCCGGTTTTTCCTCGCTCGAAGATTATCTCGTGATGTCGTGGGAGGCGAATTTCCTTAAGCGCGATGGCAACAACCTGCTGGCTCACCTATGGACATGGCAGCATGCGAACATCGCGGCCAATTCCAAATATAACGGCGATTTTCACGCAGCGCTGAAGGCGATTACGGCAAAGGCGTTGATCATGCCAAGCGAAACCGATCTGTATTTCCAGGTGGAAGACAACCGCCTCGAGGTCGAGCAAATGCGAAACGCCAAACTCCTTCCCATTTCGTCGATATGGGGCCATCGCGCCGGGCTGCCGACAGCCAATCTCGACGACGCCGAGTTTATTTCCGCTGCGATAGCCCGGCATCTTGAGGACTGACGTGCTGGGCATGCCGCGGCCGCGTCTCGTGTTTCTCTTGCAGTCTCCGTTGACACCGTCAGCCTCTACGCGAAGGCAGTTGATCAACATTGTGGAACTCGCTGATGCGGATGTGGGTGCGACTCCAACATGTCGGGTGGTACGTCACCGGCGTCCCCCGGCGTGGCAGTCATCCGGCCTGACGAGCCTCGATTCCAGGTCGCGCGACTTTTTCCGAATGCTTCGAAGCGAACCTTTCCACGGGCATGGTGTGCTGCCTGGCGCAGCAACCCACGCGGACGCCAGACTGGTTGTGGGACCAAGACAGTCCACACGAACCGCCGCGTCGTCACATCCAAATCGCTCCCTGGGATCGTCGCGGCCATAAGGGCTGGTCGAATGCGTATGCAGAGCCCGCAATCGGTGCAAGGGTGATATTGAGTCGCGCAGTGCACCCTTCTCGCGCGCGTCGCGCATGGTTTTTGCGCATGCCCATGTGTACATCGCGGTACGAAAACGCCTGATTTATCGATGAAAACTGGGCTTCCGGCATCGTGGCACACTTCGTGCAGATTAAAGTCGCATGGAAACAGAAATTATTGTGAATTGCAACTATATCCACATGATGCGAGCGGACTAAGAGATTGTCGAAGCCGCCGTTTTCACGGCTGGTTCATCTGAACTTGCACTTCGAAGTCTGAGCGCTTTTTCCAGGAGCGTGGCGTCGGGCCTTCAGTCAAGCGCGCTGCCTGAGTTGTTTTCGTGTCACTTATTCGTACGGAGTCGAAGCATGAGCACCCAGAATTTCGAGGCCCGCACCAGCGCGCCGCTTGCCCTTTCACTACACAGCCGCTGGTGGCAATTGTTGTGCGGCCTTGTATGCGCGATGGTCGCCTCCAATCCCCAATATATCTGGACTCTGCTTACGCGCCCGCTGACTGCCCAACTCGGCGTGTCACTGCCGAGTCTGCAGGTTACCTTCTCCATCCTCATTGTCTGCCAGACTTTTCTGTCGCCGCTTGAGGGTTATCTGATCGAGCGCTTTGGGCCGCGCTGGTTGCTGGCCGCGGGTGGCGCGATCACGGGGCTTAGCTGGGTGCTGACGAGCCGCGCGGAATCGCTGCTGTCCGTTTATCTCTGCTACGGCGTTCTGGGAGGAATCGGCGTAGGTATTGTCGTGGTCGGCACGATCGGGCTGATGGCACGCTGGTTCCCAGACCGTCGGGGCTTTGCGATAGGCGTAGTGATGGCGGGCTTCGGCATGGGCGCAATGCTCACGACGTTTCCGATTACCAATAGCATCGCCAGGTACGGCTATCAGCATACGCTGGTCGTCTATGGCGTGATCCTCGGCGTGATCGGCATACTCGCTGCGCTCGGCTTGCGGCTGCCCCCGCCCGGCTACATGGCGGATCAGCGGCTGCCGAAAGGCGCTGCAGCGGTACCCGACACGCGGCCGGGCAATATGCTGCGCACGCCGTTGTTCTGGTTGATGTTTGTGATGATGTCCATGATGGCGACCTCCGGTCTGATGGTGACTTCGCAAATGGCAGTCTTCACGCGAGATTTCGGCGTGGCGGGGGTCACCGTGTTCGGCCTCGCAGCGTTGCCGCTTGCGTTGACAATTGACCGCGTGGCGAACGGCGTGACGCGGCCTATGTTCGGGTGGATCTCCGATCTGATCGGGCGCGAACACACGATGCTGATCGCATTCGGGATGGAAGCGGTAGCGATGACCTTGTGGCTCACGTTGCGGCACGATCCATTGTTGTTCGTGCTGCTGTCAGGTGTCGTCTTTCTCGGCTGGGGCGAGATCTTTTCGCTTTTCCCTTCGACGCTCACGGACACCTTTGGCGGCAAGCATGCGATCGTCAACTACGCCTGCCTGTCATATGCGCAGGGCGTCGGTTCGATCCTCGGCGGACCGGTGGCCGCGTTGCTCCACGAGCATACGGGCGGCTGGGACGCGGTGTTCGGCACGGCTATCGCATTGGACAGTTGTACCGCTGTGCTCGCGATCGCCGCACTCAAGCCGATGCGGCGCGCGTGGTTTGCCCGAGCATCAAGGCGCTCGTAATGGCGGGACGCATGGGGGTGGCGGCCTATCAGTCAGCGCCCGCGACCAGATCAAGGTGGCCCAACTGTTCCCGGGGCAGGGCGGCGTCAACGGCCAGCAGATCGTCTTCAGCGAGTGGCTGCAGCGCATGCTGATACCGTGTGCGATCGCACCGTTGGTTGAGGGGGTGGCGGGCTAATCAGCCTTGAACCGCTTGCTGCACTGTCATCGTGCGCGCTTGCCCCATTCGTGCGCATTGCGGCACGCCCGTGCGGTGTGGCAAGCACCCGCTTGGCTGCACGTACTGGAAGTTACCTTACGATGCTAGGTTTCATGCGCGAAACGCGTAAAATTCAAATGTTGTAGTGTGCAACTGAATTAGAATAGCTGAATGGGAGAACAGCATGTCGAAGGCGCCCTATCCAAGACTGGAGCATTTGAATTTCCGCCTAGACGTACTAAGCGAACTGGCCAAGGGCGTGGCGTCCGGCCTCTACGAAGCCGCATGCGACGTCACCCTGCGCGACCTTCGCGTGCTGCGTTTCGTTGATATGCAGCCGGGTATCTCCCTCGGTCCGCTGATCGAGCTGACCTACCTTGAAAAGACGCTGGTTTCGAAGCTGGTCACCACACTAGCTAACCGTGGTTTGCTGACGCGCTCTACCGGCACGACGGACGCACGCGTCATCAACCTGCACTTGACCAGGAAGGGCAAGACGATTGTCCGCAAGTGCGATCGGATCGGCAAGAGCTTCGACGAGCAGCTCATGTCCGTTCTGTCAGCGGAGGAAAAACGAGTGCTGTTTAACTGCGTGGACAAGCTGACGGAACACGTCGAGGAGGGCGGTGAATGGACGCTCCCGCCGGCACGACGCAAGCGCACAGCTTGAATCATCGTTGTCATGTGTTGCGCGAGACGTTGCAGTCGTTCGTCTTGCCACACGGGGCTCATGCGCGTTTGGCCAGATAAGCATCGGCCAACGCGACGAGCCGTTCTCGGCCGAAGCTAACGTCGTGTCCCGCGTGCACGACCTGCACGGGCAATTCGCGCAAGCGCTTCATCGTGCGCACATAGGTCGGAATGTCGGCGCCGCCGATTTCATCCAGAAGCGGGCCATCGTAGATCGCATCGCCGGAAAAGAGGGTGCCGGTTGCCGCCTCCCATAGACCGATGCTGCCCGGCGAGTGGCCAGGCAGATGCAGTACCTCGAAATGCCGGTTGCCGAGGTCGACGATATTCCCTTCTTTGACGATTTCCGTGACTGTTGCCGCGCGTATCTCGTAGTCGGACATCACATACTCCGCGCTGGGCAGCGCCGTGATCAAATCGCCGTCGAACGGATAGCCCGCTTCACGGTACCGGCGTATCGCGTTCTCGCCCAATACCGATGCCAGCAGCGTTCCGCGCTCGCGCGGCGAACGCAGGTTATCGGCCTCCAACTCGTGGACCAGCGTATGCGCAAACTCATGATGTCCGCCGACATGATCCGAGTGCGTATGCGTCGCAACGGCTGTCACGTTGTTTTGCAAGAGATGCTGGGCTGCCTCACGCAGACTGGCGATGCCCATCCCGGTATCGATCATCAGGTCGCGGTCGCGACCGCGTACGTGCCAGATATTGCAGCGCATCAGCGGCACGACATGAGGCTCCCACAGCAGGGTGATATCGTCGCTGATACGTTTTGACTCGAACCATCGGTCGGCAATCGGCAGCATGGTCATCCGGGGTCGGTAGCATTAAAACGCTACTCTGACACACTCTGCTGCGCCGATCCAGAGCCGGTTGCCAGTGTTTTCCGTCGCACGCTGCTCTTGCGACGCTGCGACGGCGATCCGTGCCAGCGCGCCGCGACGCTCGACTGCTTGTTCCAGGTTGCTGGTCCACCGATAGGCTGCGTTCAATCGCAGGCTATCGTCTAAACAGTCGCCCTGTCGGGTGACCGTGACGTGACGCCCCGTTCTTCTTTACGATCGAACTGCAACCGCGCCGCTTCCATTTCGGTCATGTGACTTTCGGCCCAATCCCAAATTCCGCAGATCTTGTCCAGTAGGCTGTTTCCGAGCGGTGTCAGCCGATAGTCGACGCGCGGCGGTATCACGGGATGCACGTGGCGCGAGACCAGGCCGTCGCGCTCGAGTTGGCGCAGCGTCTTCGTGAGCATCTTCTGACTGACGCCACCGATGTGTTCGCGTAGGCGCGAGAAACGCATCTCGCCACGAGTACCCAGTGCATCGATCACCAGAATGCTCCACTTGTCGGCAATCTGCTCAATGATGTCGCGCGCCAGATCATCGGTTTTCTTTTGCGCATCGTCGTCGGCGCGAAGCGCATCGTCGCAATTTGTTTCCATGGGGGAGAGTATGGGGCCGCGAGGAGTTTCGTGTTTGCCTGATGGGGCTGCCATGACCGTTAGCGTGGTCACCTGGTCAGCATGCCACAGTTCCTCGGACAGCATCCGACACGGGTTCGGTTTGTCAAAGAACAAGTATCTCATGACAATCGAAACACTTGCGATTGAATTGATTACGTACGCCTGTCGATAAAGCCAATCAATCGCGGTGATTGGGCGCGCACTCGACGTATTTGCTCAGGATACCTTCGACAAAGCTGTGCTCGTTGCCGCGGCGGGTTGTGAGCGCAAGAAGCGATCTTGTGACAAATCGTCGATGGACTGTGTCTTCTGTGCAGACCAAAATCAAGACTCCGACCAGCACGAAGGAGTACGTCATGGGCCACGCGGAAGTCCGCGAGTTGCAGATTCCCAAACCAATCGGCGGTCGCTTGCCGGAGCCGCCTGTATTCGCCAGCCTCGACGACGAACGGCAACATCGCAAGCTCAAACTCGCTGCGGCATTTCGCATCTTCGCGCGATTCGGGCTGGCCGAAGGCATTGCCGGACATATCACGGTCCGCGATCCGGAGTTTCACGACCGTTTTTGGGTCAATCCGTATGCGCAGCATTTTTCGTCGATCCATCCTGATGACCTCGTTTGCATTGACGAAGAGGCCAACGTCTATCACGGGACCGGACCCGTCAACGCCGCCGCGGCGGCGATTCACTGCGGCATCCATGGCGCGAATCCCGATGTCGTTGCAGCAGCCCATACCCATACGACTTCCGGCCGCGCGTTTTCAGCGCGCGCTCGGCTGCTTGCTCCGCTCAATCAGGAAGCCTGTCTCTTCTATGACGATCACGTGCTATTTCGCGGCGACGTAGTCGTGCTCGCCGCCGAAGAGGGGCGCCGAATCGCGGAGACGATGGGCACGAAGCGCGCCGCCGTTCTGCTCAATCATGGCCTGCTGACCGTCGGTTCATCGGTCGACGCCGCGGCGTACCGTTTCATTGCAATGGAGCGTTGCTGCCAGGTGCAGTTGCTGGCCGAGGCAGCAGGTCCAATCGAGCCGCTATCGGATGAGGACGCGCGGGCAACGCGCGCGCAACTGGGATCCGACTATGTCGCATGGCTCAACTTCCAGGGGCTCTACCAGCAACTCCTGCGCGACAGTCCTGATCTGCGCGAACTCGCGTGAACATGGACGTCCTCACGGGGACGTCCTCAGTTTGGCACAAGCGTCGTTTCGCAGGCTGCCGTGCGCTCGCGGTGGCAACCTTCGCGATACTCGCGCACGGCCGCGCTCAGCCATTGATCGAAGCGTTTAAGCGGCTCCCAGTCACGCTTCTGCTCGGGAAACGAGTAGTAGATGGTCTCCGGATTCGGGATCGAATGAGGATGCACCTGGACGAGTGCACCGCTGCGCAGCTCGCGTTCAATCAGGATTTGCGGAAGCAAGGCTACGCCTAGTCCTGAAATCGCGGCGTTGATTGCCATGATGAACATGTCGTAGTGCTGGTTCCCCGCGCTATGTTCGATGATCTGGGTGGATGCGCTTTCGGACCATGCAAGCCACGCGCGCGGAAGATCGCGGGTGTGAATCCAGGGCAGCGCGCTGATCCCTGCGCTGCTCAAGCTATCGTGCCTGCCGACCAACGCGGGCGCACAGACGGCCAGAATCCTGTCGTCGCTCACGAGCGGTTGTCCCGGCATGGCGGGCCACAGGCTCTGTCCGAAATAGATCGCGGCATCGAAGCTTGAATTGTCGAAGAACGTCGGCTGGTCGCGCCCCATGATGTGAAGCTGCAGGTCCGGGTTCAGCTCGTAGAAGTCCTGCAGACGCGGAATCAGCCATTGAGACGCGAACGTGACGCCAACCGCCAACTGGATCTTCACTTCACCTTGCTTGCGTATCAGCTCGAGCGTATCGCGGCGAATCTGGTCGAGATGGACGCGAATTCGCCGCGCGTACTCTGCGCCCGCCGCGGACAGTACCAGACGCTGACGCACCCGCTCGAACAGCGGGATGCCCAGATGAGCCTCGAGCTCGTTGACCTTTTTGCAAACGGCACCATGCGTTTGCGACAGCTCGACAGCTGCCTTCGAAAAGCTTTCATGGCGTGCCGCTGCTTCAAAAGCTTGCAGCGCACTCAGACTAGGGACACCGCGACGCATCGAAAATCCTTGCTGGCGAGAAGAAATGGGCAATGGATCGTTCGATGATAGTCCCAAGGACGGCGAGGCGCTGGCCATGCTTATTCGCTGGCAAGCTGTGGCTGGCCAACGTGGCGCCAGCGGGTCTCGAGCAGTGCGACCGTGATCGACGCGAGCACCATCGTTGCGGCAATGCCGATAAACGCGAGGACGAACGTGCCGGTCGTATCCTTTACCCAACCGATAAAATACGGCAACAAAAATCCTGACGATACCCCGATGCTCGTGATCAGCGCGATGCCGGCCGCTGCAGCGCGATCGGTGAGAATGCGGCTAGGCAGCTGCCAGAAGGTCGTGATGCTGCAGAAGCAGGCCGCGGAGCCGATCGAGAGGGCGATGATCGACTGGTAGGGAGACTTCAGCAGCAGGGCCACCGAGAGCGCGGTCGCGCACACCAGCAGCGGGCCTGCCACATGCCGGGCGCCGACCTGGTGACGGCTGACCAGGCGGCCCCAGATCAGCGTCGCGACAACTGCAACGCCGAATGGAATCGCCGTGATCAGCCCGATATCCACCAGGCTGTACTTCACCCCAAAAGTGGTTTCAAACGTTTTGATGACTTGCGGCAGGAAGTAGAGCAAGCCGATGATGCCGGCGTTGGTGCCGAAGTAGACGAGACCGAGCGCCCAGACTTTCGGATTTGCGAGTGCCCGCGAGGCGCTGGACGGCGAAGTGGCGGCCGCTGCCTCGGCCCGTTCGCCCGCCAGCGCCGCGGCGATTTCACTCTTTTCCGCAGCGGAAAGCCAGCGTGAGCGGGATGGGTCGTCGGTCAGCCAGAAGTAGGCACCCCCGGCCAGCACCATTGCGGGAATCCCCTCCAGCAGCAACATGGCGCGCCAGCCGGTGATACCGAACACGTTCGCATGTGCCATCAGCCAGGTGGACACCGGCGCCCCGAGCACGCCGGTCAGCGGGATGGCTGTCACGAACAGAGACATCATCCATACGCGATTGCGCGCCGGCATCCACAGCGTGAGGTAGTACACCATGCCCGGAAACAGGCCGGCTTCGAACGCGCCAAGAAAGAAGCGGGCGATATAGAGCCAGCGGGAGTCGGGAACGAAGCTCGTCAGCGAGGAGAGCAGACCCCAACTCAGGAGAATGCGCGTCATCCATAGCCGCGCGCCAAACCGATGCATGCACAGGTTGCTCGGCACTTCGAAGAGGATGTAGCCGAGAAAAAACAGGCTTGCGGCGAAGCCGTATTGCGCCGTCGTCATGTGGAGCTCGGCGTTCATGGTCAGCGCCGCATAGCCGATGTTCGCGCGGTCAAGCTGGTTCGCGATGTACATCACGATCATCAGCGGCGCGAGCCGCCAGGCGATCCGTTTCATCAACCGATCAGAAATCGCAGGTTTGTGCGGCCCGAAATCCATGGCTTCCTCCAGATTGACGCGTTGCGGAATGCTATCGAGGATGATTAAGCGCCCTCACCGAAGGTACGACAATGCACGAAAAATATTGACTTTGTGAGCAAACGTCACAGATCGGGGCGGGCGCCTTGACGACCACCCATTCGCCCCGGACGTGTTCTCAGTCGGCCGCCCCTTCGCTTCCCAACAGCGTGGGGCCGGGATCGGCAGGGTTGGCGGTGGATGGCGTGCGGCCGAGAAATCCCAGCACGACGAGCGCGGAGGCCAGTGTGATTGCCACGAGAATATGGAGCAGGATGTGGAACGCGCCATCGTACGCCTGTGCGAGAGCAGGCTGCCCAAGCGCGGGCAGAAGAGCGACGGCATGAGGCAGATCGCCGGTTGCCACACGTTGGGCGGCTTGCGCGGCGGCATCGCGCGAAACGGACGGGAACGCTGCGAGTGCATCGGATAGCCTTAGACGTGTGAGGATCGCCAATATCGCGCCGGCGATTGCGAGCGTCATGCCCTCTCCTGCGACACGTGTCGTGCTGAAGATGCCGGTTGCCATGCCCGCGCGTTCCTTTGGGACGACGCTCACCGACAAGCCGTCCATCAGGCCCCACGGCAGGCCGGCTCCGGCTCCGATGATGAACAGCGGAAGCGTCAGGGCCCCGGATGGCGCGTCGGGCGCGATGTCACTGAACCAAAGCATACCGAGCGCCGCTATGAGGAGGCCCACTGCTGAAATGACACCGGCCGACGTCCATCGCGTGAGAAAGGCCGCCGTGATGGGCACAAAGAGCATCGGCGCCGATAGCGAGACCATCATCAAACCGGCGTCGATCGCAGAATGCCCTTCAATGCCGATGAATCGCGTCGGCAAGACGAGAAGCAGGGTCACGTAACAAAATGCCGTCGCTAGCGGGAGTATTTGCACGCCCACGAAGCGCGGATAGCGAAACAGCGACAGGTCGAGCATCGGCCGGGAAACACGCTTTTCGATCCAGACGAACGCGATGAACATCGCCACGGCGCTTGAGAACAGCCCAATGATGAGAGAGCTGCTCCAGCCGCTTTCGGGCCCTTGCAACAGCCCGAATGTGAAGAGTGTCAGCGCGGCGGTAAAGCTGGCAGCGCCAGGCCAATCGAGACCCGTGGCATTCGGGTCGTACGATTCTCTTAGCTTCGGCACTCCGAGTGCGAATCCGGTCAGGCCGATTGCGGCGTCCGCGAGGAAGAACGAACGCCAACCGAACGTCTCCGTAAGAAACCCCGCGAGTAGCGGGCCCAGCGCGAGGCCCAGGCCGAAGGTGGTGCCGAGCATGCTGAACGCGCGGGCGCGCCCATGTCCGTCGAACTCCTGTGCGAGCGCTGCCGACGCGCCGGCCAGCACCAATGCGGCGGCCATGCCCTGTAGCGCGCGCTGAAAATCGACCCACCACAGACTCGGCGACGCGGCGATCCCGAGTGACGTCAATGCGAAGAGCACCACGCCTATGGCGAATACACGCTTTCGTCCGAACAGATCGGCAAGCGCTCCCGAGGCCATCAGACTGCTGCCGAAGCTCAGCATAAAGGCGTTGAGAATCCAGTTGACCGCCACGGGGCTGCCTCCCAGCGCGGTGCCGATGGCCGGCGCGGACACGGCCGCACCGCCGAAATTCAGCGGCAGCACGAGCACTGCGATGCAAATCCCCACGAGGATCAGCATCTGTTGCGAGGTGCTACGGGGGGCTGCTACGTCGGCTGTTGACATGACATCGGCCGGGGCGGCCGGTCGTACTGTGGACGGGGTACGGCTCTTTTCCTGCACTGACTCTCTCTCTGTTCAACTTCTACGATCATGCTCATCAGGACATGCGAATTCACTTGATCGTCGCCAGTGCCTATTTCATGGAGAATCTGGATGCGACGGTGATCTCGACTGCACATAAACGGAGAACGGGATTCGGGTTGCGCGCCAGGCCCTCGAACGCTTCAGATTGAAGCGTTCGCATTCGATGGCAGCCAAAGTTGGGACTCGCTTCGCGGTAGCCTGAGATAATGCATGGCCTCGCCCGGGTGCCTGGCGAGCCTCTTCGTCGCACCCTGCCGATACACTCTATCAAATCATAAGTCGTCACGTGAAGACTTATTTCTCGAAAGCGATGGACACAGGAGCGTCATGAAGGCCAAACGCAAAGATGTTGCAGAACCGGGCAGCAAGCCCGTAGCGAGTCGCGCGCCGATCAGGCGGCCGATGAAAAAAGCACCGCAGCGTCTGCCACGCGCCGAGCGTCAGGCGCGCGTTCTGGAGAAGGCCGCCGAGTATTTCGCCGAGCACGGCCTGAACGCGCAGACTCGCGCGATTGCCGAAGCCTGTGGCGTGTCGCAACGTTTGCTGTATAGCCTGTTCCCTAGCAAGGCCGCGTTGATCGACGAAGTTTACAAGCGCGAAATTGTAGGAACTTTCAGGGCGATGTGGTTTGTTCAATTGAAAGACCGCAGTGTGCCGATTGAAAGCAGGCTCAATACTTTTTATCGCGAGTACTACGACACCCTGCTGACGCGGCAGTGGTTGCGCCTGTTCCTCTACTCGTCACTTGAAGATCTGCAAATGGCGCCGACGTACACGAATGCGGTGGTGACGCATGCGCTCGAGATCATTGTCACTGAGACAGCGCACGCCTTGGGATGCGGCGTACCGGCCGATCCGGCGCATCTGACCGAGGTGGGCTGGCTGCTGCATGGCTCGGTATCCCACCTTGCGATTCGCCGCCGCATTTATTCGAACGACAACACCACGCCCAGCGACGCGGTGATTGCGATGCACGTGCGCGCCTTCCTCACGAGCGCGCCAGCGCTGCTTCCAGCGCTGGAAGGTTGACGCTTCTTCAAGCGGGCTGTATGCGAGTTGCCAAGGGTTTCGTCTTCAGTCACCGATCACTGCGGCGTCTGGCTCCCGGTTCGCTTGCCCGCGCATCAGCAGGAGCAGCGCGACGAGCACAAGCACTATCGTCAAGCCGACAAAGAGCAGCGTCGCTCGCTGAATTCCGACGAGCTGCACGGCGAAGCCCAGACCGATCACCGGTAGTGAGATCGCCACATAAAGCACGACGAAATAGCTCGACGTAACTTCCGCCCGCCGGTGCGCGGGCGCCGCCGACGCGATCTCACCCAAGCCGGCGCGGAAGCTGATGCCTTGCCCGATTCCTGCCAGGGCGGTGCCGAGCAAAAGCAAGCCGGTCGAGCGCTCGGGCACGCACAGGCCGACACAGAGCAGTCCCACGACGAGTCCGATGCACCCTGCCGCTTGCCGCCACCGGGCAGCAATGAACGCCTGCACGATCTGCCCGAGAGCGGAGCACGCGAACAGCAGAAACACAATCGAGCCGGTGACTATGCCGCTGTGAAAGCCGAGGACGACCCGAATCAGTTGAGGGGCGACCGCCGCAAAGAAGCCCACCACGACGAAACCCGCAAACCCCGCTAGCGCGGCAGGAATGAACGCACGGCGCACCTCGACAGGAAGCGAAATTCTCTGGATGCCGAGCTTCACGCGCGCGGGAATCGTGGCAGTCTCCGGCACACCGAGGACGGCGAGCGCGGCGAGGCCGACCAGCGCCAGATGCACCGTATAGGGCAACTGCGTCGGCCAGGGAAATAGTTCCACCAGGATGCCGCTTAGCAAAGGACCGCAACCCAGCCCGAGCATATTGGAGGCGGTAGCCGCGAGCATCGCTTTGCCGCGCCACGCAGGCGGCGCGAGTTCGATCACGGCTACGGTGGCGGTTCCTGTGAAGATGCCGGCAGAGACTCCCGACAGCAGGCGGCCCAGCATCAGAAGCACCAACCCGTCGCTGAGCAGGAACGTCACCGCCGACGCGGCCGACGCACACAACCCCGCCAGCAGCATGCGACGACGGCCTAACTGATCGGACCAGTTGCCGATCAGCAGCAGCGCACCCAGCACGCCGATTGCATATGACGCGTAGATCACGGTGATGACGGTCGGGGTAAAACCATACTGCTGCTGGTAGTAGCGATAGATTGCTGTCGGTAGCGTTGTACCCATCATGTTGATCGCAAACGCCAACGCTACAGCCAGAAACGCGATCGGGGATTGCGGTGCGCCAGAAACTGCTTTCATCAAATGTCCCAACGGTTGCTCGAAGACTGCGCGCAATTATGGGCAATTTCTCACGGCTTTGCAGAGCGCACGCCGATGGTGGTCAGTACCGGCTTCAAGTGACGATGACCACGCCGCGCGATCGAGCGACGCTCCAGTGATGCGAGCTGATAGTCGACCCGCGCCAGATCGTCGGTTGTCCTCTGCGAGTTGTCGTGCGTCGGCGTGCGCGTAAGCGCTGTCGTAGCAATTAGTTTCCATGGGGAAAGTATGAAACCGCCAGGTGCCTTCTTGTGATGTGCGGATGCCGCTGAAATAATCGGCTCGCCTGGCCGTCCGATGGGCGCGTCGCCCGATGGGCGCGTCGCCGTTTGTCAGTTCGCATTCGACCCGGATGCGCTGCTGTTCGAAGTAGTGCTTTGATTTGAGAGCTTCACATGACTATTGAAACAATCGCAATTGAAGGTTTAACGACCCCCGTCTCACGCGTCGGCCTGGGCACCTGGGCCATTGGCGGATGGATGTGGGGCGGCACCGACGAGAAAGAATCGATCGCGGTGATCCGCCGGGCGCTCGACAGCGGTGTCAATCTGATCGATACAGCACCGGCGTACGGTTTCGGCGCTTCGGAGGAAATCATTGGCAAGGCGCTGACCGACGGGTACCGGCACAAGGCGGTCATCGCAACCAAGGTCGCACTGGAATGGCACGACGGCACGGTATTTCGCAATTCGGCGCCGGAGCGCATTCGTCAGGAAGTCGAGGACACACTGAGGCGCTTGCGGACAGATTACATCGATCTGTATCAGGTCCACTGGCCCGACCCGCTCGTGCCGATCGAAGAGACCGCCGAGGTGCTCGACGATCTGCGCAAGGAAGGCAAGGTGCGGGCGCTGGGCGTCAGCAACTTCTCGCCTGCGCAAATGGATGCCTTCCGGCGCGTGGCGCCGCTCTCGGCCACTCAGCCGCCGTATAACCTGTTCGAGCGGGAGATAGACCGTGACGTGCTGCCGTACGCGAAACAGCATGGGCTCGTCGCGCTGGCCTATGGGGCGCTGTGCCGCGGACTGCTGGCGGGGCGCATCGGCGTCGACACGCGCTTCGAGGGCGACGACCTGCGCCAGCGCGATCCGAAGTTTTGCGCGCCGCGTCGCGAGCAATATGTCGCGGCCGTAAAAGCGCTGAACGTGTTCGCGCGCGATAACTTCGACAAGTCGGTGCTCGCGCTGGCGGTGCGCTGGGTGCTCGATCGCGGCCCGACGATCGCGCTATGGGGCGCACGTCGCCCGGCGCAACTGGACGGGATCGACGAGGTGTTCGGCTGGCGCCTCGACGAGAAGGCGTTCAAACAGATCGACGCGATTGTCGCGAACTTCGTCAAGGATCCCGTGGGGCCGGAGTTCATGGCGCCGCCGCAACGCGTGCTCGTAGCGTAAAAAGGAGACACCAAACATGCGAACCCTTCGACGCACCTTCATGATCCATTCAATCGGCGCCGCAGCGCTTGCAATCACAGGACGCTCCGTTTGGGCGGCACCTCCACAGCTGCAGGAGAGCGATCCCGCTGCGCAGGCGCTCGGGTATAAGGCCGATGCAAGCCAGGTCGATCACACGAAATATCCCCATTTCAACAGCAACCAGCGCTGCGCGAACTGTCAGTTCTACCAGGGTAAGCCAGCCGACGCCAACGCGCTCTGTGCGCTGTTCGGCGCGAAGCAGGTGAGCGGCGCCGGATGGTGCAAGGCCTATCAGGCAAGAGCATGAACGGCGTGCGCAGCTAAAGCGAACACAGGCAGCGCCGGCAGGCATGGCGTGCGTCGACAACAAGGAGTGAACGGATGGAACTGATTGTGAATGGCGAGCATCACAACGTCGACGCCGACGCGAACATGCCGCTGCTGTGGGCGGTGCGGGACCTGTTGGGACTGCATGGCACCAAGTTCGGCTGTGGCGTGGGCGCATGTGGCGCGTGCACTGTCCATCTGGATGGCGTGGCCGTGCGCTCGTGCGTCACGTCGCTGGCGGATGTACAGGGCAAGTCCGTGACGACGATCGAAGGCCTGGGCAAAGGCGGCGACCATCCCGTGCAGCGAGCGTGGAAAGCCGCGAATGTGCCGCAGTGCGGGTACTGTCAGCCCGGCCAGATGATGCAGGCTGCGTCGCTGCTCAAACAGACGCCGAAGCCGAGCGACGAGCAGATCGTCCAGGCGATGTCCGGCAATGTCTGCCGCTGCGGCACCTATCAACGCATCAAGGTTGCCATCAAGGCTGCGGCGGAGCAGGCGTCATGAGCGAGATCGTCAATTTGAGCCGACGCCGGGTACTGAAGGGCACATTGGCGGGCGGCGTGGTGCTGGGTCTGCAGGTCGGCGGCGCGCGCATGGCGCTTGCGGCGGCCCCGCTCGCCTCGGCAAACGGTGTCAAAGCCGTGTTTGCGCCGAACGTCTATGTGTCGGTTACGCCGTCCGGCGAGATCGTGCTGGTCGTGCATCGCTCCGAGATGGGCACCGGCATCCGTACCAGCCTCGCGATGATCCTCGCGGACGAACTCGATGCCGACTGGAACACAGTCAGGGTTGTGCAGGCACAAGGCGATGCGAAGTACGGCGACCAGAATACCGATGGCTCTCGTAGCATCCGCCAGTTCTTCCAGCCACTGCGCGAGGCAGGCGGCTCCGCGCGGCACATGCTGATCGCGGCTGCCGCGTCGCAGTGGCGCGTAAGCCCGGCGAGCTGCCGGACCGAACCCGGCCACGTGGTGCATGCGGCGAGCGGGCGGCGTATTTCATACGGCGCGGTGGCGCAGGCTGCGGCGCATCAGCCGGTGCCCGGCCGCGCTACGCTGCAATTGAAAAACGAGGACACGTGGCGCTATATCGGCAAGTCCCTGCCGATCGTCGATCTCGACGACATCGTTCACGGCCGCGCGACGTACGGCATCGATGTCGTGCTACCCGGGATGACGTATGCGTCGGTCGAACGTTCGCCCGTGTACGGCGCAACGCTCAAAAGCGTCGACTCGACCGACGCGATGAAGGTGCCCGGCGTGCTGCACGTGGTGCGCATTTCTTCGGCGCCGCTGCCCGCCGGCTTCCGGCCACTGGGCGGCGTCGCGGTGGTCGCGACCAGCACCTGGGCCGCGCTGCAAGGGCGCCAGAAACTCAAGCTCGAATGGGACCTCGGGCCGAACGGCACGTACGATAGCCAGACGTATCGCAAGGCGCTTGAAGACACCGCGCGGCAACCTGGGAAGGTCGTACGCAACAACGGGGATACCGCGGGAGCGTTGAAGGACGCCGCACGACACGTATCGGCGGACTATTACGTGCCGCATCTGGCGCACGCGGCGATGGAGCCGCTGGCTGCAACTGCATCGTTTGCAAACGGCGCAGTCGAGGTCTGGACTGCCACGCAAAATCCTCAGCAGGCACGCACGACCGTCGCGCAAGTACTCGGC
This sequence comes from Paraburkholderia sediminicola, assembly GCF_046026895.1. Taxonomy (GTDB): domain Bacteria; phylum Pseudomonadota; class Gammaproteobacteria; order Burkholderiales; family Burkholderiaceae; genus Paraburkholderia; species Paraburkholderia sediminicola_C. Next base: position 33,246 of record NZ_JAQQEU010000018.1, read on the forward strand.
GTGCAGGAACAGGCCGTGACAATCAATGTGACGTTGCTCGGCGGCGGCTTCGGCCGCAAGTCGAAGCCGGATTACGTAGCCGAAGCCGCGTACCTGGCCCGCGACGTCGGCGCACCCGTCAAGCTGACGTGGACACGCGAGGACGACATACGTAACGACTATTTCCATGCCGTGTGCGCGCAGCACATGGAAGGCGGCCTCGATGCGCAGGGCAAGACCATTGCGTGGTTGCACCGGAGCGTGTTTCCGTCCATCGGCTCGACGTTCACGCCGAACGTGATTTATGGCTCGGCGGGCGAACTCGGTCAGGGCGTGACCGACATGCCATATGAAGTCGCCAATGTGCAATGCGAGAACGGAGCGGCGCCTGCGCATACACGTATCGGCTGGTATCGCTCGGTGTACAACATTCCGCACGGCTTCGCAGTGGGCTCGTTCGTCGACGAACTCGCCGCTGCGGCGCGGCAGGATCCGGTGCAGCATCTGCTTGCGCTGCTGGGCAGTCCGCGCCATGTCGATCTGCATGCGCTGGGGGTCGATTATCCGAACTACGGTGCGTCGATCGACGAGTATCCAATCGATACCGCGCGCTATGCCGCAGTGGTCCGCGCGGCGGCGGTGCGTTCGAATTGGACCGCGGCGTTGCCCGCTCGCCACGGACGCGGGATCGCTGTCCATCGCAGCTTTTTGACGTACGTTGCCGCGGTTGCGCAGGTGCAGGTGGCCGACGATGGCTCGGTGCGCGTGACGCGTGTCGATCTGGCGGTCGACTGCGGACGTATCGTCAATCCCGACCGCGTGATCGCGCAGTTCGAAGGCGCGGTGGTCATGGCTCTCGGCAATACGCTATACAGCGAACTGACGTTCAGTCAGGGGGCGGCCGAGCAGTCGAACTTCACCGACTATCGGGTCGCCCGCATCGACTCCGTGCCGGAAACGCATGTCTATATCGTGCCGAGCGCCGCGCCGCCCGGCGGTGTTGGCGAGCCGGGTGTGCCGCCGACGGCGGCGGCGATCTGCAACGCGATCTTCAATGCGACAGGCACGCGGATTCGGGCGTTGCCGGTCGATAGCGCGCTGTTGAAGCGGGCGTGACCCGCATAGGGGCTAAAAGCACAGACTGTCCGGGTGTCGCGACCACTTAATTTGCCGATGGTCGACGCCGCATGAAAAGCGGCTCATCGGCAACGTCTCATTGTGTCTCGCCGACACGGCGCAGAGCCTGCTCTACAGCCGGATTGTGTTGTGCGATCGCCATTTGCAATGCGGTGCCGCCGCGCGCATCGACATGATTCGCGTTGGCGCCGTGTGCGACGAGCACCGGAATCATATCGAGTCGGCCGAATAGCGCGGCAAACGACAATGCCGTTTCTCCCGCGTTGTTGGTTTGATCGATATCACAATGCGTGTCGAGCAACATCGTTGCGATGTTCGTTTCGCCTTTGAAGAGCGCTCCCATTAGCGCCGTATTGCCATTCCGGTCGGCCGCGCACGCGTTGGCGCCTGAAGCAAGGAGGGCCTTCAAGGTCTCCGGGTGATTGTCGTACGCACTAAGGATCAACGCGGTATAGCCTTCGGGCGTCGTTGTCTCGAGCGGGAAATGGGCATCGATCAACGCCTGAACAATATCCGTGCGTCCCGCACGCGCCGCAGCAAGCCAGTCTTCGGTGAAACGCGGCGTGTCCGTCACGGCCGAATACGTTCCCGACTGATATACATGCTCCGCGCAACTCGCTGTCAACAGTGCGGTCAGGGTGATGGCCGCCACGGTCCGAACCAGGCGCCGGGCAGCAAAAGAACATCGCATTGCGTCCTCCGTGAGAGAGCATACCTATTCAATGGGGGAAACCTGCTTGAGCAGGTTCCCCGCTTGACTTTAGTTGTCGCTCAAATGTGCCGCTGCATCCTTCACGCGCGCGACATCCGCATGAGTGGCACGCGCCAGGCGAGTGCCATAGTCGGCATCAGCCTTATAGAAGTACGAGAGCATCGCGTACTTGTTCGCGTCGTTGGTCACGCGACCCAGGTCGCCCGACAGCGCTGTGATCAGATCTGTCTTGTCGGTATCGGACAGCGTCCGGTAGTACTCGCCGGCCTGACGGAAGTCGAGCGTTTTGTGAATCGCTCTTTGCTGGGTCGTCCCCTTCAACGGCGTCTGCACGGACTTGTACATGTCCTGTTGCGCGATTTCGCCGGTTCCGGATGGCTCGTAGTTCACTTCGCCCTTCCGATCTCCCCCATTCATGAGGCCGTCCTGGTTGTTGTTGGAAACCGGGACGATCGGACGGTTGATCGGCAACTGGTTGTAGTTCGGGCCTAGGCGATACATCTGTGTGTCGGCATAGGCGAACAGGCGGCCCTGCAACATCCGGTCTTCTGAAGGCTCAATGCCCGGCACGAGGCGCGACGGTGCGAACGCCGATTCTTCCGTGGACTCGAAATAGTTATCCGGAATGCGGTTGAGCGTCATCGTGCCCACCTTCTGCTCGGGGATGGAGGATGGCCATGTCTTCGTGTCATCCAGCGGATCGAAATCGAACTTGTCCAGATCCTTCGGCGAGAGCACCTGGATGTAAAGGTCCCACTGCGGATACGAATGCGCCTTGACCGAGTTGTACAGGTCGTCGGTCATCAGATTCCAGTCGGCGCCGATCGAATGCGCGATATCCTGCGGGTGGATGGTCTGGATACCTTGACGGCTCTTCCAGTGAAACTTCACGTAGTGAACTTCGCCTTTCGCATTGACGAACTTGAAGGCGTGCACACCGTAGCCGTCCATGTGGCGATACGAATCCGGCATGCCCTCGTCCGTGTAGAGGTGCGTGAGCATGTTGGTTGCTTCGGGCGAATGGGCGAAAAAGTCGAACGCCAGATTCGGATCCTGCACGCCGGTCACTGCCGATGGTTTGTTCGCGTGCACGAAGTCAGGAAACTTGATGGCGTCGCGAATGAAGAAGACCGGCCAGTTGATGCCGACCATGTCCCAGTTCCCTTGCTGCGTGTAGAACTTGATAGCGAAACCGCGCGGGTCTCGTGCCTGCTCGGGCGAACCGCGATAGCCCATCACTGTCGAGAATCGAACGAAGACCGGGGTCTTCGTTCCAGGCGTGAACACCTGGGCAGAGGTCAGGGAACTAATGTCTGTAGTCGGCACGAACTCGCCGAAGATACCTGTGCCACGTGCATGCACGACGCGCTCGGGTATGCGCTCCCGGTCGAAGCGCTGCAGTTTCTCGATGAGATGAGAGTCCTGCAAAAGAACCGGACCTTCAGGGCCCGCGGTCTGCGAGTTCTGGTTGTCGCCGACCGGCGACCCGCTATCCTGAGTCATACCCGCCGCATGCGCCGGTTGAACGAGCGCAATTGCTGAGACGATCGAGAAAAGGCTTGCAGCAATCTGTGTCTTGCGTACTTTCATTTCGTATTCCTGGTTCAGTGGGGGAGCAAAGGAATACTATGGCTCAGGCGCTCTGTTATCCAATCTCTTTTTCCTATGATTTCAATAGGCGCAGAATTACATTGGTAAATGAAAGAAATTAGAGAAGCGAAATCACAATGAATATGCGTTGCTCTGGAGGGCAATTGGGAAATGCAGCGGTGTATGCCGGATGACAGTGAGATGTTGGGCAGCTATCGATGTATCGCGCAGCTCAGAACGACACGATTTCATTGAGTATTTTTGCGCATATATTGATGAGCATCTTTTAATTTTATTAAAGCTATAGAACGAATTTACATTGTTCCGTATATCGAATTAATTGGGCTTTATAGTTGTGTAAAACAGATTGTCGGCCACGCTAGAAATAGCCCCGAAGCGCCGCCTTCACTCGACGAACTGAAAATCTGGTCGAACGCTTCGTCTGTCGCATCACGCAGTTCCATCGCACCGCCGCCACACGGCACGACAAAACTCGGTGAACGCCTTTTGTCATTCGTTGCGCTCGCCGCTTCGTTCATCTGGATCTGCCAATTGCCAATACGCTCTAGCCGCGCCCAACGAATGGCATGTTGCTCGCCATGATCGTCATATTCAGAACGTTGGCGCTCAAGGGCAGGTTGGCGATGTAACGGACCGCTTCTGCAACGTGTTTCACATCGAACATCGGTTCCGGCGCGATGGTTCCATTGGCCTGCCGTACGCCGCGCGTCATGCGTTCGGACAGGTCCGTTAGCGCATTGCCAATGTCGATCTGACTGCAGACGATGTTGAACTCGCGGCCATCGAGCGCGATACTCTTCGTGAGTCCAAGCACTGCGTGCTTGCTAGCCGTGTAGGGGGAAGTGAAGGGGCGTGGCGTATGTGCCGAGATCGACCCGTTGTTGATAATCCGGCCCCCTTGCGGTGATTGCTTTCTCATCAATCCAAACGCGGCGCGAGCGCAGAGGAACACACCGGTCACATTGGTATTGATGAGATTTGTCCACGTCTCGACGGGTAGCTCGTCCATCGGCACAGCGGGCGCATTGACTCCCGCGTTGTTGAACAGAACGTCGAGTCTTCCGTAGGTGCGCTCAATGGTGCCGAAAAGGGCCTCGACGCTTGCTGCATCACGAACGTCGGTCACGACTGCCAGTGCTTCCTGGCCCGCGGCTTTTGCTGTCGCCACGAGATCGGCGAGCGGCTCGGCACGGCGGCCAGCTAGCACGACGCAGAAGCCGTCCGCGAGAAGCGCCGTCGCAGTGGCTCGGCCAATGCCGCTGCCTGCGCCCGTAACGAGCGCGATCCTTTTGGTGCTTGATTCAGTCATGTTGTCCTCGTGAAGAGAGAAGCTGGAAGGTCCAGGTGCTTTGCTCGCCTCGGACCGGAGGCGAGCAAAGCACCGGCTTTCGCGGCACATACCCAGTTCGCCGGCGTCTTCATCGATATCGAAAGCGACGCGCCGGTACCGAGCACAAGGATGATCTTATCTTTTAGCGGGCGTTCCGTCTTTTATCGCTCGAAGAACGGGTTGCCTCGTTACTGTTGCGGGTCAGCAGAACCATCTCCGGGTTCCGCAATGGCATCGATTTCCACAAGCACGCCGTTGAGCGCGCATCCGATGGTGGTCCGTACGGGGGCAGCGGTGCCCATCACTTCGGCATAGGCAGCGTTGAAGCGCTGGAAATCGCCCATATCCGACAGATATGCCTGGACGCGGACCAGTCGACTGAAATCGGTGCCGGCGTCTTGCAGCACAAGGCGCAAGTTATTGAGCACGGCGGCGGTTTGCTCTTCGATCGTTTCGCCGAGAATGTTCCGCCCGGAATCTCGCGGGACTTGGCCCGCCACGAAAATCAGCCCGCCGGCGCGACGCCAGAGGCTGTAGTGACCGCCCAGGGACGGTTGCTTGTTTGATTCGATCATTTTCAATTTTAGGCCTCAAGAATATCTCGACAGGGGTCCGCGCTTGCTCGCCTCGTGACAGTCATCGGGTCAAGGGTACGACAGAGCGCTCGTTCCCGAGCTGATCCCGGTACTCCCACCGACCGTCGAGGGCACGAACGAGCGCGTTGCTATACAGGTAGGCCGTAGTGCACGTGTGCTCCGGAACCAGCAACAGCCGGTCGCCGGCGTTGAGCGTGTCGTTGCGGATGACGGTGTGCTCTTCGTTCATCATCACGATTTCGCCGACGCCCTGAAAGCGTTGTGCCTGTGGCTTGTCCGGGGAGATCGCCTTGCTGCCGGCATCCAGTGTGGACGTGCCATTGCGCGTCGACACGACCGTCGTCAAGACAAATCCGGCAGCAATCCAGTCGTGGTGCGCGAGCTCTCGCAGGTGCTGGGCGTTCGAATAGACCCAGGTCCCCGGCGACACATGAGACATCGCAGAGCGCGGCCATAGGTCGAACGTATAGCTGCAGCCTCCGACTACATCCACATCGATGCCGTCCCGGCGCAAGGTCGACTGCAGCGCATCGAGTGTTTCGGCAAGCTTGCTCACTTTGACCTGGCGCTCTGCAAACGCGCCCCGAATGTGGCCATCGTAGAGATGCCAGCCTGCAAGCCGGCCGAGCCCGGCGACCGCACCTGCGAGCGCCAGTGCGCTCTCGTCCATCGGGACTCCCGTGCGCCCCATCCCGGGGTCGAGATCGATACGCAGGTTGACCGAGCGCGGGGCGCCTTCCAGCAGCCCGGTCCACACGTTCAGTCCATGCAGGGAATCGACAAGCCCCGTGAGTTCGGCGTCTGGATAAGCTTTGGCCAGTTCGACGAAACGGCCGATGTTCTGCGGATTGACGGTTGGAAATGCCCAGGTGACGCGTGTGGCGCCCGCCGCCAGTGCCATTTCGACTTCGGCGAGCGTACTGGCCTTGAACGCGCCGACGCCATGCGCCAGCAACAAGCGAACGAGCCACGCCGCGCGGTGAGTCTTCACGTGCGGCATCAGACGCTCGACGCCACCGCACGCGTTTGCGGTGACCGCCAGATTGTGCAGGACGCGGTCTTCCGCCACCACGAAGCAAGGTGTTGCGACCGGCGGCGCCAGGTCCGGGGTAATTGGGCTGATCATGTTGGATGTTGTCATAGGGTGATCGGTTACGACGCATCCGTGCCGGGCGGCTGCTGCACCGCCCGGCGCGGCTTTCGAAACGGAAAAGGTTGATTAATGACGCAGGTCGGAGAGGAATGCCTGCGCGCGCGGATGCACGGGCGAGCTGAAGAAGGTTTGCGGGTCGGCTACCTCAAGGATCTCGCCGCGATCCATAAACCAGACGCTGTCGCTCACCTCACGCGCAAACCCCATTTCGTGGGTCACGCACATCATGGTCATGCCGTCTCTCGCCAGCGACTTCATGACGTTGAGCACTTCGCCGACCATCTCCGGATCGAGCGCGCTGGTCGGTTCGTCGAAGAGCATGACTGGCGGCTCCATGGCCAACGCGCGCGCAATGGCGACGCGCTGTTGCTGTCCGCCCGACAACTGCTGCGGGTATGCGTTCGCCTTGCTCGCCAGTCCTACACGGTCGAGCAACGTCAACGCCTGTTGCTTCGCATCCACGCGGCTTTTGCCGGCCGCCTTCAGCGGCGCCAGGCATATGTTGTCGAGTACCGACAGATGAGGAAACAGGTTGAACTGCTGAAACACAAAGCCGACACGGCTGCGAAACCGGTTGAGGTTCAAGGAAGCCTGATGGATGCTCGTACCGTCGACCGTGATCTCGCCGCCCTGAATCTCCTCCAGGCGGTTGACGGTACGGATCAGCGTGGATTTGCCCGACCCCGAAGGGCCGCACACGACCACTACCTCGCCTCGTTTCACTTCTGCAGTTACGTCGACGAGTGCTCGATACTCGCCATACCACTTGTTAACTTTGGAGAACTGAATCATTGATGACGCTCCTGACATCTGGCATTTTTCCTGCGGCACGCCGGCGCGCGATGCGCCGTTCGATGACGTGCGCGCATCGGGTGAGCGCGTAGCACACCACGAAGTAGGTCAGCGCGAGAATCGCGAAAACCTGAAACGGTTGTGTAAGGAGACTGGCGTTGATTTGCTGGGCGGAAAACGTCAGTTCCTGGACGCTGATCACATAGCCGATCGACGTGTCCTTCACCGTCGATACGCATTGGCTGAGAATGCTGGGCAGCATGTTGTAGAGTGCCTGCGGCAGGATCACGTGGCGCATCGTCGCGCCATAACCCAGTCCGAGCGAGCGTGCGGACTCGGTCTGTCCTTTGGGTGTCGCCTCGATGCCCGCGCGGAAAATCTCGCATAAATAGGCCGCCTGATAGATCACCAGCGTGACCACGAGCGTCGTGAACGCGCTCACCAAGTGGCCGATCAATCCAGGCACCAGGAAATAACTCCAGAACACCAGCATCACGAGCGGCACGCCGCGCACGATGTAGATGAGCGCGGCCGAGGGCACGCTGAGCGCCTTGTACGGCGAAACCCGGCACAACGCGAGCAGTACGCCAAGCGGGAAGGCAAAGGCAAGACCGGCCAGCGAGAGGATCAACGTGAGTGCAAGTCCGCCGACCGGGCCATCGGGATATTGCCCCAGCAGGAGGAAATGCGAGTCGCGGATCAGTATGTCGAGCATGGTTCATTTCGCCGCGATACGGGTGCGCCGTGTAATGGCTGCGCCTGCACCCATCAAGCTCAAAGAAATCGCCAGATAGACGACCGTTCCAATGAGATATATTTCGAAGGTTCTAAAGGTCTGGTTCTCGATGTCGCGCACCGTGTACGTCAACTCGGCAACCCCGATTGCCATTGCCAGGCTGGTGTTCTTGAAGAGCACCACCGTGTGGTTGATGAAAGGCGGCATGGCAATGCGAAAGCTTTGCGGCAGGATCACGTATCGCATTGACTTGGCGTAGCTCAGACCCAGCGAGCGAGCTGCCTCATGTTGACCATGCGGCACCGCGCGCAAGCCGCTGCGAATATCCTCGGCGTAGTACGCGGCCATGCACAGGCCGAGCGCAAGCGAAGCGAAGATGAATTCACCACTGTGCGCGTTGATCCACGTCTGCGCGCTGTCCGGCAGCAGCGTCGGGAATCCGAAGTACCACAGGAACATCTGCGCGAGCATGGGCACGTTTTGATGGTACGCAACGTAGCCGGCAATGAGCCTCTCGACCAACGGATTACCCATCGTGCGCAGCGTCGCCAGCACCGTGCCGAGTGAGACCGCGAGCAGCCAGCTCGTCAGCGTGAGCAGGGCAGTGTATTGCAATCCCCACACGAGATGCTGCAGGTTCGGAGCCGCAAAGATGCTCGAGAAGTTGAGATGCGCCAGCATGCGTAGTCCTTATTGCAGGGGCAGTGTCGAGATCAGCCCTGGACCGGCCCGGACTTGAAGTCGCGGTGCATCTGATAGATAGTCCTGGCTCCCAGCCACTTGTCGAAAATCTGCTGCGATTCGCCGGATTTCTCCATTCCGTCGAGCGCGTTGTTGACCGCGTCGAGCAATGCGGGCTCGCCCTTCTTGATACCGAGCCCCCAATGTTCGAGACCGACCGGCGGCGACAGCGCCTCGACATGAACGTTAGTGCCGAGTTTGGCGGCGAAGCGGTGCATGATCGGCTCGGAGACCACAAAGCCATTGGCCTTGCCCTGCACCATGGCGAGGAACGCGGACGGCGCGTCGTCATAACTCACGAGCTGCACGCTCGGCATGACCTGACCCATGATCGCGATGTTGCTCGATCCTTTGATCGTACTGACGCGTTTGCCGTCGAGATCGTCCCGTACTTTGAACGGGCCGCCGCTTTTGACCGCGATGACCTGCCTCGCGACGTAATACTGGTGGGTGAAGTCGAGCTGTCCGGCGCGTGCCGCCGAGTAGCCGAGCACCGCGGCGAGCACGTCGATACGGCCTTGCAGCAGTTCGGGAATGCGCGCTTCCATCGACACCACCTGCAACACGGGCTTGACGCCCAGCGCTTTCGCGACGCCCTTGCAGTAGTCCACGTCGTATCCGACTATGTCGCGCGAGGCAGGGTCCTGGTATCCGAATGGCTCGAAATTAGCCAATACCCCGCACACCAGCGTTCCGCGCGCCTTGATGTCCGCGAGCTGGTCGGCACGTGCAGTACCCGCCAGCAGGGCTAATGTAAGTCCAAGCAATCCTGCGGTAAGTTTATTGGGCGAGTTCATGCAATCTCCGTAGACAGGATGCTTCGAAACGCAGCCGCGAGCGCCCTCAAGGTGCCCGGTCAGCATTGCGGGGACTTGGAGCACGTATTCTTGGTGGAAACAAATACAGAATAAAGAGATATTTGTGCATAATTCTTCATTCCATAATGTGATGAATTCAGAGGTGACAGCGTGGCGCGTCAGTTCACTTTTCTGCAGCTCGAAGCGTTGGTTGCGATTGCGGACATGGGTTCGTTCGAAGCTGCCGGGCGCAAGCTCGGTAGCGTCCAGTCTGGCGTGTCGCGCCACGTTCGCGAACTGGAGAGTCAATTCCCGAGGCCGCTGTTCGACCGTGCTTCGCGATCGGCGCGGCTGACCGTCGATGGCCTCGAAGTGCTCGCGCAAGCGCGCACGATTCTTCAGCAACGCGACGTCTTGCTGAGCCAGTATGCGAGCGAGAAAGTACTGCGGCGCTCGTTGAGGTTGGGGATGACCGAGCTTGCCGCGCTCACCTGGCTGCCTGCTTTCATCGAAGCCCTGCGATCCACCTACCCGCTGGTGGATGTCGAGCTGGAAGTGGGCGGGGTCGCCGCGGAACTTTACGAAAAGCTCAGGCTGGCGCAGCTGGATCTGGCAATCTTGCCCGACGCGCCGCGCTGGACGGACATGCTGAGATTTCCGCTCGCCACCGTGCGTAACGGCTGGTATTGCAGTCCCGCGTTCAAGCTGAAGCGGCGCAGGTTGGCCGTGTCAGAGCTTGGCCAGTTGACGCTGCTGTCCCAGGCCGCGGACTCGGCCGCCGGACATGTCATGAGCACATGGCTTGAGCGCAACAGCGTGCAACCGCGCAACATCATGACCTGCAACAGCTTTTCCGCGCTTGGCGGCATGGCGAGTGCCGGACTGGGCGTCGCCTGTCTGCCGCATGCGATTGCCGGCGAACTCGTCACGCTCGGCAGGTTGCGGGAGATCCACGTGACACCGGTGATGCCGCCGGTGCGATATGTCGCCGTCGCGCGGCACGACTCATTGACGCCTTTTCACCGCAGGGTCATCGCGCTCGCGCGTGCGACATGCGACTACGGGACGCGCTATCAGGATGCCGACGTGCGCGAATCACGGGGCACTCAGGAGCAATAGTGCGATGCTGAGCGTAAAACAGATCGAAACGTTTTACTGGGTAGCGAAGCTCGGCACGGTACAGCGGGCAGCCGACAAGCTTCATATCACCCAGTCGGCCGCGACCAAGCGCCTGCAGGATGTCGAGTCGAAGTCCGCGGCACCTCTGTTCGAAGAGGGAGGTAAGAAAGCAAGGCTGTCCGCGAAAGGACACGAGATGTTGACGCTGTGCGAGAGCTTGCTGGAGAGCATCGGGCGGCTACAGGCCTATCCGGACGCTGACCGGCACATGGCCCGTGTGCTGCATGTCGGACTGACGGAGCTCGTTGCGCTGACGTGGTTTGCGGCGTTTTTGAAGGAGATGCACGAACTTTATCCGAGTCTCATTCTGCGACCCTACGTCGATATGTCCGGGCCGCTGCAAGAGCAGGTGATCGACGGACGCCTCGACCTGGCGATCCTGCCCGAGCCGGAGCTACCCGCATTCGTCGATCGGATAGCGCTAGGCAGTGCCGGGTTCGCCTGGTTTTGCCGCCCCGGCCAGTTCGACAGCCAGCGCGCGGTGTCGCTGCGCGAACTGGGCACGGTCCCTGTGATCGAGCAGATCCCGCTCTCCATCGTGACTATCCTGAGTTCGAGGGCCTTCGAGAGTGCGGGTGTCGATCCCGAGCGTATTTGCGGCGGCAACAATGCCGTCGCAGTGGGCGGCCTGGTGGCGGCCGGCGTGGGCGTAAGCTTGCTGCCGGTCGATCTCTTCAGGCAGCAAATCCAGAACGGGCTGATGCAGATCGTGATGACTGAACCGGCCGTACCGGCGGTCCGCTACGATGCAATTTTCCTGAAACAGTCACATTCTGCGTTGGGTCACATGGTCGCCGATGTTGCGCGGCGCTGCTGCAAGTTCAGCTCGGACGCTTAAGAGCGGACCGAGCGTTAAGCGCAATCAGCTGCATCGAGCCATCGCGGATGTCGGTGCATCGTCCAATGAGCGCCATGGCCGGATTTAACGTCTTCAATTGCTTCTGTTGTCGAGAGAATGCGTTGCGGGCGAAGATCCGGACATCCACGAGGCGGAGGTCGCGACACTACGGTTCTACACGGACAAGGTATTGCTCAAAGCGAATTCGCTCAAGCTTCTCATATGGGCTCCGTGTGGCGCGACCAGGGTCCGCGGAAACAGGCAGACGGGCGATTTCACATACATATTCTGATTGCGGCAGGGCACGCCGGCGTAGTCGACTACTGTGCCATCCGATGTCTGTCGGTTTCGGGTGGAATAGCGCGATTGCGACTGCGTCGCGCAACCGGCCAGCACGATCGCAACCGCAAGAATTGTACAAAGTCGTTTCATGATCTGTTTTATCGCGGTTGGTTTGACGCGAACGTCGAGACGAGTGAATCGGACCGATTCCACCAGCCGCCGCCCACGGCCTCGAACAATGCTGCCGTATCCGCCAGTCTGGCGGCCCTTGCCTGTATCGACGCAATGCGTGCCATTTGCCAGGTCTGCTGCGCGCTCAGCACTGACAGATAGGACGCTTCGCCTGAGCGCAGCTTTTCACGTTGGATAGCCACGCTGCGCGAGGCAGCCTGCTCCGCATTGACGGCCGCCTGCAACGTCTTGGCGTCCGCCTGCACGCTCTGCAATACATCGGCGACGTTCTGAAATGCGTTGATCACGGTCGAGCGGTATTGGGCGCTGGCCTGATCGAATGCCGCCTGCGCCGCGCGCTGGCGATGCAGCAACGCTCCACCCTGGAAGAGCGGCTGGGCGATCTTCCCGACAACGGTGAAGAACTGGTTGTATGGCGTAAATGCGTTCGCGATGGCACTGGGCGAAGTTCCCAACGCCGCCGTTAGCGATATTTGCGGCAACCGACTGGCGATTGCGACACCCACCTGCGCGCTGGCAGCATGCAATGCCGCAGACGCAGCGAGAATGTCGGGCCGGTGCTCCACGAGGGTCGATGGCAGGCTGAGGGGAAGATCATCAGGCAGGCGTAACGAAGACAGGTCGAAGTCGGCCGCGACGTCCTCGTTCGGAAAGCCGCCCATCAGGGCGATCAACGCGTCGCGCTGCAGCGCCAATTGTTTCTCGAGCGGTGGTATCGCGATCTGCGACTGCGCAAGCACGGCTTGCTGTTGCACGACGTCCGCCTCGGCCACTTCACCGAGCATGTTTTCACGCCGAAGGATGTCGAGGAGTTCGACATTGGCCTGGATCACCTCCTGCTGCGCCGCGATCTGCCCGCGCAGCGAAGCAACGTTGAACGCTGCAAGCGCGAGATTGCTACTCAAGGTCAGATAAGCCGCTTCCAGTTCGAAACGCTGATTGTCGGCTTGCGCGGCTGTCGATTCGATCATGCGGCGATTCAAGCCGAATGCATCAAGGGAATACGAAACGGTCAGCTCGCCCGTGTAGAGTGAGTAAATGCGCTGGTTGTTCGCGGCGACGGGAGCAAGGCTCGCCGTGGACGTTGCGTTTCTGCTGCCCGATGCGTCGACGCCGATGCTCGGAAAGAGCGTCCCTCTCTGGCTCAGCACGTTCTCACGGGCCACGGCAAGCGCGGACTGTGCGGCAGCAATGGTTGGGCTTGCCTTGAACGCGCGGTCGATCATCGCGTTGAGCTCGGGCGACTGGAACAGCGTCCACCATTGGCCCGGAATATCGTCGCCAACAGCGAACTGCTGCGCTCCTCCCACTGCGCCGGGGGACGCTGCGGTCTTCGACGGCAGCGGAGCATGCGTGTACCCCGCGCCGCTCGGGGCGGCCGGCTGCCTGAAGTCAGGACCTACCGCGCAGGCCGCCAGCAGTAGCGGCAGCAACAGGGCGGATGAACGTTTTAGGTCAATCACGGTAGAGTATCCTTCCATCATTCTGCGAATTGCGTTTCGCGCTCGTGCAGCTGGGCAAGACGCGACGTGTCTTTGCGGCGATCGAACCACGGATAAACGGTCGGCAAAACCAGCAGCGTTAGCAAGGTTGCCGACACAAGGCCACCGATAACGACAGTCGCTAGCGGACGCTGGACTTCCGCACCCGAGCTCATCGAGAAGGCCATGGGCAGAAAGCCGAGGCTGGCTACGGTCGCCGTCATGAGCACAGGCCTCAGCCGGGCCGCGGCAGCCTGTTTCGCAGCCATGACGGCACTCAGGCCGCGAGCCCGCATCTCGACGATGCTGCTGACCAGCACGACTCCGTTGAGCACGGCAATACCGAAGAGCGCGATAAAGCCGACCGCAGCGGAAATACTGAACGGCAGCCCTCGTATCCAGAGGGCGAAAATGCCGCCGATCGCTGCAAACGGAACGTTGCAGAAGATGAGCGCTGCAAGGCCGGCATTGCCGAACATCAGGTAGAGCAGCGCGAAGATCACGACAAGCGAGATGGGCACCACGACGTAAAGGCGCGCCATCGCGTCCTGCAGGTTCTTGAAGCTGCCACCCCACGACACGGTGTACCCAGGCGGGAACTTGACCTGCGTCTCGACCGCATGTTGTGCAGCGAGGACGAAGCCGGCGAGGTCGCGGCCGCGCACGTTGGCCTGAACGAGGGTGACGCGCCTGCCTTCCTTGCGCTCGATGCTCGACGGCCCCGGCTCCATGCGAATGTCCGCCACCTCCGACAGCGGCACGGCACGGCCATCGCCATTGCTGATGCGTAGCGCACTGATGCGCGCCACATCGTCGCGATCCTTTGGTTGCAGGCGGACCCGGATATCGAACTGACCTTCACCGTCGACAACCGTCCCGACATTGCGACCGCCCAACGACTGCACGACATCGAGCACCTGGCTCGCATTCAGTCCGTACCGGGCCACCGCGTCGCGCTTGACGATGACACGCAGGTAAGGCTGGCCAGTCGTCTGCTGCGCCGCGACGTCTGCCGCACCCGGCACCCGCGAGATCACAGCCGCAACCCGTTCGGCAGTATCGTGCAGTGTTTGCAGATCGTTCCCGTGAATCTCCACGGCAACATCGGCCTGGACGCCCGCGATGATGTCGTCCATGCGCATCTGGATCGGTTGGGCCCAATCGAGCGTCAGGCCTGGGACGGCGCGATCCAACGCCGCGGAGTACCTGGTGACGAGCCCGTCCTGGGTTTGCGCCGTCTTCCACTCGGATTGTGGCTTCAGCATGATGAAGGTGTCGCTTTGTTCCACGCCCATCGGGTCGGTCGGAATCTCCGAGCTGCCGCCTAGCGTGACAGCGGACTGCACTTCGGGAAAGCGCATCAGCGTGCGTTCGACCATGGTTTGCGCCTCTACCGCGGACGGCACGGATATGCCGGGCAGCTTCGTCGTCGTGACGGTTAGCGCCCCCTCGTCGAGGCGCGGCAAAAATTCGGCGCCCAGCCTCGTGGCGGCGAAGGCCGCGACCGCGAGCAACACGACGGCGAGTCCCATCGTCAGCGCAGGCTGTTGCGCGGCACGCGCGAGAATCGGCTCATAGCGCAGGCGCACCCAGTGAAGGAGGCGGCTCTCGCGCTCTGCGACCTTGCCGCGCAGCAACAGGCTAGCGAGCACCGGCATGACCGTCAGCGTGAGGACGAGCGAGGCGAGTAGCGCGAAGATAACGGTCATCGCCATCGGCCGGAACATTTTCCCTTCAACACCTTGAAGGCTCAGTATCGGAAGGTAGACGGCCGTGATGATGAGGACCGCGAACGTCACAGGCCGGGAGACTTCTTTTGCTGCCTCCAGCACGAGCGGGCGTAACGGCCGACTGGGCGCTTCGGCGCGCCGCCGCACGACGTTTTCGATCATCACCACCGCACCGTCGACAAGCAGGCCGAAATCGATCGCGCCGAGACTCATCAGATTGCCCGATAGTCCCGTAGCGTACATGGCGATGACGGCGACGAGCATCGACAGCGGAATCGCCATTGCGACGATCAGCCCTGCGCGCGCATTCCCGAGCAGCAAAAGCAGCACCGCGATGACCAGCACGGCACCTTCGACCATGTTGTGAGCGACCGTATGCAGCACCCGGTCCATCAGATCCGCGCGGTTATAGTAGGGCGTAACCTCGACGCCGGGCGGCAGCGTCTGGTTGATTTCCTTGATCGCGTCCTGTACGCGCTGTGCGACGACGCGCGTGTTTTGCCCGATGCCCATCAGCACGACGCCGACGACGGCTTCGCCTTTGCCGTCACGCGTGACCGCGCCGAGCCGAGGCATTGGCGCTTCGTCGACATGCGCCACGTCATGAACGTAAAGCGGTGTGCCGCCCGCAGCGGTACGCAGCACGATGTTGCCGATGTCGGTTGTGTTACGCAGCAATCCCTCGCCGCGGATGATCGATTCTCCGCCGTTGTGTTCGATTGTCGCGCCGCCTGTTGCGCCGTTATTCATCTGCACCGCATTGAAGATGTCGCCGACCGACAGGCCGTAACGCATGAGCGCATTGTCGTCGACCTGCACTTCGTAGGTCTTCAGGAGGCCGCCGTTCACATTCACGTTGACCACGCCTTGCACCTGGCGCAGCCTTGGTGCGATCTGCCAGTCGAGCAGGGTGCGCAACGTCATCAGCGACTGCCCGTGGCCACGCACCTGAAACTGATAGATCTCGCTAAGGCCATCCGACAGCGGCCCCATCTGCGGGGCGGTCGTGCCGGGCGGAAGCTGTATGGTCTGCAACCGCTCACTGATCAGATTGCGGTCGAGGTACAGGTTCGTAGCGTCGGCGAATCGCACGTAAATCACAGAGAGACCGTAACGCGAGATCGAGCGCAGGCTCTGCATGCCTGGCAGACCCTGCAGTGCGAGTTCGACAGGCGCGGTGATCGAGCGCTCGACATCGACTGGCGCGAGGCCGGGCGCCTGAGTCGTCACCAGCACCTGCTGCGGCGAGATGTCCGGCTCCGCATCGAAGGGCAACCGTTGCATGCTGTAGAGCCCGGCGACCGTCAGCACGGCAACGAGAATTAACACGGCGGCGCGATTTTTCAGTGCCGCCTCGACAAGTTTGGTAATCATGGGCGTGCGCTCGCGGATCAGCCTTCGTCGGGAATGGTGCTCTTCATGAGCGCAGCCTTCAGCCAGTAGCTGCCGTCGGCGACGACGGACGTGCCGGCCGACAGGCCACTGAGAATCTGCGTCATGCCGTCGGCGACGTAGCCGGTGCGAACGGCGCGCCACGTGAACCGGCCGTTGCCGGAAGGGATGAATACGGCTGGCTGTCCATTCACGTCCTGGAGCGCCGCGTCGGGCACAAGCGTCGCGTTCCGACCGAGCGACGCTTGGATCTCGACGGTGCCGAACATATTTGCGCGGAGTGCGCCGTCGCCGTTAGGCAGCTCGCAGCGGACCGCTACTGTGCCGGTGTTGGTGTCGACCTGGTCGGCAACATCGATTACGCGGCCGGTGAACTGTCGATCGCTATACGCATCGAGGTGGACAAGCACCGTCTGACCGGGGCGTACTTCTGCGGCATCGCGTTCAGGGACGTTGGCTTGCACCCACATCGTCGAAAGATCGGCCAGCGTCACAATCGGCGACGACATGTCGACGATGTTGCCGGCGGCCGTGCCCACGCTGCTGATCACGCCGTCGAACGGCGCGACGAGCGCACCCAGCGAATCGCCCGGACTCAGTCGGGCTAGCGTGGCCGTTCCATTGCTTCGGCTCGCCGGGGCACCGATCGGCATCAGGCGTTGCTGCATGCCTTGCCACTTCTGCAGGTCCGCTTGCCGCGACTTCAGCATGGCCTGTGCATTGACCGCAGCGGCACGGCGGCGGTCGAGCTCGCTCTGCGCGATACCGCCGCCGGTGACGAGCTCGGTGCCGCGCTGCAGTGCTGCATTGGCCGCATCGGCTGCAGCCTTCGCGTCCGCCACTGCGGCGGACGCACTTGCGACCTGACTCCGCACGTCGCTCAAGTCGAACTCGTCCAGCGTAGCGAGCCGTTGCGCCGCGCGTACATGATCGCCCGCGGCAACCTCGACAGCAACGATCCTTGCCTTTGAAGGAGAGCCTAGCTGCGCGAGCCGCTTCGCGTTGAATGCGACAACACCGGTAGCGGCAATGGTATGCACGCCGGGCCGAAGCTCCGCTTTCGCGAACTGCAATTTGACGTTCGCGAGCGCCTCGGGCGACAGGTCCACGGTATTGGGCAGAGGCGGAGCCTGATCGACTGCCGTGGCTGGCGGCGCTGACCCGGTAGCCGCGGGGGAAGTCCGCGAGTGAAGGGAAAACAAGGCACCGCAAAGAACGAGGATGCCCGCTGCACCGACAGACAACTGCAGACGCTTGCGATAGCGGATGTTCACGAAAGCTCTCGATGTTTGAACAAACGTTGGGACTCCGAGGGATCGCGACGGCTTCCCTGAGAGCTGGAGAGCGTATTTTCGTGTTGCGCGTCTGATTGCGAGGTGGCGGGGAAATGTCATTTCTGACATCTTGGGAAGGCAGGCGCAGATTGCACCGTTGGCTTGCGGACGCAAGGGGGGCGCAGCGTGAGCCAAGGCGCGCCATCTTGAGCGGATCAGCTAACGGAACTCTGCGAGGAAAGAATGCCGCGCGATTGCGCGGCACGCGACTCAGGGTGTCACTCGGTAACGGAAGGAAAGTAAAGCGTGAAGGTCGTCAAGCCGGCGCGGCTCACGACGTCGACCCGGCCACGATGCAACTCCATGATCGATCGCACGATGGCGAGGCCGAGTCCCATGTTCTTCGCCGACCCTTGCCGCGCGGAATTGACTCGATAAAAGCGGTCGAAGATCTTGTCGATATGCTCGGGCGGGATGGTCTGGCCGGTGTTCGTGACTTCCACGGCGACGTACTCGTCAGACTGGTAGGCACGCAGCGCGATCTTCGATGCGGCGTCAGCATGCGCAAGCGCGTTCGATACCAGGTTGCTGAGGGCGCGTCGAAGCATCGACGGATCGGCGCGAACCTGGACCGCGCCGTCGATGGCGAAATGAACGCCCTTGTTCTCGGCCACGCCTTCAAAGTACGAAGTGAGCCTTGCGAACTCCTCATGGCAATCGAGTACGGCCAGCCGCAGCAGTTCCTTTGAATGGTCCGCTCGCGCGAGGAACAGCATGGTCTCGATCATCCGTTGAAGGCGCTGGCATTCTTCGATGTTCGAGTCGATCAGCGCTTCGTACTCCTCGGTGGATCGCTCACGCGAAAGAGTGATTTCCGATGCGCTGATCATGTTGGCGAGCGGAGTGCGCATATCGTGCGCCAGATCGGACGAGAACTGCGAGAGTTGCGCAAATGCACGTTGAAGCCTGTCGAGCATCCGGTTCACCGGACCCGCGATGTCATGGAGTTCGACGGGGCCACAGCCAATATCGAGGCGCTCACCAAGATTGTGGGCTTCAATGCGCGAAATTCGTTGGCCGATGGTTTTGACCGGCGACAATCCCCGCTTTGCGATGGCGTAGCCAAGCAGACCCATCAGCGCGGAACCACCGAGGAGCACGAGCCATACATCGCCTTGATAATCGCGAAGGACGGAGTAGCGTTCCTTCGCTTCATGGGCGAGCAGCACGCGTATCGATTCACCTGAACGCAACGTTTCGTCGCCGAATACGCAGCGAGAAGGCCCGATGGACGGGGGAGAGCATGAATAAGTCTGTTGTTCTGCCGGATTGCCCGACCCAATCGACCGCAAGGGCTGCTCCCCACGGCTCAAGTCGGCCAATACTCTTCCTTGACCATCCAGTATGGCGAATGAGATCGCGGGATGCGCGAGCAATGCCTCGCGAAACACGCCGCTATTTTTGCCGATCGCCTCTGCCGAGCCGTATCCGCGAGCGGCCGCCAGAAACCCGCCGAGCTGGACCGAAATCTCACTGTCGTCGCGGTCCATGAGTTGGCTCGACAGCGAATGATAGAGAAGGGCGCCGGCCAGCGAGAGCACCAGTACGGCGACGACGGTAAAAGCGACACTCAGACGCCTGAGCAGCGAGTACGCTCCGTCCGCGGCAGTCATGGCCGCTCTTCCATCACATAGCCCATGCCACGGACCGTATGGAGCAGTTTCTTCTCGAATGGGTTGTCGATCTTTGCGCGCAGACGCCTGACAGCCACTTCAACGACGTTCGTATCGCTGTCGAAGTTCATGTCCCAGACGTGTGACGTGACGACTGCGCGCGTGACCACTTCGCCCTGCCTCTCGGCGAGGAGTTTCACGAGCGTGAATTCCTGCGCGGTCAGGTCGATGCGGACGTCACCGCGCCGCACACGGCGCCTGAGGAGGTCGATTTCCATATCGCCGATACGCAGCACAGGGTCGACCGATTGCGTGGGTCTGCGCAGCACCGCGCGAATCCGCGCAAGAAATTCGGAGTAGACGAACGGCTTGGCCAAGTAATCGTCCGCCCCCCATTCAAGTCCGGCGACTTTGTCTTCGATCGCATCGCGCGCCGTCAGGAGGAGCACGGGTGTACGTTTTTTCGCTCGTAAGCGCTTGAGCACCTCGAACCCGTCGATGCCCGGGAGCATGACGTCGAGTACGATGAGATCGTAGTCTTCATGGAGCGCGAGGAACAAACCGTCGTTGCCATCGTTAGAGACATCGACGGTGAAGCTTGCCTCCATTAGGCCTTTGCGAAGGTACGAGGCCATCTTCGGTTCGTCTTCGACGATCAGGATACGCATGATGAAAACCCTTTCGCACAGCAAGTCGTGCATTCAATGCGGATAGTACATTACGCTAATTGCATCTGCGCAGCGTATCGCGTTGAGACAGAGTCAATTGGGTTATTGGAACGCCTCGGCAGTGCTCTTCGAAACGGCGGACAGGTAATTGTAAAAAAACTTCCTTGCGTCAAGATGGACCGGAAATGACAAAAAAGTCATGAATCGGAACACTTATCCGGTCATGGCTGCGAGCGCAGCGGGATCTGCCGGCTCTCGTGTTCGGCGAACGTCCGCGTCTCATGGATGCAAGGAACGATTGGCGGCTGACTCCCGGCGTCCAAATCCAGACATGACATCGATGTAATGTGAGTGTCAGCAGACGTCCACTTTCGCTATGCAAAATAACCGTTGCTCACTCCCGTTGCGGCGAGGCAGGAGATCAATGGTTTCGATCACTGCTGGAAGCCGACCAAACCCACATTCATGAGGTAATTCACGATGAAGTCGTATTTATATGCTGCCCTGGTTACGGGGCTGCTCGCACTCCCGACCGCCTCCTTCGCTCAGGACGCGAGTGTGTCAGTGACGCGTGCCGACGTGCAGTCGGACCTGATCAAGTTGGAACAGGCCGGCTACCGGCCGAGCAAACTGAACTATCCCGCTGATATCCAGACGGCGGAGGCCCGTCTCAACGCGCATGACGTGATGCCACCGAGCAACACCGATATGGGTGGCGTGTTGAGTGGCTCTTCGCAGGTGGGCGCGCCCATGACGATCGCGGACGACCACTCGATCTATTCCCATCACTGATACTGATCGTCATTGCACGCGGTGACCATCAGGCTGCTAATGCCTGTCTTCTTTCTGGCCTACGTTAATCGGTTTGATCAAGTTATGTGGAAGACACGAGCCGGTAGGAGAACCAGGCTCAGTTCGGCAATGTGGTTGCCGAACTGAAAGCGCCGGAGAACGTACGTACCTTTCGTGCACATCCGATAGTCGCGTCAGCGGCGGCGATGTTGATCCGGTCGGTTGCCTTTTGACAGCCATTTTTTTTGGGCTGGCGTACCCGCGCGCTTCTTTGAGCTTGCCATATTCCGTCTTGCAGGAACCGGCGCACGTCTCCTGCAGAGCAACACGCCGGAAGGCCGGCGTGTTGCTACGATCACACGAAAGTGAAGATCTGCTCGCGCGGCAGGCGCGACTTCGGTAGCTTCGCGTTGAAATCCTGGTCGCTGCGACGGCCGAAAGCCGCCAGCACGACGCTCGTCAGCCCACGTTCGCGCAGCCCAAGCTCGACGTCCAGCGCGCGCGAATCGAAGCCTTCCATCGGCGTCGCGTCGATGCCGAGCACGGCCGCGCTGACGAGCAGTCCTCCCAGGGCGAGATACACTTGCTTCTCCATCCACTGGGGCACGTCGCGCAATTCGTAGCGGTGCATGTCCACATACGTGCGGCGCGTCTTATCCTGCATGCTCTTTGCTCCGTCGATCTGGAACCGGCCATCGTCGCCTTCCTGTTCGAGGAGAGCGTCGAGGTGGCCCGCATCCATATCCGTGCGCATGCACAGTGCGATCACGTGCGAGGCATTCGTCACTTTCGGTTCGTTGTACGCGTAGGCGCCTTGCGTTGCCTTGGCCATGCGCGAACGGCCCTCCGGCGTCGACGCGACAACAAAGTGCCAAGGCTGGGAGTTGACCGACGAAGGACTGTAGTGAAGCGCGGCGAGCAGGGCATCGACCGATGCTTGCGGCAATGAATGACCCGGCTCGAATGCTTTGACAGTGTGACGGGTTTGCACTGCGTCAATCAAATTCATGGCGATATCTTCTTATGGAGATGACAGGTAATCGAAACAGAAAGTCACTGGCGACTCAAAACCCTTCGAGAACAATCTTGCCGCGCGCACGATTGCTCTCGATGAGCGCGTGCGCGCGCCGCAGGTTCTCGGCGCTGATCGCCCCGAAATGCGTGCCGAGTGTCGTACGCAGCGTGCCCGCATCGATCAGCGCGGCGATGCGCTCGAGGATCTCGTGCTGGCGGACCATATCCGGCGTCTCGAACAAAGACCGCGTAAACATGAGTTCCCAGTGCAGCGAGATCGCCTTCAACTTGAGCGGCGTCGCGTCGAGCGTTTTCGGATCGTCGATGATGCCAAGCTTGCCTTGTGGTGCGAGCACATCGACGATCTGCGGATAGTGCGCCTCGGTATGCGTAAGGCTCGCGACATAGCGCACCTGCGCAACGCCGATCCGGCTCAGCTCGTCCTTCAGCGGGCGCGTGTGATCGATGACGTCGTGCGCGCCCAGATCACGAACCCATTCTTCTGTCTGCGGCCGGGATGCCGTGGCGATCACGCGCAGCTTCGTCAATTGCCGCGCGAGCTGAGTGAGAATCGAGCCGACGCCGCCGGCCGCGCCGATGATCAGGAGCGCGTCACCGTCGCCCCCACCCTCGGCGACGCAGAGGCGATCGAAGAGCAGCTCCCAGGCGGTGACTGACGTAAGCGGCAAAGCGGCGGCGTGCGCGTCATCGAGCGTGGCGGGTTGATGACCGGCGATGCGCTCGTCGACCACGCCGTACTCGGCATAGGCGCCGGGGCGGGCGATGGAGCCCGCGTAGAACACATCGTCGCCGGCCTTGAACAGCGTGACGGCCGCACCGACGGCCTCGACCGTTCCGGCGGCATCCCATCCGAGCAGGCGCGGCGTGTCGCCGAGCATCCCCGCACGGACTTTGGTGTCGACGGGGTTCACGGCGATGGCGCGAATCTTCACGAGCAGATCGCGCGGGCCCGGCTCGGGCTTGGGCAATTCCGTTTCGTAGAGTGCGCGCGGATCTTCGATCGGCAGGCCGTGCTGGTCGTAAACAATGGCTTTCATCTGTGTTGCTCGCGTGGTATTCAAGAGCGGGCCGCAGCGGCGGCTCGGGCGCTGCTTTAATGATGCGTTGCGCAAGCAGTTCGAAAAACGGGGAAAATCGAATAATACTTTCACTATAGGAATGAAAATGATCCGGTTCGACGACCTGGCGCTGTTCGTGCGCACCGCCGCGCTAGGCAGCTTCTCGAACGCCGCCCGCGAAGCGGACCTGCTGCCGGGCCAGGTGAGCGCCGCAATTTTGCGGCTCGAGCGCGAGCTCGACGTTCGATTGTTCGCGCGCTCGACGCGCAGCCTGCGGCTTACTGCTCAAGGCGACGAATATCTGCCGTACGCTATGCAGGTGCTCGCGACATTGCAGGAGGGGCGGGAGTGTCTGCATGGCGCAGCGGATACGTTGCAGGGGCTTTTGCAGATCGCGGCGCCATCGGATCTCGGCCGCAATGTTCTGCTGCCCTGGATCACTGCGTTTCGCGAGGCGCATCCGAAGCTGTTGGTGCGGCTCTTTCTGTCCGATCAGCTGACCGACATGTTTCGCGATCCGGTCGAGATCGCCATCCGCTACGGCCGCGCCGATAACGCGAGCTACGTCGCGCTGCCGCTTGCCAGCGACAACCGGCGTGTGCTCGTCGCGTCGCCCGCTTATCTGCAACGGCACGGCCGGCCGCGCACGCTGGACGAACTGGCGGAACATCAGTGCCTGCTCTATGTCCTGGGCGGTCGCGTCTACGACAAATGGGTGTTCCCCGTGGAGGGCGAACTCCGCCAGGTCGCCGTCGCCGGGTCGCTCTTTTGCGACGACGCGGACGTGGTACGGCGCTGGGCGGTCGAGGGCCAGGGTATCGCCTACAAATCGTGGCTCGACGTGTGCGCGGACGTGCGGGCGGGCCGGCTCGAAGTGCTGCTGCCCGAGCAGCCCGGCGAGGCGGCGCCGCTGAATCTGATCTGCGCGCATCGCAAGCAGTTTCTTCCCGCGATCCGACAACTGCATGAAGTGCTGAAGGAGAGGGTATCCGTGCTTACAGCGCTATTGCCGACTTATGGGGCTCAAATCGTCTCTCACTATGACTGTCATGAAGAGTAATTCAAACAGCGGCCTGGTCTATTCCACCGATGGCGGGCGGACGTGTCCCGAATGCCGGCGCGTGCTCGCAGAATGTGTCTGCAAGGCGGCCGCCAGGACACCACCAGCAGGCGATGGCATAGTGCGGGTGAGTCGCGAAACCAGGGGCCGGGGTGGCAAGAGTGTGACGCTGGTTAAAGGGCTCGCGCTCGATTCTCTTGCGTTGGCCTCGCTAGGCAAGCAATTGCGCGCGGCCTGCGGTTCGGGTGGGACGGTCAAGAATGGCGTGATTGAAGTGCAGGGTGACCATTGCGAGCGGGTCGTCGAAGCGTTGAAAAAGTACGGTTACAGCGCGAAGCGGGCCGGAGGCTGATCGCTTCAACAATCGGCGGTGGTATGAGTTCAGTGGACGGCGTGCGGCTATGAAGCCGGCGCAGGGCGCGTTGTACAGCGATGGCGTTGCACAGCTCGACGCCAGGCGCATGCTGTACATGCGGTTGACACCTTGGGCGCGGGCGATGGGTTCATTGACTCATTCGTTGCGGCGCTTGTCTCAGGCAAACCGTTCAAGTATGAAATCGACTAACGTCGCTTCAAAGATGGATCGGACTGCGATACAAAGATCGCTGCGTGGTGACTACATGGCACACGATGAGCCAAAGGCATGCACTCGCCATACACATAGTACGGTTCTGATTGAAGGTCGAGGTTCATCGCTGTACGGCTACTGCACCACAAGGTGGACGCGAACGTCTTGATGGCTCTCGACTGGCTTGCCGTTCTCGGTGGCGGGGAAGAAACGCCAGTTGTGCAGTGAGGCGAGAAGCAACTGGTTCAGTCGCGGCTGTTGTGTCGGCTGCAGGAGTTCGACGTCGACGGAGCCGTCCGGGTGAATCGTAAAGCGTGCAAGCGCAATGGCGTGATACGCGGCTTCGCGCAAGTCGTCCGGGATTTCCGGCAGTGGCTGCGTGATTGGGCGCGCGCCAATATGGCCGCTGCCGCTGGGGGCGAGGTCGGTCGTTGCCGATGAACGATTGACGGCGCTGCCCAAAGGCATGTCCGAGGCTGGCGCCGCGGGCGCCGGAGATGGCATAGCGGAAGGAGCCGCAACGGGCGAGGGTGCAGGGGGCGGCACCACACGCGCGGCAGCAGGCCGGGCCGCCGCCAACGCCGGCGCGGCCGCGTGCTGGGAGGTTGCGTGATGCACCGGCGGTATCTGGGGCGCAACGTTCGCCGGCGCAGCCCGCGCCGGCGTGCTTGTGGCCGGCGGCGGGGGCTCTATTTCGACGAGTTGCGCGTCGAGATTCGGCGGCGAAGGCGGCGTGATCTCAGGCGTCACGAGCAGTCCGCCGATGAGCACGAGCGCTGCGCACCACAACCCGAACGCGATGGCCACCGCAACGACGATGCGTGGTTTCGGCTCGTCCAGCAAGGACCTGTTGCTGAGGCGGCCCACGTTACTCATGATGAACGGCGATCAGGAAGTGCTGCACGCCGGCTTTCCGTGCTTCGAGCAGCGCCTTGACGACCACGCCGTGCGACGCGGTGTCGTCGGCGGCAACCACGAGGTTGCCGTCGGGTTTCAGCAACGGCCGCAGTTCGCCCGCTAGCGCCGCGAGCGGCACTGGTTGCCGGTTGACGAAGATAGCATTGGCGCGCGTCACGGTGAGGGTTAGCGGCGTGTCCAGATTGAGCCGTTGTGCCTGGCCGCCCGGCAAGTCGATCTTGATCGAATCAAGCCGCTGCATCGAAAGAGATGCGAGCATGAACGTCGCCAGCAAAAAAAACATCACGTCGATCATTGGGATGATTTCGATCTTCCCGCGCCGAGCCTGTCTTGAGCGTTTCAGTTTCACGTGCGCAGTCCTTGCGTATGCTCACGGGCGAGCCGCAACTGCACGGACCCTTCCGCGGGCTCCCGGTCGACCCGCCGTTGCGCCGCTTCTTCCGGATCTTCCTGGTCAAGTCGGAGCTGCCCGATCAGCCGTGTGCCGACCCGCTCGAAGTGATCGAGCAGCTCGCCGACCCGCCGGGAAAAATAATTGAACGCGAAGAGCGCGACAAGAGCGATCAGCAGGCCGATCGCGGTCGCGATGAGCGCTTGCGCGACACCGCCCGTCACACCGGTCGGGTTCACCACGCCCTGTCCGCCGATCAGCTTGAACGAGTGCATCATGCCGATGATCGTACCGAGCAGTCCGAGCAAAGGGGCAGCCGTCACGATGGTTTCGAGCAGCCACAGCCCCCGGTTCAGCGCGCGCTCGATATGCTGCGCGGCAGTCTCGGCACGTGACTCGATCCACCAGATCGGCGCATGGCCGCCGTCGAGAATCGGCGCGGCGAAGCTGCGCAGCGCATGGCGCTCGGGCAGCGCCGCGATCTGTGCGCGTGTCTGCGCGAAATCGACCACGGGAGCCTCGATCAGTTGGTCGATGCGGGCTGGAATTCGTGCGAACCGGTGCAGCGAATAGGCCTTGTCGAGGATGATCGCAAGGCCGGCCACCGCGAGGACGGTCAACGGGTAGATGACCCATCCGCCCAGGCGCACAGCGAGAAACAGTTCGGAAAAATCGTTCATGGTGTCGTGGTTTCCTGCTCACGCGGCGGGACGCCGCGCGGGCGGTTTAAAAGTATTTCGTGATGCCTGCGTAGAAGGCGCGGGTCGGTGCGAACTGCGGGGCGCCAACGCCAATGCCGGAACCGTCGCGCAATTCGTAGGCACGATTGAGCAGATTGACCACGACGAGGCGTCCATCGAAGTTGCCGACGAGGGGCGCCTGGAAGTGGTGGATGACCGCGAGGTTGATATTCACGTAGAACGGCACATGGTCCGTGTTCGCAAAGCCGCTGCGCAGGCCGCTGCCGAAGGTGGTGTCCGCGCTGTAGGTCGTGCGCGCAAACGTGTAGGCGATCCCCGCCGAACCGGTGATCAACTGGTCGTGGTCGAGATTCACGGGATGGCTGGCAATGTACGCAAGTTCATCGGGCGAGAAATTGAACTGG
Organism: Paraburkholderia sediminicola; assembly: GCF_046026895.1. Classification (GTDB taxonomy): domain Bacteria; phylum Pseudomonadota; class Gammaproteobacteria; order Burkholderiales; family Burkholderiaceae; genus Paraburkholderia; species Paraburkholderia sediminicola_C. Next base: position 60,466 of record NZ_JAQQEU010000018.1, read on the forward strand.
CCCGAGACGATGTTTTCCCCAGTTGCGCGGCTGAGCGCCAGGTTCGCGTACGCGGAAAAGTGCTCGTCCTTGTAGTTGGCGGTGAATTCGACGCCGTAATCGTGGCCGGTCTGGTAGTTGAACGGCGTGTTGATCAAGGCGGTGCCGAACTGCCCTTCGTCGAGCAGATCGGTCGCCTTCTTGTAGTAAGCGTCTACGCCCACCGTGACGGCGGAGGTGACCCGCTGGGTTACGCCGACATCGAAGTAATGGCTTCGCTCGGGTTGCACTGGCGAATTTTGCGGACTCGCAGCCTGGTTTGTCGTGTTGTTGAACTGCGCCACCGTGGTCGGCGCAATCAGTTCGAGAGGGGGAGGTGTGAAGTACCGCGCGTAACCTGCATGCAGCGTGGTGCTCGGCGTTGCCTTGTACACCACGCCGACGCGCGGGCTCAACTGGCTGGCATCGACGACTTCGTTCATTTTGTCGTAGCGCAGCCCGTAATTGATGATGAGCTTGTCGTTCACCTTCCACTCGTCTTGCACATAGACTCCGAAGAGCCGGCCGATCGTCGTGCTCGCGCTGCTGATCGTGAAGGGCTGGTCGGAGGACTGTGCGCCATCGACAGTGGGGAACACCGAGACGCTGTCGTTGGCGACCGCGCGGTCCTGTTCGAAATACACGCCGGCGCGCAGCGTGTGCGAACTGTTGAGCCGGTAGGTAGTATCGCCCTGCAGTCCATTGGCCCAATTGCTGCGGAAGTCTTGCGATGCGACGCCGTTAAAGAGCAGATCGCCGATCGGATCGGGGTTGAACTGCGTGCGCGTATAGCGCGTGAAGTACGCGACCTGGTAGTCGAGCTTGTCGCCGTTCGTCCCCTGCAACGCGACGGTTGCGAAGTTGTTGAGTTCACTCTGGGTTTCGTTGAGCGTCGCGGAATCGAAACTAGTCCGGCCGTTGAGCACGAATTGGGTCGGTTGCCCAGGTGTATTCGGGATTTCGAACTGGTTGCTCGCGGTGCCAAAGGTGACGCTGACCCGGGTAAGCGGATTGATCAGGTACGACATGTAGCCGAATGCGTTGCCTTGCCGGGTGTGGTCGTGCAGCGGGGAGCCGTCCGAAGTCGGCGCTTCGATGCCCAGATCGTTCACGCCGGCCGAACCGCTGAAGTAGTAAGTCAGCGCACCCTGGGTGCCGTACACGTCGCCGCTTGTCTGCGCGGTGCCGTGGCTGCCGCCGTACACGCCTAGCGAGCCGCCGTTGCCCGCTTCGCCCGACTTGGTCGTGAGGTCGACGATGCCAGCGGTTCGCAACCCGTATTGCGCGGGCAGCGCGCCGGTGAGCAGGTCCACCTGTTGGATGGTGCGCGTATCGAAGGACTGGCCAAAGCCGGAGATCGGTTCCGGAATCATGATGCCGTTGATCCGGTATTGCAGGTTCGCGTGTTCGCCCCGCACGTGGACCATGCCATATGAATCCTGCGCGACCCCGGGCGCTTGCAGCAGGACCTGGTTGAGTGGCGTCGCTTCGCCTTGCGGCATGTTGCGGATGTCCGCGTTGCTGATGCGGTACACGCTGCTGCCGGTTTCCGGCGACAGTCCGTTGCGCGCCTGGTCGAGGCGCTGGGCATTCACCCGCACGTCAATCGCGTCGCTTTCTGTGAGCGCGACGGTAACGGAACTTTCCGTTCCGGGGCCGGTGGTGGCGATGCTGCTCCCGCTAGCAAATCCCGTCGCGGTGACAACGATCGCATAGGTTCCCGGTGCGACGTCCTGCACTGAGAAATGCCCGCCCGCATCGGTTTTTGTTGTTCCTGCCGACGCCCCGGTGGCGGTTTGAAGGACCACATTAGCGCCCGCTACGGGCTTGCCGAGACTATCGGTGACGAGTCCGCCTACCGAGGCTTCGACCGGCGCGGCATCGACATGGCCTGCTAGCGCTTGTGCGAAAAGCAGCAGCGCAGCGTGAGAGAAAAGTGTGCGACGTTTCATCGATCTCATTGTCGTCATTGAATGGGTTGCATCGCAGTACGCGGTTAATCCCGCGCGCAATCGCGTTCATTTGTGCTTGTTCAAAGCGATACAGCAGTGCGACGCAGCTTCTTACGCCGCCGCTGCCCAGGCTGAGGCACTTCTGCGCGGAGAACGAGAAATGCGGTCCAACGAGGAATGTTATAACATTACATCAGAAAAATAAAATAACTCGACGTTCTTTCGATCGCGACTGCACCCGGAAGGGTACGGAAGGTCACCCCACGCCCGATGTTGCCGGTGCTGATATGCCACCGGACACGGATCGCCGGATTAACGACCGTTCAATGGTCGAGATTGGTGCGGGTCAGTATGGAGCCATGGTTCGCAAGCTCTGCGACCCTCTGAGGTGTTGCTGCGCGCTCAAGATAAGCCGGTGAGGCCACCAGCCACATGTCGATGCGGTAAGTGACCCCGAATCGAAAAACGCATGATTGGCGAGATATCGACAATGGCGACATGCTGAACGACCAGCGCGCAGTCCCGTTGTTGTCACGCCGACAGGTGCCTCATGGATGCTTTCACCAAGGAAGCGCTGCAGGCCACACTGAATCTGATGGCAGCGCACTCCTGGTATGCGAATCAGTCCAGTGCCCTCACGTTCGTGAACGAACGATGCGCGGATTACCCGGGCCTGGCAAGTGAGGATCCCCTTCGGTCCGGAATCGAAACTGGCCCGATGTGGGATTCCCGCATCCGGTCGAATCCGGGAATAACCGACGCATCCCCACGGTCTTGCAGGTAGGACAGACACGAAATGGGGTGATCAAATGAACATCGTCGACATGGCCCGTGCATCGGGATTGGCCGTCATCCTCGACGGCAGGATCGGGCGCGAGGAATACCAGAGCGTATGCGGCTCGGTATCAGCATTACAGCGATTCGCCGAAGCGGTATGTCAGGGCGCGGCGAGTCAGCGCGAGTCTGCTGCGCCGCGGTCGCCGGCGGCTGATCTGTCTGGAGGGTTACGCCGCAGGTTTATTGGAGGTGTGGGAATGCCTGCCGGACGGGCGGTATTTGCTCGTCGCGTGTCGCACAATGCTCGCCGGACGCCGGCATGACGGTGCAGATGCAAGCCGTGCTGCGTCGGTTGCAACTCGGGTCGGGCGTCGTGTTGCTGGTCTATCTCTTTCTCCATCTGATCAATCACGCGCTAGGAATCTGGTCACTCGAACTTGCCGGACGCGGTCTCGTTCTAGCGCTGTGGCTGTGGCGTAGCGCACCAGGCACGATCGCGTTGTATGGGGCCGCTGCGCTCCATTTTGCGCTGGCCGTGCGCACGATATACGGGCGCCGTCACTGGAGTTTGCCGCTAGCCGAGTGGGTCCGCCTGTGGGCAGGACTCAGCCTGCCGCTGTTGCTTATCCGCCATGCAGTGACGACCCGGCTCGCGTCCTCGCTCTATGGCTTCGAGCCCGACTATGAGCGCGTCGTTATCCTCCTGCTAACGAGTGGTACGCAGGGTTTGCAGCTTGCGCTGCTCGCACCGGGATGGATACACGGATGCCTCGGACTATGGTTTCGATTGCGTCCCTTCCCGTGGGCGCGCCGCATGAAGCCCGCGCTGTTGACCTGGGTCGTTCTATTGCCGTTGCTATCGGCGGCAGGCTTTATCCGGATGATGCGAGCTGTCGAAGCGAAAAGCGTAGTGCTTGCGGCCCCCGATCCGAAACTGGTTGCGCATCAGCTCGCCCTGAATGTCTGGCGTCACGATCTCGTGGCTTTCTACTTGTCTTTGATCGTTAGCGCGTTCGTCGCAGGCCAATTGCGCAACGGGCTTGAACGCCGAAGACTGCGGAAGCGTTCGCTGAGTTCGTGACACGGCTACGATCTGTGCGAGATAGGCGCTGCTTAAGGCGTAAGGATGCTTTCGACCGCGGCTGCGGCTCTTTTATCCACAGATCGGGAATATACGTCGAGAAATCTCCGTCTACCTGATGCGCGTCACGCATCACTCGCAAGGTGCCCCAACAGTGCGGAGTGAATGTATGCGCGCGAATACAGTCTCAGGTTAAAAGGAGTGCAGAATGAAATCGGAATCGATGAATCAGTATGTGGTTTCGCCGCTACGTAATTTGGTGATCGCTGGCGTGATGTCGATGGCGAGTTTCGCGAGCGTTGATGCGCAAACCGTATCGGAGCCTGCGGCTCCTCAACTCACCCGGGCGGAAGTCATGCATGAACTCGAGGAACTGGAGGCGGCGGGATATAACCCATCGCAGGGTGATGATGTTTCATATCCCGCCGACCTCCAGGCTGCGCTAGCGAAGGTGGCCGCTAAACATCGAGCGGAAAGAGACGCGGCGATGAGCGCGGGCCGGAGCGGGCGGCCGATGCCCTCGCCTTGAGAGGAGGGGGAGGCTTTTTCAGGTGACTGCCGGCAACGCGAAGTTTGCTTTGGCCCATGCGGCAAACTTCGTCGGCTGCTGGCCGGCGACTTTGTTGGCGAGCGCGATCGCGTCGCGCGAATCCGAGCCGAGATACGTGTGCGCTTCGAAGTAGGCGAGCATCGCCGCGATGCTCTCGGCGCCCGGGAACCAGCCAGCAAAAACCTCACACGGGACTTGCCTGAACGAGAACGCGTTTCCCTGACGATTCAGGGTGGCGATGATCTCGTTGAAGCTCAAGAAATCGCCGACGAGCGGCAAATGTTCACCGTGCCCCGCGAGTTCCGGCTGCGCGAACGCACCCGCCACGATGCGCCCGAGTTCAGTGATGTCGCCCATATGGATGACCCGCCGCTCGGGATCAAGCGGCAGCGCCCAACCCGCGGTGCCGTCCGCTTGATTCTGCGGGCCCATTGCGCCGAGCAGGTTTTGATAATAAAACGGAGCGATCACAAAGGTGTGATGGGCAAATCCGGCTTCGCTCACAATACGCTCGACTTCGGCCTTGTCCGTGAAATGCGGGACATTGATCTTGCCGCGGCTGATCGCCTCCACGTTTGGGAGCGTCGACCAGATGAAGTGCTGCACGCCGGCGTCTTTCGCCGCGTTGACGGCGGCGCGTGCCTGGCCGCGTTCGTCTGTACCTGCTTCCCAGGAATTGGTCACCAGGAAAACGCCGTGTACTCCGGCAAATGCGGCTCCAAGCGTTTCCGGACGATTGAAATCCATCAAAACGACTTCGTCACCCAGCTTCGGATGCGAGTCCGGATTGCGCGTCAATGCGCGCACTTTGAATTGACCGCTCGCCTGCAGCGCGCGCACAACGGCGCCGCCTTGCTGGCCGGTTGCGCCCACGACGGCGATGAGCTTCTGGGTGTTCGACATGGTGGTTCTCCAGGGAGAATTTCGTTAGGGCGGTGTTATTTCACGCGGCGAGCGCGGCGGTCTCTTTCTTCGCCGAGGCGATGGCTTCGCTGCGTGCCTCAGGACCCATCGCCACACCTTCCGCGCGAATGAAGGTGATATCCGTGATGCCCAGAAGACCGAAGGCCGCTTTCAGATAGGTTTCCTGATGATCGAAAAGGGCGACCGGCGAGCCTTCGCTGTATACGCCGCCGCGCGACGAGGCGATGACCAGCTTCTTGTCGCCGCAGAGTCCGACGGGGCCGTGCTCCCCGTAGCGGAACGTCTTCCCGGCGACGGAGATGCGGTCGATCCAGGCCTTCAGTTGAGAGGGCACGCCGAGGTTGTACATCGGCGCCCCGATGACCACGATATCGGCTGCCAGGAACTCGTCAAGCGCGCGCTGGCCCATCGCCACGTCGGCCTTCAATGCATCGTCGACCGGAGCGCCTTGCGCGGCCGCGAGGTGTGCAGCCGTCAGATGGCCGATCGGTGTGGCGGCAAGGTCGAGACGAGTGACCGCAAGGCCGGGATGCCTGCCCCGGAAGGTCGCGACAACATCCGCTGACAGATCACGGCTGACGGAGCCTTGCCCGAGGATGCTGGAATCTACGTGTAGCAGTTTCATGAGACTGATCTCCGAACGGGATTACTGCTTCAGTGCTTCGGCTGAGATGAGCAGCCTGGTCTTCATACTGAAGCCGTAGGTCTTGCCAAAGTCGACGCCGAAGTCGCTGCGATCGAATTCACCCACCGCGTCGACGCCGCACACTTCGCGCTTGAGCATCGGATGCGGCATGCACTTGAACGAGTCGATGTTCAGCGTCAGCGGCCTGGTCACGCCGTGCATCGTCAAATTGCCGACGACAGAGGCCGGCTTGTCGCCCTTGAACTTGATCGTGCCCTTGTAGGTCGCTTCCGGGAATTTCGACGCGTCGAAGAACTGATCCGACTGCAGGTTCTGGTCGAGCTTCGTGTTGCCCGTGTGGACTGACGCAATGTCGGTCGTCACTTCGAGGGTGCCGGTCTTTGCAGCGCGATCGAGCGTCACCGTGCCCTGCGACTTATCGAACTTGCCCCGCCAGACCGACAGGCCGCCGATGTGGTCGGCTTCGAAACTCGGGTACGTGTGGTCCGGATCAAGCTGGTACGTCGGCACGTCCGCGAATGCCGAAAACGACAGTGAGGCGGCGAGTGCACCAGCCGCAATCATCAGATGCTTATTCACATCAATTTCCTTGAATCGTTAAGTTGCCGCGCCCGTGCGCGGTATCGGGTGATGCAACGCCGCCGACGTTGAACACCGAGCGCCTGATCGGCCGCCTCCTGTACGACACCTCAAGTATGGAGACTCAGGGCGCTTCACACTAGATGGTAAAATCGGATTGGATTAATCCATTTATGGAGAAATGTCATGCTCGATCTGAATGATCTGGCGATGTTCGTCCAGGTCGTCCGTTCCGGCAGCTTTTCCGAGGCGGCGCGGCGTCTGCGCATGCCGTCAAATACGCTGAGCCGACGCATCGATCAACTGGAAGGGCAACTCGGCACACGTCTGCTGCATCGTTCGACTCGCAAACTCGCGCCGAGCACGGAAGGTCAGGCGCTGTTCGAACGCTATGCGCCGGCGCTTGACCAGATCCTCGAGATCGGGCGGCTCCATGCAGACGAGCAGGCACCGTCCGGCTCGGTTCGCGTCACCGCGATGGCCGGCCTGTTCGAATTCTTTCGTATGGAATGGTTGGTCGAGTTCTACGCGCGCTATCCACACATCAGCATCGACTTTCTGCTCGACGATACGCCGTCCGATCTGATCACCGAGCGTATCGATCTTGCCTTGCGCATGGGCATCGAGACCCGTAGCGGCCTCAAGGTACGGCGGCTGGCGCCGAGTGCAATGATCCTCGCGGCAAGTCCGGCTTATCTGGAACGGCGCGCTGCACCACGCACGCTGCGTGACCTGGCCGAGCACGACTGTCTGACCATTTCCAATCGCCAGGGTCGCAGCACGTGGCGTCTGCAGGGCCCACGCGGTAGTCAGGAAGTGTCGATCAACAGCCGGTTCGCGGTCAACGACATGCGAGTGCTGGCGCACGCTTGTGTAGCTGGACTAGGTATCGCGCTGCTGCCGCAGCTGATAGTTGACCCAATCATCGCGCAGGGGAAACTGGTACGCGTGCTGCCGACCTATCGGCGCTCCAGTCCCAGCCTCGGCCTGCAACTCGTCTACACGAGCCGTCCACCGGTGCCGCCCGCGGTAGCGGTCTTCGCCGAATTTCTTTTGGAGAAACTGGGCGACGCGATGACCAACCTCTCGCAGAGCCATGCCAGCCGATAAGGTCATCACCTCACTCCTTGTTAGCGTTATATTTAATGACACACCCGCTGAACACGAGCTGGACCATGCGAGCAGCCGTACTTTGATGATCGCGTGACAATCGCTCCGAGGACCGCGAGACGCCAACGATCGTCGAGCCGGCGGATGGGTACGTCAGCACTGGCGACGCGCGCATGCGGGTCGGACCCGTAGCCGTATCGCGGGCTGCGGCCGAAAGACATCAATACGGCGTTATCCCGGACCTGGAGCAACAAATGAAGCCCATACGCAATACCGACTCCGTCCCAGGGGAGTGGTACATCGACACAGCGTGCATCAATTGCGGTGCATCGCGTCACGTCGCGCCTGGGATGATTGTCGAACGAAACGACAAGAGTGTCTTCGCTCGGCAGCCCGATACGCCGGATGAGCAGCTTGCTGCCTGGCGTGCGGTGCTCGTATGTCCTACAGCATCGGTACGCAGCGAAACGAAACAGCCTCGTCCGAACGCCGCGATCTTTCCGCAGGAGATCACATCGGGCGTGTGGCGCTGCGGATTCAACGCACGGTCGTCGTTTGGCGCCCATGCTTATTTTCTTGCGCGTCCGGACGGCAATCTGCTGATCGACTCACCGCGCTATGCGGCGGAGCTCGTGAAATGGTTTGACGACAACGGTGGTATCGCACACATCCTTCTGTCGCATCGTGACGACGTGGCGGACGCGGACAAATACGCGCGTCGATTCGGCGCGCGCGTCTGGATTCACCGGGAGGACTTGTCGGCGGCCCCCTATGCGACGGATCTGCTCGACGACGGGTCAGCACCGAGCATTGCGGCCGGTGTGCGCGCGGTCTCTGTGCCCGGGCACACTCGGGGTAGCGTCGTGTACCTGCTCGATGATCGCGTGCTGTTCTCGGGTGATTCGCTTGCCTGGAGCCCGCGCGCGCGCGACCTCGTCGCGTTCAGGGACGCGTGTTGGTACTCATGGACAGAACTCACCGAATCGCTGAGCAAGCTGACCGCGTATCGCTTCGAATGGTTGCTTCCCGGTCACGGTTGGCTCGCGCACTTGCCGGCCGAGGAAATGAGTGCTCGCTTGCTCGCGTTGGTTGAACGCATGCGAAAGGATTGACGTTTCGTAGTTCAGGGTCAGGATCGAGGGGCGAAGGAGATCGATATGCAAAGTACTGCTCATATTGCGAGGTCGCGGAATTGATCCGCGGAGGGCGCGGTGGCGGACGGTGAAGAAAGGCGAACCGCTACAGGTCGACGGCATCAGAGTGCCCAGATGGATGAGCACGTAGGTCTCGGCAGGCAAACGGAGCGGCGCTATCGGAATTTCGGCCGCGAGACAGGCCGAACGCCCTCGCGCTCGATGGCATGCCGCATGGTGCTCAGCAGGTTGTCTTCCTGATACCGCCGATCCTCTTCGAACCGCTCAGCTACCGTCGCGTATGCATTGCGCAGACGCGTCATGATCGCCTCGCAGTCGTCGGCATGCAGCCCCAAACGCGTACCGTATGCGACGAGGGTACTGTGCACGGGAAACGTCTTGGACTTGTTGAGGTTCAGGGCCATCTTGCCGTCGAGATCCGGATAGACGTCAGTGCATACGACATCGAACACTGGCGCCAGCCGCCGCGCACCGGTCGGGTCGTCGTAGACGATACCCAGGTTCTTCATGTGGGCGTCGCCATCACGAAGCAGGCACGACAAGGCAACACGCTCGAAGAGCCGGTTCTTCTGCAGTTGATCGGAGCGCGTGTAGATATCGACGGCCTTTGCAACTATCTCATAACTGCCCTCGTATTTGCCTTTGCCCGTGAGAACACTCATGTCCTCGAAGCCCAGGGGCGAGCCGTCGATGAGCCGGTCGAAGCGCGCCATCACGAAGAGATTCCCGTCGTCCGAGAGCCAGAATTGGGGCACATCAAGTCCAGCCTCCTTCGCAACCGACATGCAAAAGAACTCGTTTCGGGCGACCCCTGGAAAATCGTCGCCCTCAGCTTTGACGATCACCGTCTTGAGCGGCAGCGCGGCATGTTCGTAGGGCGGGGCGTCGGTTCCGACCGCGATCGGCACGACCGCCTTGGGTTGAACTCCGGAAATGCCGGAGCCAAGCGCGTATCGGTCGACCAGACGCTCGAAGAGTCGCCGGCACGGCGAGGAGAGGAGATCATCAAGGCGCTCGCCTTCGTGCTCCGGCACGCTCTCGCCGGGGACCGAATAAGTCAGTCGCCCGATCTGATTGCGGCCCGCGAGAAACAGCAGGAGCATGTCGCTTGGTGTCCCGTAGCGCGCAAGACGCTCCTCGATGACGTACCGCAGGTAGCCCTCAGGTCGATTCATTGCGAAGACACCCATCAGATCGCCGCTAGCGTAGCTTTGATGGCGAACTGGCATGGTCAGGGACACAGCGGCGCGGTCGGCCACCTCCGCATAATTGAAGACATATCGACTCTCCTTCGCCAGCAGGCCGCTTTTACCTTGCGGTGTGTGCACCTCTAGCGAACGGATTTGCCTGAACAGCCGTTCGACATCCGGCAATGCCTCGGAACTCATTCCTCATCGTCCTTGAAGATGGTGGGAAGATCTTCCAGCACAACGCAATCCATCGGCCGCAGAACCAGCTCATAGCCAAGAGCATTTGCGAGGCGGCACAACTCCTTGATGCCCACATTCTCCGCGCTCTCGGCGTTGGTGACCGTGCGCCGCGCAACGCCTGCGCGTTCCGCCAGCGTCTGTTGTGTCAGCTTGCGCTCGCGCCGCGTGGTCCGCAGACTCGCCGCGAGGCGCTCGACGTTGTTGATAGGCTGATCGGTAACTTTTTTGCGCATCATAGTGCGCATAAGGCTAGCATTGATTCAGAGTGCGCACAATGGTGCATGTTTCATGCGCCGCTGGGCCGATTTTTTTAAGCTTGGCCAAGGCATAGGTTAAATGCGCAGCATCATGCGCATTTAACAATTTATAGAACGGAATGCGCATTAAGATGCGTATTCTTCGCGATCTCTTAATCTTTGACGTACTGCTCGGAAGCCGTCCAGAGGCAGTACGTTGCTCCGACTCGAGGGCCTCCAGTCGCTTCCGCAACCGCGCCCCGGTGTTGGCATTGGTACGCGTCGAACAGTTGAGAGCATAGCTGGGCAAGGGACGCAAGGCCCGCGGCCTGGTCCGGATGCCCGACTTCTCCTGCACTGAGTACGTCATCGAGAACCGGAGCGAGACGACGCAGTCGCACAAACATCGCGCCTTCAACTTTCATTTTGGGCCTCCTTTGGCCAAACGGCGAAGCGCACCCTGGGACGCTCAGCCTTCAGTCGATGCTTCACTCGTGAGTTACGCCTTTCCATTGACTTTCCGCTTGCGAGCAATTCGTCCTCAAACGCTCGCTGCAGAAACTCGGGGACCGCGTCGCTTAGCGCTTGCGACAGACGGTCGAGCGTCTGTTTTCTTCTGTCATCGAGAACGGCTGCCAACGGCGCAGCGAGTTCTTCCGTCTGTGCGGTGGAAATAGGCGCGAGCTCTGATTTGAGGCTACGCGGTGACTGCTCAAAGATGTTCGACATACAAACCGGCCGGGGCGGCCCACTCCAAAACGACTATGTTGTGGTCAGGCCGATTCGCGAGCTTTGCGCTGTCATCATGGCAACGCTGTCTCGATGGGAGAAGAGTAGGCTCTGCCGAAAGGCGAATCTACTATACGGTGGGATACATCGATGCAGCGCTAACATTACCTGAGTATGCGGGCGTATAGCGAGGTTAGGAGATCTAACGCGCGGAATCGAGCCCTGCATGGCCCAATCCCGCTTTGCACCCTGAAGGCAATACTATCGCCGCGGTTACAGACTCTGAGTCCTGTATTCGCGAGGCCAAGCTTCCGCGGCCCTTTGAACCGTTCTTGACGACGTGCAGCTCGGCATGGTGATAAGGCGGCGCAACGTTCTCATTAGACCCTCGAGAGTCCCGACATACGAGGTGAACGCTCCGGTGACGCACGGAGCGACCGGCACGAACGTGGGTTCTGTTCACATATACATTCGTATCATGTCGCCGAACGCCGTTCCACGCTAATCTCGCATGCATCAGGCTGGTCGACCCCAGAGTAAGCGCCAGCAGTGCCACAATTTTCTACGCAGTAACGATTGCAACCAACGTCCCCTGTTAGCCGCCAGCGCATCGGCGGCGTTTTTTTATGTCTCGCAGGCCAGCAACCGGATGCTCGCTTCGGGATTTGACAGGGTACTCATTTCGCAACAGCTTCTAAAACTATTTATAACGCGCTACGCAGCAACAGCAGCCAAGTCATGCGTGACTATTTTGTGTGGGTCGTGTGATCTGCGAACGCGGAGACGATGCCGTCGATCATTGCCGCGATGCGCGCGGTATGCCGAAGGTCTTGATGCGTGACGAGCCAGATTTCGTAGACCGCTCGACGTGCGGGTTCCGGCCATATCTGCACGAGCCCGTCGTGTTCGGCCAGATGTATTGGAAGCATCACCGATGCCGATGCCGGTCTTAACCGCGGTACGCAGCATGACGCTGGAATTGAAGGTCGATACGATGCGCCCCGCGTGTATCGATTCGCCAGCAAGAGTCGGTGACCGATTACCCGTCCAGTTTCCCTGATAGACGACAAGATCGTGGCCCGCGAATCCGGAGCCGGCGGCGGGCTTGCCGTGCTGCTCGAGATAAGCATTCGATGCAAAGAGCGCCATGGGCCAGCGAGCCAAACGTCGCGCGACGAGATCGGGATTATCCGGCCTGACTGACCGAACCGCGATATCCGCTTCACGCTTTGCGAGATTTAGCATGCGCGTCGACGTGTCCAGCAGGCCGCGCACCTCGGGATGCGCAGCATGCAGGCGTTCGATGGCGGGAAGCAGGAATTCCAGCGCGATCGAGTCGGTGCTGGTGACTGTTACGTCCCCCGCAAGCCGTGTATCCGTGCCTTGAGTTCGTCTGACGAGTTCGTGGGCGGACTGTTCCATTTTCTCCGCTGATCTCAGCGCGGCCTCGCCTGCGGCGGTCAACGCGTAACCCTCAGAGGTGCGCAGGAAGAGCGTTGCACGCAGGGCGTGCTCGAGTGTCGCAATCCGTCTGCCAACCGTCGCCTGATCGAGATTGAGCGTCCTGGCCGCACCACGGAGCGTTTTTTCGCGCTCCACCGCGAGAAATACTCGCCGAAACAAAGCGGTCTACCCAAGGAAGAGGCGTCGACGTGATCCTCGACATCATTGCCGGCGACTACGTGGCTCGAAACTATGACGCCGCAGCCATGGACGGACGGATCCTCCAGGTGGGCGTGATCAAGGGGCCGGCGAAGGATCTCGACGTAGTACCGACGATGACGAAACGTCTGACGCATATGGGCTCGACATTGCGATCGCGCACGTCCGCGGACAAGGCGACCATCATCCGTGAACTCGAGCAGCAGGTCTGGCCGCGCATCGAGAGCGGCAAGATCAAGCCGGTTGTCTACGAGACCTTTGCGCTTGCCGACGCTCGCGCCGCTCACGAGCTGATCGATTCCGGCACACACTTCGGAAAAATTGTCCTTACGACAGGTGCCGATCTCACCCACCCGCCAATGGCAAACTCTCTACGAGGAGTTTCATGGTGATCGCTGCTGTGTGCCATCCACTTGCTGCAAGACCGTTGAAGAATGTATTCCGTGTCGACCGTGCGGTACGTCTGGCCGACGAAGCCGTCGATAGCTGTTTTTCTTTTGATTAGCCCACGTGTGCGAGGGCGCGTGTCGTGCAACCCTTGGGCGGCCGGTCGCGCAGCAGCAGGGGCATCAAACGCCGGTTGGCTGTCTGCGCCGCCCACTCGCAATACGCGGCGCTGCCAAGCACCCAGCCCTTGAGCGTCGACTCCATCAGGTTATTGACCTCGAGTTCGTCAAGGGGCTGTGCGCCCAGATCGTAGTAAGCCTGGTGGCGCTCGAACGGCGTATTGCCGAGCGCCCGGTAGAGCGGATGATCCTTGATGAAGCTATCGACACGCAGCCCGATGTGATGCGCGTAGCTAGACCACCGGTAGCTTCCCGGCTCTGCCACAAGGCGGTTACGCACCGGCGCATGATCGATGACCTGGCTCGCGAGCAGGAAATACCGGTCGGGCTCAATCACTGTTGCCCAGTAATCGCCACGCCACACCGTACCTCGGCGTCCATGGCGGCGGTTGAAGGTCTCGACATATCGACGGCCGACCGCCTGCATCGCCATGGCCACGCTCGACTCGTATGAAGGCGTGACGAGGAACTGCACCGCGTCAGGCATGAGTACCCACGCGTGGACTGCCAGATCGGCGACGCGCGCTGCGTCTGCCAGGCAGGCGAGGAAGTACCGGTAGTCTCCTTCGTCCAGAAATGCGGGCCCTGTGAGCCCCTGCAAGATAACGTGCTGCGGTTGTTCTGGAACGTGGTGCCGTGCAAGCCGTGTCATGCTGAATTAACCGGAAATCCGATGTGAGAAAGCGATCCGACAGATATCGGACGCGTGACGGTACATAACGAAATTCTATCGGTCATGTGCATGCGCTCGCAGCGCGAACAGGCCTTTTTTCTGGCCTCTTTTCGTTGAATTGCCGATCGCAGCCCGCGTCTCTTTTATGCCATCGCTGAATAGCAGCGCCGCGCCATACATCGCCAGGCGCTCCGTCATTTTGGGCAAGTTGATGTCGGCGGGCTTCGTCAAGGTCACAACTCCAGCCAACAGATGACTGAACCCGCCGTCAGCCACTTTACACGCAGAATGCTAGGCGATAGCGGCGCGCCAGATCGGCGGCCGTATGGTGCATAAGTGCTACATCGGTCTCCAGCGCGTTGCTGATTGCGTCGGCGAGACCATCCGCGACCGTCGTCGCGGCGATGCCCTGCGGCTCCCACGTTGCGGCGAAGGCCGCCTGCTTCGTCGCCTGCCGCGCCTCGCTCGCATGAACGAGACTGATGCGCGGCCGCGCGAAGGCCATCGCGACGATCCGTCCGTGCAGGCTGCTGCCGCAGTACACGCGGCCGTACGCGATGAGAGCGCAAATGTCCCAGAGGTCCAGCGAAGTAAAAAGGTGCACCGGCGTGCCGTGCAGACGCGCAGCGAGACGCCAATAGATATCAAGGTCATCGTGCCAGGGCGCGGCGCCCGCACGAAACATGACCACGCCCAACCCATTGGTCTTTGCCGTGCGCCCGATCTGGCATGCGAGGACGTCGAGCGTGGCATCGTCGCCGAAGCTGGCGTCGAATTGCAGCGCTGCATAGCCTTGCGGATACGCATCACGCAGCGGCTTGACCGCATCGCCGGTCGCCCGGTCGTCTATTCGTGCGCCGAACAACTCCGCGACCATGACGGCGGGGTCGGGTACGAGCGGCGCTTCGATGTTGGCTGCGCGCAGATGCGCCTGCGTCTGCCGATCGCGCACGCTGAGATGCGCGGCACGCCTGATCCCGTTCAGAACCTCGTTGCGGAAAGCGGGTTCCCGTCGATCCAGATCCGCGCCCCCAACCGCGTGAAAAGAGGTCGTGTTCACGCAAACCTGCGGAAACGAAGCTGTTGAAATGACATAAGGCGCACGCGACGCCGTGCCGAGATGCGCCATCGCCCATCCCAGCGGATCGCCCCGCCATTGCTTCTCTTCTGCAATCATTGTGCGCGCGTGTTCGGGCCGCGCAAGCATGACCGCGGCTTCCCATGCGTCACATGTGAGCAGCTCGCCGCCCACATGAATCACGTTCAGCGATTTTCCGCGCGGCCACGCGCCGAGGTTTGCGAACGCGCATGGGGCATGACCGCCCCACTCGCGCAAGTCGCGTGTAACGAGCCCTGCGTACAGTACGTCGCTCGGCGCGAGCATCCGTGCAACGATGTGGGGGAACAACAGATCGCCGACGTTATGGCGGTCGAACGCCCCGAACAGGACGGTGTCGAAGCGACGTTTGGCATGATCGGGCATGAAGAGTTCGGGCGGGAAGGGCGCTAACCGGCTCTACGCGGCGGCGCAGATGCAAGGCCGAGGCCGTTTTTCCATGATATCCGGGCGTGCGTGGCGACCACGCGGACCGACCATGACGAGCGGCGGCCGTCGCCTCGCCCAATCCGACAAGACGGGTTTGCCGGCTTGTAGTTAGTTACCCACATCATCGTAGCGAAACGCGTTGCACCCGATGCATGCCAACGCAGTCACACTTCGCACATGCCGGCGCAGATGAACATGTCGGCATTTGCGGCGCAGTCGTCATCTGGACCGCAAAAGAAAACGCCTGCGCTTTCACACAGGCGTTTCCGTGGCCCCGCTACCGCGCCCCAATGAACGATTTCTCGTCCGCTTCTGCATCAGAGGCCGGCTTCCGCGCGGCTCGCTTTTAGTATAGGACGCGCAGCGGAATATCCAAGTCGACGAAACTAGCGCAGAGCCCAAGGCCTGTTTCTCTGCGCGAAGTACGTCGGCAAGTGCCACCTGCAGCAGCGATCCGGACTCCGCACCAGAACACGTCGGCGGCTCGAGGACAATTGGAAATCAACGATGGGGCCAACTGCAGCCATTCGCCTGCGCGCTCAGACGGCCATTCAAATGGCAGCTCCGGTCAAGCAACGGACCTTCGCGCCGTGGCTGGTCGAACGGTTTATCGACCGCTCTGGCGCCGTGCAGCGTCACTCTGATGCGGGATCGATGTTAAGCTGCCGTGCCGTGGACGCTGCACCCTCAGCATTCGGATGACCAGATCCTCAAGCCCGCTTCGCAATGCAAACCGATCACGTATCCGAAGCCGGATGGCAAGCTGACCTTCGACCGGCTCTCGTCGGTATTCATCTCGAACACGAATCACGAAGAGAGCCAGCCGACGCACCTGACGCTGAAAGACCCGTCGGTGCCTGGTCAACGTAAACTGGCAGACCTATGCGGGTCGGGATCGCATTACTGCCAGGCGGCCGTGTATGAGCTCGTCAAGAACGACGACGGCATCGAGCGTCTCGTGATCAATGCGCAGAACTGCGTGCATTGCAAGAGCCTGCGATATCAAGGACCCGACACAGAACATCGTGTGGGTGACACCTGTAGGCGGCCTTCCGCTGCGCTGTCGTCTGCGCCATCCGTGCCGCCTCACCATCGTTACCCGGAAAAAACCTTGTGCCAACGTTACCGGGTCACTACCGGCAAGCGCATAGATATTGCCATCGGCCGCTTCCAGATTGATCTGCGCGGCTTGAGTGACACCACGATCGACGACGGTGCCGTGACTGCTTGTCTGCACGAACACCTGCCTGTTGCTCGACGATTCGTACAACACCACCTGCTGCCCAGCGACGTATTCGGCCGTGCCGTTCGGTGCGCTCACTGATCCTGCGTTCACCACGGCGTCTCGTGCGATGAGGAAGACATCGCCGCCGCTGGAACTGATCTTGCCAAGATTCACCACCTTCCCATTCGCTGACCCAGCAAGCGTGAGCGTCCCGCCATTGATGAAGGCGCTATTCGGTATGTCGAGCGTTGCAGCCACGAATCGTCCGCCCGTGCTGATCACGCCGCTCGGACCCACCAGGACACCTTGCGGGTTGATCAGATACACACTACCCGTTGCATTCAGGCTGCCGAGAATCGCTGAAGGCGCGCCGCCCGTCACCCGATTGAGCGTTGCGCCCGAACCGTTGTCGAAAGTGACGGTGTTTGCCTTGCCGATCGAAAAAAAAGCTGCTCCAGTCGATCACGCCGCGAGCCGAACCGGGCTGCGTGACGACGAGCGCGGTGCCTTGCCCTGCTAGGGTTCCTGCGCCGGCAATGTAGTGGCCGCCTTGCGGGAGGACGCCACCGGCGACCGCCGTGTGCGCCAACGACAATCCAGCGAGAGAGATACCAATGAGGGGCGCGATGCGATGCGGGGAGAGTCGGCCCCATAGTGGGCGTCGTTCTGGACGGCGTGAGGACGAAGATGACATATATCCTCCTTTCGCGGAGGCTGAATGGATGACAACGGCCCCGCAATGCGACCGGAGTCACGTGAAGCGTTGCTTACCACATTCGGAATACTAGTTACCGTGCCTGCGTCGTGCCAGTAAATGTCACAGCGCCGCCCGGATGAGTCTCGCTTGAATCATCGCTTAGGATACTGAACGAAAACCGTCATAGGGTCGCCTGCTCCGCACCGGCCAATTAGCCCGCCGCATTTCAATAAGCTTTCGGCGCAGCTACCACTGGCTGGGTCCGGCCTTCGATAACCACCCCCGCATCCAACGGCCCGTCGGCGCGAGTTTCAAACCTACGAGACGAGGCGAAGTCTTTCAGACGCCAACATGTTGCACGCCGTTAACTCAGATCTTGTGCAAGCCATGTCTCGACGCAATCGGTGTCGGTCCTTTTCCACCAGGGCGAATCTGAAGAACATCCGACGTACCGGCATGATTGCTGCGATAGCCGCGCCGCAATCGGCGGTCCGCCGTAAGCTCCATTTCGACAGGGGCCCATGATCAGACATTACTGCACAATACGATGCGCGTTGACTGTCACGCAAGGCAATTGCCACGCCGTAAAGTCTACCTGTGCCGTCACTCGGCTGCGCCGCTCGCGCGGCCATCTGGCTTACGTCTTGATAACAAACGGTGGAGGGGATCGCCGATCGGTGACAACGCATAGAAGCCGTGGCACTGTTCAATCCCGGTTGAGGATCATTCCGGGCCCCGTCATCCAAAGCAGCATCACCTGCTTCCGGAGCTACCTATGAACGAAGCCGTGTCCAAGCCGCCCAAGCGCTCCCGACGCGGGCTCATTCTGTTCGTACTTATCGTGCTGGCGCTGATCGCAGTGGTCGCCGTCCACCTGTTGACGCGGAAGAAACCCAGCCGTGAGACTGCGCCCATCGTCGTCACGGTGGCGAGCGCGGCACTCGGCTCGATGCCGGTCACGTTGAGCGAGCTCGGCACGGTCACGCCGACTGCGACCGTGACCGTGCTGCCGCAACTGAGCGGCTACCTCACGGCCGTCGGCTATCACGAAGGCCAGGAAGTGCAGAAAGGCCAGTTCCTCGCCCAGATCGATCCGCGCCAATATCAGATCAGCAAGCAGCAGGCTCAGGCGACACTTGCCAAGGACCGCGCGACGCTCGCGCAGGCGCGCGCCGATCTGGTCCGCTACACGCAGTTGAACGAGCACAAGTCGATCGCGCAGCAGACCTTCGCGGACCAGCAGTTCCTCGTCCAGCAGGACGAGGCCGCGGTCCAGTCCGATCTGGCCAACATCGCCCAATTCGACCTCGATCTGGCCTATTGCCGCATCACCGCGCCCGTCTCCGGAAAGGTCGGCCTGCGGCTGGTCGACCCGGGCAACTATGTGACGGCGTCGTCGACGACGGGGATTGTCGTCATCACCACCATCAAGCCGACCACGGTGCAGTTCACGGTGCCGCAAGACGCGCTGGGCTCCATCGTGCAGCGCCTGAATGCGGGCGCCTCCTTGCCGGTCACCGCCTACACCAGCGACAACTCGCGCGAGGTTGCCACGGGAACGCTGTATGCCATTAGCAACCAGATGGCCACGGCGACCGGCACGGTCACTTTACGGGCCACTTTCGCCAACGATGACGAGGCGCTGTTCCCCAACGAGTTCGTCAACGTCAAGCTGCTGGTCGATACGATGCAGAATGCGGTGCTGGTGCCCACCCCCGCCGTGCAAAGCGGCGCGCCGGGCGACTTCGTGTATCTCGTCAATGCGAACAATTCGGTTTCCGTGCACAAGGTCAAAATCGGCCCGAGCGACGGCAGGAACACGGTCATTCTCTCCGGCCTGTCCCAAGGCAACCTGGTAGTCACGGACGGCACCGATCGTTTGAACGACGGCGCCAGGATTCAGGCGGCCAGGGCGAAACCCGCAACGGCCAGTGCCCCGGCCAGTGGCGCCGCTGCTGCGTCCGCGGCGGCGGCGAATGCTGCGTCGTCGTAGCGGGCTCACGCGCCGATGAATATCTCCCGTCTGTTTATTCTCCGACCGGTAGCCACGCTGCTGCTGATGATCGCACTCGTGCTGGTGGGTCTCGTCGCGATGCGCGTGCTGCCGGTTTCGTCGCTGCCCAACGTCGACTATCCGACCATCCAGGTGCAGACCTTCTATCCGGGTGCGAGCCCGGACGTGATGGCCACCACGGTCACCGCGCCGCTGGAAGTGCAGTTGGGCGAGATTCCCGGCCTGCAGCAGATGACGTCGTATAGCTCGGACGGCGCGTCGGTCATCACGCTGCAGTTCGATCTGTCGCTGAACCTCGACATTGCCGAGCAGAACGTCCAGCAGGCCATCAACGCGTCGAACAGCTATCTGCCCTCCGGCCTGCCGGCACCGCCGACCTATGCGAAAGTCAATCCAGCCGACCTGCCGATCCTGACGCTTGCGGTCACCTCGAAGTCGATGTCCTTGACCCAGCTCGAGGACGTCGCCAACAATCGCCTCGGCACGAAGATTTCCGAAGTGTCGGGCGTGGGCGTCGTGACGACGAGCGGCGGCAACGTGCCGGCCATCCGTGTCGAAGCGGACCCGCACAAGCTCGCGGCCTACGGCCTGAATATCGACGACCTGCGCACGCTGCTCAGCTACGTCAACGTCAGCCAGCCGAAGGGCAATTTCGACGGCCCGGATCTCGACTACACGATCAATGGCAACGACCAGATCACCGATCCGCAGGACTATCTGGACACGGTGATCGCCTACCAGAACGGCTCACCGGTGTTCATGCGCGACGTCGCGCGAGTCAGCCGGGCCGCGCAGGACGTGGAGCGCGGCGCCTGGTACAACGGCTCGCCCGCGATCGTGCTCAACGTGCAGCGGCAGCCTGGCGCGAACGTGATCGCCACCGTCAACCAGATCATGAAGCAGTTGCCGCAGCTCGAATCCACGCTGCCGGCCGGCATGAAGGTGACCGTGGTGTCGGACAGCACGGGCGTGATCCGCTCGTCGGTCTCGGACGCGGCGCTCGAACTGATCCTCGCCATCGTGCTGGTGGTGGCGGTGATCTTCGTGTTTCTGCGCAACGTGCCCGCCACGCTGATTCCGAGCATCTCCGTGCCGGTGTCGCTGATCGGCACGCTCGCCGTGATGTACCAGCTGAACTACTCGATCGACAACCTCTCGCTGATGGCGCTCATCATCGCCACCGGCTTCGTGGTCGACGACTCGATCGTGATGATCGAGAACATCGTGCGCTATCTGGAGGAGGGCAAGACGCCGCTCGAAGCCGCGCTGGAGGGCGCGGGCCAGATCGGCTTCACGATTCTGTCGCTGACCATTTCGCTGATCGCCGTGCTGATTCCGCTGCTCTTCATGGGCGGCGTGATCGGGCGTCTGTTCAGCGAATTCGCGGTGACGCTCGCGGTCACGATCGTCATCTCCGCAGTAGTGTCGCTGACCGTGGTGCCGATGCTCTGCGCGCGCATGCTGCGCGCCCGGGCCGAGCGTCATCCGAGCCGCTTCGAGCGCATCAGCGAAGGCCTGTTCGACAAGACGCTCGCCGCTTATGAACGCGGCCTGCGCTGGGTGCTCGATCATCAGGTGCTGACGCTCATGGTGGCGCTCGGCACCGTCGTGCTGACCGGCATCCTGTATGTGGTGATTCCGAAGGGGCTCTTTCCGGTGCAGGACGTCGGCGTGATCGAGGGGATCAGCGTGGCCGACAACTCGGTGTCGTATGCCGCGATGGTGAACCGCCAGAGCGCGCTCGCCGACGCGATCCTGAAGGACCCGGATGTCACTTCGCTGACCTCCTACGTGGGCATCGACGGCACAAACTCGACGCTCAACAATGGCCGCTTTCTGATCAATCTGCGTGACCGTGACAAGCGCTCCGATACGGCGCAGGAGATTGCCCGGCGTCTGCAGCAGGAAGTCGCCAACGTGCCCGGCGTGAAGCTGTACATGCAGCCCGAGCAGGATCTGACGCTCGACACGACGGTTTCGCCGAACCAGTACAGCTTCGTGCTGCGCGGACCGAGCCAGCAGGCGTTCCAGAAGTACGTGCCGGAACTGGTGGCGCGCCTGAAACAGATTCCGTCGCTGGCTGACGTGCAAAGCGACATGAATAGCGACGGTCTGAGCGTGAACGTCGAAGTCAACCGGCAATTGGCCGCGCGCTTCGGCATTACGCCCGCGACCATCGACAACGCGCTATACGACGCGCTCGGCCAGCGGATCGTCTCGACGATCTTCGAACAGTCGAATCAATACCGCGTGATTCTCGTCGCCAAACCGGAAACGCTGCCGAATGTGCAGTCGATCGGCAACCTGTATCTGCCGAGCCAGACCAGCAGCACGGGTCAGGTGCCGCTATCGGGCGTCGCGAAGATCCAGATCACCAAATCGCCGCTGGTGATCAGTCATCTGGCGCAGTTCCCGTCCGTCACGATCTCGTTCAACCTCGCGAAGGAAGCGTCGTTGAGCACGGCGGTTACGGCTATCCGTCAAGCCGAGCAATCGGTGAACCTGCCGGCGTCGATCACCTCGTCGCTGCAGGGCGCGGCCCAGGCATTCGAGGACTCGTTGTCGAGTGAGGTCTACCTGCTGATTGCGGCGCTGGTAGCGGTGTATATCGTGCTCGGCGTGCTGTATGAGAGCTTCATCCATCCGGTGACGATTCTGTCCACGCTGCCTTCGGCGGGGATCGGCGCGTTGCTCGCGCTGATGATCGCCGGCAGCGACCTGGATGTGATCGGCATCATCGGCATCGTGCTGCTCATCGGCATCGTCAAGAAGAACGCGATCATGATGGTGGACTTCGCGCTGGACGCCGAGCGCAATCACGGCAAGGCGCCGCGTGAGGCGATTTTCGAGGCGTCGCTGCTGCGTTTCCGCCCGATCCTGATGACCACGCTCGCCGCCATGCTCGGCGCGCTGCCGATGCTGCTCGGCACCGGCACGGGTTCGGAATTGCGCCGGCCGCTGGGTCTGGCGATCATCGGCGGTCTGACCTTGAGCCAGATGCTGACGCTCTTCACCACGCCGGTGATCTACCTGTTCTTCGACAGGATGGCCGAGCGCTTCAGGCGCCGGCGCAACCGCGTTAGTCCGGGGAATCCGCCTGACGGCGGGGCGGAGGACGCGCGGTGAACATCTCGGCGTTATTCATCCGGCGCCCGGTCGCGACCACGCTGCTGGCAATAGCGATCCTGATCTCCGGGGCGCTCGCTTATTTCCGGCTGCCGGTCGCGCCGCTGCCGAATATCGCCTTTCCGGTCATCGTGGTGCAGGCCAACATGGCGGGCGCGAGCCCGGACATCATGGCGGCCACGGTGGCCGAGCCGCTCGAGCGGCGGCTCGCCACGATTGCCGACGTCGAAGAACTGACTTCGATCAGCTATGTCGGCTCGTCGATGATCATTGTCGAATTCGGTCTGAAGCGCGACATCAACGGCGCCGCGCGCGATGTGGAGGCGGCTATTCAGGCGGCCCGCGCCGACTTGCCGACCACGCTGCGCAGCAATCCGACCTATCGCCAGTACAACCCGGCGGACGCGCCCATCATGGTGCTCTCGCTGACGTCGGACACGCTCACCAAGGCGCAGCTCTACGATTCCGCCGATTCGGTGATCCAGCAGCAGCTCTCGCAGGTCAAGGGCGTAGGCCAGATCACGCTCGGCGGCGGGGCGTTGCCGTCGGTGCGGGTCGAACTGCAACCGGGCAAGCTGAACAGCTACGGCATCGGTCTGGAAGACGTGCGCGCGGCAATCAGCGCGGCCAACGCCGACAGCGCGAAGGGTCATCTCGACGTGGGCAACCAGCGCTACGTGGTCACATCCAATGACCAGATCACCCACGCCGCGCCGTATCGCGACCTGGTGGTCGCCTATCGTAACGGCGCGCCGGTCCAGTTGCGCGACGTGGCCGAGGTCAGGGACTCGAACGAAAATATCCGCAATGCAGGGCTCTTCAACGGCAAGTCGGCGATCCTCGTCATCGTGTATCCGATGCCGGGCAGCAATGTCGTGAGCACCGTCGCGCAAATCCGTCAGGTCCTGCCGTCGATCGAAGCGACGCTGCCGAGCAGCGTGCATGTGGGCGTCGCGATCGACCGCTCGGAGTCGGTCCGATCGTCGGTGGGGGATACGGAGCGCACGCTGTTCATCGCGGTGCTGCTGGTGGTGGGCGTGGTGTTCGTCTTCCTGCAGTCGCCGCGTGCCACGCTGGTGCCGGCGGTCGCGCTGCCGCTGTCGATCGTGGGCACCTTTGGGCCGATGTACCTGCTTGGCTATAGCATCGACAACCTCTCGCTGATGGCGCTCACCATCGGCACCGGCTTCGTGGTCGACGACGCGGTGGTGGTGCTGGAAAACATCGTGCGTCACATGGAGTTGGGGCTCAGCCCGAGAGAGGCCGCGCTGAAAGGCAGCGGCGAGGTGGGCTTCACGGTGATCTCGATGAGCCTGTCGCTGATCGCCGTGTTCCTGCCCATCATGTTGATGCCGGGCGTGGTCGGTTTGCTGTTCCATGAGTTCGCGGTCACGCTGTCCATCGCGATCATGATTTCACTCGTGATTTCGTTGACGGTCACGCCGGCCATGTGCGCGTATGTGCTGAGCCGCGACAACGCCGGTCATTCGAAAGCCCGCTGGGCGATGTGGATCGAAAAGCAGTTCGATCGTTTCAAGAATGCGTACGCACGCTCGCTCACGGCGGTACTGGATCATTCGCTGCTCGTCATCTTGCTGTTGATCGGCCTGCTCGTGGCCAACGTGTTCCTGTTCAAGCTGGTGCCGGCCACCTTCTTTCCCGAGCAGGACACGGGCATCCTGATCGGGCAGATCATCGCCGACCAGAGCATCTCCTTTTCGGCGATGCAAAAGAAGCTCGCGCAATTGCAGGAGATCGTGCAGAAGGACCCGGCCGTGGCTTCGGTGGCGGGCTTTACGGGCGGCCGCGCGCTCAACACCGCGAACGTGTTCATCGAACTCAAGCCGCTGGCGGAGCGGCACGTCACGGCCACCGAGGTCGTGAACCGCCTGCGGCCCAAGCTCAACGAGGTCTCCGGCGCGCGGCTCTTTATCCAGGCACAGCAGGATCTGCGGATCGGCGGACGGCAATCCGCCGCCGAGTATCAGTACACGCTGACCAGCGACGATTCCGCCGCGCTGTTCAGGTGGACGCCGCGCCTCGTCGCCGCGCTCGGCAAGGAACACGACCAGTTGCTCGATGTGAACTCGGACTTGCAGCAAAACGGTTTGCAGACCTACGTGAGGATCAATCGCTCGACGGCGGCGCGTTATGGCTTTGCACCGAACCAGGTCGACAACGTGCTGTACGACGCATTCGGCCAGCGCACCGTATCGACCATCTACAACCCGCTGAACCAGTACTTCGTGGTGATGGAGGTGGCGCCGGATTACTGGCAGTATCCACAAACGCTCCAGCAGATTTATATGAGCACGGCCTCGGG
Source organism: Paraburkholderia sediminicola (assembly GCF_046026895.1). Lineage (GTDB taxonomy): Bacteria > Pseudomonadota > Gammaproteobacteria > Burkholderiales > Burkholderiaceae > Paraburkholderia > Paraburkholderia sediminicola_C. The sequence continues at coordinate 85,484 of NZ_JAQQEU010000018.1, forward strand.
CAATGCCACCGGGACGGCGGCCACGCAGATGCCGAGCGGCACGGTGAAGGCCGCTACCGAAACCAGCACGGCCGCATCGTCCAATACGAACACGCTCAACTCGAACGCGCAAGCCAACGCGACCATCAATAGCATCGCCAACAGCAAGGGTGGCAGTTCGACCGGCAGCGCGGACAGCACTTCGGCGGAAACCATGGTGCCGCTGGCGGCACTCGCCTCGTACTCGAACAGCCATACGTCCACGCAGGTGAACCATCAAAGCGGTCTCGTGGCCGCGACGATCTCGTTCAACCTGCCGGCGGGCGGTTCGTTGAGCAAGGCGGCCGTGTCGATCAACAACACGATCCGCGAGATCGGCATGCCCGCCAGCATCCACGGATCGTTCGCCGGCGCGGCGGCGGCCTACTCGCAGTCGATGGGCACGGTGCCGCTGCTGATCCTGGCGGCGCTCGGCGTCGTCTATATCGTGCTCGGCGTGCTGTACGAAAGCTCGATCCACCCGCTGACCATCCTGTCGACACTGCCGTCGGCGGGCATTGGCGCGACGCTGGCGTTGCTGATCTTCGGCACGCCGTTCTCGGTGATCGCGATGATCGGCATTATTCTGCTGATCGGTATCGTCAAGAAGAACGGCATCATGATGGTCGACGTCGCGATCCAGTTGCAGCGCAGCGAGGGCATGCCCGCGCGGGACGCGGTTCACGAAGCCGCCGTGATACGTCTGCGCCCGATCATGATGACCACCTTCGCTGCGGTGCTCGGCGCGGTGCCGCTGGCCATCGGCATTGGACAGGGCGCGTCGCTGCGCCAGCCGCTCGGTATCACCGTGATGGGCGGCCTGATCCTGAGTCAGATCTTTACGCTGTATACGACGCCGGTGATCTACCTCTACCTCGACCGCCTGCGTTTCAGGCTGGTCAGGTGGTCCGCAAACCTGCCATGGAACCGGGACGCGGAACAACCGGGACAACCGGACACGAAGGCATGATGATGAAGATCTCCCGCAAACGCATGGGGCCGCTTGGTCGCGATGGTCACATTGATCGCGTTGGTCGGCGCAGCCCGCTTCGGCCGCTGGTCGCCGCCGCGCTGACCCTGCTCGGCGCTGGCTGCACGGTCGGCCCGGACTACCACCGGCCGCCAGTCAACGTACCCGCCACGTTCTCGGAGCTGCCGGGCTGGACGCAAGCCGAGCCGGCCGCAACGGGACCGAAGGGCACATGGTGGACCGCCTTCAACGATCCGCTGCTCGACCAACTCGAGCCTCTGGTGTCGGTGTCGAACCAGACGGTGCGTGCGGACTACGCGAACTATCAGGAAGCGCTGGCGGAAGTGCGGGCTGCGCACGCCAGCCTCTTTCCGACGATCGGCGCGACCGGCTCGGCCGCCAAAGAGCGCGCCGCCAGCGGCAATGCGGCCAGAGTGGTCAACTCGGCTTCGCTGGAGGGCAATGTGAGTTGGGCACCCGATCTGTGGGGCCAGGTGCGGCGCACGATCGAGGAAAGCGCCGCGACGGCGCAGGCAAGCGAAGCCACGCTCGCCAATGCGACGCTCGCCGAGCAGGTGGCGCTCGCCACGGCGATCATCGAATTGCGTACCAGCGACGCTAATATCGACCTCCTGCAAAAGACGGTGGTCGCCTATCAGCACTATCTCGACGTGGTGTCCGAGCAGGATCGCGCGGGCACCATCCCGCCGAGCGACGTGATCACGGCTCGCACCCAGTTGAACACCGCACGTTCCGACCTGATCGCACTCGGCGTGGCGCGTGCCCAGGACGCGCATGCGATTGCCGTGCTGGTGGGCAAGAACCCGGAAGAGCTGTCGATCACGCACAGCACCGCGATGCCGACGCTGCCGGACGTCCCGGTTGGCGTGCCGTCGACGCTACTCGAACGCCGCCCCGACATCGCCGCTGCCGAGCGCAGGATGGCCGCGCAAAACGCCGCGATAGGCGTGCAGGTGGCGGCGTATTACCCGACGATATCGCTCTCCGGCGTGGTCGGCTTCACGCAGTCGCCGCTGTCCGGACTGCTGAACGTGGCCAACTATGTCTGGTCGCTGGGCGGGAGCGCCACCGAAACGCTGTTCGACGGTGGCTTGCGCAGCGCGGACGTCGACGCGGCGAAGGCCGCCTACGACTCGGCGGTCGCCAACTATCGCGGCACGGTGCTCACCGCGTTCCAGAATGTCGAAGACGACCTGTCCGGCTTGCGCATCCTGGCCGAGCAGGCGGTCGTGCTGGAATCGGCCGTGCTCGACGCAAACCGTGGCGCCGAGATTGCCTTCAACGAGTATCAGGCCGGCACGGTGGACTACACGACGGTGGCGGTCGCGCAGGCCACGCAGTTGAGCACGCAGCAGACCGCGCTGAATGTTCAGGAGTCGCGCCTGCTGGACGCGGCGTCGCTGTTCGGCGATCTCGGCGGCGGCTGGTCGACCGGCGAGTTGCATGATCCGCGGCATCCAACGGCGCGACAGGCAACGCCCACGCCAACCGATGATGCCTCCGCGCACGACGCTGAAGTGAAGACGCGGTGACATCGGATCGCACGCGCTGAGGCGGAGCACGCGAAGGACTCTCGCGCACAACCGCCGAAAAGCGACACGCCCATTCCGATCCGAGCACAACGCGTATCTCCCGCCGACGCACCGTGACCTCACGCCTCCCGTTCAACCATCGAATTGACTGGCAAGACCAGACTATCGCTGTTGACCTGTCGGTCGGGCGCTAACACTTTTAGCGACAGCAAGGCTGTCCGGCCGTCGCAATCCATTGCTGGACAACGGTTTGCGCGCAATGGCACGGGCTATGCGACAACGAAAACGCCGAGTATGAAGAACAACGCTCCCTGGGCGGAGCTCATGTTGTCCAAGCTCGATGAATTGGACGGGAACTACGAAGGTGTGATCAGGCATGCGAGCAAGATCGACGAGCAGAGCAAACAGGACAAATCGTGGGAGAAGGCAGTCTCGTGGGCTTATTACAACTGGGGCGTGGCACTCAACGATCTAGGCTGTCATCAGGCCGGTGCCGACGTGCTGAAGGCGTCAGTGACCAGGAACCCATCTTATGCACCCGCGCACAATGCGCTCGCGCGTTCATACAACGCGCTCGCGATAGCGAGCGTCCGTGCCGAACCGAAGACTGCCTCGCTGACCGATTTTCGCGCGCAGGCACGCGCAGAGGCTACGAAAGCAGTGGAACTCGATCCTGGTTACCAGGAGGCGTTCGTGAACCTGGGCGATGCCTTGCGACCGCAGCGCGCCGCGTCGGCCGGTCAAAACATGAAGGCCGCTGATGATGGCAACGAGAAAGAGGCCCGGGAAGCGTATGAGAAAGCGATTGCGTTGAACGTCGACACTGCCGGGCGGGCGCGTCAGCAACTCGCATCGATGCCCGGCGGTTATCCCGCGGCTGCCAGTGAGCGAGTTGAGAAGAAACGGCCGGAATGCCGGCAGGACCTGCCGCCGTCTCTTCTCGAGGCATCCGGCTGCAGCGACGCGGAGATCCGTGTGGCGGCCACGCGCGGAAATGAACCCGTCAGAATCGGACTCACCGGCAGCCGAAAGGCGGCCAGCATATGCACTAACCCGGCGCTGTTGCTTCGGCAAAGTGATTTCATCGCGAACTCCGCTGACAAAAGCGGGCAAATTACCGCGATACAGCGAGATGCCGAGGGCACGGGCCGCTTACCCACGCGCCGGCAGCGAGGCTGAAGCCGGGTAACGGATCTCGGCCACGCAAATTTTGGGCAAGCCGAAGCTCGGCGATAGCTCGCATACCATGCGCGACCTGTCACGCGTCAAAAGCGATACGACACGCCGATTTGCACCACCGGATACCAGCGGTACGGCGACACCTTGGACCTTAGTTCACTCAGCCCCTCGCTCGCGATTTGCTGACTCATCGCTGGACCGGTCCTCTGAATCAGTGCCGGCGAGAGTGTGTAGGAAACCTCGGGGATGCCATAGGCGCCCCCCACATCTACGATAAACCCGAAGCCTTTCGCCTGCGGATGATGCCGGTAGCCAATGCCAAAGTAAGGCATCACACGCGGGTAGCGGGCTTCGGCGACGGCGTATTCTCCGGGAAGTGCCGGATACTGCTTCCCGTTGAACACGTAAGTGCCATTGGTCGGAACCGAAGTCCCTGTCAGATGATCGTCGTTGAAGTGCACGCCGGCCGTTACGCGAAAACCGCTGGTGTGAAGCGGAAACAGGTCGAGAGACAAGCCGCCTTGACGAAGATCCAGATCATCTTTGTATCTGATTCCTGAGATGGTGAAATCGTGATGCAAGCTGATCGCATTGAAGTCCGCACGCAGACCCATGATCTGCGGGGAGAATTACTTAGCTCCACCACGCTTCCATTCTGTTGACGTGAGCTGCTCCGCTATGATGGGCGGAGCGATACGAAGGCGGAGGGTGTTGTCGACTTGCTGATCGGCGGACGATCGATCGCGCAGTACATCAGGATTGCTAAGGTCTGGATAACCTGGTTTTTTAGGAGTAGCCAATTCTAAGACCTCGCAATATAAGCAGTACTTTGCATATTGATCCAGCTCGCCGCTCTATCCTTGCCGTGACAAAACCAAAGCGATTTCTGCCCCTCCAGAAGCCCAGTCGTTAATTTTCGGGTTAATGGTGAAGTTAAGCGACGTTAACCCGAGTGGCATTTTGAATGGCAATACTCCGTCCTGTCGTATGCGACAGCGTGCGCATCGTCGCAGCAAGCCGGCAAGGTGGAACTGCCGTTTGGCGGTTTCAATCGCTCCGGGTACGCGAGAAAGGTGCGCAGGGACTTCGTGACTTTGCGCAGATCAAGACTAGTGTCGTCGCTCTGTAAGCGCGTTCATCTCATTCCAAAGTCGGATTTATGTCAAGCATAGAAACAGAACTGTCGAATCCGGGTGAGCCGGGCGACACCAGCCGGCCGCGCACTGAAACCGCGCCGGGTGGTTCAATCGAGTATCTGTCCACGCCCGCGTTGCTACTCGACGAGAGCCGCATGATGCGCAACATCGCGCGGCTACGAGGGCGCCTTGCCGGACTTGGCGTCACGCTGCGTCCACACCTGAAGACGCCCAAGTCGATCGAAGTCGCGCGCCGCGTAATGGACTGTCCAGCGGGTCCGGCGACCGTATCGACGCTGCGAGAAGCGGAACAATTCGCCGCCGGCGGCGTACGCGACATCCTGTACGGCGTCGGCGTCGTGCCGAGCAAGCTTGAACGCGTGACTGCGCTGCGTCGGCAGGGCGTCGAATTGTCGCTCGTGGTGGACAACCTCGACGCCGCACGTGCGGTGGCCGCGCATGCGCGCCGTACCAACGATCCGATTCCAACGCTGATCGAGATCGACTCGGACGGTCATCGCGCCGGCGTGCGACTCGACGATACCGCCAATCTTCTTGCTATCGGCCGGGCGTTGCATGCAGGCGGCGCGGAGTTGCGAGGCGTCATGACGCATGCGGGTGAATCGTACGCCTGCAGGAGCGTCGAAGAGATCGAAGTGGTTGCCGAACGCGAAGGCGCGGCCGCGGTCGGTTGCGCGGCGGTACTCCGCGATGCGGGGCTGCCCGTCCCCGTGGTCAGTGTGGGCTCGACACCGACCGCGCATTTTGCGCGGGACCTGACGGGTGTCACGGAGGTACGCGCAGGTGTGTTTGTGTTCTTCGATCTCGTGATGGCGGGTCTTGACGTGTGCACCGTCGACGACATCGCGCTTAGCGTGCTTGCGACCGTCATCGGTCACCAGCCCGACAAGGGATGGATTCTCGTCGACGCGGGCTGGATGGCAATGTCGCGGGATCGCGGTACGGCATCGCAGCGAATCGATCAGGGCTACGGGGTCGTGTGCAGCGTCGACGGCGTGCCCTACCCGGACCTGCTGATGGTTCAGGCCAATCAGGAGCAAGGGATTATCGCGGTGCGACCCGGCAGTACGGCGTCGCTGCCTCAACTGCCGATCGGTTCGCTGGTGCGCATCCTGCCCAATCACGCGTGTCCGACCGCCGCCCAGCACGACCACTACGAGTTGATCCGCACAGGCTCAAGGGAGATCACGGCGCAATGGCCGCGATTTCGAGGGTGGTGAATTCGAGCGACGAATCAGTACGGTTGCCTTCTTTTGCGTTGCAACGTACGCGTCCGGAAGTACGGCAGCCATTCGCATTCCGGCGAACGGCCGGCCGCGAGGGGGAGCGGCCGTGGTGAACTTCCTCATGAATTGCTGCAATACAGTTTTGCGGAAATCTTCTTGCTGCCGGTAGTGTCGTTCACTTCGCCCGCGATGACGACGACGGACGGGCAGGAATCGCTCAAATGAGACGTGAGAAAGAAATGGCGATCAAAAAAGCCACGGACTAAGATCGTCTGATCGCTGCGCCAAGGCTTAAGGTAATGATCTCAACCGAGGACCTGCACTTTTTCATCGCGCTCACGAGCGCTGTCTCGCTGGCGGATGCCGCACGCAAGCTCGATGTCACACCGCCCGCGGTTACGCAGCGACTTCGTCTTCTGGAAAACCGGCTGGGCATGCGGTTAATCGACCGGTCGGGCCGGCGCATGGTGCTCACCGACGAGGGCGAGCTGCTTGCGGTACACGCGCGCCGGATCTGCGATGACATCGGTAACCTGTCCGATACCCTCGTGTCGCGACGCGGCACGGTGGCAGGGCACCTGCGTGTGATCGCGCCGCTCGGTTTCGGGCAGCGTTACGTCGCACCGGCCATTGCTCAGTTTCGCAGCCTGTATCCTGAAGTGAGCGCAAGCCTTATGTTGTCCGATCGCCCCGCGCGCTTTTCCGACGACATGTGGGACCTGATGGTGCATATCGGCGAATTGCGCGATTCGTCGCTCGTCAGTCGGCGCCTTGCACCTAATCGCCGTATCCTGTGCGCCGCGCCGCGCTATCTGGCGCGGCGCGGCGCACCACAGCATCCGGACGAACTGCGCATGCACGACTGCATCGCGCTGCGCGAAAACGATGAAGACGTGACAATGTGGCGTTTCACGCCGAAACACCAGGGTGCGCCGGCGAGCGTCAGGATCGAGCCCGTGCTGACAAGCAACGACGGTGGCACTGTGCGCGATTGGGCGCTTGCCGGGCTCGGCATCATTGCGCGTTCCGAGTGGGACGTCGCCGAGCATCTGCACGCGGGTCGGCTTGTCGCGCTGCTCGACGCATGGACGCAACCGGACGCGGATATCGTCGCATTGATCAGCTCGCGGCATGGACGCTCGCTGCGCGCGACGCGTTTTCTGGAGCTTCTCCAGGCGGCGACATTGCAACAGCCGTGGCTACCGCGCGTCGGCAACGAGCAGCCCCAGTGTGATCGGCGCGTGCAGGACCTGTGGGCCGATGAGTTGACGGATCGTACAACCGCCGCCTGACCCTTTGTGACCGCGCGCGGCGACGCCGCGAAGCGACCAGACGCCATGCCGCACGTCAATCCCGGTAGTCGGGTTCCAGCTTGTCCAGTCTGCGCTTGATGCTGTCGAGGTGCAGCCGACTGCCTTCGTCGGCGACAGACTCCATTTGTTCGAAGGTCAACCGCGCGATGTCCGGCTCGACTGGCTTGAGTGGCACGCCTGTTGAAAGCGCCATGCGTTCCACTTCGCACACGCGTTCGAGATAGTAAAGATCGTCCCATGCCTTCGCGATGCTTGAAGCCACGACCATGACACCGTGGTTCTTCAGGAAGATCACGTCCGCGCTCCCGAGCGCGGCGGCGATCCGGTCGCCTTCACTGCTGTCAAACGCGAGGCCGCCGTAGTGCTCATCCACTGCGAGCCGGCCATAAAACCTCAGCGAGGTCTGGCCGGCCCATCTCAAGGGCGGGCCGTCGAGCATCGACAACGCGGTCGCGTTCGGCATGTGGGTATGAAAGCAGGCGACCGCATGGGGATGACGCATATGCACCCGCGCATGGATATGAAAGGCCGTGCTTTCGGGCTTTCCTTCTCCCGCAAGAACGTCACCGTCGAAGTTGCAGACCAGCAGGCTGGACGCGGTGATTTCATCGAATGCGTGACCGAGCGGGTTGACCAGAAAGAGCGCCGGATAGCCCGGCACCAGCGCGGAGAAGTGATTGCAAATCCCTTCGTGAAGGCCGAGTCGCGAAGCCATGCGAAAGCACGCGGCAAGATCGGTGCGTGCCTGCCGTATGGCTGGGGCATTCAAATCGTCAGCCGTGGGGCGTGAGCTTGAACACATTGTGGCGCGAGTGGAAGCAGCATCAGTCATGCTCTCTATCCGGACGTCTCCCGCCTGCGGGAACTGCGGTTGAGCGCAGGGGCAGCTCAACCACGTTGCGCAACCTTTCGACGTACCGGTCCATTGGAAAACAGATTGCCTGTAGGGTCCGGCCGTTCGTCCGGTCCTGCCCGCTAACTGCCTGAAGCGGGCAGGACCTGACATTGCGGCCGCCGAGCCGATGATACTACCAGGGCCACGCCAGCGAGGTCGCCCCACCTGTTTCGCAGGCGCGCTCATGAAGCAGACGCGCGACGGTCAGGTCCTGCAGGGCGATACCTGTCATGTCGAATACGGTGATGTCGTCTGGTTGCCGGTTGGCCGGCAGCCGGCCCGTGATCAGATCGCCGATCTCGATACATGCGGTATCGGGCGCCCATTGTGTCTCGCCGATTTCGCGCGCCTGCGTCCGGTCGTCGACAAAGAGACGGACGCGTTTCAGCAAACCGTCTGGAAGTTCGCGTTTGCCTTTGGTGTCGGCGCCGACGCAGTTGAGGTGCGTGCCGGGTCGTACCGCCTGTGCGTCGAAGAGCGGGCCGGAGCCCGGCGTCGCCGTGATCACCACATCGCTTTCGGCGACGGCTGCGTTTCGGTCGGTCGAATGCGAGACTTCGCAGCGTCCGTCGAAATGCGCTTCGAACGAAGCGTCGCGCTGACCGTCGACGGTGACATAGCGGACGACGGAAAGCCGCTCCAGCACGCGCAATGCGAAGCTGACCTGCACGCGCGCCTGCACGCCAGTGCCAAACACGCACAGGCTAGTGCTGTCCGGACGTGCAAGCAGCGTCAAACCCAAGCCGCCTGCGGCGCCCGTGCGCATGGTCGTGATCGCGTTACCGTCGATCACGCATACAGGCCGGCCGGTCTTCGGATCGATCAACATGATGGTGGCCTGATGCGGCTCGCCACCCAGTCCGCGATTTGCTGGCCAGAACCCCGCTGCCTTGAATCCGAGCAGGGCCTGCGACTGGACGTCACCGGACTTGATCCCGAATACGCCCCCCGTGACGAGCGGCTCCCTGACAACAGGAAAGACGCGACCTTCGCCCTGGCTGTGCAGAGCGAACGCCTCCCGTACTGCTTCGACTACGTGATCAGGCATTAGCAACGCCTCGACCTGGTGTTTATCGATAAGGACCAGCTTTGCGTCATTGCGCATCGTCGTACACCCTGAGTTCGTGAAAAATCCCCATGCCGCGTGTCCGGCATCAAGAGGCGCTACGCGGGGTGCGCTCGCCAAGTGGCTGCAACGCCGCGCGGCTTGTGCGCTCTACAAACAGCACCATCATCGCGGACACGCACATCATTCCCGCCACACCGAGCATCGGCACACGATAGGAGCCGGTCATATCGTGCAGCCAGCCGGTAGCGTAAGGTCCGAGGAAGCCCGCCAGCGTGCCGATCGTATTGATGAGCCCAATACCCGCCGCAGCCGCGGCATTGCTGAGATAGCGCGGAGGCAACTGCCAGAACGATGCATGCGGGGTGTAGACGCCGACTGCGCCGAGCGTAAACGCCGCCATGACCTCGTACGGCGATGACAGGAACAGCGCTGCGGCGAACGACAAGCCGCCCACCGCCGTCGGGATCGCAACGTGCCAGGCGCTGAGCGTGGTTCGTCGCGCATAGTGTCCCCACAACAGGATGGTCATGGCCGATACCGCAAACGGAACAGCGGTGATCAGTCCAACCTGGAACACCGAATACTTGACGGCGAACATGCGGGAGAACTCAGCGACGATCTGCGGCAAGAAGAACGACAGCGCAACGACGCCGATATTGATTCCGAAGTAGATCAGTCCGAAGGCGAGGACTCGCCGATCCAGCAACGCAAGCCACGCGTTTTTCGGCGACACCCGCTGCGCTTCCAGCCTCTCCACGGCGAGCGCCTGGCTCAGTTCGGCGCGCTCGTCGGCGGTCAGCCAGCGGGCGTCGTCGGGGCGGTCTTTCATGACGATGAACGTGACGACGCCTAGTGCGATCGCCGGCAGTCCCTCGATGAAGAACATCGAGCGCCAGCCGGGCCAGCCGAAGAGATGCACGTGCTCCATGACGAGCGTCGAAATCGGTGCGCCGAGCATGTTCGACAGCGGGATGGCGAGAAAGAGCAGTGACATCAGCCACACCCGTTCCTGCCGCGGCAGCCAGAACGTGACATACAGCACCATCCCCGGGAAAAATCCGGACTCTGCGATGCCGAGGAGAAAACGCAGCGCGTACAACATGTGGGCGCTGTTGACGAATGCGGTCAGCGAAGCGATCACCCCCCAGGTGACGAGAATACGCGTCATCCACAGCCGCGCGCCAAAGCGCGCCAGCATCAGGTTGCTCGGCACGGCGACCAGAATGTACCCGGCGTAGAAGAGGCCGGCCGCCAATCCGAACTGGGACACCGACATGCCGAGTTCGCGATTCATCGTCAGCGCCGCGTAGCCGACGTTCGCCCGGTCCATCTGGTTGACCATATAGAGCAGAATCAATAGCGGCGCGAGGCGCAGGATGACCTTCCGCGCAGTCTGTGGTCTGATTCGCGTTGCGTTCAATGTATCGTTCACCGGGAAAGTCCTCTCGTGTAACAGTACGTGCCAGGGGCCTGCCGTGCAGACGGGGCGACTTCGCTGGATGGTGCGTTCATCGCAACTCACTCCTCGGCAGGACCGTACGAACCGTCGGACTCCACATTGAAATGTCGTCTAGCGGAATGGCGGGGCGCGGCAGCTTCCTGAAAGCGAATCTTGCGAGGATCGGCGAAGTCAGGCCCGGTGCATCGACGCTCACGATCTGTGCGTCGGAGAAGAATTCGTCGAATGCCGCCCTGAAATGTCCGCGCGACTTCAGGACGACGACTCGCGCGCGCGCAATGTCGATGCCGAACATCTCGAAGAACATCGGCTCGTGGCACTGATGGCGCTTGCTGATGACGATCACCGTCACGCCGCCGATCTGTAGCGCCGCGCACGGTCCAAGGTCGAAGCTGCAGCCCGCCAGTTGTCCGCGGCGGCCGACACCTTTGCCGTCGTGCAGTTTCAGCACGCGGGCCGGCGCATTGAACGGCTCGGAATGCACGGTGGTCTCGGTACGATTGAAACGCGCAACGAGCGTTTGCCCGGTGCCTGCCGCGTACGCGTCCGCTACGAGCTCCGGATCGGTGACGACACCGAGGATCGCCTCCTGCACCTCGTACTGGAGAAGCGCCTTGAGCACGAACGGCGTGTTGCCGCGCCCACCGCCGCCCGGGTTGTCAGCCACGTCGGCCAGCAACAGGGGCGCCCGCGAAGGGTCGTCGCTCGTCGCTTTGGCGAGGCGGACCGCTTCGTCGACGGGCGTCAGAACCGGAGTGAATGCGGCACGCTCCCGCCATGCATACGACACAAGATCATTCGCCACCCGGCGTGCGAGCGGCGCGTCGCCGCGCGTCGTAACGAGTACCGTCAAGCCGTTCTTCGGCGTGTCCGCGAACGCAAAGCCGCCGACGATCGAGACGTTCACGATGCGCGGGTCGTCCAGCGCTTCCGCGCGCCGGATCATCTCCGCATACGGTCCGGTTCCCGGGGCGGTCAGCAACTGGGTCGGAGGCGCGCAGACGGGCATGCGTACGTGCGCGACAGCGGTGCGCATGCCGTTTGTCAATTCTGTGAGGATGCGGGCGGCCTCGGCGCCACGCTCGGCCATATCGGTGTGAGGATTGCGACGGTACGAGATCAGCGCGTCAACGGCGTCCACCATCCGGTCGGACACGTTGGCGTGCAGGTCGACGGTGGCCACAATCGGGACTGCGGGCCCGACGATACTGCGTACGAGCGTGAAGACCGCGCCGTCGGGATCGTCTTCCTCGGTGGTGATGGCGGCGCCATGCTCACAGATATAGACAGCGTCGAGCGGTAGTGCCGCACGCAACCGATGCTCGAATTCGTGCAGCGTGTCGGCGAAGAATGCGTGTTCGACAGGGCCGCCCGACTCCGCGTTGGCAAAGAGGATCGGGACAGGTGTCCACGCTGAGGTTGCATCCATCGTTCGAACGAACGCGGGAATTTCCGGCGTCATCACCGGCGCTTCTTTTCGGGCGTCGTCCAGCAACGAGGCTGCTGGCAAGTACGCGCGCGATACGAAATCGGCACGCGTGGAGACCGGCGCAAACCGGTTCGACTCGATCGCGAAGCCAAGAATGGCAATACGCGGGCTTTTCATCAATCGCTCCTCATCGCTGGCGCGACGCCTGAAATGGCATCCGACACTCGCGTTCCCGGTGGATCATCAACACATCATTGCGTTGCTTTCGGCGACGCGATAGCGCACCGCCGGCATGTCGGCGTCGGCGCGTGAATTCGCATGCTTGGGAAAAGTATTGGTTGCCAAAAAGCCGACGGGGTTAACGTCGATTGATTGCTCCGTTCACAATTGAGTTAACCATCTCGCCTATGCGTGCAACGCGCAGAGACGGAAGCAGCGGAGATCAGGGAGGTGCGATGCAAGACGAGGATGGACAATCCGATCACGACGGCCGCCAGGCAATGACGCAATTACCTGAGAAGACTTTCGCCAATTCCGGCGTGCCCCAGGACCAGGGCCGCGCGTTGTGAGCACAAGAAGCAAGCCTGTGACAAATCGTCGATGGACCGTGTCTTCGACACGCATGAAAATCGACATCTGCGAACGCAGATTCCCAAACAATCCGGAGTTTCACTACCGGTATTGGGTCAACCCGTATGCGCAGCACGTTTCGTCAATCGTTCCCGACGAGGTCGTTTGCATTGACGAGCACGCGAATGTCTATCTTGGGACCGCACCCGTCAACGCCGCTGCGGCGATTCACTGTGGCATCGTGGCGCGATACGCTTTGGGCCCGCTACCGACCCTCGGGAATAAAGCGGACGTCGGCGTGGTTTAGCTCTGTGTACGCAGCATGATCGACAGGTCGCAGCGCTTCGCCACCAACCGCCGATCGACGTGAGCTGCGGCAGAAATGGAAGGAGGCGAACATGAACATCGCCGAGAAGTCCCTGCGATTCCTGGTAGAAAAATGGCTTGCGCCAACTCCGACGACGCGGCTTCGTGTCATTCAATTCGGCCGCATCGGTTGCGAGAGGAGACGCTACGTGCGCGTCGAGGCCTTGGCCCCGAGCGGTTCGCGCGCGATTTTCTTCTTTCGCCACGATGACGGCTGCTGGTGCGTCTTCCCGCCGGCGATAGCACGGCCGGCGTTGGCAGGTCACCGGCTTGCAGTGTAGGACACGGACTGAAGGTGCCTACCGGCGTTACGCTGGCGAGTGCCCCGCAGATAACTTGATTCGGCCCTGCGATTACGCGTGACAATCGAAAGGGTACCTGTTCGTTTTCTCGCAAACGTCGTCTCCGTGCCGTGCAGGTGAGGGCGGTGGGCAGTCCGTCGCCACGGCGGCGTTATTCAGATCCATTTTTTCCGTTCGAAGCGGGAATAACTTGCGAGCGAGTTCAGTTAAGGCCAAGAGAGCATGCCAGCGATCAAACAGGCGGTCCGCTTGTTCGATCGCGGTGTGTGAACGATTTGCGCCGTTCGGGCGCAAGCCTGAAGACTGGAGCGGTTCGCGATGCTCGAGAGCGAGTCCATCGGCCAGGAGAAACCAGCAGCTCCGCCGTATCTCGCGGCAGCATCCGACTCGCGCGTCTGCGCAGCCGGGGCGTCAGGGCTGCCGAAAATCTCGTCCAGGGCGGCTATCCGCGTGCAGTCCATTCCTTCGGCACTCCCTGCCAGGTACCCGAGGTCGATGATGAGATCGCTGCTAAGCCACCATGAGATTGCCATTCTGTTTCTACTACTCGATGCGTCCAGCCAGGTCGCGCCTGGTGATCCAGATGCAATCGCTCTTCAGGAAGCCCGTCTCGTCGAAATCGTATCTACGGCTTTTGACGATCAAAGACTTCGGCTGACGCCAGCCGGGGCGGAATTACTCCGTCGTCTTGGCATGACAGCGAGTTGAAGGACGAATTGATTCGCGTCGCAATCAGCGATTGCGCGCCTGGAAGTCAGTATGGGTCAGGAACAGGGGCTCGTCGGGTGGCGATCGTGGAATCGGTCGAAACGCCGATAAGTGTTTGCTATCGCGAGCATCTAATCACTCTATTAGCGGAGGGATGACCGATAGCCTATCGTTGATCAAGGCTGTTTTAGCTGGGGAACCACCATGAACACTCCGGCTGGCCCTCTCGTCGGCGCCGCCGTACTGTGCTGTGCATTCGATGCCGCAACATTGAAAACCTGGACCTGGGCTCTGACGCCGGAGATTGCACCGATGAATCCGTGCTCATCACCAGCTTCATTGGAAACAGGCAATACTGGTCGTGCAGTTGCATTGACATATCCTGGAATCCAGGCAAGAACGTCGTTCCTTTTCGAAAGGCGCCACCCGGGTGCTCTCTGAAATAGCTGGATCGATGCCGCGAAGCGGGAAGGCGGCGCGGCAACAGGGTTGGGGTATTCTATTAGTGGTCATCCTCGCGTTGAACCAACACCCTGCGCGTCGGGTGACAGCGGTAATACACCAAGAAGGGCCCACCCTATGATTTCACGGCGGCCCCGCCGAAGCGGGATCGGCGATGCGCCCCAGAACCAGATGCCGTAGAAGAACAGGTAGTGGGTACGTCCCTCAAGGAGATAGCGCATGTCAACCGAAGCAAAGTGCCCGTTCAAGCATGCCGCCGGCGGCGGCACGACAAATCGTGACTGGTGGCCACAGCAACTGCGGCTGGACCTGCTAAGCCAGCACTCCAGCAAGTCGGACCCGCTGGACGACAGCTTCAACTACGCAGAGGCTTTCAAGAGCCTCGATCTGGCGGCGGTGAAGAAGGATCTCGCCGCGCTGATGACCAATTCCCAGGATTGGTGGCCTGCAGACTTCGGCCACTACGGTCCGCTCTTCATCCGCATGGCCTGGCACAGCGCCGGCACGTACCGCATCGGCGACGGCCGCGGCGGCGCCGGGCGCGGCCAGCAGCGTTTCGCGCCGCTCAACAGCTGGCCGGACAACGTCAGCCTCGACAAGGCGCGGCGTCTGCTCTGGCCGATCAAGCAAAAGTATGGCCAGAAGATTTCGTGGGCCGATCTGCTGATCCTCTCCGGCAACGTCGCGCTCGAAACCATGGGCTTCAAGACCTTCGGCTTCGGCGGCGGCCGGCCCGACACCTGGGAGCCTGACCTGGACGTCTACTGGGGCAACGAAAAGACCTGGCTGGGCGGCGACGTCCGCTATGGCAAGGGAGCCGCAGGCGATAACGAGGACGGCGGCGTGATCGTCGCCGACGAAGAAAAGCACGGTGAAGAGGTAAGCCGCGACGACAACGGACGCAACCTGGAAAATCCGCTGGGCGCCGTGCAGATGGGCCTGATTTATGTCAACCCGGAAGGCCCGGACGGCAATCCGGACCCGATCGCCGCGGCCCACGACATCCGCGAAACCTTCGCTCGCATGGCGATGAACGACGAGGAGACTGTCGCGCTGATCGCCGGCGGCCATACCTTCGGCAAGACGCACGGCGCCGGGCCGGCCGACAACGTCGGTCCCGAACCCGAGAGCGCCGATCTCGAGAATCAGGGGCTGGGCTGGAAGAACAGCTACGGCACGGGCAAGGGCGCCGACACCATCACCAGCGGTCTGGAAGTCACATGGACCACCGCGCCGACGAAATGGGACAACGGCTTCTTCGAGAACCTGTTCAAGTACGAATGGGAACTGACCAAGAGTCCAGCCGGCGCCAACCAATGGGTCGCCAAGGGCGCTGACGAGACGATCCCGCACGCTCACGATCCTTCGAAGAAGCGGCGGCCGACGATGCTCACCACCGATCTCTCGCTGCGTTTGGACCCCGTCTACGAGAAGATTTCGCGGCGCTTTCTGGAGAATCCCGACCAGCTCGCCGATGCCTTCGCCCGCGCATGGTTCAAGCTGACGCACCGCGACATGGGACCGCGCGCCCGCTACCTTGGGCCGGAAGTGCCCGCTGAAGAACTGATCTGGCAGGACCCGATTCCGGCGGTCGACCACCCGCTGGTCGACGAGCAGGACATTGCCTCGCTCAAGCAGAAGATCCTGGCGTCGGGGCTGCCCGTGTCGCAACTGGTGTCGACAGCCTGGGCGTCGGCGTCCACGTTCCGCGGCTCGGACAAGCGCGGCGGCGCCAACGGTGCGCGCATTCGCCTCGCCCCGCAGAAAGACTGGGCCGTCAACCAGCCCGAGCAACTGGCGAAGGTACTGAAGGTGCTCGAAGGCATCCAGAGCGAGTTCAACGGCGCACAGTCCGGCGGCAAGAAGATATCGCTCGCCGACCTGATCGTGCTGGCCGGCAGCGCCGGCATCGAACAGGCGGCGAAGAGCGCCGGCCATCAGGTAACGGTGCCGTTTGCGCCGGGACGCATGGACGCCTCGCAGGAACAGACCGACGTGGAATCCGTCGGCGCGCTCGAACCGGTCGCCGATGGTTTCCGCAACTTTCTGAAGGGCAAGTTCAGTGTTCCAGCTGAGGCATTGCTGATCGACAAGGCGCAATTGCTGACGTTGACCGCGCCGGAAATGACGGCGCTCATCGGCGGCTTGCGCGCGCTGAAGGTCCAGACCGGACAGGACTCGCATGGCGTTTTCACGAGCCGGCCAGAAACGCTGACCAACGACTTCTTCCGCAACCTGCTCGACATGGGTACGGAATGGCAGCCGGTTTCGTCGGCCCGTGACGTGTTCGAGGGGCGCGACCGCAAGACCGGCGAGGTGAAGTGGATCGGCAGCCGCGTTGATCTGGTGTTCGGTTCAAATGCGCAGTTGCGGGCGCTGTCCGAAGTCTACGCAAGCGAGGATGGACAGGAAAAATTCGTCCGCGACTTCGTCGCAGCGTGGGTCAAGGTGATGAACCTCGACCGGTTCGACCTCGCCTCAGCCTGAGCGGGTGCAGCGGTTCCGTCAGGGTTGCCGCCCTGACGGGACTTTGTCCACCAGGCGAAAGATAAACTGCCACGTTACGCTGCGGCTCTCGTTATCTCGGAGTCGCAGCGTTCGTTTTGCCAGCTTCAGCGGAGTTTTCGGTTCATGCCCACCCGCGCGAAAAGACTCGTCGTCTCGCGCGGCGTGTTGATCAATTGCTGGTCGTACCAGGCGGACGAAGCAGACCATCGCACTAGAAGCCTGGCTGTCGATGACGAGCTCCGCGCTGACTGCTGTCGTCTTTACCGGACGGACCAAAGCCGCACGTGATTCGGCGCCGGGCATATTCCGCACCACAGAACTGATTCCACACAGGCAAACGCAGCCGGATCCCCGTGCCACGCACGTCTTCAGGCGTGCGCCCCGTGGCACCCCCGCCTTGGGGCGTGATCCTCCCCTCAGCACCCCAATTTCCGTCGGGGTTTCCTCTACTGTTTTGCTTAGGTCCCTAAGCATAAAGTCGAGACTCCTTTGAACGGGACGTCCGGGTTCATGCCCGGAAAATGCGGACACTGAAGGGGACGGCGCGTGGAATTGACTACCGATGCGACAGCAGGTGCAATCAGGCGCACGCGATGGTCGAGCAAGTGGCTGATCATCGGCAGTGCGGTTGTCATCGTGTCGCTGCTTGCGTTGATCCCGGTGACCTTCCTGTTGTGGCAGAGCTTCTTCACGCCGCAAATCGCCGACACACCGGCTGTCGCGACGTTCGAAAACTATGTAACGGCTTTCGGCAGCAAGGAAACGCTGCGCACGCTGGGGACGTCGCTGAGATTCGCGATCGGTGCGTCGCTGGTGTCGTTCGTGATCGGCACGCTGCTCGCGTGGATCATCGAGCGCACGAATACGCCGTGGCGCAAGCTCTTCTACGCGATCACGATCGTCCCGTTGATCATCCCCAGCATCCTGTTCACGATCTCGTGGATCTTTCTGGCGAGCCCGAAAATCGGCGTGCTCAATGTCGCGCTCGGCGCGTTGTTCGGCACCACGCAGCCGCTATTCAACATATACAGCATCGGCGGCATGATCTGGGTCGACGGTCTGCATTATTCGACGATGGCTTTTCTGCTGATGTCGGCGGCCTTTCGCGGCATGGACCCGTCGCTAGAGGAGTCGTCGTTGATGTGCGGCGCGGGCATCGGCCGCACGATGTGGCGCATCACGCTGCGGCTCGCGTTACCGGCCGTCGCGTCCACGTTGCTGATCCTGTTCGTGCGCGCGCTTGAATCGTTCGAAGTGCCCGCGCTGATCGGCTTGCCCGTCAAACTGCAGGTGTTCACGTCATCGATCTATGAAGCGATCGAACAGTATCCGAGTCAGATCGGGCTCGCTTCCGCGTATTCGATGCTGCTCGTCGTGATCACGTCGCTATGCCTGTATGTGCAGTCGCGCGTCACCGGGCGCAACGACCGCTTTTCGACGATGACGGGTAAGGGCTTCAGGCCGCGCGTCGTCGATATCGGACGCTGGCGCTATCTGACGGTGGGCATCTTCGTCGTCTATTTTCTGCTGCTCATCGCGTTGCCGTTCGCGGTGCTGCTGTGGTCGTCACTGCAAAAGTACTACCGTTCGCCGTCGCTCGACGCGCTCCATCATCTGTCGTTCGCAGCCTACCGCTACATTCTGCATCTGCCGGTGCTGCGCAGCGCGGTGGCCAACAGCCTGCTGTTATCGGTGGGCTGTGCGACGGCCGTCATGCTGCTGAGCGCCGTCATCAGCTGGATCGTCATTAAAACCAAGCTGCCGGGCCGCGCGCTGCTCAACAACCTCGCGTCGTTGCCGCTCGTGTTTCCGGGCCTCGTGCTGGGTCTGTCGTTCATGATCGTGTCGTTGAAGATCGACATCGGCATCTACGGCACATTGTGGATTCTGCTGCTCGCTTATGTGACGCGTTTCATGCCGTATGGCATGCGCTACACGTCCACGTCGATGATGCAGATCCACAAGGAACTCGAGGAATCCGCCGCGATGAGCTGCGCGACGTGGACTACGACGTTTTATCGGATCGTCCTCCCGTTGCTGAAGCCCGGCCTGCTGGCCGGCTGGATCTACGTGATGATCGTGTCGATCCGTGAGCTGTCGAGTGCGGTGCTGCTGTATAGCCCCGGCTCGGAGACGGTATCGATCGTGATCTGGGAACTGTGGCAGAACGGTCAATACGTCGAACTATCGGCGTTGAGCGTGATGATGGTGATCGCACTGCTCGGGCTCGTCTCGATTGCGCAATACATCGGCGGGAAATTCGGCGTGAAGGCGAATCAGCGCTGAGCCGGCGCATCCGGCCACTTCACTCCGCAACATCGAATCGTCTGGAGAAACACGTGCTGAATGTACAAGGTCTGAATACCGAATACGTCGACGGTAACAACGTGCGGGTACGCGCGGCACGGGACGTTTCTTTCGAAGTGCCCGCCGGCAAGCTGTTCACGTTGCTCGGGCCGAGCGGCTGCGGCAAGACGACGACGCTGCGCTCGATCGCGGGACTGGAGAAGCCGGTTGGAGGCTCGATTCGCGTGAACGGCGTGACGGTGTTTTCGTCCGACTCGCACACGTTTGTGCCGCCGAACCGCCGGCAGTTCGGCATGGTGTTTCAGTCCTACGCGATCTGGCCGCATATGACGGTGTTTCGCAACGCGAGCTTTCCACTCGAAGTGGGCACGAAGAAGTACTCGAAGCGCGAGACCGAAGAGAAGGTGATGCGCGTGCTGACGGCGGTCGGCCTCGATCACGTGGCGGATCGCGACGCGACGAAGATGTCGGGCGGCCAGCAGCAGCGTCTCGCGCTGGCGCGCGCGCTCGTGATGGAGCCCAAGTTGCTGTTGCTCGACGAGCCGCTGTCCAATCTCGACGCGAAGCTACGCGAGAAGATGCGCTTCGAACTGAAGCGCATGCAGCGCGATTTGCGCATCACGACGATTTACGTGACGCACGATCAGGAAGAAGCGCTCGCGCTGTCGCATGAGATCGCCGTGATGAAGGACGGCCAGATCGTGCAGAAGGCCGCGCCGCGCGACATCTACGATTTGCCGAATAGCCGTTTCGTCGCGGATTTCGTCGGCTCGACCAATTTCATCGACGGCACGGTGCGCCATTGCGAGGCTGACAGCGGCAATATCATCGTCGATTCCGCGATCGGCACGATTGCGGTGGCGAATGCGACGGCGTGCCGCGAAGGCGACGAGATCGCGATCTCGCTGCGTCCCGAGAACGTGATGGTTCACGAGACGCGCGAAGCGGCGCAGGGGCAGCGCAACGTGTTCGAAGGCACGGTATCCGCGAAGGTCTTTCTCGGCGAAACGCTCGATTTCCAGATCAGCGTCAACGGACAGATCGTGCTCGCGCGTGTTCACCCTTCGCATAAGACGCCGGTCGGACAACCGATCTGGTTCTCCGTCGATCCGGCCTGCTGCATTGCATTGCGTGGTGAACGAGTCTGAGAGAGATAGCGCGGCAGTCCGCAACAGCAACAATAACGTCCTTTAGCAAGCGCTTCGCTCGCGAATAATGGGTCATGCTGGGCCCTTGTTCGCGAGCGTTTTTTTTGGCACGCCCCGGCAATGAGACGCGCGATTCATGCGGAATTTACGAGGAAGCGTGCAGGAAAATCTGATTGAAGGGTGAGCGCGATCCCGATCTCGCCGCGATCGCGGTGCCGCTGACGAACGAAAGCGGCGAACTGCTCGCCGCGCTCACGGTATCCGGCTTGCTCACGCGCTTCTCGGCTGATCAGATCAAGGTGTTCCGCAAGCTGCTGATCGATACCGCGAATGAGTTGCGGCCGCGTTTGCCGCCGCTGCGCATCATCGATCAAACGCACAGCGCGTGAGCCACACGTATTCGACATCTCTTTCAAGGTAGCCCGAGGTTTTTCAATGGATACACCCACTATCGAGCGCGAACGCGTCGCCGCTGAAACTAAAACTGAAACGGAAACTGAAGTGCAGGGCACAGTCAGCATGCGTCTGACGTCGATCCGTTACGCCGCCGCCGACATCAACCTTTACGAAATGCGGCGGCCCGACAATGCGCCGCTGCCGTCCGTCGCGCCGGGCGCGCACATCGACGTGCATTTGCCAAACGGCCTGATGCGTCAATACTCGCTCGTGACGGCGGATGGCGATCCGCGCGCGTACGTGGTGGGCATCAAGCGCGACCACGCAAGCCGTGGCGGCTCCGCGTTCATGCATGACAGGCTGCGGGTCGGCCAGACGCTCAATATCGGCGGCCCGCGCAATCACTTTCCGCTCGACGAGACGGTGGGCTACACGGTGCTGGTCGCGGGCGGCATCGGCATCACGCCGATCTGGGCGATGGCGCAGCGGCTCTTGAAACTGGGCCGCGCGTTCGAGCTGCATTACGCGTGCCGCGAACGGCGCGAAGCGGCGTTTCTCGAGCAGATCGAAGCGCTGCCGCAGGTGCATCTGCATGTCGACGCGGAGCAGGGCGGCAGGCCGCTCGACATCGCCGCGATGGTCGCCCGCGCGCCGCAAGACGCGCACTACTATTGCTGCGGCCCGCTGCCGATGCTGACGGCCTATGAAGCGGCCACCGCCGCGCTCCACCCGGCTCAGGTGCATGCCGAGTACTTCATGCCGAAGGCACAAGCCGCATGCGAAGGCGGTTTCGTCGTCGAACTGCAGCGAACCGGGCAGACGTTTGGGATACCCGAAGGCAAGACGATTCTTCAGGTGCTGCGCGAAGCCGGGGTCGCGGCCCCTTATTCGTGCGAAGAGGGCATTTGCGGCGCATGCATGGTGAAAGTAGTGTCGGGCACGCCGGACCATCGCGACAGCATCCTGTCGGAACGCGAAAAGCAGCGTGGCGACGCGATGCTGATCTGCTGTTCTGGCTCGAAGAGCGAGAAGCTCGTGATCGACTTCTGATCGCGGATCGCGGCGCGAGCCGCGATCCGCCTCGGTCCGACCCGGGTAACTCTTCGATGTTCGACGACCAGGGAAGGGCCGGGCAGCGCCACGTTTGCTTCTCGCCGCGCGTGTTCGGCGTGCAGCGGCAAGGGCATGATAACGGCGCTGCGTTTCAAGCCATCGGCGATCGATCAGCCCGCCGTCGTTTCAGGATTCGCGCGCGCCGCCGCCGTGCCGTTGCCCGCCTGCGTTCTGTCCGCCGGATCACGTGGATGGCGCTGCTCGGGATACACATACGGCCCGAGCCGGCAGATCGATACGACCGATACAAGCACAAGCGCGGCGAACACCCACAGCGCGGCATGATACGAATGCAGCAGGTCGTAGCACAGTCCCGACAGGAAGATCATGATGCCCGCGCCCCAGCCCCAGCATGCCCACATGCCGCCGCATACGCGCCCGAAAAGCCGCAGATCGAAATAGCGGCTGACGATGAACGTGATGATGTCCGCCTCCGCGCCGATGCTGACGCCAATTAGCGCCGCCG
Organism: Paraburkholderia sediminicola; assembly: GCF_046026895.1. Taxonomy (GTDB): domain Bacteria; phylum Pseudomonadota; class Gammaproteobacteria; order Burkholderiales; family Burkholderiaceae; genus Paraburkholderia; species Paraburkholderia sediminicola_C. The sequence goes on from NZ_JAQQEU010000018.1 coordinate 108,098, forward strand.
CGACCATCGCAGCCGATCCCGTTGCTCCCGCCGCGAGTATCAGCACGCCGCACAGGGTCAGCGTGAACGACATCGCAGCGACATAAGGCGCGTGAATGCGGTCCATCAGATAGCCCGCGAACAACCGCCCCAGCGCCGACGAGAGGCCCGCGATCGACAGCATGCTCGCGGCGGCGCGTACGGTCTCGCCGCGGTCGGTCATCATCGGCACGAGTTGCGACAGCAGCGCAAGCAGCACACCCGACATGCAGAAGATCGAGATGCCCAGCTGCCGGAACGTGCGGTCGTGCCTGAAGATGGACCACAGCGAAGGCAGCTTGTCGGCGGATTGACGCGTGCGGCGCGCGATCGCTTCGTCGGTGTCGGGCGGCATGCGCACCAGCAGATAGAGCGCGGGAATCGAGATCGCGGCCATCATCGCCGCGACACCGAGATAGCCGGTGCGCCAGCCGAAGTGACGCAGCAGAAAGCCCGCGTATTGCGGCATCAGCATCGCGCCGATCGCCGTGCCGCCGACGGTGAGGCCGAGCGCGAGGCCGCGCCGGCGATCGAAACGCGCGCAGACGACCTTCGCGTACGGGAGTGCGTTACTGCCCGGCGCGAAGAAGCCGACCATCACGAACACGAGGCAGAAGAGCGGCAACGAAACGGGGATCACGCCGACGAGCGCGATCGACAGCGCGAATATCGCGAGAAAGAACAGCGTGGGACGCCGCACGCCCCAACGGTCGATCAGCGAGCCGAGGACGATAGTCCCCGGTCCCATCGCAAACTCGAAGATCGTCAGACCGAGCGACACCTGCGCGCGGCTCCAGCCGTTTTCTGCCGCTATGGCCTTGATGAACGTGCCGAACATGAACGCGGAAATCACGCCCGCGCCGACCGACAGACACATTGCTCCGCCTACGACGGTCCACCAACGATTGATATCCTGCTTCAACTGTCTCTCTCCACATCGTTTGCCGCGCCGGCGCTTTGCGCGCCGTTCGCGGTGTGGGTTGTGCGTGCGGTCGTGTTTGCCGCAGTTATCCGATGTTATACGCGAAGCGGGTGTCCAGCTTGCTGGCTACATTTCGTGCACTACGTTGCGCCCGTGGCGCCGAGCGCTTCGAGCAGGTCCGCGAGGTAGTCGTTGCCGCTCGCGAGAACCAGCATCGTGCACCACGGGCGCAACGCATCGGCGGTGCGGTAGCACCGCGGCTGTTGCTGATCCTGTTGCGCTTGCGCGCCCTGAACAGCAGGGCGGATGACGGCCGACACCGTCACGCCGCGTTGGCACCACGCCTGTGCGGCGAGCACGGCGGCGCGCGGATCATCGCCTTCGCTGCCGACCATGATCGCGAGATCCGGCGCGCCGAGCCACGCGGCCATTGCGTCGGATGCGGCATTCATCGTGTGCGGCCAGCCGCCCTCCTGCGGAGCGTGCGTGCCGGCGAGTGCCGCCAGTTCGTTCGCGCGGGCAAACCGCACGTTTGATCCGGAGGCGGTGGCGCAGGCGCGCAGCTCGTCGTCGGCGCATTCGCTCAGCGTGACGACGCGCACATGGCGCGGCGACGAATTCGCGGCCTGCACGCGAAAGCGTGCCTCGGGCGCGAGTGCCGCGCGTTGCGGCGCGACGGCGAGGGAAGCGTGCGTCATTTCCATGGGTCGATCGTCATATGAATCGCGTTCTCGACGCCTTCGCCGCGCAACGTGCGCAACGCGATGTCGGTTTCGGAAAGGCCGAACGTGTGCGTGCTCATGCGACGCACCTGATGACGATCGGCGGCGATCAACTGCAGCGCGAGTTCGACCGACTGATAGCTGTGCCCACGCATGCCTTTCACGGTCAGAAAGCGCGCGATGATCATGTCGCTATTGAACTCGGGAATCGGCTTGCGTTTCTGTCCGCCGAGTATCATGGTGCCGCGCTTGCGCGCGAGCTGGATCGCGGTCGTGACGGTGGCCGTGCCGCCCGACGCGCAGTCGATGACCAGGTCGGCCATCGCGCCGCCCGTGAGATCGGCAACCCGCTCCAGCACGTCTTCGCTATCGACGGTAATCGTGTGATCCGCGCCTAGCTGACGCGCGAGTTCGAGACGGCGCTGATCGGTGTGCGTTGCGAGACCCGTGACGATGATCTGCGCCGCTCCGGCCTCGCGCGCCGCGACGACGCACGACAGGCCCTGTTGCCCCGGTCCCTGAATCACGACCGTCTGCCCCGGACCCGCGCCGCCTTGCAGATACGCCCACTCGATGCCGTTGCCGAGCGGCAGCGCAAGCGCGGCGTAGCGCGGTTCGACATGCGACGGCACGCGATGAAACACGGTGTTCAGTTCGAGGTACTGGAACTGGCTGAAGCCGCCCCAGAAGCCGGGTGCGGTGCGCAAACCCGTCGCGCCGTAGCGCATGCCGCCAAGACGCCAGTCCGTTGCGTCGCACAGCCGGAACTCGTTGCTCAGACAGTACTCGCAATGGCCACAGGGGATGTACTCCTCGAGCGCGACATAGTCGCCTTCTTTCAGGCCCCAACGCTTGCGCGCGAGCACGCCGGCCTCTTCGAGATGGCCGACCGTTTCGTGGCCGAGAATCAGCGGTCCGCGGCTTTGCGGCAATTGCTGGTAGTAAGGTCCATCGCTGCCGCAGACGCCGGTGATCGCGACGCGCAACAAGCCCGTCGACTGCGTAACGGGCGGCCGCTCGAATGTACGGATTTCGGTGCGGCCTGGCTCGACGGCGACGGCGGCGTCGAACGTCGACGCGCGTGGCGGTGCGTCCGCTTGCGCGTCCGACCTTGCGAGTTGCGGTTGTGAATCGTTCATGCCGTTATGCCCTGGTGAGTCCCTGTTGAATGAGCGCGCCACGTTCCGCGTGGCGGCGCGTGGGTCGCTAGATCGTCGTATGGGCCTTGCCGGCTTCGGCATGCAATGCGTCTTTCGCGCCTTCCTTGAAGGGCAAATCGCGCCGCAATACGATCGCGACCGAACGTACCTGCTGCGATTGCGGATCGCGGCCCGGCGGCTGCACGCCTTTCTCAGCGAGTGCGCGCGCGGCCTTCATCAGCCGGTGACGGACCATGATGATGCCGTTGTCTGTCGACACGAGGTTTTCGCGCGTGCGGTCCTGGATCGGGCCCATGCTCTCCTGCAACGACGCGTCCTGCATGCCGATGCCCTCGACGCCGCTGTACGAGGTGCCCGCCTTCTGCGCCGCGCGGTCGATCAGGTAGTCGTTCTCCTTGTTCTGCAGCGGACGGTACGTGCCTGGGACATAGCGCACGTGAATGCCGTTGCCTGCCTTCATCGCGTCGACTTCGGCCGTGGTGAGTTCACGCGTCGGGTGATAGTCGAAGCTCCAGGCCCAGCAGTTTTCGTCGTCGATCGGCACCCAGAAGTGGCCGTGCACCGGGTGGTCGCCGCGCGGCGGCACCATCGTGAAGCACGGCATGACCCACGGCGTGATGCGCCAGTAGTACTGGTCGTCTTCCGCGTTGCGACGCGCGCCGATGTAGAGGCCGCCGGTGGCCTCGACTACTTCGAAGACCGGGCTGAAGTCGTTCAGGTTGTACTGGTTGCCGCGCGCGCCCTTGAACAGCGGATCGGAATTGAGCGCGCCGCGATGCAGGAACGACACGTGGCTCGAATCGACGCCGCCTTCCAACGCCTGCAGCCAGTTGCATTCCTGTAGACGCTTGGTCATGAACGACTGGCTCGCCGGCACCGTCGAGAACTCGTAGGCGGGCAGTGGCGGCTGCTGTTCGGGCGGCCCCATGTAGACCCACACGACGCCGCCCTGCTCGACGAGCGGATACGACTTCAGCTTGATCTTGTTGCAATAGCCGCTTTCGGCCGGCTCCGACGGCACATCGATGCATTGACCCTGCACGTCGTACTTCCAGCCGTGATACGGACAACGGATGCCGCCTTCCTCATTGCGTCCGAACCACAGCGACACGCCCCGGTGCGCGCAGAACTCGTCGATGAGGCCGAGCTTGCCGTTCGAATCGCGAAACGCAAGCATGCGCTCCGACAACAACTGCAACCGGACGGGTGCGCCGCCCGCTTCCGCGACTTCCTCGGAAAGCAGTGCCGGCAGCCAGAAGCGCCGGAAAAGTTCGCCCATCGGTGTGCCGGGACCCGTCTGGGTCAGCAGGTCGTTGTCCTGTTTTTTCAACATTCGATTGCCTCCTTGTGCTGTCAGTCGATTGGTTCGATGTCGTGCATCGTTCGTTATGTTCCATATAAAAGAACGCTGTTCTTTCGATAAGAACAAAGTTATCATCGGCCTCACTGCGTGTCAAACAGTGATTCGAAAAACGGAGGATGGAGATGGAGAAGACGTGTGCGCGCATCGCACTGTGCCGCAAGGGTGACGTGGCCGAAGGGCAGGCGATCCGGATCGAGAAGAATGGCTTCGTGCTGGCGGTGTTCAATCTCGAAGGCGAATACTTCGTGACCGACGATACGTGCACGCATGGGCCGGGTTCGTTGTCCGAGGGCTGCATCGACGGCGATACGGTCGAGTGCGACTTTCACAATGGCGCGTTCAATATCCGCACGGGCGAAGTTGTCGCGCCGCCGTGCATGATTCCGCTGAAAACGTACCCTGTAACCGTGGAAGACGATGAAGTGAGCATTAATGTCGCGGACGAATGACGGGGGCACGGCGCCGGACCCATGCGTCCGGCGTTTTCTTTGATGGCGCTTACGTCGTCCGCAAGATCAGCGTGACGCCGCCTGGGACCTCGGGCCCGCTGCGGCTCACTGGCGCATTCGTCAGCCATGCATGGCGATCGCCGTACGCGAACTGCACGGTCAACGAAGTGCCGTCGCACATACGCACGATGCCTTTCATTCTCAGCAGCGCATCGCGATGAGCGTCGATGAGCGCATCGAGTCGCGCGTTTAGCGCGTCGAAGTTCACGACGCCTTCGATCGCTTCGAATCGCGTTTGCGCGGCATGGCGCGAATTGCCGCCGCGGCGTGAAAACCCCGCACCGATGCGAGGGTTGGCGGGGGGCTGCCAGACCGGGTCCGGCCGTTGCTGTGGCGCGCCACGCGCTTCTTCCAGATGACGCAACACGTCCGCACCGCCGAGATCCGCGTGCGCGGATAACAGCACACGCGTAAAAGGATGCGAGCGGCGCAGCGCATCGATAATCGGCTGCCGCGCCGTATCGTCGGCGAGATCCGTTTTTGTCAGCACGATCAGGTCCGCCGCGTCGAGTTGCGCGCGCGCTTCACCGAACGCATCGATTATCTGCAACGCTGTCGGGGCGCCGATCGTCGTCACGACACCCGCCAGCCGATACCGCTCATGTATGAAGGGCTGGCTCTGCATCGACGCAACGAGCGGGCGGGGATCGGCCAAGCCCGTGGTTTCGATCACCACCGAATCGAAGCGCCTGACGCTGCGATGCAGGCGCGCCCAGAACAGATTCTCGAGCGCTTCATTCAGGTCCGGCAGGCCGCTGCAGCAGACGCACGCATCGGCAAGCAGCGCGGACGCGTCGGCCGCGAAGCCGAGCGTCGCATGGTCGAGTGGGACCGCGCCGATCTCGTTGACGATCAGCGCGGCCTCGCGCAAAGGCGCTTCCTTCAGCCAGCGGGCGAGCAGGGTAGTCTTGCCGCTGCCCAGAAAGCCGGTGAGCAGAAAGACGGGAATGCGCTCGATCATCGGCCGCATCAGCGCTCCCGCCGCATCTTGCCGGCGTGGTAGTCCCAGACCTTCTGCAACAGATTGGGTTTCCACAGATTGCGCCCGATCGTCTCGACCTGTTCGGACGACAGCACCATCGGTTCGCCGAGCTGTAGCGCGAGGTACTGGCGATGCGCGTTCTCTTCCAGATAAAACGCGAGCACGAAGGCTTCGAGTATCCCTTCGGCGGCAATCACGGCACCATGCGATTTCAGCATCGCGACACGATGCGGACCGAGCACGTCGGCCAGCTCCTGCGCAAGCGGCTTTTTGTTGATCGACGCGGTTTTGCCGAAACGGCGGATTTCGCCCAATACGGCCGCCTGCATGATGACGGGCTCGACGTGGCGGCCCGTCATGCTGAAAAGCGTCGACCACACCGGATGCGTATGCACGACCGATTGCACGTCGGCGCGTCTGCGGTAGATTTCCGCGTGAATTGGAAACTCCATCGGTGGCACCGCATCGCCTTCGATCAGATTGCCGTCGAAGTCGATCGTGACGATATCGTCGACGGTGAGCGCGCTGCGCACCGATTTTCCCGAATTGATCAGCAGATGATCGCGGCCTGGCACGCGCCAGCTGAAGTGGCCGTTGAAATCGATTACCTCGGCGCGCTCCAGCATCATGACGGCGTCGACGAGCCGCTGTTTCTGTTCGATGAACTCGCTCATGTTCAGCGTCCTTTCCATGGAATCAGTTTGCGTTCGAGTTCGGTTAGCAGCAGTGACATGCCGTAGCCGAGAAACGCGATGACGAGCAGGCCGACATACATCTGTTCGACCGATAGCAATTCCCAGGCATTCCAGATCATGTAGCCGAGGCCGCTCTTCGAGCCGATCATCTCGGCAATGGCGATCAGCATCAGCCCGAGGCCGAGGCCGGGCTTGATGCCGCTCATGATGTGCGGTACCGCGCCTGGCAACGCGATCGTGCGAAACACCTGCCAGCGGTTCGCGCGGAAATTGCGGCCGACGTCCAGATAGATCTTGTTGATTTCGAGCACGCCCGTCGTCGTGTTGATGAGCACGGGGTAGAACACGCCAATGGCGACCATCGCGATCTTCGACGCTTCGCCGAGTCCACAGATCAGCAACAGCAGCGGAAAGATCGCGCTCTTCGGCACCGGGTAGGTCGCGGCGATCAGCGGATCGAACACCGCACGCAGCGGACGCGAGAGGCCGGTCGCGACGCCGAGCAGCAACGCGGGTATGCCGCCGATCAGCGCGCCCCAGAACAGGCGTAGCAGCGTCGCCGACGTGTTGTCCCACAGCGAACCGTCGTCGACGAGCGAGACGAACGTCGCGAAGATCTTCGTCGGCGCTGGGAAGAAGCGCTCGTCGATCATGCCGGCCTGCGCCGCGATCTGCCACACGAGCAGCAGCACGATTGGCGAAGCAATGCTGATCAGGCGGTCGCGCAGCCTGTTGCTCACGCGCTTGGTGCGTTTCTTGCGGCAGCGCCTGGGCGCATCGTTCGCAGTCAGTTGTTGTGCGGTCTTCATGCCTTCTTCTCACCGAGATCGCGGGCTCGCGCGCGCTCGACTTCGTCGCGCAACTGTCCCCAGATGGAATAAACGAATTCGCCGTATTCGGGACGTGCCCGCAGTTCGAGCACCGAGCGCGGCCGCGCGAACGGCACGTCGACGATCTGCTTCGCGCAGCCGGGCTGCGCCGTCATGATCATGATGCGGTCGCCGAGCGTCGCGGCTTCGTCGACGCTGTGCGTAATGAACAGCACCGTCTTGCGGGTTTCGTCCCAGATGCGCAGCAGTTCTTCCTGCAGCAGCAGCTTGTTCTGCTCGTCGAGCGCGGAGAACGGCTCGTCCATCAGCAGGATGTCAGGATCGTTCGCGAACGCGCGCACGATCGATACGCGCTGCCGCATGCCGCCCGACAGCTGATGCGGATACGCGCTCGCGAACCGCGTCAGGCCCGTGCGGCTCAGGTAATAGTCGACCGTCTCGCGAATCTCCGCTTTCGGCACATGGCGCAACGCGAGCCCGTAGGCCGCGTTGTCGAACACCGTCATCCACGGAAACAGCGAATCGCCCTGGAAGACCATCGAATTGCCAGGACGGAATTCCGCGGGCGACGCAATCTCGACGGTGCCGCTCGTCGGCGCTTCGAGATTCGCGAGAATGCGCAGCAACGTCGTCTTGCCGCAGCCGCTCGGGCCGACGATCATGAAGAAGCAGCCGGTCGGAATATCGAGCGAAACGTTATCGAGTGCGGTGACGCTGCCGCCCGCCGTCTCGAACGATTTGGTCAATTGATGCAGGCGGATCTTGACGGGGACTTCCTCGGCCGCGTGCTGCGGTTTGATCAGCGGTGTAGCCATGAACACTGTCTCCTATTTCGCGCGCGGCTGGTAGGGGCCGAGCGCGGCGTCCGCCTGGTCGACAAACGACGTATCGACGACCTGCGCGACGCTCACGTTGCCTTTCACGACACCCTGGCTTCTGAAGTACGCGAGATCGTTTTCGAGGCTCGCGACGTTAACCTTGCCGTCGGGGTTCGTGCCTTGCGGGACGATCGTGCGATAGACGGAGGGGTCCTTGATCGGGGTGTACTGCGTGAGGATCGCGATCACTTCGTCCGCGTTGGGGCCGGCGATCTTGCCGTCCTTCAGCGCGTCGTTGTAGTCGCGCACCGCGCGCAGGTAGGCTCGCATGAACGCTTTCGCGGTATCCGGATGATCGTGGATAAACGTATTGGAATAGAGGACGACGGCCAACTGGTGGTTCGGATAAATCTGGTCGTCGCCCATCACGCGTACTGCCGCGCCGCTGCGCACGGCTTCGGTGGCGGACGGTTCGGTGGTCAACGCGGCATCGACGGCCTTGTTTTCCAGCGCCATTACGTGCTGCGGAAAACCGAGGTAGACGCGCTCGACGTCGCCCGGTTTGAGTCCGGCTTTCTTCAGCGCCTCGTTCATCGTCGACGTGGATGCGCTGCCGGTCGCGCTGCCCGCGACCTTCATCCCCTTCAGATCGGCGAGCGTCTTGTAGCGCCCGCTTGCGACGAGATCCTTGCGCACCAGCAGCGGCTGGTAGCCGTAGCCGGGCGGGGTTGAGCCCTTGTCCGCGACGATCTTGATGCCGATGCCACGCATCACCGCGTTGTACAGACCCGCCGACGGCGAGCCGCCAGCGACGTCGAGCTGGCCGGCGCCGAGCGGGGCGACCATCTTCGCGCCGGAGTCGAACGGGACGAAGCGTGCGTCGATGCCTTCGGCGCGGAAATACCCCTTCTTGTCGGCGATAAAGAACGCGACGTCGCTGCTCGCGTTCGCAATGCCGACGTGCACCACGGTCGGCGCGGCCGCATGAGCGGCGCCGGCGCCGCACAATGCGACGGCCACGACGACCTTGAATCTCGATACGATCCTCTTCACCCGTCGTTCTCCCCTTAGCGGTTTACATCGTTCCCATGCGGGATGCTTGCTGCTGATCGGATACGGCGTCAGAAACGATGCCGCAGCGAAAACTTGACGGCGACCTGATTCGGCGTGGTCGACTGGCCGAGCGAACCGATCGCGGCCACGGCGGGATGGCCGGTCGAGTCGATGCCCGAAGCATGCTGCCAAACTCCAACGGCGAGTACGTCGGTGCGTTTGGACAGGAAGTAATCGGGGCCGAAATTGACCTGCTCGTATTTGGCCGTCTCCGCATTGGTGTAGTCGAACGACGCGCCGACGAGGAAGCTGGGCGTGAACCAGTAGCGCGCGTTCACTTCATAGCTGTTGAAGATCGCGGAACCCGTGTTTGGCGTGGTCGGCGTGCGCAGGATGTCGTTAAAGGACGTATGTGTATAGACGAAGCCGAACTTGGCGGAGCCGAGCGTGTACGCGATGGCTGCGCCGAAAATATCCATCGAGTTCGCGGACAGATAGCCGCTGAACACGGGGCTCTTGCCGGGCGACGTGAAGCCGGCCTGACCTGGCGCGGTAGTGCCGTCGAAGGCCGAAGTCGCGGGCGTGTTCACATGGTCGTAGGCCAGCGCGACTGTGACGGGGCCGTTCTGATAGTTGGCGCCGAGCGTGTAAATCCGGTTGGTCGCGAAGTTGCCGGGCGTGCCGCCCGGCGCGAAAATCCCGTCGATGGTGAGCCCGTGGAACGTCGGCGACCGGTACTCGATCGAGTTGTTGACGCGGAAGTTCGAATTCAGGTTGTCGAAGTCACCGGGGTGGGTCCCGACCCACGCCCACATCGATGTCGCTGCGATCTCGCCGATATAGCGGGTCATCGGATCGTACTGGCGCCCCATCGTGACCGAACCGTAGGGCGTCTCCAGGCCTACGAACGCCTGGCGGCCGAACAGACGGCTGCCTTGCAGCAGTTTGCCGTTCGACGTATCGAAACCGTTCTCCAGCGTGAAGATCGCCTTCATGCCGCCGCCCAGATCTTCGGCCCCGCGAAAGCCGACGCGGCTGCCGTTCGTTTGTCCGTTCACCATCTGGACATTGGAATGTCCCGACTGATTGTTGATGTACACGATGCCCGCGTCGACCAGGCCGTACAGCGTGACCGAACTTTGAGCGTGCGCGGTCCCGGCGAGAACAGGCAGCGCGAGCAGCGCAACAGTCTTCTTCATGACGTCTCCATCCATTGATTGATATGGGTGTCCCGGTCGATTGCCGGGTTTGATTTTTCTGCGGACTGGTCCACGGCTTCGCGCGAACATCTGGAGGCCTGAATACAACGCACGTATTCGGTGCGCAGTAGGGAGCGTGACGTGCAATACCTGCCCTGCGCGCTCTACTGCCCGATGCCGTTCAAACCGTCTTCGATGAAGCTGAGGCGATACTGCAATACTTCGTACTTACGGTTCTTTTATATGGAACGTCGGTCCACATAAAAGTATGAAGGCAGTTTGTTTTGTTTAGGGATCTAAGTCAAGGAGCAGACCGCCAGGGTATGTACTCATGACGAGAAGGTTTCGTTACGCTGGACGGAACGTTGTCGCTGCATATGGAACGGCGAGTGGAACGCACGATACATGCGCTTCAGGAAACCCCCTCGCATTAAAGGAGCGCTCGCTGTCGTCGACGCCGGGATGGCTCGCGTATCATAGCGACAGAGGCGATGCGCGCCGCCGCGGCATTGCTCGCGCACCCGTCGGCGAGCGATGAATTGGCAGCGCATTCGTTCTTATATACGGAACGTTGTTCCATTTTATAATGGGTGAGGTATATTCATGCAAAGTTCGGATGTGCAGGCCGCGTCTGAAGGAAAGAGCGAAACGGGCGATGGCCGTCTGTCGTCCGTGACGGCGGCGATTCGGCTGCTGAAGGTGTTTTCGGAGCAGGAACCGGAGATCGGCATCAGCAGTCTCGCGAAGCGGTTGGGGGTGGCGAAGAGCACGGTCCACCGTCTCGCGACGACGCTGGTCGCGGAAGGGTTGCTCGAACAGAACGAGGAGAGCGGGCGTTACCGGCTCGGCATTCAGTTGTTCACGCTGGGTGCGCTGGTGCGGCGCCGGTTCGACGTGTCGAAGCAGGCGGTGCCGTTCCTGCACGTGTTGCGCGAGCACACCGGGGAGACCGTGCATCTCGCGGTGCTCGATGACACCAACATCGTCTATCTGTTCAACCTCGAAAGCGATCAGGCGATCCGCATGCGCTCGTACATCGGTGTGCGCAAGCCAGCTTTCTGCACCGCGGAAGGTCAGGTGCTGCTCGCGTTCCGTCCGCCGGACGTGGTGGCGCGCGTGCTGAAGGCCGGGCTGGTGGCGCGCACGCCGAACACGAATACGGATACGCAGGTGTTCCTGAAGGCGCTCGAAAAAGTGCGCCGGGAGAACTATTCGATCGACGACGAGGAGTCGGAAATCGGCATGCGCGGCGTTGCGGCGCCGGTGCGCGACGTGTCGGGCAATGTGGTCGCCGCGGTCGGCGTCGGCGGACCGTCGCAGCGGCTCACTAAGAAGGCGCTGCGCGCATGCGTGCCGCACCTGTTGAACGCGGCGGAAGGCATCTCCTCCACTCTGGGGTACCGGCCGCCTATGTAAAGTCCATCTGAAAGGGAAAGTCGCATGTCCGACGCTGCTCATCGCATCACACTGGCTGGCACCGATGTTTCGTTCCACTGCGATGAGCACGACACCGTGTTGCGCTCGGCATTGCGCTCGGGCATCGCGTTTCCGTACGAGTGCAACGTCGGCGCTTGCGGCAACTGCAAGTTCGAGCTGATCGACGGCGCGGTGGACATGAAGTGGAGCGAGGCGCCCGCCTGGACCGACAAGGACCGCGCGCGCAACCGCTATCTGGGCTGTCAATGCGTGCCGCGCGGTGAATGCACGATCAAGCTGAGGACGTCGCCGCAATACGCGCCCGTGCATGCGCCGCGGCGCGTGATGGGCACGCTCGCGGGGCGCTGTTCGATCACGCACGACATCGAGGAATTCCGCTTTGCGCTGTCCGCGGACATGCCATTCGAGCCGGGCCAGTATGCGCTGCTGAACCTGCCCGGAGTGAGAGGCGTGCGCGCATACTCGATGAGTAACATCGCGACGAGCGACAGCGCGGACGACGCGCGCATGCTGCATTTCCAGGTGCGCCGCGTGCCGAACGGGCAGGGCAGCGGCGTGCTGTTCGGCGGACTCGCAATGGGCGCGCAGGTTGAGATCGACGGGCCGTACGGGATGGCCTATCTGCGCCGCAACGTGACGCGCGACGTGCTGTGCGTCGCGGGCGGTTCGGGTCTCGCGCCGATGATTTCGATTGCGCGGGGGGTTGCCGTGGAACCAGCGCTCGCCGGCGTGAAGCTGCATTTCCTGTACGGCGGGCGCACGCCGCGCGACGTGTGCGGGCGTGACATGCTCGCGTCGCTGGCGGGCTTCGACGAGCGCTTTCGTTTCGAGGCCGCGGTGTCGGACGTTGCGCACGAAGACGCGCGCGAGCCGTGGACAGGACATGTAGGCTTCGTTCATGAACTCGCCGATACGATGTTCGGCGACCGGTTGCGCGACATGGAAATCTACTTCGCCGGCCCGCCCGCGATGGGTCAGGCAATTCAACGCACGCTGCTCGCCCGCAAGGTGCCGTTCGGGCAGGTTCACTTCGACCAGTTCTATTGACGCACCGCCTGTGATGCGTCAGCTCCAGCCTGTGATGCGTGGCAGGCGGCGCCATGATGCGCCGCCACGCCGTGCTGCCGAGTCAGAGATCGAGCACGATCTCGTCGGACTTCGCGCGCGACACGCAGATCATGATCGCCCTATCGTATTCGTCCTCGTCGAGCACGAAGTCGCGATGATCGGCCTTGCCCGCAATCAGCCGCGTACGGCACGAGCCGCAGGTGCCCGCTTCGCACGAACTCGGCGTATCGATGCCATGGCCACGCAGCGCTTCGAGGATCGTCTGTTCCGGCGCGACGTTCACGCACTGGCCGCTGCGGGCGAGTTTCACGACGAACGGTTTGTCGCCGCCGCCGTCCGCGTCATTGCCGACATGCGCGCTGGTGCCGAAGTCCTCGAAATGCACTGCTGCCGACGGCCAATGCGAAGCCGCGTCGCGCACCGCCTGCATCAACGGACGCGGTCCGCAGCAATACAGATGCGTGTTGCCGTCGCGCGCGGCGAGATAGGGCGCCAGCGCAAACGACCTGTCGCGCGCGCCGAAGTCGTGATGCACGATCACGCGTTGCGAGCCGCGCAGTTCGTCGAGAAACGCGGTCGATTCCGGCGTGCGCGTGCAATACAGCAGCCGATAGTCGGCGCCGCCCGTTTCGAGCTCGGCGATCATCGAACGCAACGGCGTGATGCCGATGCCGCCCGCTATCAGCAGATAGCGCGAAGCGTCGTCCGTCAGCGCGAAATAGTTTTCCGGCGGCGCGACTTGCAGGCGCCTGCCGATTTGCACGTCGCGCGTCATGCTCGCGGAACCGCCGCGTCCCGTGGCGTCGAACTTCACGGCGATCAGATAGCGGTCGCGCTCGGTGGGCGCGTTGCAAAGCGAATAGCGGCGCTCGATGCCCGCGGGCGTGCGCACGAGCAAGTGCGCGCCCGCCGCGAATGGCGGGAGCTGCGCACCGTCCGGCGCGCGCAGTTCGAACAGATGGATGTCTTCGGCAATTTCGCTGCGCGCCGTGACGTCGAGCGACAGCAAGCCCTTGGCGTCGAGACGCGTGGCTGCTTCATCGAGCGTGGCGACGTCAGGGTCTTCTGCGCCTGTGAAGGCAGTAGGTATCGAGGTAGCGGTCATCGTCAATCGGGCAGCCTGTGCTGCCGCCTTCGGAAAAATCCGGCCAGTTCGCC
>NZ_JAQQEU010000019.1:0-121489 GCF_046026895.1 Paraburkholderia sediminicola
GGCCGAGCTTTTACGATCCCATTATCAATCGAACATACGGAGAAATGGCCTCGCATTATTCTCTGGCTGTCATCCCGGCCCGAAGTAAAAAGCCCCGTGATAAAGCCAAGGTCGAGCAAGGCGTGCTCCTTGTCCAACGCTACATTCTCGCCCGACTTCGCAAGCACCGTTTCTTTAGCCTGGCCGAGGCAAACTCTGCGATCGCGTCACTCCTGGTCGACTTGAACAACAAATCCTTCAAGAAGCTGCCGGGATCGCGCCGCAGCACCTTCGATGAATTCGAACGCTCATCGCTGAAGGCGCTTCCATTGCTGCGCTATCAATATGCTGACTGGAAGGTGGCGCGCGTGGGACCCGACTACCACGTCGACATTGACGTTCACTATTACTCTGTACCGCATCGCTTCGCGCGTCAACAGGTCGACGTTCGATATACGAACGGGACAGTCGAGATCTTCCACCGAGGCACGCGTATCGCCGCCCACGCGCGAAGCACTCGACGTGGTCACCACACTACGGTTAATGCGCACATGCCGCCTCACCATCAAGAGGTCAGCGGATGGGGAGCACAGCGCCTGTACGACTGGGCCATGCGTATCGGCCCGCATACCGCCGCCGTGATCCAGCACTTGCTCGGCGGTCGACAGCATCCTCAACAAGCCTATCGCGCCTGCCTTGGCGTGCTTCGCCTCGGCAAAGACCATGGCAATGCGCGGCTGGAAGCCGCGTGCTGCCGCGCCATCGATCTGAAGGCGCCAAGCTACCGTTTCATTAGCTCGACGCTTAAGAACGGTCTGGACCAGTCGCCTCAGACAGAAACGGATCAGGCCAGCTTACCGCTCACACATCCCAATGTGCGCGGCCCCGACTACTACCATTGAAGAGGACGCATGCTCAACCATCCAACGATCGACAAGCTTCACGCGCTGAGGCTGAACGGCATGGCAGCCGCCTTGGCGCAACAGCAGAATAACCCCGATATCGAAGCGCTGGGTTTCGAAGAGCGCTTGGGCTTGCTTGTGGAGCGCGAAGCAAGCGAACGCGAATCCAGGCAAACCTCATCGCGCCTTCGGCGTGCCAAGCTGAAGTTCTCCGATGCCGTGGCCGAAGACATCGACTACCGCACCCCGCGCGGGCTCGATCGCGCACTCATGGGCCGCTTGCTGACCGGCGAATGGATTCGGGAGAAGCACAACACGCTGATTATCGGCGCGACCGGCCTCGGTAAGACCTGGCTCGGATGCGCGCTTGCCAATCAGGCATGCCGCTTAGGCTACACGGTGGCCTATCTCAAGATGCCGCGACTCACAGAGGAACTCGCTATTGCGCACGGCAGCGGCCGATACGCGCGAGCGCTCGCGCAGTGGGCCAAAACGGACGTACTGTTGATGGATGACTTCGCGATGGCACCAATGCCTGACAGCGCCCGGCGCGACCTGCTCGAAATACTTGATGACCGCCACGGTCGCCGTTCAACCATCGCGACGAGTCAAATTCCTGTCGAAAACTGGCATGGCGCGCTTGGTGATCCGACACTTGCCGACGCCATTCTCGACCGGCTTGTTCACAACACGTATCGGATCACCATGAAGGGCGAATCGATGCGAAAAACAAAAAATTAGTTTGACCGAAAACCTGCAGGCAGAGTAAAAACAGAAAACCCCTGCGTCGCTGCGCTCCGACTGTCCAGCTTCGCGCGAAACACCTGTCCGCCTTCACGCGAAACGCGTGTCCAGCTTCCCCGAAATACGCACGCTCGGGACGTTGACGCCTTTTCGGTCCGAAAGGATGCCGCCGATGACAACTTCCGTGGTCATACGGGTAAGCGACGTATCGACAATCTTGAACCTCAGCAGGCCGTCGTTGGCAAGCAAAGTATCGCCGATCGCCGCGACTGCGAAGATTTCGGGGTGAGGGAGACAGACCCTCGACTCGTCACCGGACGCGCTATCAAGGTCAAAGCTGAAGGCCTGTCCTGGCCGCAGATCGACTTTCCCATCTTTGAACCGCGCCACACGCAGCTTCGGCCCTTGCAGATCAAGCAACACGCCGATCGGACGACCATGTCGGGCCTCGATACGGCGAATTGCTTGCAGTCGCTGAGCCTGTTCCGCATGGCTGCCATGGCTCATGTTCAACCTGAAAACATCGGCGCCGGACACATACAGGCTCTCAATCAGGCTTTCGGCGGAGCTTGAAGGTCCGAGCGTCGCAAGGATTTTCGTGGAACGGTTTCTATTCATCGATGAAGATTCTCAGGTTGCGAAAGACTTCGTGCGGAAGGGACGAGGAATCGAAGCGGGCCGGAGATGACGCCGCTCGGGTAAGCGAGCAACTACCGTCCTCCGAAGTGACGACATTGCAGTCGGTCTCGATCGGTACAGCGAACCTATGCGATCGAGGCTTCCTGCGCGTGACTCCGTGCCAAGGTCCTCCTGTTCGCAATCGCCGAAGCGTCGGACCGTTGTCCGACGTTCTTGATTGACCAGCGGGAACGCGCTTTAGGTCGCGGTCCCCGTTAGCATCTACTTTGCGGCGTGAAGAACGTGTGGCCGCGCCGCGGGGCGCGGCGATTATCTTGCGGTGCCATCCCGGGCGATGACGAAGAAGTTGTCGTCGCCCATCTGGCCGCCCTTGAGTGCAAGCTGAAGGTTTCGCAAATGAGACTTATCGGAAAGCACACGGCACAATGGCGCGCCTGCGGCGAGGCGCCCGTCAATCTCAAGTGCATCGGGCCCAAGAACCTGTATGACTTGACTCGACGTATCGCCGCCTGATAGAACCAGGCGGCGCAAATGAGTGGCCTCAAGGACAGCACTCGCGACCGCGCCAAGACGTTGGCCCAGCAATCGCCCCCCTTGATGCCGAGCGTCGTCCGGGGTCAGTCCGTCGGCAGTAAAGCACTCGAGCATTTCCGCGATGCGTGTATCGCGCGGGCCACGGGCAGTATGCATGATGACACTGCGCCCGTCGCTGAGCAGCGCAATCGTGCGGCCGACGATATCTTGAGCTGTTTGCTGCCACGAGTCTTCCCGGACGAGCGCTTTTGCGTCGATGGCAATCTCGGCGAAGCCTGCCGCGATCGCCGTGTCAATCTGTGCGGAAGACAGTGGTGACGCACTGCCGGAGATGGCAAGAATTTGACTCGTGGGCGCAATATGGTCGTAAGATCGCTGCGTATTGGGAAGCTTCCCGAGTTCACGCCACCATTGGGTCAGCGCATACTCGACCCCGGACGAGCCAATGGTAAATATGGGACCGACCGTTGAAGCGTAGCCGTCAAGGATGCGACCGACTTCGGTCAGATGACGTTCCGTGACTGAATCGAGCAAGATTCCCGCGTCGCCGGTTGAAGTTGCTTCCGACCACGCCCGGTCTATTTCTTCTCGAGCGCCTTCCAGACTGGGCAGGAAGATTCCGGAGAGAGGCAGGTCTGTCTGCAGCGCCAGATGGCGCAGAAGATCTCCTTCCATCATCGGTGTGACCGGGTGGACGCTCATGATCGGATGGCGATCGATTCGATAAGTCTTGTTGTCGGTACCGGACCGGGCAAACAGGTTGCCAAACGCGCAGTAGCGCTTCAATGCTGGAGTCCCGGCAACAATCGGAACTGGATACCGCGTGATTCCAGCGCGGGCTATCTCCAAAGCTTTTCCGATGCTTCCTATCGCCGGGCCACTATCGAAAGTTGAACAGACTTTGTAGTGAAGGATCGGAGCATTCAGGGCGCGCAGAGCCTCGAATACCGATGGAAGGGATGCTTCCATTTCGGACGGGCTCATGCCTCGACTGTCACCTGCCACACCGATAGCGTCAAATCCGCCTAGTTGCGATAACCTCTCGGAAGAAGGCGCTTTCAAGAAAAGGGCGCACCGCAGCCCCGCGAAGGCTAAGACTTCCAGAGCGTCAGTCGATCCGGTAAAGTCGTCGCCGTAGAAAGCCAGACGCAATGCCGCGTCCGATTGTTCGGATTTTGTGCTCATCTCGGATCACGCCGATTGGAAGTGAGACAGGGCAGCACGCAGTGCAGGCCGGGACTCCGCGAAGGTTTTCAGATCTACTCCTTCGACTGCCGCTTCCCACCCTTCTCGCATACTGGCAACACCCGCGGCGATTCCGTGCGGATGTCCGATGATTCCGCCACCGGCCAGATGCATCAGGTCCACGGAGCCCAGTTGAGCGTAAAGGTCAGGAGCTTGAGACGCCCACTGGCCCGACGAAAAAACCGGCATTAGCGGCTGCACACCCGCGAACGGTGCCAGGCAGGCACGGGCCGAATCGATGACGGATGTATCTGGCTCCCAGAATTTGCTTCGAATGCCGTTGACGTGCAGATGATCTACTCCGGCAAGTCGCCACAACTTCTGAAACGCCTGAAAGGAGAACCCGAGTTCCGGACAGCGTGTGAACGCCCCCCAGCCGTTGCGATGGCCGTGGATAGGTACTTGGGCATGCTTGCGAAGATGCTCGACGCCAGCAAAACCGACCCAATTAATGGAAACCATCACGCACGTACCGCCGGCCCGCAGAACCGCATCGTGTCGGTGGAGCATCTCGTCGATTGTGCCGGAGATGTTGATCGCGTACATCGGCATGCGACCCATGCGGTCGGCGTGTCGATGCAAGACCGGCATGACGGCTGCGAGCCGCTCATCAAAGCTCGCGTATGCGGGATCGGCGAGCAGCTCGTCATCCTTGATGAAGTCAATGTCGGCGGCGCAAAGGCTATCGACGATTTCCGCCGTTTGCTCCGGAAGCAAGCCGATGCTCGGCTTGATGATCGTTCCGATCATTGGTCTGTCGTAGACCATAGCGAAGTCACGGGTTCCACCGATACCGAATTGAGGGCCGGGGAATCGTGCCGCATACGTTGCTGGTAGATCGATGTCAAGCAGGCGCAGCCCTGTCACTTCCCCTAACTCAAACAGGTTGCCTGCAACAGTCGATAAAAGGGTGGGCAGATTCGCGCCAATGTTGTCCACCGGGAAGGCGATCTCGATCTCGCCTCGGTAATAGACGCTCGGCGGACCCTTGCGTTCGACGTGAGCGCTGCGCAGCGACGGCTCGAGAACGGGGGGGTGCGAATCGACCTTCACCACACGAGCCCGGGCACGATTTTTTAGCGCATCAGTTTCTCCCGGGAGCGCGAGAAACGTTCCGCTCGACTGTTCGCCGGCAATGACTTCGGCGGCTTTTGCAATCGGTACTGAGCTTTCAACAAAATAGCGCGCAGTGAATTCCGCTCTTTGACTGGAGGTTTCGACCATGTTCGACTCTGCGTCCTGGGATTTTAGACCTGAAACCGGGCGCATGGACGTATCGTGGGACGCATGCGCTTAAACCGGGAGATGTCCAGAATATAGGTTTGACGACTCGCGACATCAAACGATATGATTTCTCGACGCGGAGCGAAAAACTCACAATAGGCCACTTCCATCAGCACTGGGCCTCGGGCCCACAGGAGCCCACGTGCCTCGTCTCTCGTTGAATGCGCTGCGCGCCTTTGAAGCCACAGCTCGCCTTCGGAGCTTCGGTGCCGCTGCCGACGAGCTCAGCGTCACTCATGGTGCGGTCAGCAGACATATCCGCGCGCTTGAAGACCAGCTGGGCCTGCTACTGCTGTCACGCAATGCGCACGCGACTGAGCCGACGCCTGAAGGGGCGCAGTTGGCCGAAGGCCTGAGCGTGGCGTTCAACCTTATACAAAGGACCGTCGATCAGCTGAAGCCCGGGCCGTTGACGCTCTCATGCTCGGCCTCGATCATGATGTACTGGCTGCTGCCGCGCCTCTCAAAGCTGAAAAATGCGATCCCATCGCTTGAGCTGAGTTTCAACACAAGTCATGGCGAAATCGACTTTACCCGAGACAAGATAACGGTGGCGATACGGCTTTCGTCCATCCCGGTACCTAAAGGTGTCACCCCGATACCGTTGATTGAGGAATGGATCGGCGCAGTGTGCGCCCCAGAGTACATGCGAACAAACCGGATCGAAAAACCGAGCGACCTTGAGCGGGCGCGGCTTCTAGCAACCAATACGCGACCGTCCGCGTGGGTCGACTGGTTTAAGGCGACCTCGACGGTGCTTGAAAACCCACCCGAGATCGCTGAATCGTTCGATCATTTTTATCTTCAGATCCAAGCCGCTAAATGCGGATTGGGAGTCGCTGCAGTGCCGAGAATGCTTGTCCGAGACGAATTGGACTCAGCTGGTCTTGTCGCGCCGTTTGGCTTCGTCCCAGGACCTGTAAGTATTGTGCTGTGGGTTGCTCCTCACGCGGAGAGTCAGTCGAAAACCGTCGCCTTGGTGGAATGGCTAAGGAACGAGCTACAGCAAATGGAAGGATGAAGCCTCATCGGCCTGTTTTCTCGCCGCGATCTGCGTAACTTAGTGTGACTTTTTTTCACGATGTGCGGCCTTATTATCCTTTGACCGTGTCCGCTTAGGCTCCAATAATCTCCACACGGGATGGCGCGCAGCGCCGTCGTTCTACGCTTACGGGCATCCTGTCGATGCCGCTAGCGGACTGACATCAAAAGGGACAAGGTGGAGCAGATGGAGCAAAAAGACGCAAGCCGCGTTGCAGTAGTCACGGGCGGCGCAATGGGCATCGGTGTAGATTCAGCAGAACAGCTTGCAAAACGGGGTTATCACGTCGTTCTTGCCGATATCAACAAGAACGCCGCAGAGGAAGCGGCGTCAAACTTGCGGCGCGCGGGCCTGTCAGTTTCGGCTACGGAGATGGATGTCTCAAGCGCGGAATCGATTGCCGCTGCGTTCGATGCGATCGACAAGACGCACGGGCGTTGTGACGTGTTGGTGAACGGCGCCGGCATTGCCAAGCTGGTGCCATTCATAGACTATCCCCTCGACACGTTTCTCAAAACCATGCAGGTCAATGTAACTGGCGCGTTTCTATGCTCCCAACATGCCGCGCGTCTGATGGTTAGGAACCGCTGGGGCCGCATCATCAATATAGCGTCGGTGGCCGGCATACGAGCCGTCGGTAAGGGACGCACGGCCTACGGCACGTCGAAAGGCGCTGTCATCGCTTTAACGCGCCAGATGGCGGTGGAGCTCTGTGACTACGGCATCACCGCTAACGCAATCGCCCCGGGTCCAGTTGATACGCCGATGACTAAGGCGCTCCACAGCGAAGAGTTCCGTGCCGAATACTCAAATGCGATTCCGATGAAGCGATACGGCACGACGTCGGAAATCGCCACAGCCGTCTGCTACCTGGCGTCCGAGGAAGCTGGATATACGAACGGGATCGTGCTTCCGGTGGACGGAGGATTCCTCGCATGGGGGGCAGGCGCGGTTTGAACGGCATTCGAGGGCTCGGGACACCAACCGCTGGGAGCAAAGGACCGTGGCAGCCGATTGGCTTCTAAATCCGTGCGCGGTCAATGAGCGCCGGCTTGACCGACAGCAGCCTTTCAGCGCGTCCTGAGCATTAGTAGGTAGGGCGGCGTCCTTGAGAGCCCGTTTTACCGCTCGGGAGCGGCCATTCAGGTCACGGAAAGGCTGAACGGCAAGTCAGGGTCGGGAGTACGCACTGCCGACTGGCCGCTTTCCAGCGATGAGTTTGAAGAGCGGACGGGCGCAGCATGACCCGTACCGGTCCTTCAACGTGTCAGATCGACTATGGCGGGTTTAGATGTGGAACGGACGTCCGCGCATTCAGCGCTATCAGTCAGTTTTCCAGCGGACCGTATATGACCACCCATCGATCCATCAGAGGCGTGCGAGCGCATCGTTGTACCCGGGTCACGCTTCAGTGACTATCCGCTCGATCATGCGGATTTCGTACAACACACCCTTCACGTGACGTGCGCGCCCAGCAAGGAAGCCAAAAACGATAGCAGCCACACCAACCGCGGCGAACATCCATCCCACGCTAACGAAATTTCCCGTCCATCCATGCAGCACACCAACCAACAGCGGGCCCGCCGCTCCGACGCCATAGCCAATTCCCTGCACCATCCCGGAAAGTTCGGCGGCAATGTGCGCGTTCTTCGAGCGCAGCACAATCAGCGTCAACGCTACCGAGGTGAGCGCGCCCTGACCGATCCCTTGTACAACTGCCCAAAGCCACAGCGTTGAAAGTGGAGCAAACAAACAACCAAGGAAGCCACTGACAGCCAGCAAAACCACGACGGCATTGAGTACACGCTGGCTTGGAAGCTTCGCTGCCATACCAGGCGCTACCAGGCACGCCAATGTTTGCAGGATCACCGAGACCGACACCACCAGACCAGCGTGGCCGGCCGGGACACCGCGATCACGCAGGATTGGAGCCAGCCATCCAAATACCGTGAACGACAGCATCGACTGTAGCACCATGAAGATCGTAACCTGCCATGCAAGCGGGCACTGCCACAGGCCGCGCGACACGATCCGTCCTCGATGACCGACCACCTGCGGCGACTGCAAATGAGGACGCCAGCAGAGCGCTGCGACGAGAGCCGGTAATGCCCAGAAAGCCAGCGCGGGCGCCCATGCACCGTGGAACCGCCGCTCGAGTGGCACGGTCAATCCGGCCGCCATGGCGGCACCCGCGCACAACGCCATTGTATACAGTCCCGCCATCAGACCAGTACGCTCAGCAAAGTCCCGTTTGATCAGGCCGGGCAGGAGCACGTTAATGACCGCGATCGAGGCGCCAGCGAGGATCGTGCCCGCGAACAGCGCGACGACCGGACCGGCCACCCTCAACACGGTACCAGCCGCAAGCAGCAGCATCAGCCAGAAAATGATCCGTTCGGCGCCAAACCGGCGTGCGAGCGCAGGACTGGCCGGCGCAAAGATGCCAAGGCACAGGACGGGCAAGGTCGTGAGCGCGCTCGCCATCGTGGGCGCAAGGCCATTTGCACGGACTACTTCAGGCAGCAACGAGCCGAGGCTCGAAAACAGCGGACGGAGATTGAGCGCGACCAGGACAAGGCTGGCTCCAAGCAATACCTTCCCGCGAACTCTGGTGAGTGCTTCAACCTTGGGCGGCGGCACGGAATCAACCTGTGCATCGATCAGCTGCTCGTCTGCAAGAGAATCGGAAATTTCCGGGCTCATGAGCGGGACACCTCTGGCAGCGCGACAAGGTCCGGCTTGAACGAGATATAGGCCTCGCCACCCAGCACGGCTGAACCCAGGATCCCCAGGATCTGTCGCAGGTGCTGCTGGCCAACAGCCGTACCGATGGCTCCCGGCGACGTGCCGGACATTGCGACGGGCCTATCGCGCCAGACGCACTTGTCCATAGGCTTCGAGCCCCAGTCGATCGCATTCTTGAGAACCGCGGGTAACGAACGGTTGAATTCCGGCATGACCATTAGGAAAGCGTCGGCGCGCTCGCACTCCTCAACAAATTGCTTCACCGACTCCGGCCGGTCGACCTCCAGATCACCGTTATACATGGGAAGCGCGCCTAGGCCGACCGTGTGGAAGCGCAGTGAGGGGGGCGCGAGCCGTGTCATTGCCGTGGCAAGCTTGCGGTTGATCGAATCGGTTCTAAGACTGCCGACGAGGACAGCAACAGCAACCTGGTATTGCATCATACATTCCCTTTTCCAAATAAACTCTCCGCGCGGGACTCTTGCGGTCCAGCCCGGGCCTTACAGACTGCCTGGCAACCGTGTAGTCGTGTCACGTCGGCAACATGCCCGATCTCGGCCAGCTGTGCGGTGTCTCGCCGCGACCGAGATCCAGCGCTGGTTCACGGTTGTTGAAAAGTGAGCGTCACCTTCATGCATGATCCTCCGGTTCTCTTATATCCAGCAGCAGACGGGACTCCCGCCGCAACAGCCTCCACTGCCCGTCTCCGCTGCGGCGCAGGGTGTCGTCGTAAGCAACCATCAGTACGGACGGACGTACCCGTAGTGGCGCATCGGCAGGCGGCTTCGCCTTCAAAACGACGGTAACCGAACGAGCCCGTGCATTTTCGGAATCATTCAGGTCCACCACGATGTTCGACACGAGGTGGCGCGAGAAGCCCCCTGGGGGCCTCGCAGCGTAGACCGCTCTAATCTCCCCATGGCCCCGGTACGTCTTGCCGTCGGGACGCTGCCAGATAGCGTCCGGCTCGAACAGGTCCGCAAACGCCTCGACATCGTCTCCGTCCGCGGCGACAGCGTACTTCCGGATGGTTTTGGCGCAGCTCCATTCCGCCAGCATTGCCTGCATCTCGTCCATTGTCCCTCTCCCGATCGTCATGCCGTGTGCTCAACTGCGGCCAGCCACATGGCTGGGCTTTAACGACACCGGCTCCCCGTCCCGGATCAGCACGACCTCTTCGGGAAAGGACTGGACGATTTCGATGCCCTGCTTTGCAAGACCATCAAGCAGTTCGGGAAGCCTTTCGAGCGAGGCGTCCTCGATATCGTGCAAAACGACGACCGTCCAGTCCTGCTTTGCAACGTCTGACAGGCAGCGTTCTACCCAATGTGCCTGATCATCCCAGTCGTGCGGCACACTGTTCCACGCAATGCATGTGAAACGGTGCTCCATCAGATGGGCGAGCGCTTCTTCGCTGAGCAAATGCGGTCCGAGAAGACCAAAATTGCCAAAAGGGCGGAACAGGCGCTCCGATATGCCACGCTCGGCAATCAGCGCCTGCGTGTCGCCGACCTCGCGTAGCGCATAGCCTGGCTCAGTGCTATCTCCGAATGCGACGGAATGGGTGAATGAGTGATTGCCCACCCAATGGCCGTGCTCGACTATCTTGTCGAGCAAAGCCGCACCCACGGGATCGCCTATGCGATTCCCCACGACGAAGAAGGTTGTCTTGATACCGCGCTCGGCCAGGATGGCCAGAATCGACTCGGTGACCCCGGGCGTCGGGCCATTATCGAATGTGAGCGTAATTTTCTTCATGGTTCATGTTCCGCGCAAAGCAGTGGCAAATTAAGCGGCACGCACCAGGTGACGTTGTGTACCGAGGCCGGTGATCGACATATCGACGACATCGCCGTGCGCCAGATACGTTCGCGGCGTCATACCGAAGCCCACGCCCGCCGGTGTTCCCGTGATGATGAGATGACCGGGGCGTAGTGTCATGAACTGGCTGCAATAGCTGACGATCGTATCGACATCGAAAATCAGATCGGCCGTACTACCGCGCTGGCGCGCAGCGCCGTTCACATCGAGCTTCAGTTCGAGCGACCCGGACTCCAACTCGCTCGCCCTCACGAGCCATGGGCCGACCGGCGTGAATGTGTCGAAGCACTTGCCTTTGCTCCACTGACCGCCCCGTTCGACTTGCCAGTGCCGCTCTGACACGTCGTTGACCATGACATAACCGGCAATGCACTTGCGTGCCTCGCTCTTGTCGATGCGCGAGGCGGTGCTGCCAATGACAATCCCGAGCTCGATCTCCCAGTCCGTACTCGTCGAGCCGGGCGGCAAGAGTATGTCGTCGCCGGGTCCGCAAAGGGATGAAGTCGACTTAAAGAAGACGACCGGCTCGGAAGGGATGGGCAAGTTGGATTCCATCGCATGTTGGCGGTAGTTCAGCCCCACCGCGATGATTTCCTTGACGTCGCCAAGTGGCGAGCCGATGCGCCCAGGGGCGTCCACCCTTGGTAGCTTCAGTGGATCGAGCGCCTCGAGAAAGCGCATGCCCTCAGGCGAGAGCACGGACTCGTCAATATCTTTGATAATCGGGCTCAAGGCACGCACGGAGCCATCAGCGGCGAGAATGGCCGGAAGTTCCTGGCCCTGGGGCCCATAGCGGAGTAGTTTCATCGGATTCTTTCTGAGTCAAGCGGAAAAACTATTGGCGCACGAACCACGATTCTCTTTCGATCTGCAATGGCAGAAGAATACGAACGACGCAGTTGTACCAGGCGATTGTCACAAGTAGCTCGAGACGTTGTTGCTGACCGAGGAAGGCGGTAGCGTCCCATGTACTGTCGCTGACGCGCCCTTCTAGGGTTGCTTCTTTCGCTAGGCGAACCACGGCGCGCTCTTCGGCGGTGAAGTGTTCCGATTCCTCAAAGTCCTGCAGGTTCTCGAGCTGTTCGCGTCGTACGCCCGCGCCCAGAGCCGCATTCCAATGGTGGTCCACCTCGTAGGTCGCATTTGCAAGGACCCCTACCATTACCACTGCAAGTTCGCGGAAGACTCTGGGAAACGAGGTCTGCTTGCGCAGTGCGCCTGCCATTCCGAGAACCGCCTCCGTGAGTGCCGGGGCGTTCGCAAGCGCCAGGAAAATATGCTCGGGATTTGGACCGCGTTCTGCGATCAGCCGGTCGTAGAGATCTGTTCTGCCGTCCGGGATGGTCTCTCTGCTCACATAGGGGATACGTGCCATATCTAAAAACCTTAACCGTGATCAAATGAGATGGATCGTTGCTCTCGTGAGCAACGATCAGATATTCACCTACGCGTGGCCTCAGCTCATTCCCAGATAGGCTTCCAGGGACGGCTCGGGTCCTCCGGGCGGCGGATTTCTCCGTTCCACGCCATGGAAGCAAGAAGCATTCTTCAGCCAGGTCAACCGCGGCGGGAGTCCCCACGACTCGGTTACCCGGGAGATGTTGGTCAAGTCATGAACAATCGGCTCGTCTTGCGCATCGCCGGTGTAGATCGGGGGCGGCAGCAATTCGACGCGGTGGCCGTCCGGATCAACCAGGTAGACATAGTACGAATGTCCCAGACTGTGCCTACCGGGCCCGAACTCGACGTTGTCGCCAAACCCCAGGCTACCGGCGACATCGCAAGCCCTCATGATTTCAGTGATACCGTGGACGACGTATGCGAAATGATGCAACGCGGGTCCTGGGCGCTTGATAAGAACGACATCGTACTGAGAGTCCTTGGCGTGCAAAAAGACGCCGACCGGCTGATCTCCCACGATCATGTAGTCCAGAATTCGAAACCCAAAATCGGCGTAGAAGCTTGCTGCCAGCTGGACGTCGGGGGCGGTGACCTGGTAATGATCGAAGCGAAGTGCACCCCCGCCTCGAATACTTTCGAACTTCTGATCGACCCGTCCAAGGCGCGGCATGGTGGAGCAAAACTCTAGCGGGGTTCCGCTGATGTCCGATGCATGCAGGGTGCGTGATTGGAACGGTGCATCGACGAATTCGGCTTTGATTCCGCGCTTATCGAAGAAGAACTTGGCTTTTTCCAGGTCTTCGTCATCATAGGTCCGCAGCCCGGTCCTGATACACGAGGGCGCGCCATCCGTGCGCTTCAGGATCAAGCTATGGTGTGAGCGTTCTTCTACGCCTCGTAGATAGATCGTGTCACGGTCCTCGTCACTCACGGTCAAGCCCACGACTTCCGTATAGAAATCGCGGCTACGCGCCAGGTCACGGACGGTAAAGGTCAGGTGGCTTGCCCGAGTCACGCGGAAGGGTGCCGGCTGGGCTGTCTTAGGAATCTGGGTCATCGCATCTCCTTGTCCTGGTGAATATTTTTGGGTAAAGCCTTACTAGTTTGAAAAACCATTCTCACGAGAACGGGCATGAAATCGACTCACTGAATGCGACTGAGGTGGTGAATTCCGCGCACTGGGCGTCAAGATTGCTCATCCATCATCCGGTACTCGGCAACCTCGGAATGCTCACGCCAAAGGTCTGAAGCAAGAGAATGGCGTTGAGAACCAGAATCGCCCCGGTCCCCAGAGTCGCTGCGACGGACACAAGCCAACTGTTCACGAAGGGTCCCATGATGTCTCGCCGGCAAGTGAAGATAAGCAATGCAATCATGGGAACCGGTAAGGCGAAGCTCAAAACCACCTGGCTATAGACCAGCGCATCGGTTGCGTTGGCACCGAGCGCGACGACGACGAACGCCGGCACCATCGTTACAGTCCGGCGAAGCCAGACGGGGATACGAAACCCTGCGAAACCTTGCATGATCATTTGACCCGCCATCGTTCCGACGACCGAACTCGAAATCCCGGAAGCAAGGAGCCCAACAAGAAAGACACCGGCCGCGCCAGCGCCGAGCAAGGGCGTCAAGGTGTGGTACGCGATTTCGATCTCACCCACCTCGGGATGACCCGTATGAAACGCACCGGCGGCCATGATGACCATGGCCATGTTGACCAGCCCCGCGAGTACCAGCGCGACGATCACCTCGAGATTGGAGAAGCGCACCAGTCTTTTGCGAGCGGCGTCAGTGCGCGCTGGTACACGGTCCTGCACCAGTCCCGAGTGCAAATAGATGGCATGGGGCATCACCGTGGCACCGAACATGCCGACCGCGACTGTGAGGGCATCACGGGTAGGTAGCTGTGGCACGAACATGCCGTGTACGGCGGCGCTCCACGCTACATGAACAATGGACAGTTCGACCAGATAAGACAGCGCAATGGCAGCGACGAGACCGCCGATGATGAGCTCGACCGGACGAAATCCCCGCCTTTCGGCCATCAGGATCGAATACGTGACGAGTCCTGTAATCACCATGCCGACGATCAGCGGCAGTTGGAAAAGCAGAGACAAGCCTATCGCGCCGCCCAGAAATTCCGCGAGATCCGTCGCCATCGCTGCGATCTCGCTGATGCCCCACATCGCGTAGACCAAGGGCAATGGAAACTGCTCGCGGCACATTTCGGCGAGATTGCGGTTCGTAACGATACCCAGTTTGGCCGATAGCGCCTGAAACAGCATCGCGACGATGTTTGCGCCGAGCACCACCCAAAGCAGTGCGTAGCCGTATCGGGCACCCGCCTGAAGGTTCGTGGCGAAATTGCCGGGGTCCATGTAGGCAATGGAAGCGATGACCGCTGGCCCAACAAACAGAAGGCTCGCGCGACCAGAGGTCCTGTGTCCTGCAAGGACCTCGCCGATGGCCAGCGCGGTCCGTACGGTCAGCCCCTGTTCTAAGTTGGCATTATCCACTACGTCGAATCTCCGAAAGTGCACTCGCTGTAAACCGCTTGGTACCAAAGCGATGCGTCATGTCCGTGCTGATGGAGCGGACCTCCGCAACCCGGGGTACAGATCGATGAAGCCAATGTAGTACTGGGCAGTACTATTTTTCAAGCATGGTAGATGTCGACGCGAGGAGGAGGATATTGGGGTAAACACCATTTTGTGACCACCTTTCTTGATCGAATGGGC
Source organism: Paraburkholderia sediminicola (assembly GCF_046026895.1). Lineage (GTDB taxonomy): Bacteria > Pseudomonadota > Gammaproteobacteria > Burkholderiales > Burkholderiaceae > Paraburkholderia > Paraburkholderia sediminicola_C. The sequence goes on from NZ_JAQQEU010000019.1 coordinate 15,075, forward strand.
GGACGGGAGTCTGTAAGCTTGAGTACCAATCGGTACGATTGCGAGTGTGCCGGCGGGAGCAAGCGGCAAGGGCTAGGGAAGTGTTCTTCTCTTGATGGAACTTATCTGGATTGAGCAGTTTCACTGCGTGATCGCCTCGAGAGGTCGTGCAATTTGCCCCCCGAGTTGTGCGAGTTGCCCCAGAGATCGTGTTGACCGATGAGGAGCGAGACGAGCTGACGAGGCTGGTTCGCTCGAAGCTCTGTCTCACGTTGGAGTGAGCGGTATGTGCAATCGCGGCTGGCCGGTGTCGAGCGCGACCTGCCCCGCGGTGCGCCGCCGGTCAAGGTCGAACTGGCACGTCTGGTGGAGCTGACCACGGCATTGGCGCGCGCACGGTTTCAAACCGCACCTCATCGGCGGCTTCAAGGTTTCGCGCGACCCGCAGTTCGTCGAGAAGCTCGAAGATATCGCGGGTCTTTACATGTCGCCGCCCGAGCATGGGCTGGTGCTTTGGTGCAACGAGAAGAGCCAAGTGCAGGCGCTGGACCGCACGCAGCCCGGGTTGCCGCTAAAGAAGGGGCGTGCGGCCACCATGACGCACGACTACAAGCGCTATGGCACGACCACGCTGTTTGCGACGCTCAACGTGCTGGACGGGCAAGTCATCGGTTAGCGCCAGCAGCGCCACACCTACATCGAGTGGCTGAAGTTCCTGCGCCAGATCGATCGCGAAACGCCGGGGGACTGACGCTGCACCTGATCGCTGACCACTACGCCACGCACAAGCATCTGGCTGTGCAGGCCTGGCTGGCGAAGCCTCCGCGCTTGAACATGCACTTTACGCCCCCTCCGCGTCGTGGCTGAACATGATTGAGCGCTCTTTCCGCGATATCATTACTGAGCGGCGCCGCCGCGGCGTGCCCGAACTGGTCGCGCCATCGATGAGTTTGTCGCCCATCACAACACCAACCCCAACCGTTCATCTGGACCAGGAGCCCACGCGACATCCTACAGAAGGTCATTCGCCCGAATAGCCGCCGAAGTTCCAAACAGAATGGAACGCTACACTAGGGTAGGCTGGGTCGAGAGCGATCGGAAGTTCGGTTGAAAACGCAAAGAGGTTTACATGCCCACTAGCAAGACGCCTGCCTCAAAAAAACTGCCATCGCGTCTACCGGTGAGCAAATCGACGCAAAGACGCCGCGAACTGCTGAGCACTGCGGCGGACATGTTCTTGGCGCGCGGCTACGATGGCGTGACCCTGGATGAAATCATCGCTGAGGTAGGCGGCTCCAAGTCCAATGTGTATAAGCATTTCAAGGGCAAAGAGAGTCTCTTCATTGCCGCGGTCGAATATCTCAGCGACGAGATTTCCAGCGTATTTGCAGACTCCGATGCATTCTCGCTGCCGCTGCGGCTGGCGTTGACCAGCATTGGGCAAACGTTCTACAAGGCCGTGCTGCATCCTCGAGCCATCGCGCTGCAGCGCTTGGCCATTGCCGAATCGAGTCGCTTTCCACAAGTGGGACAGACGTGGTTCGATCGGGGACCGCGTATCTTTTACGAGGCAATGACAAAGTTCTGCGAGGAGCGCCAGGCACGCGGGGAACTGCGTACTTGCGACGCGCAGGAGGCTGCCATCCTCTTTCACGACATGATGGCGTTCAATTTATCGCACCAGCTCCTGCTCGGAATCATACGTCCACCCAAGGCGTCGATCGTGGAGGCAAAGGTTCGTTTCGTCGTCGATGCTTTTTTGAACGGGTTCGCTCACGAGCAGGAACAAAAGCTTTCAAGCGGCGGCCAGCACACGGCAGCGGTCGCCGCAGTTCCGGATCGTTTGAAGTTAACGTAGGCGCGCGCGCGGCGATGACGCACGTGGCTTACGTAAAGGACGCAGCCCCGGGTCGATCATGATGTAGTACAACATGAACCTAACGTTCCCAATCGCCGACGAAGTAGGCATGGCGAAGGTCCGGTGTCTGGGTGGAACTGCCGTTCGAATGTCCGCCCAGGCGTGAGAGCGAACGCCCGTAGATGGCCGAACCCGGTCCGATGACGGCGGACGCTCGCTGGACAACATGGCGAGCGCGTAGTAACGCGGCACGGTCGCAAGTAGCTCGGTCTCACTCACGATCTGAGCAACGGCCAGAAAGCCAGGCACGCGCAAGGCGATGATCCGCGTAATGCCACAGACGTCGCTGCGTAATCCGGGGGCCTTTGAAATGCAAAGAGCTTCCGCATCATCTGTTCAGGTATATGTTGTGAACAAACAGCGTCGATTCAGGCTTACGATCATGATCGATGTCGATCATGTCCACGCCGCCGCCCGACAGGTTATCCAGGAATTGCAGATTTGCGAGGGCGATGTCATTGTGCATCGCAGCCTGCAGGGCCTTGCGTGCGCCCTTGCCGCTCACAGACGATCCCTTCGGCATTTGCAGAGGCGGTGCGTTCAGCGCCGGCGGGTTAGCAATCTGCGGTTGCAGCATCAACACGTTCTGGGCGTAACACACGATAGGAGCGCCGCACAACAATGTCAGCAGGGTTGGCAGTAAAAGACGCTTCACGATGGCCATCCTTTCTGATTGGAACCATCCGATTATGGCTGCCGCGCCTGATTCGACAGTGACGCGTCCATTAAGAATTTGTTATCCGAAGGGCAGACTCGTACTCGTGGCTGAGAAAAGCGACTTTGGTTTGACGAGGACGCAGTGGTTCGCGCTGTCCGGTTCGCAAGCGGGAGAACGTGCTAGTGGGAGGGGGCGTGAGGCCACTTGTCGCATCGAAAGGTGGACAGTTAATTCGTCGAGAATTTATTTGCTCAGCAGTGCGTGGACGTCGACCTGCTCGCGTGGCCGCATGAGACGCGGGCGCGTAGAACGCGGTTCTCGAGCATTGGCACCGCAGGTAAGCTGCGTGCGGCTCAGCGCGTGGCCACCGCCAGATTTCGCACGATTCGGACAATTACCCCAGCGCGCGTTCGCGCCAACGGATGAGCGCTTCCAAGCGACGCGATAGGCGCTTGATGACCCGTTGCAGCCAATCGAAGAAAAACAGCGAACGTCAACATCTGTGCGACAACGGACGGTCGTTGCGAAGATTCATGGTCAGCTTGGAATGTGTTGGCGGCCCCGATTGGCGCCCTTTACGACGGGCTCTCCAGGCAGGCAACATGCAACAAAAGACGACGCCGTGGCGCGCTCGCGTTCACTCCGAAACCGGCCGCCGTGTGCTTCAATATCGAACGGCAGAACGACAGCCCCATCCCCATAAAATGGGGCGAAGACAAGCTCCACACTGTCCACGGTTAGGCCGGGCCCGGAATCGCACCGAACGAGGACGCAGTCGGACTCCGCTGTCCCGGTGCCGAGCCACAGTTCTCGCACCCCTACTGCAGACCTCGTACGAAAGAGGCAACTGTTAGATTCTACGCATTGGTTGGCAAACGGCCCCGCTGCTCGCCCCGGCAGAACAATTGGAAACGCCCGAATCACTTGAATCACTGACCGAGATTAATAATTGACCATGCACGATCCTCTTGGAGGCGACGATCAGCTCATCACCGGTGAGCATGAGATTCATCAAGACCTGCCGCAGCTGTACGCGATGTGCTGTCGTTCTCGGAAGCCCCGCGTCGAGGTCGGTTCGGATCGTGCCTCTGTGATATCGGGTGCATCACGACGTAGCCATTGCATGCACGCACTCGCGTTCGTGACGGCGGCGGCGAGCGGCTGCGAACGTAAGCAGCAATCGCTTGCGATGGGAAACTTAATTTCGAGTGGTGTGTCCGATTGATTGTCAAGCGCCATTCGGCGCCCGGTAGCTACGCTGCAGCACCTCGGACCTATCGAAGCGCACACGCCCGTTGCGGCATCGAATGAACCCGTCATCCGTCCAGCCTTATCGCATGAAATTCACTGATCTGTCATCCGCCGAATTCTATCAAGACCCGTATCCCCTGTATCAGCGCATCAGGGACGATGGCCGCCTCGTTCCGATTGCGGCAAATACGTTCATCACGGGGCACCACGACATCATCGAAGCATTGCTGCTCGACCGCAAAATGGGCAGGAGGTATTTGGACAGCATCCGCGTCCGGTATGGGGAAGAAGGCATCCATGAGCCGGTATTTCAGACGATGTCGCGGATGTTCCTGATGATGAATCCCCCCGAGCATACGCGGTTGCGTGCCCTGCTGATGAAGGCGTTCAATGCGAGGCAGATCGACTTGCTGCGCGAGGTTACGCAGGCCGTCGCCGACGAACTGATCGACGCCTTGCCGGCGGACCGGCCGTTCGATCTCGTGTCGAGCTTCACGGTGCCGATGCCGGTCAGGATCATCTGCCGGCTGATGGATGTGCGCATCGATGATGCGTCGATGCTCGGTGCCGACGTCGGTGAACTGATGCAGTCGCTCGAGGCCGCGCCGCTAAGTGCGGACCGGCTCGCCAGCGCTAACGCGGCGGCCCGCAAGCTCGAAGCCTATTTCAAGGACGTCGTCGCGGCGCGTCGGAGAAAGCCCGGAACCGATCTCATTTCGACGTTGCTGTCGGTGAACGACGACGGCGATACCTTTAGTGAGGACGAAATCATTTCGAACGTGATCCTGCTGTTCTTTGCCGGTCACGAGACGACGTCGAACATGATCGGCAATGCGCTGATCAGCCTGCATCGGCACCCCGACCAGCTCGACAAGCTCAGAGCACATCCGGAACTACTGCCGCGCGCCGTCAGCGAATGCATGCGCCATGACAGCTCAGTGCAATTCGTGGCGCGGACGGCGCTCGAAGAGACGGAAGTCGACGGCGTCACGTTGCCGAAGGGCACGACCGTCTTTATGCTGCTCGGCGCCGCGAATCGCGACCCGGCGCGCTTTGAGAATCCAGACAAGCTGGACATCGAGCGGTCGGAAAGCACGAACCGGTCGATCATGTTCGGCGGTGGCATTCACTATTGCCTCGGCGCGCGTCTTGCAACGCTCGAGCTGGAAACCGCATTGGGAACGCTGCTGACGCGGCTTCCGAACCTGCGCCTGACGAACATCGATGATCTGCAATGGCATCCTCGCAATACGCTGCGGGGCGTGACGTCGCTGATCGCGACGCGTTGACCTAGACGGGCAGCGCTGCGTACACTTGATATGCGGTCCAGCCTTCAACACGCTGGCGCCAGCGGCGGGGTGTATCTCGAAACCCGGAAATCTGGCAGTGACGGATACATTGCTCGGGCTCGACAACGGGTAGGGAGTGCAAGCAACTGACGCACTGTTCTGCGACAGCTGGCCATCGAAGCACAAGGTGCGTCTTAAACGCGCACATACTCGCAAAACGCGCCTTCAAATGGCTGTCGGGGCCCGGTATTGAGCATCGGCCACTGCCCGCCACCCGATCGTCGCATCGATTCGCACGTCACCCGTGTATGCGAGGCCTTGTTCAGCGCGTCCTTAGTGCGCCGAAGGGCGGCTCGCCCCTCGTCAGCGGACGTTTCCGAACCGATTGTGAAGGACCGCTCCTAGCCGCTCTGCGTCATTCGGAGGACGCAGAGCGGCCTGCGCAACGGCGTTGATATCTGGACACGCTATGGCTGGACCGGAGACGTCGCCCCGCTCGACGAGAACGGCGAGCCAGTCTTCGGGTACAACATTCAGCGCCGAACGCTTGATCCGATCCTGCGCCGACTGACGACGAACACCCCGGGCGTCACCTCCCTGTTCGGGTGCGGCGTGCGTGCGCTGGTGAAACAGGACGGAGTCGTCAGTGGTGTCGATCTCGGCGGTGGGCGCACGGCGTGGTCTCGGCCCCGCTGATCGTTGGTGCGGACGGTCGAAGCTCTCCGCTGGCGACGCTCGCCGGGATCAAGGCCGCCTCGTCGGAGAACTGTCGTTTCGGCGCGATTCGCGCTTACCGCGGCGTGGCACCGCGGCGGGGAACTTGCTCGCAAATGTGGTTGCGCGGCCCGGAGGTCGGCTACGTATTTCCAAACGACAACGGCGTTACCGTGATTGCCTACATGGCGACCAAGGACAAGCTCGATGGCTTTCGCGCCAATCCGGGTGAAGCACTCGAGCGAAGCATGGCTGGGTTTCCAGATGTCCCCGATCTGGCCTCCGCCGAGCCGCTCGGTAGCGCGCTGCTCGTCAAGGACTATCCGAATTTGTGGCGGCAGCCAGCTGTCGGCAACATCGCGTTCGTGGGCGATGCGCTGATGAGTATCGACCCCCCGTGGGGCGTTGGTTGCGGGTTCGCGTTCCAGACGGCGGAGTGGCTCGTTGACTCGCTTACCCCAACTCTACGACAGGGTCGCCCGATTGCGCCGGCCCTGCACAGCTACGCGAAGCGTGTTTCTCGGGAACTCAATGGACATCGCTTTCTTATAGTCGACTTTGCACGCCGACGCCGGACTCAACGCGACTCGAACGGCTTAACTTCTCGGCGGCGGCGAAAGACGGAAAGACGCGGCAGCAGCGAGACATCTGCACGCCTTGGCGCGCGTCTGATCGGGCCGGCAAGGTTCTTGTCGCCCGGCGCTCTGCTGAGGGCCGCTTGGGTCGATCTACGTCGGGCCGCCGCGCCGCTCCGCGCAACCTGACGCGGCGGTCTGAATGACGCGTCCGCCGTCGCTCCCCTGGACAGCCATGAAAGAGACTCCGTCCGCGTCGATGGAATCCGCTCCCCCTGTTGGAGGCGGGACCGCCCGCCGCCGTCGAGGCAGTCGTTTTCGTGCGGTCGCGCGGATCTCGCGTGCGCCGCTCCCGCATCAATCGCCCCATGCTCCATGTCAATGAGAATGCAGTCGAGCCCGCATCGCGCCATGATCTGAACGGTCTGAACTGAAGGAGCGGCCGCCATGGCGCCAAATGTGGCGCGCCCGGAGTTTCAGCTTATCCACGACGAGGTTTTCAATAAGCGCATTGATGTTTAACAGTTGGTTTACATCGACATCATGGTTACTACACTTGATGACTGCGGCGACGACGCGTTTGGTGCGCTCCCGATTTCTTCTGGGCAGTTATGGGAAGGCAAGCACAGTTATTAGTCGTCGCGCGCTTTGTTCATACAGCATTCTCATCTCGCGGTATCACCGGATTGGAGGACACAATCATGCAAACCGTTCTAAGAAGATATTCCGGAAAAGGCGCCAAAGAGCTGTTCGATTTGCTCGAGACGCGTCGGGCAGACGTCGAAGAACTGCTGGGTGGTGTCAAAGGCTTGATAGCGTACACGCTCGTGCACAGCGGCGACGGCGGATTCTCAGTGACCATTTGTCAAGACAAGGCGGGGGTCGACGAGAGCGTGCAGAAAGCGAAGGACTGGATCGCGAAAAATGCAGGAAACATTGGTGCGGCCGCGCCGGAGGTAACGGAGGGATCGGTCATTGCTCACGTGAACAAGTCATAGTTCTGGGGGTTGCGGCGCACGCGACGAGATGGCGCGGTGTAGGCGTGCGTCGCTCAAGACGAAGTTGAGGGATCCGCCTGCGCGGCAGACAACGGTCGTCTCCAGCCGTTAGCTTGCGCACATGAGCGGACAAGGCCAGCCTCCATGATCCGACCCGCGGAAATCACTGAAGCCGCTGGCCCAGCCATTCGGAATCAAGAGGGGCTCGCCCGGACAGCAAGACCGCCGGCATTACGTCAGGTCGCCGCCGGCTGAACGGAGGAAAACGAGTGTCGCGTCCCGGACCTTGTGATGGTCCGGGAGGTCCCGCGACTGCCGTCAGTAGATCGGAAACACGAAGTCCGGCGTCGGCGTAAACCGGATACCGGAATCCGGACAGATGACGCGTCCCCTGACCGCGACCCGCTGTCCCAGATAGGGCAGCAGAAGCAAAGGATCCGGTACGCCGGCCTTCCCGAGCACGATATCGGTCACGACCTTGTCGTTGCAGGGCGAGGTTGACGGACGGTCCAGCCGGAGCGACGTATAGTCGCCCGGCGCGTACTGTCCGCTGCCCCGCTGGATCGTGCCAGTGATCCAGATGTCCTGTTGCGACGGGAGTGTTTTCAGGGGCGGCTCGGCGGCCACCGCAGCAGCTGAGCCGGCGGCCAGGACGGCCGACGCCAGCAGTGCCTGTGAGCGTTCTTTCATGATGCTGCTCCCATCCGGCTTGCGAACCGCCTGGTTTACCGGAGGTTGGCTGGTTTGGGTCAGAGGCGGTTCACAGCACACCCGTCAGCCAGCCTTCCCGCTCTTATGCATCGCTCTACGGGCTTTGGCGTGATAAGCGCTACGCTCGTCATGAACAGGATCTTCATTTTGGTCTCCTGTGCTGATGATCCAGAGTGTAGTCTCTGCCCTGTTTCGGGGAGGCTGCCCCTGTGGCTCCGCGCAGTCGCCCAACGATCACTGGATCGGCGGCACCACGCCCAGTTTCTCGGCCAGCATGCGCTCATACACGCCGAAGTGCAGGTCGACTTCCTCCTGACTTACTGTCGTCACGGCGATGTTCACCTGATCCGGCAGCAGGCCGAGCACCACCGCAAGCGCCGCTTCCAGTTGCGGCGCACAAACGCGGTCTTCGCTAAGTGTCGTGCCGACAGCGATATCGTAGGTCTGTTCGTGCTGGAAGACGATCTCGACCAGCCGCGCGCGGGCGCTCATGTTGTTGTCGATCGCGAGTTGCACGACCTCCGCCACGCTACGCATCAACTCCGTCGGAAAGCCTTTGGTCGAGCGCAGCCGGACGCGGTGTCTGCCAAGCGTGAGCCAGTCCGAATCGAATTCCATGGTGTCCTCCGGTTCCGTTGCAATGCACCGCGATAATAGGATTTGGCAGGCGATTTTCAAGACCGGAATTTCACCACCGCCCCTTGAAATTTTCACCGTAGGTTCTATCTTTGATTTCGCTCAGGCAGATGCGCCGGTCACATCCGGTGCGCTGCGTGTTTCGATTTGTTTGCCAGCGGCCTGGCAGGCGAACTGGAGCGCGTAGGCCCGTTCGCCTCCTCGCTGCATCGAAGGAGGATACGATGAGTGATCTCTTTTCCGGAACCGACCTGTTCAGTGAGTTTGACCGTCTGCAGCGGCAGATGGACAGCCTGTTCTACGGATTTCCGTCCAGCATCCGCTCGGGCCGCTTCGGGGCCTTTCCGCAGGTGAACATCGGTACGACCGACGACTCGATCGAAATCGTCGCGTTCGCGCCCGGCCTGAAGCTGGCCGAGCTCGACGTGTCGATCGACAAGGGCCTGCTGAGCATCAGCGGCGAGCGCAAGCCCGCCCAGGCCGGGAACGATGACCAAACCGGCGACGACACCCGCACCTATGCACAGGAACGCTTCACCGGCAGTTTCCGGCGCGTGATCGAGCTGCCGCAGAATGCTGACCCCGACAGGGTGCAGGCGCGCTACACCAACGGCTGTCTGTCGATCACCGTCGGCAAGCGCGAAGCGTCGAAGCCACGGGCCATTACTGTCCAGTAGCGCCAGTTATTCGAGGAGCCAGCCATGAACGACAGGACACAGGTTGCTGAACGCGACCAGCAAGCAGTAGCGCGACGTGAGGGCGACCAGCCGGCACGGCGGATGACGCTCACACCGGCTGTCGACGTGTTCGAGGACAGCCAGGGCCTCACGCTGTGGGCGGACCTGCCAGGCGTCACAAAAGACAAACTCGACGTGAAGGTGCACGACGGCAATCTTTATATCGAGGCCGAAGCAGTTGTGCCGACGCCCGCCGGTCTGCGGCTGCAGCACGCCGAGATCCGGGAACCGCATTTCGCGCGCGCGTTCTCACTGAGCCCGGACTTCGACACATCGAAGATCGAAGCAAACCTGGAGGACGGCGTGCTGAAACTGACGATTCCGCGTCGCGACGAAGCACGCCCGCGCCGGATCGAAGTGCAGACGAACTAAGCCCGGCAGAGCCGCAACGACGACAGGAGAAAAAAAGACCGGTGGCGGCCGCGAGGTCGCCATCGCCCGTTCGTGGAGGTGTGGATCCAGAACGTCATGGAGGAAGGGTGATGCGGATAAACGATCAGCATATGGGCCGTGCCGGTGCGTCAGGTCGCAAGCGGCCCGGCCCTCGCTGATGACGGGTATATCGGCTTGGTCACGAGCGGGCGCGATGCCCGTCTGCTTGTCGACCGGCATCCGCCGCGTCACACCCGGGCGGTAGACGCAGCGCGACGTCCCGCCGCACGCCGTCGGTCTGACTGCAGACGGGGTGTCCAGGGACGTCGGCAGAAACGTGGCAGTGTGAACGCAATGATGCACATCCGGTTCTCTTGTCAGACCATCGAGGAGCATACGATGAACACCGACCTGAAAAAGTGGAACCCTTTCAACTTTCTCCGCGGTTCAGGACGCAAGCCCGAGGCGGACAGTGCGCAAAGCCCGCCCGACAGCGAACCGTCACGTGTTCCGTGGCCTGACATTTCGCGACTTTTTCCCCGTGATTCGTGGCGTGCGATGGAGGATTTCTTTCATGATCCGTTCGCGGCGCGCGGCGCGCTCGAACGATGGTTTGGCGACTTCAGTTCATCGCGTTTCCAGCCGCGCATCGACGTGGTTGACGAGGGAAAGATACTGCGCGTGACCGTCGAACTGCCAGGCATGGAGCGGGAGGACTTGACCGTTAGCGTCGAGGACGGAGCGTTGGTATTGCGTGGCGAAAAGAAGCAGGATGTGCACAGTGAGGAGGACGGCTGCTATCGGCTTGAGCGCGCATATGGAGCCTTCACGCGCACGATCCCGATGCCGGAAAATGCCGATCCCAACCACGCTCTCGCAAAGTTTGACAAGGGCGTCCTGACGTTGACGGTGCCGAAACAGGAGCAGCAGCGATCCACGAGCCGCACGATCGATATTGGCTAACGTTGGCAGGCGACTTGGCGATTGCGAGTTGAATCAGTGGGAGTAGCCCGGGTGATTAGCTCAGCTGGAAACTACGGTCTAAAAATGCGCGCCGGCCGCCGGTTCGCCAGGCGTGCCATCCGACCGGAAGATCGGCCAAGTCGCGAATCGTATCGTCCAACTCAACGATGTTCTGCAAACTTACCACGAGGGCATCGCCTTCTTGCCGGCTAGATTGAGAGCCGTGAAATTGCCACGCGCCATTGTCATCGTCAATCCAATCGCGTCCGCAAAGGACACCCTTGCTTGCGATAGCTGCAACGTTTGGCGGGCCACAGTTCGCTTCTCATGTGCTCGTCGCCGGAATGTTTCGCGCGGTGGATTGTCGACGATTTAGGCACGGATGTCGAACGTCCGAAACTGGCCGGCTGCTGCCCCACGCGGACGACATATGCCGATGCACGGGGACGGTCAGCCTTTCAAACAACGACGTCCCTGGGATAGATGCAGGCTGGGCGTCTTCAGAGAATCCGGAGATGCCGGATCTTCCCGATTTAAGCCGAGCGCTTCAGGATCAGCTCGGTGATGTATTCGGGCAGGAGTGCGCGCGGCACATTAGCCGGTACGTTTTCTACGAGCTGCGATGGGACGTGAACGATGAATTCGTCCGGTTGATTTTTCAGGCTGTGTTCGTAGCTGACGCGGTAATCCTTGGAGGGCGATCCTTCTGTGCGGGATTTTATCAGCGCGTGACGCAGGGAACCCGCGTCGCGGTCTGGTGTACTCGGAATGGTCGGAACAAGCAAAAAACGGGGTGTTCGTACTTCGCGGTTGATTTCGTCTTGTGCTGCGCGATGGATACCGTCAGACGTCGATGGCTGCGGGGGGCGTCGCAGAACATGAGAGGCCGTTCTCTAAATGGGTCTGCGAATGGCGTGACAGTGCAGGCGACGCGGGTCACCGGTCGCCTAGAGAAGGAAGCGGATGTGTGCCGCCAGAACTGGAAGACGGCCCGGAGGCAGCGTTTGCATTGACCCTCGAAGATCAGGGAGATAACCATTCTGCGAGCTTCGACCAGCGACGTTTCGTTCGCTTGCCCTTGACCGCAATCGCCAGTGCACGCTTTTGCCCGACCAGTACAACGAGGCGCTTGCCGCGCGTGATGCCGGTGTAGATCAGGTTCCGCTTGAGCATCATGTAGTGCTGCGTCGAGACGGGAATCACCACAACCGGATATTCCGATCCCTGGGATTTGTGGATGGTTGTCGCGTAACACAGCACCAGCTCATCCAGTTCGCCAAATGCAAAGGTTACGATGTGCTCATCAAAGGTCGCTGTGAGTTCCTGCTCTTCTGCGTCGATGTGGGTCACAAATCCGATGTCGCCGTTATAGACGTCCTTGTCGTAGTTGTTCTCAATCTGCATGACCTTGTCGGCGACACTGAAGCGATAGCCAAACTTCTCGATGCTGTGTTCGCCCGGCGGGTTCAGTGCCTCCTGCAACATCTGGTTGACGCCGCGAGCGCCGGTGAGACTGCGGTTCATCGGGCACAGCACCTGAATATCGCGCACGGGGTCCAGCTGGAATTTTCTGGGTAGCCGGGTCTTGACCAGGTCTACGACGGTCTGGGCAATCGCTTCGGGTTCGTCGGCCGGCACGAAATAGAAATCCGACTCTTCGCCTTTTTCCGGCAGGGATGGAAACAGCCCCTGATTGATCTGGTGGGCGCTCCGGACGATGCGCGAAGTGGCGGCCTGCCTGAAGACCTCGGTGAGGCGTACGACAGGCACCGCGCCCGACTCGATCAGATCCGCGAGAACCTGTCCCGGGCCAACGGACGGCAGCTGATCCACGTCCCCGACGAAGATCACCGCGGTGGCGCTCGCCACAGCCTTCAGCAACTGGTTCGCCAGCGGCACGTCGACCATCGAGCACTCGTCGGCCACCAGCAGATCACATTCGAGCGGCGACTCCTCGTTGCGCTTGAATTGCCCATTGGCTGGATTGACTTCAAGCAGCCGGTGGATCGTCTTCGCTTCGAGCCCGGTCGATTCGGACAGTCGCTTGGCCGCCCGTCCGGTTGGCGCGCACAACAACGCCTTCACCTGTTTTGCACGCAGGATCGTCAGTATCGAATTGTCCAGTGTCGTCTTCCCGACACCAGGCCCGCCGGTGACGACCAGCAGCTTTGATGAGAGAGCCAGACGGATCGCCTGCTTCTGGCTATCGGCAAGTTGGATCGCAAGTTTTTGCTCAACCCACGGAATTGCCTTGTCGGTGTCAAATGCGGTCCATGGCGGCGATCCGGACTTCAGGCGCTGCACCTGGGAGACGATGGAACGCTCGGCGTTGTACAGCTGCGCGAGGAAAACGCTCGAAACGCCGTCAACGGTATCGGCGATCACCACTTCCTCTGCCAGTTCCTGGTCGATCGCATCCTCGATGATGGGTTGCGAGATTTCGAGCAGCTTCACGGCAAGCGACACGAGCTGGCTCCGCGGCAAGCCGCAGTGACCTTCTCCGGCCGCTTCGGACAACGCGTAGGCGACGCCGGCCCGCGCACGCAGCGGGGAGTCATGTGCGATACCGATCTTCTGCGCGATGGTGTCGGCCGACAGGAACCCGATGCCGCGAATGTCCCGGGCCAACCGATATGGATTTTCCGTGACAATAGCGATGGCGTCCTGACCATAGGTCTTGAAAATCCGCACGGCGCGGGACGTCGAAACGCCATTGCCATGCAGGAAGACCATGATCTCGCGAATGATCTTCTGATCGGCCCAGCCCGAGGTGATCTTTCTGGCGCGAACTTCCCCGATCCCATCGACCTCTCGCAGCCGCGCGGGCGTTTGCTCAATGACATCGAACACGGCGGCACCGAAGGCCTTGACCAGTCGACCGGCGTATACAGGACCAATACCCTTGACCATCCCGGAGCCGAGGTAGCGCTCGATGCCGGTCAGCGTGTTCGGCGGCGAAATCCTGACGAAGACCGCCTTGAACTGTCTGCCGTGCTCGCGATCCGTGACCCATGTACCCGATGCCGAGGCGTACTCTCCTGGCGCTACGGTCGGAGTGTGCCCGAGCAGGGTGATGAGTTCACGCTCGCCCTTGACCTTCAGCCGCAGGACGCAGAAGCCGCTATCGGCGTTGTGGAACGTGACGCGCTCGACGAGTCCAGCGAGGCGATCCGGTTCCGGCCTGGGTGCGGTGTTAGGTGGACTTGCTGACATGAATGAGGCGTGGCTTGTCGTATCGCTACTGAAATGCTGACAGGATTGGCATCCTACCGTGTAACAAGGCGAGCGAGCCGTAGATGTCGAAGATAATGCGGGTCATCTTCCCTGACAGACACACCCATTTTTCCCATGAACACTTTGAACGAAGTGCTCCCCCGCCTCACCGTTGACCAGCTGAAATCACTGCTGCACTGGCTTCCTGATGCCTCCCCCACCGGCAGGAAAGACCTGCTGGTCGCGGCGATCCTGCGAAGTCTCGCCGGGGACGGGCTGCGCGCACTCTGGGATCGTCTGGACGACATCCAGCGTATGGCGGTGGCGGAGACCGCGTACGCCCTGGACGGTCTCTTTGATGGAAACCGGTTCCGGGCGAAATACGGACAGTTGCCCGATTTCACCATCAAAGAGAACGGTCGCGGCTATTCGTATTATGGACCGCCGACGGCGTTGGGCCTTTTTTTGTACCACCAGGATGGGTGTTACAGCCTGCCCGATGATCTGCGCGAGCGACTAATAGGCTTCGTGCCCGAACCCGAGCCCGTCAGGCTAAGCACAATCGAAACGCTTCCGGAGGAGATCGCCGAAGACCGGCTGACGGTGCGACACACCGAGCGCGATGCCATGGTGGATCTGTCGGTTCTGCTGCGTCTGACGGATCAGGGCAAGATCCAGGTCAGCGACAAGACATCGCTGCCCGGCTCAGCCACGCTGCGCCTGTTGAACGAGAACCTCGCCGGCGGCGATTTCTATGCCCTTAAACCTAAGCAGAGTCAATGGGATCAGGAAATCGGCCCGATCAAGGCGTTCTCGTGGCCGCTCATGCTTCAGGCTGCCGGACTGGCGCAACGGAACGGCAGCAAACTGGCGTTGAGCGCAGCGGGGCGGAAGGCTTCAGCTTCCTGCCAAGCCAGCGTATTGCGCGCGATCTGGAACAAATGGCTTAAATCCAGCCTCTTTGACGAGTTCAGCCGTGTTGACGTCGTCAA
This sequence comes from Paraburkholderia sediminicola, assembly GCF_046026895.1. GTDB lineage: Bacteria > Pseudomonadota > Gammaproteobacteria > Burkholderiales > Burkholderiaceae > Paraburkholderia > Paraburkholderia sediminicola_C. The sequence goes on from NZ_JAQQEU010000019.1 coordinate 30,081, forward strand.
GGGGCAGAAATCGAAAGGTCGCGTCATGACTGCCCTGGCGCCGCGTCGCGCCGCTATCAATGAAATACTGCGGCTCTGTCCGGCTGGAGCGTGGATCGACGTCGATGACTTTTCCCGGTTCATGCAGGCGACTGGTCACACGTTTGACGTATCGCACAACCCGTGGAAGCTTTACATCAGCGACCCGCAATATGGCAGCCTGGGTCACGATGGCTACCATAGCTGGGAGATTCTGCAGTTACGCTATCTGCTCTGCTTCCTGTTCGAATACGCCGCCGCCCTTGGCATCATTGACGTCGCCTACATCGAACCGACTGAAGCGCGTAACGACTTTGGCGACCTGTGGGGGACGGACGATCTGGAATTCCTTAGCCGCTACGATGGCCTGAGCTACTTCCGCGTGACGCCGCTGGGTGCCTGGTGCCTCGGGTCGGTTGAGGATTACACACCCGCTACGATCCAGCCGAGCGTCAAGCTTGCTGTCTTGCCCAGCCTGCAGGTAAATGTCGTCGGCGGAAACCTGTCGACGGAAGAATCGCTGACGCTGGATACCTGGACCGTAGAGTCAACGGATAAAAGTTGGCGGCTGGACCGTCAAAAGGCCGTTGGAGCGATTGAAAAAGGGCGCGACATTGCCGAACTTCGGGCGTTTCTTCAGGCACGCGAAGACCAGCCCCTGCCAGAAACAGTGGAGTCCTTCATCCAGACCACCGGGAAGCAGGGCAAGGCGCTGAAAGTCTCGGGCACCGCATTGCTGATCGATTGTGAGAATGCGGAAATCGCCGCCATGATCGCCACGCATAAGGAAACAGCCAGTTTGTGTCTACGCGCCGGCGATCGACAACTGGTGGTCCGGCTTGAAAACGAAGAGAAATTCCGGAACCTGATTCGCATTCTGGGCTTCGGCATGACTGCCTGAGGCGCTGGCTCGCGGAGCATCTGGCAACTGATGTTTGCTCATGCCGGGAAGCCATGAACTTCTACTGGTTGCGGGTTTTGTGATTGGGAACGTAGGAACGCGACTGACGGGAGTTGCAAAGCCGGGCGGATGGGGAACGACGACACGAGCGATGAGATGATTTGCGTCATCGCCGGTGTGTTTCGGCATGGTGTGGACGAGCGAGGTCGCGGCGCGCTGCGCCGGACGTGAAACACGAACATCGACGACGCAATCAGCTGCGGCAGTAGTGCCGCAGATTGATCATCACACGCTCGAGGCGTACCTGCATGCATACCTCGAGGGCACCGGTATCGGTGACGAACCGAAGGGGCCGCTGTTCCGCACGGTCCGGCGCGGCACCAGGCAGCTCAGCGCCACGCCGCTGCCGCAGGCGAACGCGTATGCGATGGTGCGACGTCGGGCACTGGCGGCCGGGATCGGCACGGCCATCGGCAACCATACGTTCCGTGCGACGGGCATCACCACGTATCTGAAGAACGGTGGCACGCTCAAGAACGCCGCTGCGATGGAACCACGCATCGACCCGTACCACCCAGCTGTACGACCGGCGACACGACGAGATCAGCCTGGACGAGGTGGAGCGGATCCGTCTGTAAGACGCCCATTGCAAAATAGCGGTTATCGAACTGCTCACGCTCAACGCTGTATGGATGGGTCGCAATGACGCTTGCCCCTTTGGCAGCGGGAAGAAATACAAGAAGTGCTGTGGCGCGAGCGTGTTACCGCACGCGTGACTGGTCAAGATCGGCAGGCAGGAATCAGGGATATGGCTCGACAGAAACAGTGGCTACCGACAAGTCGCGCGCCCCGGCCGGCGCCGGCGGATGAGGTGGAGAAGCGGGCGATTATCGCGGCTTGCGAGAGCTTCATTCGCGACGTCCTGAAGCCGCGCTTCCTGCCGGAGATCAGACCGACCGAATGGAATTACGTGGTCGACATCCATGGCATCTGGGCGGCGGGGCGATACCGTTTCATGCAGCGATGCAGGTCGGGCATGGAGCACAATCGCGGCGAGGAGTTCGATGTGCCCTTCGCCCGTATCGACCGGATGGGAAATCCCGAATTAGCCGAGCTATATGCTCCGAAAGTCAGTAGGTGGTTGTCATAAAGTGGCAAAAAGGTCCCGTGCTCAATAGGAGAATGGAAACCTTCATCTCGTCGGAACGCGTCGTCAATCGGCCCATTGTCCACGCATAATAAATTTGCACCGATGCCAGATGTGTCATAGTAAGACCGATAACGTTGACGGGGGCAGGACGGTGCGGGCGTGCGATGATCGTTGCCCTTCTCGGAAGCTGCCGTTCACTTCGCGCTATGTGCAAACAGCAGCACAGAATCGCGGGTACGCATTCGCTTGCCTCGAGAACCGAAATGTGCCATTCCGACGTGCGAATGTCGGGAATGCAACCTGTAGCTGCCTCAAGAACGGCAAGATCCCGATGGCTGCCAAGGCCGAAACGCAGGCTTCGCTAGTATTCGGGGCCACGGTCAGCTTGCTTCCAATCGCTCTACACCTAGTGATTCAGGCAGGCATCATTTGCTCGTTTTGGGCTATGTGCTTCCCGGCAGGTGTCCATTTCATTTTGAAGATAATGGACTTGGCGGAAAAAAGTTATGTCTTTGATTTTATGATGTAAAAATCGTGTCCATTCCATCCTACTTGTGGGTAGTTTTTTTCCGGAATGCCCGGAAAACGGATGCCCGATGCTGCTTCGAGTTCGTGAATCGTCCTGATGTCGTAGCGATTGGTCGAGACATTGTCCACCACCACCGCAAACGCCAACTGCCGCGACGGCACATAGACGGCCTTGAACAACTGCGTCGGCACGAACACCCGCGTCGGCCCGATGGTCTGCAACTGCTGGCCGTTGAAGATCGGCCCGGTGACCACGTAGGTATCATCGTAGGACAGCGCGATCTTGCGCACCGACGTTTCGATGCGCGACCACAGCCGTTGATTGTTCTCGCGATTCTGCGGCACGATGTTGGCTAGCGAGAAGGATTGTGCCATCGCCTGCTGATTCCAGCGGTTGCCCGCCGGGCTCATATGGCCGCGATCGAAGCCGCTGCGCTTGTAGTCCGCGAGCGTTGCGCCTTCGCCTTCGGGCAGGCGCGCGTCTTCGAAAAACTTGTTGGTGCGCACCATGTCTTTCGCGGCTTCGATATGGTCGCGAGTCAGGTGTTCGGCGGACCATAGCGGACCGTGCGTAATGCCCGAATGCAGAACCGCGAAATCGCTATAGCAAAGCATGCGCGTTTTCGGCGCCATCTTCTGATTGCTCAGAACGGGCCATTGCGCATCGGGGGTGAACTGGGTGCACGAGGCCGCCGCGCTCGCATGAGCGGCAACGGCGAATAGCAGGCAGGCAAGCCACTTCTTCATGTGTCGGTCGTTCGAAGGATGGGGGCGCAAGTATAGCGTCGCGAGCCTGTATCGAGCGACCTGAAAACGCAGGGCGGATAGGAAGAAGAAAGCCAAGCAGGCGAATGACGCGTCGCAATGAAAATGACACGGGCGTGCGGCGAAGGGGAGCACGCAAAAACGCGCAGGCAAAAAAACGGGCCGCTTTGCAGCGACCCTTAATGCGTGGACTTTTGACTTTACTCACGCATGCTTAAGATTGGCTTAAATCCGTGCAATGCAAAATCAAAATATGCGGCGTAGCGTACACACGAATTTGCTCGCACGAGCAAACACGTTCCCGAGTATGGAATTATCGACCGATTAAAAGTCGGTTTGCGGAAATAAAGCAGAAACCTAATTACCGAATACGCTGTTTTCGGCGCGTACAGTTTGACGGTCGACGGCTTGGAGGCGCCAGAAGCCGCTCGTCGGCGCGCGTGTCGGCAGGGCGGTCCACGCGGCGGCGCCTTGTGCCGCGCTCACGCGTTGTTTGCGGTCCACGTGCAAGCCGCGCAGCGTGCACAGCGGCGCATCCGCACTGGGGGCGCAGAGCGTGGTCACGCCGCCCTCGTCATGCAACTCGCCCCACGGGGGCAGATCGATCCCTTGATGTGCCTCTCTCGACCACCGGTGTTGCTCGGTGTCGAGCCACAGCACAGCGTAATCGTGGCTAACGGTGGGATCGGAGCCGTTGATCAGGATGGTCAGTCGCATAGCAGTCCCGTACAAATTGCGAAGTCGATGCTTTATCAGTCTATGCCGCGGCGCGCGTTATGCAAGACAAAAGCTGACGGCTATCGTGCGTGAAAAAGACGCACTTGCGAAGCGCACGCCTGTACGATAGCCGTCGTCACTTCGACGTTCGCGGAGGCGTGCGATGCTGCGTCGGTTTCTGCCCTTCACGGTATTGGTAACGTGGCTTGGTGCGATGGTGTCGCCAGGTATCGCGGCGGATAGCGCGCCGTTCGCCGCAGCCGCGCCGGTCGTCTATATAGCCGATTTCGATCTGGACGTGGCGAACGTGACGCCGGACAGCGGCCCTGGCCAACGCGTGCGTCGGCTGCGCGGTTTGCTGCCGAGCGGACCCGGACCGATGGGGCAGAACAAGAATCCGCAGGAGCATGCGCAGCACATCGTGAATGAGATGGCGGACGCGCTGACGGACGACTTGAGGAAAGGCGGCGTCGATGCGCGCCGCGTCACGCCGGGGCAGCCATTGCCGAGCGTCGGTTGGCAAGTGCGCGGCGTGTTTCTGAGCGTCGATGACGGCAATCGCCTGCGGCGCGCGATGGTCGGCCTGGGCGCCGGTCAGAACGACATTCAGGTGGCGGTGTCGTGCGACAGGCTGAGCGCCGCCGATTTGCCGCCGCTCTACCAGACGATCGAAGAAGCCGGCGGCAAGAACCTGCCGGGCGCCGCGATCAAGCTAAATCCTTATGTGATCGCGGCGAAGTTCGTGATGGCGGGGGGCGACGAAAAGAAGACGATCAGCAAGACCGCACAGGACATCTCGGATGCGGTGATCGCCAAGCTGCATGCCGCGGCGCAGTAGGCCGCGGTGCTGCGAACGGCGCTTGCGGAGGTGTCGCGGCCGGCGGGCCGATCCGCCGATACACCGACCGCCAGCGCACAACAACCCAGCCGATCAGATCAGGCGAGATCCAGCGGCGCTGTCAAATCCCCTAGCGGCGCCAGGCCATTGCTCGCAAACGCGCGATCCCGCGCGAGCGCGCCGTCGAGCGGCGCCAATCCATGCACGCGGCTGATGAAGCGAAGAATCGAGTTGGTGTCGTACACCGTGTGATCGACATACCCTTTCTTCGCGAGCGGCGAAATCACCAACGCCGGAATCCGCGACCCCGGACCCCAGCGGTCGCCCTGCGGCGGCGCGACCGGATCCCACCAGCCGCCGTTTTCATCGACCGTGACGATCACGACCGTATTCGCCCATTGCGGCCCGTGCTGGATATGCTCGACCAGCGTGGCAATGTGTCGGTCGCCCGATTCGACGTCCGCGTAGCCCGCGTGCATGTTCAGATCGCCTTGCGGCTTGTAGAACGTGACGGCGGGAAGACGTCCCGCGTCGATATCCGCGATCAGACGGTTCGATGACGCGTCGTTGCCGAGCCCCGCATCCCGCAGATGCCTGCGCCGCGCGGCCGTGCCCGGCGCGTAGCTCGCGAAGTAGTTGAACGGCTGGTGGTGATACTGGAAGTCGGGCACCGCGCCGGTGTCCTGATGCTCCAGCGCGTATTGCCACGCCCCGCTGTACCACGCCCAGTCGACGCCCTTGTCCGTCAGCCGGTCGCCGATCGTCGCGTAATGCTGCGGCGTCAGCACGCGCGGATTCGACAGGTCGGCGAAGGCCGGATCACCACCTTCGGCCGGGCGTACGTTGCTCGGCTGATAGGGCGGCGCCATCGTGTTGACCGCATAGCCGTCGGCGGTGAACAGGCCGTCGCTGACGAATTTCGGCGGTCCGTCGAGCGCGGACGCCGGTGAGTCCGCCGCCTGCTTCAGGCGCACGCCGGTCGGATCGTCGCCTTCCACCACCGACACCAGCTTCTTCGCCGGACTGTTGTGGACGTCCGGATAGAAGGGCGCCTGCGCGGAGATCAAAAAGATGTGGTTCAGCCACGAGCCGCCGAAAGCCGCCATGAAGAAGTTGTCGCACAGCGTGTACTGCTGCGCGAGATTCCACAGACGCAGCGAGTCGGCGGAATTGCGGTAGTGGCCCATCACGAGGCCGCCGGAATCGCCCCACGCGGCGAACTGGTTGTTGCGCCCGGCGTTGATCTGCATCTGGTTCTGATAGAAGCGATGCACCAGGTCGCGCGTGATCACGCCGGTCGGCAGCGGCGCGCCGTGCGCGTCGGCGATCCGGAAAGGACGGTTGTGCAGATGGTCGAGATCGTTCTGGCCGATCATGTAGTGCCGGCCGTCGACTTCCTGCGCTTGCGGCACGAGCCCGCCCCAGATGGCCGGCAAGCGCGGCAGCGGCGTCTTGCCGTCGCGGTCGAGTTGCAGGTAGCGCTCGGCGCTCACCGCGTCGAGCGGATGCTGGACGCCCGGGAAGTTGCCGTACAGATTCGCAAAGCTGCGATTCTCCGCATAGATCACCACGATGTGTTTGACCTGGTCGTGCAGCGCGGCGTCGAGCCGCAAGTCAGCGGCGCTGCGTGGCGGCGCGTTGCTCGCCGCGCTCTGTTCGGTCTTGCAGCCGGTCAACGCGAGGCCGAGGCCGACCGCCGCGAGACCGGTCAGGACACGGCGGCGTTCGGGATCGTCGGGGGCGTTGTGGTCGTCGTTGGGTGGGAGGCTGGCATCGTGGTCGGTCATCGGCTCGTTCCGAAGTTGACGTAGCGGGCGCGTGAGTGCCGCGCCCGTTACCGGTTGCGGATTCGAAGAGGCCGGCGGGCCTCGCGGGCTAAGGCAGTCGACGCTTCACGCGCCAACTGTTGTGCGTTGCGTCGACGGCGAGTAGCAGCCAGTGCCGCGAGTCCACGGGGTGACGCTTTTGCGTCGCGTAACCGTCGACGGTCAATTCGAGTTCGTCATGCGCGCGCAGATTGCAGGTGGCACGCGCGCCGGAGCCGTCCGCGAATTCGACGACCGCGGCGGCACCGCGGGCTGGCTCGGGCAGATGCGCGATGCGTACCGCACAGCCCGGATAAAGATGCGAGTCGGCAACCTTGATCTGAATGGAATCGGACATGGCGTGGCCTCCCTACGCTTGGACCGAGCGAGAACGCGGCCGTGTCGGGCGGGCCGCGCAAATGGACCGGATCAAAGCATAGCACCGCGCGTCCTGGTGGCAGCGCAGCAAAAGTGAGGTTGGCCGCGCTACGACTCGTCTTTCGATTGTGGCGCGCCGATTTGCCGTGTCTCATGGCGGCACATGAGACTCGTCTTTTTCTTAGACCGGAGTCTCCTGTGCGTACCGGGCGGCGCGATGACTGAGCGCCGCACGCTTCGCGCTGTCATGATGATCTAACTATGACGAACAGCAGAAAACGGCAGCCAAGATGGCAAAAGAAGAGCAGACAGGAGCGGGACGCAAGCACACGAGGCCGCGCGGGGCGGCCGTTTCAGCTTCACGCGACGAAACGGCGGCGCCCGCGGGGCGGACGGCGCCCAAACCCCCGCCTCCACCGATTCCACCGACGAAGAGAGCGCTGGCGGATCGACATATCTGGTGCCGGGGCTCGAACGCGGCCTGCGCATCCTCGCTGAATTCAGCGCGCGCGAGCCGGTGCTCGGCGCGCCCGAATTGTCGAAGCGGATCGGCATTCCGCGCACCACCACCTTTCGCTTGTTGCAGACGCTCGAAGCGCTCGGCTTTCTCGAACGCGCGAACGGCGACCGCTATTTCCGCCTGAGCGTCGCGGTGCTGCGACTCGGCTTCGAATACCTGAGTTCGCTCGAACTGACCGATGTCGGCACGCCGATTCTCGAACGCTTGCGCGATGTCACCGGCCTGAGCACGCATCTGCTGATCCGCGATCAGCGGGACGTGGTGTTCGTCGCCGAGGCGCACATGCGCGAGCCGATGTTCAGTTCCGTAAAGGTGCACGTCGGCACGCGTTTGCCCGCCCACGCAACGGTGCATGGCCAGGTGCTGATGGGCGATTTGAGCTTCGAGGAATTGCGCCAGTTGTATCCCGAGCCGCAACTCGAACGGTTCACCGAACGCACGCCAACCACCGTAGAAGAACTGTATGGAAGAGTGCGCGAAAGCGCGGCGCTCGGCTATGCGCTGAGCGAAGCGTCGTTCGAGCGGGGTATTTCGGTGGTGAGCGCGCCCGTGCGCGATCAAAGCGGCAAGATCGCAGCCGCGTTGACGGTCACGATTCCACGTTCGGATATCGGCGAAGCCGAGGAGCGCGAGCCGCTCATCATCGCCGTTTGCCAGGCGGCGCTCGAATTGTCCGAGCGACTCAGCTATCGGCCGCGGCCGGATGATCCGACCGCCGCCCAGGCGCGCCGCACGGTCTGCTCGCGTCGATTGCACTGGGGGCGTGGATCGTGCCGCGCTTCGGCTGGCAAGCAATGTACTTCATCGGCGGGATGCCGTTGATCCTGTTCTTCGTGCTGCGCCGTCTGGTGCCGGAATCGCCGCGCTGGCTCGCCGAGCGCGAACGGATGGCCGATGCCGACGCCGCCGTGCACCGGTTCGAGCGTGCCGCGAAAGGTCCGCTGCCGCCGGTGGTCAATTCGGCCGAATTCGACGCGATGGCGAATCGTCATCCGAAACGCCGGATGGCGGACCTGTTCGGGCCGGCGTATCTGAAGCGCACGCTGGCCGTGGCGATGCTGTGGATTACCTGCGGCTTCATCCAGTACGGTCTGTCGACGTGGTTGCCGACGATCTATCGCACGATTTATCACGCGCCGCTGCAGCTCGCGCTGAATCTGGCGGTGGCGGCTTCGGTGCTCGGCGTGCTCGGGTCGTTGACCTGTCCGTTGCTGGTCGACAAGGTGGGACGCAAGCCGATCATCAACGTGTCGTTCGTGGCGTGCGCACTTTCGCTGGTGATGGCGGGGGTGTTGCACGGGTCGTCGGTGTATGTGGTGGCGGCGTGCTGTGCGCTGGCGCTCGGCTTCCTCGCTTGTCGTTTCATTACCGCTTACGTGTACACGCCGGAGCTGTATCCGACCAGCATCCGCGCGATGGGCTGCGGCGTCGGCGGCGCGTGGCTCAAGGTGGCGGCGATCTTCGCACCCGCCATCGTGTCGAAGACGATGATCGGCGGCAATCTGGAAGTGGCGTTTTATATTCTCGCGGCCGTGCCGTTTCTGGCGGCGATTGCGGTGCATTTTCTCGGCATCGAGACCAAGGGGAAAGTGCTGGAGCAGTTGGAAGCTTGAGCGTGTGATGGGTTTGGTGGGCGGTGGATGTTGAGTGCCGGGTTAGTGGAGGGACGAAAGGCGCACTGGGTGGTGCGCCTTTTGTTTTTGGGGCTGGGAATCGTTTGCCGCTCACAACGCCTTGCGATAAACCACAAACCCCGACTTATCCGCCACTTGATCATAAAGCTGCATCGCCGTCTGGTTCGTCTCGTGCGTCTGCCAATAGACGCGTTGCGCGCCGTCGTCTTTCGCGCGCGCATAAACTGCTTCGATCAGCGCCCGCCCCACGCCCTTGCCGCGCTCGGTTTCGAGTGTATAGAGATCCTGCAAATAGCAGATCGGCCCGGCCATCGTCGTATGGCGGTGATACAGGAAATGCACGATACCCACCAACTGCCCGTTGCGTTCGGCGACCATCGCGTGCATGGGTTCGTAGCCGTCGAAAAAACGTCCCCATGTGATCTCCGTGATCTCGCGCGGCAATGCCGTTTCGCCAGAGCGGCCGTAGAACGCGTTGTAGGCGTCCCAAAGCGGGAGCCATGCGTCGAAGTCTTCACGGGAAACAGCGCGAATCTGCATCGAGTCGGACATGAGCGAGGTTCCTTGCTGAACGAGGGCAACGATCGGATGAGTGAGGCTGACGTGCCACACTTTAACCGATCGGCCCGCGCCATTTGCACCGGACGCTCGTTATGAACCTGTGCACAAAACTCGCCGGGTCACGCCTTGGCGAGGTTTCACGAATGTCCTGCTGCGCATCTCATTGGCGCTAGCTCTTTGCAATGAGCACGCAGCATCAGCAAGGGATGAGGGGAAGCACGCTGCGAAGGCATCTTCGGACTCGATAGCTGAAAGTCGAAGTCTCGCAGCGTGAACCAAGATCGATACGTGCTCGCAAGAATCGCCAAGCCAGCCGGTCAGCTAGCCAAAGCGCAGCATCATCACAAACGCGGTGGTCTCCGCGCGCCACCGTATCAATGTTTGCGGTTCGAACTGTGGCGAAGTTGATCGCGCACCTTCTTCGCGGCGAACAGGGGCACATAATCGAACACGCGCGCGTCCTGCCGATAATCGGCCAAGGTGTCCGCATACATTCGCGAAACCGTTTCGGTCGGCGTATCCGTTTCTTCGGCGATGCTTCTCACCACTTCGTTTATATCGGGCTCGGGCTGCGACATGGATCTCTCCGGATAGGCGCCAGGTTGGACGGACGGAATATGCATAACAGGTGTCCATTACAGGATGCGAACCCCGAGCATGCCAATTGAATCGGCCTATCGCGCGATTGGTTCCACAGAGATTTTTTTCTTGCACTGCGCCGAACGCCCATGCGGTGCGACAGTGCACCAAGTCAATGCGTATGCCTGTGGTGAATATCTGGGAAATGCGCATGGGCATGCGTGATTGGTGCATGGCGATGCGCATGCGTGTGCGGCTCATTACCATCCCACGCGAAATCATGCTCGTGCTGATGATGCGCGTCGTGCCGATGACGATGCGTGTGCTCCAGCGGCTCGTGCGTGTGCGCATGCTCGTGACGTTCGCGAATGTGCAGCCACACGCCGAACGCCATCAACGCGGCGGCGACCCAGAACAGCAGTGGCGGCCATTGCGGCCACAGCAGCCACGACAGCGTCACGCCGAACAGCGGCGCGACTGAGAAATAAGCGCCGGTGCGCGCGGTGCCGAGATTGCGCAGCGCAACGACGAACAGCACCAGGCTGATGCCATAGCCTGCGAAACCCGTCAGCATCGCGAGTGCGACGCTCGACAGGTGCGGCCATCGCGCGCCCAGAGCGAGTGCGAGCGCCACGTTCACCGAACGGGCGACCAGTCCTTTGATACACGCGATGAACATCGCGTCGTGCGCCGACACCTTGCGGGTGAGATTGTTGTCGACGGCCCAGCATGCGCACGCGCCGGCCAGCAGCAGCGTGCCGGCCGGCAGTCCGGCCGCGCCCGGCTGCCACGACAAGGCCGCGCCGCCCGCGACGATCGCAGCCATGCCGAGGAACACCTGGACGTCGACGTTCTCGCGAAACACGATCCACGCGATCAGCGCAGTGAATACGCCTTCGAGATTCAGCAGCAGAGAGCCGGTGGCGGCCGGCGTCGTCTGTAGACCCAGCATCAACAACGCGGGTCCGGCGACGCCGCCCGCCGCGATCGCGCCTACCAGCCCCGGCGCCTCGCGCAACGGAAAGCGGTGGTGACCGGTTTGCGCTTCGGCGGCGCGTCGTTTGACCCGCCGCGCCAGAATCAGGACCGCGAGGCCGCTGCCGCTGCCGAGATAGAACAGTCCGGCGAGCAGGAAGGGCGACAGCGATCCGAGCAGCGCTTTGGCGAGTGGCGTGGTGGCGCCGAACAGCGCGGCGGCGACCAAAGCGGTGAACGCTGCGCTATGGCGGGAAGGCATGAGCGGACCCTTCATGAGAACAGAGGCGATGCGCACACGATAGCGCTATCGGAAAAGCCGCGCCGAGCCGGATGCCGAAGCTCGGAGTCGGCTTCGACCGGGGGGTGTCGATCGAGATGTTCGAGCACGTGAAGCACTACGGCCTGCTGCTCGCGAAAATCTCGCGCTGGATGCGCGACGACGCAAAGCTGTTCGTGCATATCTTCGCGCATCGCACCCTCGCGTATCACTTCGAGACGCACGACGGGAGCGACTGGATGTCGAAGTATTTTTTCACCGGCGGCACGATGCCGTCCGAAGCGCTGCTGATGATGCTGATGAACCTCCAGGACGATCTGCGCGTGGAGCGGCGGTGGTGGGGGGGCGGCACGCATTACGAGCGCACCGCGAATCACTGGCTCGCCGCGCTCGACGCCGCGCGCGAGGACGTGATGCCGGTGCTCGTCGACACTTACGGCGCGCGTCATGCAGCCGTGTGGTTGCAGCGGTGGTGCATGTTCTACATGGCGGTGGCGGAGTTGTTCGGCTTATGCGAAGGGAAATGAGTGGGGCGTCGCGCATTATCGGTTCGTGAAGCGTTGCAGGGCGGGCGTGGCATCGATGGCATGAGGTCGTGTGATTCCGTTTGGCGCGCAGCGATGAAAGAAAACGCGTCGACCGTCTTTCATTCGGGTTTCGATGCCGCTTTCATTCCCGACTCCTCGGGCGAAGCACTGGAGCGCCGGAAACTGCACCGTCCTACGCGTATCAAACGATTGCAATCCGGCATACGACGCCAGCATCAAAGCGTCGCGGCCCAGCAGCGATAATCGCATTCTGTCCGATCCAACCCGCCCACCCACTCGCCCGGAACCGCCTATGACCGCTCCCATCCCCTTCGTCCCCGACCGCTTCAAGAACAACGCCGCGCATTACCTCGCGGGCCGTCCCGCATATTCGCCGCAGCTGATCCGGTGCGTCGCGCGGTCCTGCGAACTGCGCGGCACGCATCGGCTGCTCGATCTCGGCTGCGGGCCGGGGCAGTTGTCGCTGGCCTTTTCGTCATGGGTCGGCTCGGGTCTCGCGCTCGACCCGGAGTCCGAAATGCTGCGCGTCGCGGCTGGCCTCAGCGCGGGGATCGCGCCGAACATCGAGTATCGACAAGGGAGCTCGTATGATTTGTCGCCGGCGCTCGGAAGCTTCCGGCTGGCCGTCATCGGCCGCGCGTTTCACTGGATGGACCGGCCCGATACGCTGGCGCGGCTCGATGCGCTGATCGAACCGGAGGGCGCGGTGGCCCTGTTCTCGACCGTGCAGGTCACCGATGCGCCGATTGCATGGCTTGCGCCCTATCACGCGCTGCTGGAGGAATATGCGCAGAGCGACCCGGCACGCATGCAGCGTAAGTCGGACGACTGGGAAAGCCACGACGCGGTCCTCGCGAAGTCGCCGTTCGCGGCGCTCGAACGCGTGTCGATCGTCGAAACGCGCCGTGTGTCGGTGGATTCGTTGAGCGCGCGGCCGCTGTCGATGTCGAGTCTGTCACGCGAGCGGCTCGGCGACGGGCTCGAAGAGCTGCTCACGCGCATCAGGCAACTGCTGGATGCCCATGCAACCAATGGTTGGGTCGACGAGCGGATCGAATCGACCGCGTTGATTGCGCGGCGTCCGGCGGCGCGCAGCTGAAGAGCGGTTGCGTTGGCGCGGCGCGTGCGGGTTGGATCGGCAAGCAGCGTCGCCCGAAATAGTCTGAAATACACCGTTAAGCGCCTAATGGAATAAAACGACACACTACGGCGTTAGCTCGATACCGGCGGCGCATCCAAACCCGTTTCAACGGGGGACGGGTTTTCAAACAGCTTTCGCGGCCCCGCACTGGTGGACCAACAACCATGAACACTCACGCCGATTCCCTGACCGATTCGACCGGCGCACCGCTGCCGGTGCGCTACACCCGCACGGCGATAACGCTGCACTGGCTGATCGCGCTGCTGATGATCGGCAACGTCGCGCTCGGTCTGAGCGCGGACTCGTTGCCCGACGACTGGGTGCGTCCGATGATCGACACGCACAAGTCGATCGGCATCACGGTGCTCGGTCTCGCGCTGCTGCGCATCTTGTGGCGCGTGTCGCACAAGCCGCCGCCGTTGCCGCGCGAGTTTCCGGCGTGGGAAAAAATTGCCGCGCACGCCGCGCACTTCCTGCTGTATTTGCTGATGATTGCGTTGCCGCTGTCCGGCTGGCTGCATGACTCCGCGTGGAAAGACGCCGCGACTCACCCGATGCGTCTGTTCAACCTGGTGCCGTGGCCGCGCATCGGCTACGTGATGAACCTCGATCCCGCGCTCAAGGAAAGCTTGCACGACCGCTTCGGCGCATTCCATACGTGGCTCGGCTACGCGCTCTATGCGTTGCTCGCGATGCATATCGGCGGCGCGCTCAAGCACGAGTGGATCGATCGCAAATCGGTGCTGAAACGCATGGTGCCGTGATCCTGTCCATGCGGCTCTCCTTTCCTCAACCACACTATCGACGAACCCGGCAACTACTTTGAAGAAAACCCTGGAACAGGCGCTCGCCCTCGCATCACCGCGCATCGTGCCGCGTCCCGCGACGCTGTCCGGCACGCTGGTTCACTTCAGCGTCGTCGCGCTGTGGCTGCTGCTGTTCGCGCGCGCGTTCTTTCTGCATGGCGCGCTGGCGTGGTCCACCGGTATTGCGTATGTCGTCTACGACACGCTGCTGCTCGCGTTCGTCACGTGGAAGTCGCTGCCGCTGATGCGCCGCACGCCGCCACTCGAAGCCGACTACGAACAGCGCCGCTTGCCGAGCATGGGCGTGATCGTCGCGTCGCATAACGAAGCGGCGGTGCTGCCGGTGACGCTCGCCGCGCTGCTGCGTCAGACGCACGGCCCGGCGCAGATCGTGATTGCCGACGACGGCTCCACCGACGCCACCGGCGCGCTGCTCACCGAACGCTTCGGTCTCACGGCCGCCCCGGATGGCGTGCTGAGCGCGCCGAGCGTCTCGCATCCGAACCTGTTCTGGCTGCGCGTGCCGCACGGCGGCAAGGCGCGCGCGCTGAACGCCGCGATCAGCGTGATGACCACCGACACCGTGATGACCGTCGACGCCGACACGCTGCTCGACGACGACGCCACCTACGCGATGCGCGCCGCGTTCGCGAGCGAGCCGAAGCTGGTCGCGGCGGCCGGCATTCTGGTGCCGGTGTGCGGCAAGTCGGCGGCGGGCCGCGTGTTCCAGTGGTTCCAGACCTACGAGTACATGCGCAACTTCATCGCCCGTTTTGCGTGGATGCGCGCGGACAGTCTGCTGCTGATCTCGGGCGCGTTCGCTTCGTTCAGACGCGACGCGCTGCTCGACGTGGGCGGCTTCGATCCGCAATGTCTGGTGGAAGACTACGAGCTGATCCACCGGCTGCGCCGCTATTCGGTCGATCACGGCCTCGGCTGGGACGTGCGGGTGGTCGGCGAAGCGCATGCGCACACCGACGCGCCGGACAATCTCGGCAGTTTCCTGCGGCAGCGGCGCCGCTGGTTCGCGGGCTTCCTCCAAACGCAGTACTGGAACCGCGACATGACCGGCAATCCGCGCTACGGCACGCTGGGCATGCTGATGCTGCCGGTCAAGGCAATCGACACGATGCAACCGATCTACGGCTTGACCGCGTTTGCGTTGCTGCTCGGCTTTCTGTTCGGCGGGCATGGTGCGATTGTCGTGTCGATCTTCAGCGTGATCGGCCTGAAAACAGCGCTCGACCTCGCGTTCTATTTGTGGAGCATCCATCTGTATCGCCGCTGGACTGGCGAGCGCAGCGGCAACAGCCTGGGGATGGCGATGCTCGCGGCGATTGCCGAGCCTTTCACGTTTCAGCTCGTCCGGCATCTGGGCGCGGCGCTCGGCTGGCTCCACTTTTTGCGCGGCGGACGCTCGTGGGGCGTGCAGCGCCGCTCGGGGCTGGTGGCGCACGACGAGAACTGAGCGCACGGCGCTGGTCACGCGGCATTCCGGTTCGTGGGCCGCGCAGTCACGCTAATGCAACGCATCGAGGACAGACTGCCGTATGCCGCCGTCGGACCCATGCGACGGCTGCTTCGAGTAGACTGGCTACGATGCCGGCCTCGACATTGCAGGGCGGCGACTTTCTATCCGCTCGTGCACGGAGGCTTCACCTATGCATGCTGTCCCACCGCTCGAACAAGACACCGACGGTGCAACCGTCGCTGCGTCGCCAGCTCACGCGGCGACGCAGAATGCGGCTCATGCCACCTCTGCCACGGCCGCGCATGCGCGCGCGCCGGGCCACGCCGCCAACGACGCGCCGGTACGCGATCTGCGCCGCGTCGGCATTCATCCTGACCACTGGTATCCGCTCGCGTGGTCGCATGAAGTGAAGCGTGGCAAGACGCATGGCGTGACTTTCGCCGGCGACCCGATCGTGCTCGCGCGCACGGAGTCCGGCAAGGTGTTCGCGCTGGAGGACCGCTGCGCGCATCGGCAGGTGCCGTTGCATCAAGGAGTCGTCGACGGTGAATCGATTCGTTGCGGCTACCACGGCTGGACCTACGACTGCTCCGGCCAGTGCGTCGACGTGCCGTATCTGGGCCGCGACCGCTTGCCCAACGGCGTGCGTTCCTATCCGTGTCAGGAAGCCGAAGGACTGATTTTCGTGTTTCCGGGCAGCGCCGAGTTGGCCGGGCAACGGCCGCTGCCCAAGCTCGGCTCCGTCGCGGACGGGAAGTACAAGACGCGCCGTTTCGGCCGTCCGGTGAATTGCCACTATTCGTTCATGCACGAAAACCTGATGGACATGAACCATCAGTTTCTGCATCGCAAGCAGATGGGGCAGATGCGTGCGCGTTCGTTGGGGCGGCGGCGCGGCGAAGGCTGGGTCGAAGTCGACTACACGTTTGCGCGTATGGCCGGCCAGCAGCCGATCGGCGAAGCGATCGTGTTCGGCCAGAACCGCAAGACCGGCGGCAAAAACGACAAGGACGTAATGACGATCCGCACGGAGTATCCGTATCAGACGCTGCAGATCCGCACGTCCGAACAGACGCTGGTGATGGACCTGTGGATCGTCTATGTGCCGCTCGATCGCGAGCAACGCACCAATCGCACGTTCGGCTTGCTGTCGATTCGCAAGCCCGGCATTCCCGGCGTGCTGAATCTCGCGTGGCCGCTGCTCGTGTGGTTCACCGAGCGCATCTTCAAGGAAGATCGCGAAATCGTCGAAGCCGAACAGCGCGCGCACGACTTGCAGGGCGCCGATTGGAATCACGAGGTGTTTCCGGTCATCAACGAATTGCGCGCGTTGCTGCGCGAGGGCGGCGCGCCCGATCAGGTGGTCGGTGCCGGCACCGGCGACACGGCGCTGATCCGTTTCTGGGACTCGCGTCACGGCAACCCGCTGGCGAATACCTGAGATTCGGGTTTTCACGACGCTGCGGGACCTTACAATCATCGGCGACGATTGGTGCTGGCCGCGGTCGTCGCGGCGGTTGCCGAGCATGCCGGCGAGTCGGTGTACTCGTAGGCGAAGTTTCCCGCTGCCGGGGAATTAATCCATCTCCACACGGTAGGCAATGCGGCGCGCGCGAGAGGCGATAATGTCGGCCGATGCACGCAGGTTTGCGCCAATCGGCATGTGCCGCGCTCACACCCGTGTACTATTTCGCTTTTTCCGATCTTCAAGAAACGCTCGTGTCTACCCAACAAGTCTCCTCAGCATCGCGTAAATCGCTCACTTTGCTGCAAATGCTCGGCCTCATCGGCGCCGCAGGCCTCATCGCCGCCATCCTGCTGAATCACCTGGTCTAGTCGCCCCGCGACGCCGCCGCACCGCGCGTGCAGCGCTATGCCGGCACCGGATGCCGGCCTCATCGATATTCCGATTGCCATGTACAAGAAGGGCGTAGCCGTAGAACTCCAGTTTTCCCCCGAGCGACTCAACGACGGCGCGGGCGATCCGTACTGGATCGACCTGACGCAGGACGAAGCGCAACGCTTGCTGGAAAGCCTGCAGGCGCGCCTTGGCGCGGGCGGCACGGCCGCGCCGCTGGTCGTGAGCCTCGACGAGACGCCCGCGCCGCAAGCCGCCAGCCCCGCCGGTCCGGCGCCCGGCACGACCGCGTCGGCGGACGACTTCAAGCAGTGGGTCTGCGTGATCTGCGGCTGGGTCTACGACGAGGCGGCCGGTCTGCCAGATGAAGGCATCGCGCCGGGCACCCGCTGGGCGGACGTGCCGGCCGACTGGCGTTGCCCGCTGTGCGACGTGGGCAAGGAAGATTTCGCGCTGGTCGAGTTTTAACCTGCCCGAACGACGCGCTCCAACGACCGCCCGGCCCCAAGCCGGGCAATCGCAATCCGCCTTTCTCAGGCGGTCCCTTCCGGATAATCCGCGCCTTCCGTCGTGGCTTTCCACGTATCGAAGTCGCCGCGCATGAAGTCGAGCTTCTTGTACGCGAGGTCGAGCGCGATCTTGCCGAGCACCAGACGCAAGGGCGGCTGGTCCGCCAGCGCGGCGTCGATGATCGCCTGCGCGGCGCGCACCGGATCGCCCGCCTGTTTGCCGCTGCGTGCCTCGGTCTGCTTGCGGCGCTCGCCGGCCGTGCCCGCGTAGTCGTCGATGACGGTGGCCGACTGCTTGATCGACGGCCCTGCCCAGTTGGTGCGGAACGGTCCCGGTTCGACGATCAGCACGCCGATGCCGAGCGGCTTCACCTCCAGCGCCAGCGATTCCGACAAGCCTTCCACCGCGTATTTGGTCGCGTGGTAATAGCCGGTCGCCGCGAAACTCGCAATGCCGCCAATCGACGACACGTTGACGATCAGTCCGTTGCGCTGCGCGCGCATGATCGGCAGCACCGCCTTCGTGATGTCGATCAGACCGAACACGTTGGTCTCGAACATCGCGCGGACTTCGTCGTCCTCGCCTTCCTCGATCGCGGCCAGATAGCCGTAACCCGCGTTATTGACGAGCGCGTCGATGCGGCCGAAACGCTGCTTCGCCTGCGCGACCACCGCTTCGACCTGCGCGGCGTTGGTCACGTCGAGCGGCAGAACCAGTGCGCGGTCGCCGTGAGGTTCGGCGATATCCTTCACTTTCGATGCGTCGCGTGCGGTGACGACCGCACGCCAGCCGCGCTCCAGCACCTGCTTCGCCAGTTCGCGGCCGAAGCCGGTGGAACAGCCCGTGATCAGCCAGACGGGATTGTCTCGATTCATCATTTGGGAAACTCCTGTTGATGGTCTACGACATGTGAAGACCGCAATACGGCGCGAACCCGCAGTGTGCGCGTTCGCGTCAGCAATCGGTCTGCTCGTGGTGTTCAGCGTTAAGCGTGCCCGGCCTTTTTCGCGGATCGTATCCGCGACGGTGCGAGTGATCGCGTGTGATTCGGGCGGCGGGTTTGTGGCGATCCTTGCCGTAAGTACGGCTAATGCCGCAATTACCGGTATTTCCGCTGTTTCCGCCTCGGACCGGAGTGGCTTTGCAATTGTAGCCGCAGCGTGGCGGCTTCGCTTTGCAGCGCCTTGACGAAGGCACCTACTCGCCCCGGTCACCACGCGCGCGAATCCGAGCCCGCTTGCGCCACGCAGCTATAATCGCGCTCGATCGTGGCCAGGAAGGAACTCATGAAAAAGATCGCTGCAATGGCGCTCGTCGCGCTTGGACTCACTGCTTGCTCATCGCCCGAAAAGCAGGCGCTGCGAGCCCAGGGGTTCGTCCACAACGAAGCCAGTCTTGCCGCCGCCCAACGCAACGCGACGGTCGATTGCCAACCGGAGAATTGCGACGCTGCCTGGGCGCTGACGAAACGCTATATCGAGCAGCATTCCGAGACGTCCGTGACGCGCGCGGACGCGGTCGCAATCGAAACCGACGTACCCTACAGTTCGGGCAATGCGGCCTTCTCGGCGACGCGCGCCGCGAAAGGCGCGGGCGGAACGCTCACCCTCTTTGCGCAGTGCCGGGGCATGTACGGGCCGGACAACGAGAAGGGCTCGAACTATGACGAGTGCGCCGAGAAGATCCTCAAGACGCAGAACGGATATGTGGCGTTTCTGAGGGCGCATGCGTCCACTCAGTAAGCGCTTTGAGTGAGCGCGCCGCTGCGATTACGCGGCGGATCGCGCTCGAAACCATGGACTGATCTCACGCCAGTCTCACCGCGCCCGGCGGGCAAGGGCTTTGCGTTTGTCGGCGAGCCGTTGTCGATGCACGATCGCGGCGTGGGCATCGGCCTGCGCAAGGACGAGACCGCGGTGCAGGCGTCGATCAACGAAGCGATCGCCTCGATGCTCAAGGACGGCACCTATGCGCGGATCGCGAAGAAGTACTTCGACTTCGATCCGTACGGCAATTGATTTTCTACTTGGTATTCTTCTCCCCTAGGCTTTGCGCTCATGAACAGGCAATCGATTCCGCTTCTATCGCCGGCTATTGGCACCCACCGCGAACTGGTGTCGTTTCACTTCGGCACGCGGGATAGCGGGCAGAAGATCTATATCCAGTCGTCGCTGCACGCAGACGAAACGCCCGCGATGCTGACGACCGTGCTGCTCAAGCGCCGCCTGCTCGAACTGGAGAAGCAGGGCGCGCTGAATGCGGAAATCGTGCTGGTGCCCGTGGCGAATCCAGTTGGGCTCGGACAATATGTGCTCGGTCAGTTCCTCGGGCGCTTCGACCTCGGCAGCGGCAAGAACTTCAATCGCCACTTCCTGCAATTCTCGAAGCTGGTCGCGCGCGCGAAAGAAGCGTTGGGTTCCGATGCGAAGGAGAACCGGCGCATCGTGCGCGAACTGATCGCGGCTGAACTGGCCGAACAGAAACCGTTGACCGAATTCGAGTCGCTGCAACTGGCCATGCTGAAGCTCTCGTTCGATGCGGATGTCGTGATCGACCTGCACTGTTCGCTCGAAGCGGCAATGCATCTGTACACCAGCGAGGCAGCGTGGCCGGAGTTCGAGCCGTTGTCCCGTTATCTCGGCGCGCAGGCCTCATTGCTGGCGACCAACTCGGGCGGCGAGTCGTTCGATGAAACTCACAGCCTGTTGTGGTGGACCTTGCAGCAGCAGATGCCGGCCGACAAGCCGGTTCCCACCGGCACGATTGCGGTGACGGTGGAATGCCGCGGCCAGCGCGATGTTTCTTACGAAGTCGCGCAACGCGACGCCGACGCGATCGTCGATTATCTGGTGTGGCGCAACGCGATTCAACGGGACGTCAAGCCTTTGCCGGCGTTGCTGTCGCCTGCCACGCCGCTCGCGGGAAGCGAGCAGTTTTACGCACCTGTCAGCGGGATTCTGATTCATCGCGCGAAGATCGGCGAGACGATTGGTGTCGGACAGGCCCTGTTCGATATCGTCAATCCGCTGACGGACGAAACGACCACGATCTCCAGCAACACCGAAGGCGTGCTTTATATGCGCCGCGCCATCCGCTTCGTGACTGCGGGCGCGCCGCTAGGGCGTGTGACTGGAACGCGGCCGTTCAGGACCGGGGTCTTGCTGGGGGCGTGAGTTTGTCGCCCGGCGGCGTGTCCTGCTATTTTCTGCCGGCAAGGTACGTCACGCCGTTCGGACCATAGCGCTCCGAATGCGCCTGATGCGCGGGCAAGTGGAAAACGTCGCCGGGCCGGTACAGTCGCTCTTCAGCGCCGATGCGTATGTGCAGTTCGCCATCGAGAATCAGCGCCTTCGCTTCGAACGGGTGCTCGTGCACATCCATCGCTGCGTTGGCTTCTCGCGTCACGATGACAGGCTCGGGGAAACCGTCTTTCGTCAGGCTTTCGGTGAAGGCGTTGCGATCCATGGTGCCACCATCGTCAGGGAATAGCGAAGACTGACTGTACCGCTATCCGGCGCTATGTGCAGAGCGCCTTCAGCGCAACGACAACCCCGACAGCAGCGAACAAAGCCCCAAGCTTCGACCGACCACCGCTGAACCACGCGGCGAATCGACCGAAGCCCGGCGCGGCATGATAAGGCTTAGTTCGCCACCAACACCGGCGCCACCGCTGCCGGGTCGCTGATACTCGGACGGCCATTCTCGACGTGACCTGCGAAACGGCGCGAGAAGCTTGCGTCGTCATTGCTCGTCACGGTCAGGTCGTACCAATGATGGCTCGCCGCGAGCACCCACATCTCCTCGATATGCGCGCCGGCCGGCACCAGCACCGCACGCGTGCGTGCGCCATACGCGTTGTCGCTCACCGTGAGGCGCGCGATGCCGCCGCCGCTGTTGGTGAACTTCAGGAACACGTTGCCATTCGCGACGTCGTATTGCGCCTTCACTTCGGGCTGTGCCGGCTTATGGTTGGCATGCCCGCCCGCGGCTTGCGCGCTCTGCGTGCTCGCCTGCTGCGCATTGCCCGCGAACTTGCGTACGAAGCCGTTCGGCCCGAACACGTCGAACGAGTAGACGCCGTTCGTCGCCGTCAGATCGAACGTCTCGCTGAGCGACTTGCCCGCTTACCGTGTAGCGCCACGGACCATCAGTGCGATTCGTCGAGTACACATAGAAGTGCGCGCCCTGGTCGCCGGTGTTGGCGATCGAGACCTCGAACATGTTGCGGCTTGCGTCCGCGTCGCCGTTCACGTGCAGTTCATAGGGCAGCGCGCGCGCAAAGCGAATCCCGCTTTCCTGCGGGTCGGGGGCGCTCGGCGTCGCCGGCACGGTCGGCTTGGGCTGCGTCGCGCACTGGTTGTCGGCGATGCTCTTGTAATTGCTGGTGTCCGGCAGCGGCGGCACTTTCGAGTCCGGCGTGCGGAAGTCGAACGCGGTGGTCAGGTCGCCGCACACCGCGCGGCGCCACGGCGTGATGTTCGGTTCATGCACGCCGAAGCGCGCTTCGATGAAGCGGATCACCGACGTGTGATCGAACACCTGCGAGCACACGAAGCCGCCCTTGCTCCACGGCGACACGATCGTCATCGGCACGCGCGGGCCGAGGCCGTAGGGCAGGCCGTCGGCGGTGTAGCTGCCGCCGCGCGCGGGATTGACCACGTTGTGAATTTCGCCGTCGGTGCTGACCGTCGACTTGCCTTGCGCGGGCGTGGTCGCCGGTTGCGGCGGCACGAGGTGATCGAAGAAGCCGTCGTTCTCGTCGTACATGATGAACAGCACGGTCTTGCTCCACACTTCGGGATTCGACGTCAACGCATCGAGAATCTGCGACGTGTATTCGGCGCCGTATGCGGGCGTATATTGCGGATGCTCGGAGTACGCGGCCGGTGGGCACAGCCACGACACCTGCGGGAGCTTGTTCGCGAGCACGTCGGCCTTCAGGTCGTCGATGGTGCGCACGGTTTGCGCGCGCTCATACAACGGCGAACCCGGTTGCGCGTTTATGAAGTTCGCGAAGTTCTGCGGGATGTTGGTGCCGTAGTTGCCGTTCAATGGATCGGCGCCCGTCAGGCCCTGCTGATAGACCTGCCACGAGATGCCCGCGGCTTGCAGGCGTTCCGGGTACGTGGTCCACGAGAGCAACTGGTAATTCGGCGGACCGTCGCCGTCGACGAAATCGTTGTTGTCGAGCAGCGGTCCTCCGAGCGTGCCGGTCGGGTCGACCGTGCCGCTCATCAGATAGGAACGGTTCGGGTGCGTCGGTCCGGGCAGCGAGCAGAAGTACGCGTCGCAGACGGTGAACGCATCGGCCAGCGCGTAGTGAAACGGAATGTCGCTGCGCAGGTGATAGCCCATCGTCATGTCGGTCTTGTTGGCCGGCCATTGATCGTAGCGGCCGCCGTCGATCGCGGCATGGGTCTTGTACCACGAGTGATCCAGATCGCCGACGCATTGCGCGCTGGTGGTCGACGTGTCCAGATGGAACGGCAGCACCGGTTTGGTCGCGTCCGCTTTCGACGGCTGATACCACACCGGCTTGCCGTTCGGCAGCGGAATCGGGAAGCGGTCGTTGTAGCCGCGCACGCCGCGCAAGTGGCCGAAGTAGTGGTCGAACGAGCGGTTCTCCTGCATGAACACGACGATGTGCTCGACATCGCGGATCGTGCCCGTGCGCGAGAACGCGGGCACGGCCAGCGCATTGCGAATCGACTCGGGCAGCGCGGTCAGCGCGGCGGCAGAGGCCACGGTCTGCAGGAAACGGCGACGGCTAGTTGATGTCATCGAATATCACCTTCTGCGGATGGAAAGAATAGCGCGCGTCGGCGCGCTGGGCAAAGCAGGTCAGTTGTTGTTGGCGCTGTCGCCAGGGGCGTAGTGCATGACGGGTGTGACTTGCTGGCTGTCGGCAGCGAGACTGGCTTGCATGTTCTGCGTGATCGGGTCGGACGCGGCGGCGGGGTTCGCCGCGAGCGCCGTGGATGCGTCGGGTAACGCGGCCGCTGACAATGCCGCCGGATGCTGCTGCGCGCCGTTATCGGCAACGGGCGGTGATGAAGTCGTTGCGGTGACGCTCGAGTCGTCAGCGCCGCAAGCGCTCAACGCTAAAACGGCGAGTGCGATTGACGCGATGCTGGCGAGGCGGTTGCTTGTTCTCATTTCTGCATACGGTTTCGTGAAAACCGGTGCGGTCTCCATCCTTTCAAGAAATAATTGTGAAACGTTTGCGCGCCGCATATCTTTCGACAATTCGTCGGTATTTCGAAAGGAAATGGAAAGTGACAGGAAGGACAATGGTCACCGTTACGCCATCTGGCCGACGCTTCACGTACACCTAATGATTGATTGACGGCTTTGCATAACCGGTTGATCCATGACACGCATCGAACGACCTTTCGACATCACGCGTCTTGAAGACGAATGGCTGGAAGCGGACGGCTTGGGTGGTTTCGCGTCGGGCACCGTGGGCACGTTGCGCACGCGCCGCTATCACGCGTTGCTGCTGAGCGCGACGCGCGCGCCGGGTGGGCGCATGGTGCTTGTCAACGGTGTCGAGGCCTGGCTCGAAGCGGCAGGGCGGCGTTATCCGCTGACCATGCAGCGGTATGCGCCCAATGTGATCTATCCGGATCTGGGCGCGAGTCTGGTTGCGTTCGACACCATGCCGTGGCCCACGTGGCGCGTTCAACTCGATGCGCAGATGACGCTCACCGCCGAGGTCCTTGTCAGCAAGGCTACATGTGAAACGGTATTGCGTTGGCGGCTGGAGGGCGCGGCAACGTCCGCTGACATGAGTGCGCCGGTGCTGAAGGTCCGGCCTTTGCTGTCGGGCCGCGATTACCACGCGCTGCATCATGAGAACCCCGCGTTCAACTTCAGCGCGTGGACCAGCGACGATCAGGCATGCGCGAGCTGGCAACCGTATGGCGATGTGCCGGTGATCCATGCCGCGACCAACGGCGCGTACACGCACGCGCCCGATTGGTATCGCAACTTCTGCTACGCGCGCGAAGAGGAGCGCGGCCTCGACTTCAGCGAAGATCTGGCGACGCCCGGCGTGTTCAGCTTCGCTCTCGCCGACGGTGCAGCGGTGATGGTGCTGAGCGCGTCCAGTGCAAGCAGCGCGGGAATGTCCGCCTTCGCTCCTGCAACGCCATGTGAAAACGCGCAAGCCGCCGCCGTCCGCGCATCCGAACTCGCGCGTATCGAGCAGCGCCGCCGCACCACGCTGGGCTCACGCCTGCAGCGCTCCGCCGATGCCTACGTGGTCTCGCGCAACGAAGGCGGCACGATCCTCGCGGGCTTCCCGTGGTTCACCGACTGGGGCCGCGACACTTTCATCGCGATGCGCGGCCTGCTGATCGCGTCGAACCGTCTCGACGAAGCCGAAGCGATCCTGCTCGAATGGTCGGGCATGCTGTCCGAAGGCATGCTGCCGAACCGCTTTCCCGACTACGGCGACATGCCGGAATACAACTCGGTCGATGCGTCGTTGTGGTTCATCGTGGCCGTGCACGACTACCTGGCCAAGCGTCACGCCAGCGCCGCGACCCGCACGCGCCTGCAACAAGCCGCTGAAACCATTCTGACCGGCTATACGAAAGGCACGCGCTTCAACATCCAGGCCTGCGCCGACGACGGCCTGCTGCGCGCCGGCGTCGCCGGCGTGCAGCTCACGTGGATGGATGCGAAAGTCGGCGACTGGGTGGTCACTCCGCGCATCGGCAAACCGGTCGAAGTGCAGGCGCTCTGGATCAACGCGTTGCGCATTGCAGCAAGCTGGAACCCGCAGTGGCAGCCATCCGCCGGACGAGCGTTGCAATCGTTTCACGAACGCTTCGTCGACCCGGCCACCCAAACGCTGGCCGACAACGTCGACGTCGATCACGTGAAAGGCGCGGTAGACCGCTCGATCCGGCCGAACCAGATTTTCGCGGTGGGCGGCCTGCCGTTCCCGTTGCTCGAAGGCGCGGCGGCGCGCGCGGTGCTCGATCAGGTCGAGACGCAGTTGCTTACGCCCCTCGGCCTGCGAACGCTCGCGCCGTCCGACCCGGCGTATCGCGGCCGCTATAGCGGGCCGCTGCTCGCGCGCGATGGCGCCTATCATCAAGGAACCGTCTGGCCGTGGCTGCTGGGCCCGTTCGTCGAAGCATGGCTGCGGGTTCACGGCGCAGCGGCGGACACCCGCGCGCAAGCCAGAGCGCGGTTTCTCGACCCGCTCTACGCGCAGCTGGACCACTTCGGTCTGGACCATCTGCCCGAAATCGCCGACGGCGACGCGCCGCATGCGCCCGCCGGCACGCCGTTTCAGGCGTGGTCGCTGGGCGAATTGCTGCGCGTCGAAAGCCTGCTTGCCGGGTTGGAGCCCATCGCCGCGTAAACCGCGCTACGATGTGTGTCCCATCGCCAAGCCTGAAGCAAGGACGAAGTCATGCCACCGCTGCGCGCTGCCAATCTGCTCGACACCATCGAAGGCTCACGCCTGCATTCGGCCGCTTGCGCCCATTGGCAGCGCTGGGGGCCGTATCTGAGCGAGCGCCAATGGGGCACGGTGCGCGAGGATTACAGCGCCGACGGCACCGCCTGGGACTCCTTTCCGCACGACCATGCGCGTAGCCGCGCGTATCGCTGGGGGGAAGACGGCATTGCCGGTTTCGGCGACGACAAGCTGAGCTGGTGCGTGTCGCTTGCGCTCTGGAATCGCAAGGACCCGATCCTCAAGGAGCGTCTGTTCGGCCTCACCAACGCCGAGGGCAATCATGGCGAGGACGTGAAGGAACTGTACTTCTACCTCGACGGCACGCCGACGCATTCGTACATGCGGATGCTCTACAAGTATCCGCACGCCGCCTTTCCATACGAAGACCTGGTGCAGGAAAACGCTCGACGTGGCGGCGACATGCCCGAGTACGAGATTCTCGACACCGGGGTGTTCGACGATCTGCTCTATTTCGACGTGCAGGTCGAATACGCGAAGCACGCGCCCGACGACATCGTGATGCGCGTGACGATCGAGAATCGCGCGGACGAGGCCGCGTCGCTCGACGTGCTGCCGCAAATCTGGGCGCGCAACTCGTGGTCGTGGAAGGAGAACAAGGACAAGCCGTCGCTGGTCGCCGGCACGGACCACAACGGCGACACGCACCTGATCGGGCGCCAGCAGGGTCATGAGCCGATTGTCGTGACGGCGTGGTCGGAGGACGCGCCGCAACTCGCGTGGCTCTTCTGCGAAAACGACACCAACGTGAAGCGCCTGTTCAACATGGACGGCGCCGGCCCGTTCAAGGACGGCTTCAACGACTATCTCGTACACGGCGATCAGCAGGCGGTACGTCGCGACGCCGGTACCAAGGCCGCCGCGCATGCGGCGCTCGAATTCGCTCCGCACGGCCGCGCCGTGGTGTATCTGCGCTGGCGTCCGGAGTCGGCCCCGGACGCTGTGCCGTTCGATGCCGATGCGGTGTTCGCGCGCCGCATCGCCGAGGCCGACGAGTTCTATGGCGCGCTACAACACGAGATCGCCGATCCCGACGCGCGCCTCGTGCAGCGTCAGGCGCTCGCCGGCATGCTGTGGTCCAAGCAGTACTACCAGTACGACGTGCAACGCTGGCTCGAGGGCGATCCGCTGCAACCCAAACCGCCCGCGAGCCGCAAACACGGCCGCAATGCGGACTGGCGCCACCTGTGCAATGCGGACATCGTCTCGATGCCCGACAAATGGGAGTACCCGTGGTACGCGTCATGGGATCTTGCGTTCCATGCGGCCGCCTTCGCGCTGATCGACCCGGCCTTTGCGAAGCGTCAATTGCTGCTGCTGGTGAAGGACCGCTATCAGCATCCTAACGGCCAGCTGCCCGCCTACGAATGGGCGCTCGGCGACGGCAACCCGCCCGTGCATGCATGGGCCGCGTGGCGCGTGTACGAGATCGACCGCGCGCTCACCGGCAAGGCGGATCGCGATTTTCTCGAACTCATGTTCCATAAGCTGCTGCTCAATTTCTCGTGGTGGGTGAACCGCAAGGACGCCGACGGCCACAATATTTTCCAGGGCGGCTTTCTCGGACTGGACAACGTCGGTATCTTCGACCGCTCGTCGCCGCTGCCGACCGGCGGCCACATCGACCAGGCCGACGGCACCGCGTGGATGGCCGCGTACGCGCTCGACCTGATGCGCATCGCGCTCGAACTCGCGTATGCGAACCATGTGTTCGTGGATATCGGCGTGAAGTTCTTCGAGCACTTCCTGTATATCGCCGAGGCCGTGAGCTGCGACGACGGCTGCGAGACGGGCCTGTGGGACAGCCAGGACGAGTTCTTCTACGACAAGCTGCACCTGCCTGACGGCAGCAGCATGCCGATGCGGGTGCGCTCGGTCGTCGGGCTGATTCCGCTGTTCGCGGTGCACGTGCTGGAAGAGCGTCTGCATGGCGGCTTGCCGTGTCTGCGCGAGCGGCTCGTGTGGTTCCTCGAACATCGGCCGGATCTCGCGAAGCTGGTCTCGCGCTGGAACGAGCCCGGCAAGGGCAACGCGCTGCTGCTATCGGTGCTGCGCGGTCACCGGATGAAAGCATTGCTGCGGCGTGCGCTCGACGAAAGCGAATTCCTTTCCGATCACGGCGTGCGGGCGTTGTCGCGCTTTCATCGCGATCAGCCGTTCGTGTTCAATCACAACGGCAAGAGCTTTTGCGTCAAGTATCTGCCGGCGGAATCCGACACGCGCGTGTTCGGCGGCAATTCGAACTGGCGCGGTCCGGTGTGGATGCCGGTCAACTATCTGCTGATCGAATCGCTGTACGAATTTCACCGCTATTACGGCGACGAGTTTCGCGTCGAATATCCGACGGGCTCGGGGCAGAAATTCTCGCTTAGTGAAATCGCCGATGAACTGGCGCGCCGCACGACCACGCTGTTCCTCAAGAACAAGGACGGCGAGCGTCCCGTGATGCGCGCATATCCGCTGTTGCAGGCCGATCCGCGCTCGTGCGACCTCGTGCTGTTCCATGAGTACTTTCACGGCGACAACGGGCGCGGTGTCGGCGCATCGCATCAGACCGGCTGGAGCGGGCTCATAGCGCTACTGCTGCAACCGAGGGCGATGTCGGCATCGGGCAACGTGCCGTTGGCGGGCGAGCCGGAACGCGCGCCGATTCCTGTTGCGGCGGCGGCGCCGGCCCGCGCGCCTGAACCTGCCTCAGAACCCGCGTCCGCGCTCGCGGCCACCACGGCGAAGTAAGCATCACGGCGACCACGCACGCGGCGAGGTTACATCGACCCTACAAGGGCGCATGCCGTGCTGGCCGCGAGATCGTTTTTGAACTGTGTCGGTTCAGGCGTGGTCTTTCATGAATCGCCACGTCCGTTCCATTGGCTTCCTCAAGTGAATCCCATGTCGACTACACCGAATCCCCAGGCTTCCGATCAACCCGCCGCCACTCAGGCACCGAGTTGCAAGCTCAGTGCGAGTCCGCACGATGCGCCGCCGTCGCCGGCCGGCAAGCGGCCCGCGCCACCTTGCACGCTGGTGATCTTCGGCGCCGGCGGCGACCTCACCAAGCGGCTCCTGATGCCCGCGCTGTACAACCTCGCGGTGGACGGCCTGCTCGACGGCGCGATGAACATCATCGGCGTCAATCATGGCGAGCGCGAGACGAGCGAGTGGCGCGAAGACCTGCACAAGTCGCTACAGCAATTCGCCGCCGACAAAGCGAGCACCTTCCACGCGGGCAAGCTCGACGACCACGCGTGGGACTGGGTCGCGCAACGCCTCGAATACATGGCCGGCGAGTTCGAAACCGACGACGTCTTCACAAAGCTCAAGCAGAAGCTCGAACAGTCGCCGGGCAGCAACGTGATCTTCTATCTCGCGGTCGGCTCGCGCTTTTTCAAACCGATCGTCGAGCATCTGGGCAAGGCGGGTTTGCTGGAGGAAGGCGAGGGCGCCAGCGGCGGCTTTCGCCGTCTCGTGATCGAGAAGCCGTTTGGCATCGACCTCGCGTCGGCGCGCGATCTGAACGCGCACATTCTGTCGTACGCGAAAGAATCGCAGGTCTATCGCATCGATCACTTTCTCGGCAAGGACACCGTGCAGAGCATCCTCGCGGTGCGCTTCGCGAACGCACTGTTCGAACCGTTATGGCGGCGCGAATATATCGACAGCGTGCAGATCACCGCGGCGGAAACGATCGGCGTGGAAGGGCGCGGCAAGTTCTACGAGCAGACGGGCGCGTTTCGCGACATGGTGCCGAATCACCTGTTCCAGTTGCTCGGCATGGTCGCGATGGAGCCGCCCAATTCGTTCGACGCCGAAGCGGTGCGCGACAAGAAGGCTGAAATCTTCGACGCGATCCAGCCGCTGACCCCGGACGATGTCGTGTTCGGTCAATACGAAAAAGGCCCGGCGGGCGTCGGCTATCGCGAAGAACCGAACGTCGCGCCCGACAGCACGACGGAGACCTACGCGGCCGCACGCGTGTTCGTCGAAAACTGGCGCTGGGCCGGCGTGCCGTTCTATCTGCGCACCGGCAAGCGGCTGGCGGCGCGTCGCACGGAAATTTCGGTGCAACTGAAGCCGGTGCCGTTCCTCCTGTTCCGCGATACGCCGGTCGGTGCGCTCACGCCGAACGTGCTGACCTTGCGCATCGATCCCTCGCACGGCACGAGTTTCGACTTCAACGTGAAAACACCGGGCCCGGTGATGCAGGTGGGCGCGGTGCAATCTTCGTTCGACTACGCCGACTTTTTCGCGGAACGCGCCAACGTCGGCTATGAGACGCTGCTATACGACTGCATGCTCGGCGACGCGACGCTGTTCCAGCGCGCCGACAGCATCGAAACGAGCTGGTGCGCGGTGGACGACGTGCTGCATCCGAAAAGCGGCGGCGCGATGCCCGTGCACGGTTATGCGGCCGGCAGCGAAGGCCCCGCGCAGGCCGACGCGCTGCTCGCGCGCGACGGCCATGCGTGGCGGCCGTTGCAACAGCATGCTGTCGAGAAGAAGTAACGCGCAACATGCGCGCATCAGCATCCACATGATCGAGGGACACCGTGGCGACACGTAAGACGAAAGTGACGAGCAGCACCGAGCGGATTCTTGCAATCGACGTCGGCGGCACCGGCTTGAAAGCCGCGATCATCGACTCCGACGGCAAGATGAAAACCCAACGCGTGCGGGTGGCAACACCGCATCCGTGTACGCCGGACCAGCTGGTCGATGCGTTGGCGAAGCTGGTCGCGCCGCTCGTGGAACAGGCACCACCCACGCTGATGTCGATCGGCTTTCCGGGCGTGGTGCGCAACAACCGCATTCTGACCGCGCCGCACTTCGGCGTCGAAGGCTGGCATGACATTCCGCTCGCCGACTCGTTGGCGCAGCGTCTCGGTGGCTTGCCGGTGCGCATGATCAACGATGCCGAAATGCAGGGCTTCGCCGCGATCGAAGGGCATGGCCTCGAATTCGTGCTGACGCTCGGCACGGGCGCGGGCACCGCGATGTTCCGCGACGGCGAGTTGATGCCGCATCTCGAACTTGCTCATCACCCGGTCAGCAAGAAAGGTGTCGCATACGACGAATACATCGGCGAGGCCGCGCGCGAGAAGGCGGGGAATAAACGCTGGAACCGGCGCGTTCATCAGGTGATCGGCATTCTGGAGTCGCTGGTGAACTACGACAAGTTGTGGATCGGCGGCGGCAACGCGGCGCGTCTGAAGTTTGCGTTGCCGCCAAACGTGGCGACCGTCTCGAACGATGCCGGTATCGAAGGCGGCGCGCGTTTGTGGCATCCGCTGTCCGTGTGCGAAACCCGGCAATTGCCCGAGGCGACTCAACGCACGGGGCGATTCAAATAGCGCCGGATTGGCGGGCCAATATCAAGGAGTGTTCAACGTGACTCGATTCGGCTTTGGTATTGCAAGGCCTTTGTTATCCGCGGGCGTGTTCGCGGTGCTCGCTTTGGCAACCGCGCAGGGGTACGCGGTGGAAGCGTTCGCAGTCGCGTCGCCGGGTTTGGCCGATGGCGGCACACTGGATTCGAGCCACGCGGCCAGCGCTAACAATTGTGGCGGCGGCGACGTGTCGCCGGCGCTGCAATGGCGTAACGCGCCCGCTGGCACGAAGAGTTTCGCGGTCACGATTTTCGACCCCGATGGCGCGAAGGGATTGGGCATCGCGCACTGGGTGCTGTACGGCATCGCGCCGTCGACCACGGCGCTCGTTGCAGGCGGTGCTGCGCCGCCCGGCAGCGTCGCCGGCACGAATCAGACTGGCGCCGCCGGTTATCACGGGCCGTGTCCGCCGGTTGGCGAGCTGCCGCATCACTACGTCGCGCAGGTCTATGCGCTCGATCTGCCACCCGATGCGCTGCCCGCCGGCTTGACCCGCGATGCGCTGCACGCGGCCATCAAGGGTCATGTGATTGCCGCGACGAGCACGGTGCTGCGATATGGACGATGAGGTGTCCGGCTTATCTCGCCGCGTCGCCCCAACGGTATTGCACGCTGGCTTCGTCGAGCTGAGTCTTGACCTGCGCATCGAGCACCAGTTCGGCAGCCGCGAGCGTATCGCTCAACTGCTCCGCGCGGCTCGCGCCGATAATCGCTGACGTGACGAGCGGATTGGCCAGCACCCATGCGAGAGAAACCCGGGTCAACGACTCGCCCGTTGGCTCGACGATCGCTTTCAATTGCTCGATCGTTTCGAACTCGCGCTTGTGCCAGTACCGCTCCTGGTACATCGCGCCAGCCTTGCCGACGGTCTCCGTGAAGCGCCCGGTCGCCGGCGCGGCATCCAACAGGTGCTTGCCCGTCAGCAAGCCGCCCGCAAGCGGGTTGTACGGCATCACGGCCAATTGTTCTTCGGTGGCCAACGGCAGCAACTCCCGCTCGATCTGACGGAACAGCAGGTTATAGCGAGGCTGCACCGACACAAAGCGCGCGACGCGCAACACATCGGCGCGTCCCAACGCGCGCGCGAGCCGATACGCGAGAAAGTTCGATACGCCGATATAGCGCGCTTTCCCCGAGCGCACGATCGTATCCAGTGCTTCGAGCGTTTCGTCGAGCGGCGTATTCGCGTCGTCGGAGTGGAGCTGATAGAGGTCCACGTAATCGGTGCCGAGGCGCCGCAGCGACGCGTCGATGGCATCCAGCAGATGCTTGCGCGATGCGCCCTGATCCCACGCCGCGGGCCCCATCTTGCCCACTGCCTTGGTCGCGAGAATGAAGCGCTCGCGCTTGCCCTTCAACCAGCGCCCGACGATTTCCTCGGTGCGCCCGGCAATATTTTCGTCGCCGCCAAGCGGATACACATCGGCCGTGTCGATGAAATTCACGCCGGCGTCCGCCGCTGTGTCGAGAATGCGCTGCGAGACATTTTCTTCGGTTTGCAGGCCGAAGGTCATCGTGCCGAGACACAGGCGCGAAACGGTCAGGCCGGTGCGGCCGAATTTGCGGTATTGCATGTCAACTCCGAAGATGAACGGATCAGTGGCGGTATGCAGTGTCGCAAAAAGGATAAACGGTGTCGCAATTCGGCGTCGTCAGTAGGCTTCCCGTAATGGTTATTGAATTGAAAGTTTTCTGTCGCGAAGCAATCTGATGATTGGTTTGCTGTTATTCGCTTCACGCGTATCTATCATTACAACCGCGTAATAAAACAAGATCGCTTTTCGATCACATATTACGATATGCCTACGTTCGTAAAACTTCGAAACAATTTTCTTGCACGATGTAACACAAGGCGCCATTGATGCGCTTCGGTGCGTGTGGAATGATAGCGATTCTCATTTAACAGCTAGCCAGCCATCCCGTCCTTTCTGCGCCAGTCAGACGACCGGAAGCCAGCCATTGCAGATTTGTCATTGATCGCATCTCAGGCATGCGAATTTGACAAGCGCACACCTGACGGGATTTCCATGTTCGACCACACGCCGCTTGCGACTGCGTTAGCGCTAGCTTTTGCCATTCCATTTGCGACACCGGCTGTTGCGCAAACCGCTCCTCAAACCGCGTCGCAACCGGCGGCCGAGAGCAAATCGACCAGCAGTTCGGCAAACGCACCGGCAAACGCAGCTGCAAACACCACGGCCGAAAGCGGCACGCTGCCGACCATCGGCGTCTCGGCGCAGGCTGAACAACAGGACTTCCAGGCTGAACGGTCGAATGTCGGCGCGAAAACGCCTACCGCGTTGCGCGATATTCCGCAGACCGTCACCGTCATCAACAAGGACGTGCTGGCTTCGCAAGGCGCCACGTCGTTCCAGGACGCGCTGCGCAATGCGCCGGGCGTAACGATCGGCGCGGCCGAAGGCGGCCAGATCGGCAACAACATCAACCTGCGCGGCTTCACCGCGCAGAACGACATCTACCTGGACGGCTTCCGCGATCGCAACCAGTACTATCGCGACACCTTCGACCTCGAAGAACTCGAAGTCCTGTATGGTCCGTCGTCGATGCTGTTCGGCCGCGGCTCGACGGGCGGCGTGATCAATCAGGTCAGCAAGAAAGCGATCCTGAAGGACTCGGCGGAAGTCTCGGCGATGATCGGTACCGACGACCGCTATCGCACCAGCGTCGATGTGAATCACAAGCTGACCGATACCTCGGCGATCCGCCTGAACGCGTTCGGTCAAAGCCTGGGTTCGACGCGCGACGTGATGAAGAACAAGGACTTCGGCGTCGCGCCGGAAGTGCGCTTCGGGATCGGCACGCCGACCGAAGTGACGCTGTCCGCGCTGATCCAGCACAACCACGACATGCCCGACTATGGCATCCAGGCGTTGAACGGCCACCCCGCGCCGGTGCCGAAAAACACCTTCTACGGCTTGACCGACGACCGCACGATCCAGGACGTGCAGATTTTCACCGCCGCGATCAAGCACAAGTTCTCCGACGCGCTCACGCTGACCAACCAGACGCAGCTCTCGCACTCGCTGACCGATGCGCGCGAGACCGCGCCGCAAGCGGTGCTGACCGGGCCGCTCGCGTCGAGCACCGCGTTGACCAACGGCAACTTCACGACGCTGTCGCCGTCGCAGCTGTTCATCAAGTTGCAGAGCCACGACCGTGTGATCGAGAACCGCTCGATCTACAACGACACGATGCTCGAATACAAATTCGACACCGGCCCGATCAAGCATGACCTGATCGCCGGCTTCGAACTCGGTCACGACAGCTATACGAACCAGGCCTACACGCGCAACAACTTGCCGGTCGTGCCGATGCTGAATCCGCCGATCATGAGCACGCCGTCCAATGTGACCACCACGGTCGGCAACCACACCGATTCCGGCGCAAACGAACTGTCGGCCTATCTCAACGACACCGTGTCGCTCGACCAGCACTGGAAGGTGATCGGCGGCTTGCGCTGGGACCGCTTTCAGGCGCAGATCCACAACACGATCACCGCGCCGCTTTACGCGACCCAGACCAACTTCTTCACCAGCGTGCGCGCGGGCGTGATCTACCAGCCCACCGATTGGCAGTCGTACTACGTGTCGTATGGCACGTCGTTCAACCCGTCGCTCGAAAACCTGACGGTGACGAACCTGACGCAAAACCTCGCGCCGGAATCGACCAAGTCGTATGAAGTCGGCGGCAAATGGGATCTGCTGGGCGGCAATCTCTCGGTGACCTCGGCGTTCTTCCGCGAGGAAATGGACAACGCCCGCACGCAAGTCTCGCCGACCGAATACGAACTCGCCGGCGACATCCGCGTGGACGGTTTCCAGGCGGGCGTGACCGGGCACATTACCGACAAGTGGCAGGTGTTCGGCGGCTACACGTACATGGATGCCGTCATCCTGAAGGCGCTCGACGGAACGCAAGGGCACACGCCGGCCAACACGCCGCGCAATACGCTGACGCTGTGGACCACCTACGCGATCACGCCGCATTGGGAAATCGGCGGCGGCCCGATCTATATGTCGCCCCGCTACGCGTCGAACACGAACTACGTGCGGGTGCCGGGCTACACGCGCTGGGACGCGACCGCCGCCTATCACGCGAAGAAATACGACGTGCGTCTGAACCTGCTGAACCTGACCAACAAGGAATACTTCGACGCGCTGATTCCGTCGGACGGCGGCCGGTCGGTGCCGGGCATCGGACGCACGCTGCTGGCAACCTTCGACTATCGCTTTTGATACACGCGGGGCGGATACGGTAGGCTTGCCGGTTTTGACAACGGCAAGCTGACGCAAAGGACACACTATGTTGCTGCAGATTCCGAAGGTACTGGACGCCGGGCAGTTGCGCTTCGTGCGCGAGCGGCTCGAACAGGCGGGCGACGTGTGGGTCGATGGCCGCGCGACCGCCGGTTATCAAGGCGCGCCGGTCAAGCGCAACCAGCAGATTGCCGAGCACTCGCCCGTGGCGCGCGAGCTTGGCGATGTGATTCTCGCGGCGATCGAGCGCAACCCGCTGTTCATCAGCGCGGTGCTGCCGAATCAGGTGTATCCGCCGCTTTTCAATCGCTACGAAGGCGGCATGCAGTTCGGCAGTCACGTCGACGGCGCGGTGCGCGTGCTGCCCAACGGCGTGAAGCTGCGCACCGACGTCTCGGTCACGCTGTTCATTTCCGAACCCGACGAATACGACGGCGGCGAACTCGTGATCGAGGACACCTATGGCGTGCAGCAGGTGAAGCTGCCGGCGGGCGACATGATCGTCTATCCGGCCACCAGTCTGCATCAGGTCACGCCGGTCACGCGCGGCGCGCGCATCGCCAGTTTCTTCTGGGTGCAAAGCCTCGTGCGCAGCGACACGCAGCGCGCGCTGCTGTTCGACATGGACACCGCGATCCAGCGCCTGAATGCCAGCCACGCCGACGAAACCGCGCGCCGCAGCCTGGTCGGCTGCTATCACAATCTACTGCGTACCTGGAGCGAAACTTGAGTGTCCCCGAGACTATCGACACTCAACCGCCGGCCGACATGGACCGCGCGACACACGAGCCGCGATGGCCCGACAGGGGCGAACAGAAGTCGCGGCAGCAGCGTTCGCAGCGCGCGACCGTTATCAAGTGGCTGCGCAAGGTGCATGGCTGGGTCGGCTTGTGGGGCGCCGCGCTGGGCTTGCTGTTCGGCACCACGGGGTTCTTTCTGAACCATCGCGGCGGGCCGCTGCGGGTCTCCACCGGCGAGCCGCAAGTGTCGATGCTGCAGGTGCCATTGCCGCAACCGGCGCCGGACACGCCGCGCGAGCTGGCCAGGTGGCTCAAGCATGAACTGAAGCTGGCCGGCAATCCGGGGCGCGTGCAGCAAGAGCCCGCGCATCCCGTGGCATGGGGCGAGCGCAGCCTCGTTCAGCCCGAGCACTGGCAACTGAATTTCGCGTCGCCGCGCGAAAACACGTCCGCCGAATATTGGGTCGGCAATGGCTATGTGACGGTCAAGCGCAGCGAGAACACATTTCTCGCGATGCTGACGAATCTGCATAAGGGCGTGGGCTTGAGTGTCGGCTGGGTGCTGCTGATCGATACGCTCG
This sequence comes from Paraburkholderia sediminicola, assembly GCF_046026895.1. GTDB lineage: Bacteria > Pseudomonadota > Gammaproteobacteria > Burkholderiales > Burkholderiaceae > Paraburkholderia > Paraburkholderia sediminicola_C. The sequence continues at coordinate 67,540 of NZ_JAQQEU010000019.1, forward strand.
CGGGCAGCCTCATCCTGTTGTCGCTCACCGGCGTGCTGCTGTGGACGGAGTTGAACAGGCGCAAGACGGTCGGCGCGGTGCTGGTGTTGGGATCGATCGTCGCCGCCGTGTGCATGGGACTGATGTAAAAGCGGGCTCTCGCCCGATAGATGCGAGCCGGTGGGCGCGATGCTGGTCCGCCGGTCTCACGGCGCGTGCGCCACTGCGGTGAAGCCGCCGCTCGCGCTAGAATCTCCGCAGATCGCCAGTTTGCAGGCTCTGCCAAAATTCGACGATGACCCCCTCCGCCAATCCAGTCGACGCCGCGCTCCTCACGCGGCGCGCGATCCGCGCTTTTCTCCCCACGCCGGTGCCGCGCGCCGACATCGAAGCCATTCTCGAAGCCGCCAGCCGCGCGCCCTCGGGCACCAACACGCAGCCGTGGAAAGTCTATGTGGTGACGGGCGAGTCGCTCGCGCGTCTGTCGCGGGATCTGCTCGCCGCCTATGACGACCCGCAACGCGACGCGCTCTATCGTGAAGAGTATCCGTACTACCCGCAGCAGTGGGTGTCGCCGTACATCGACCGTCGCCGGAAAATCGGCTGGGATCTGTATGGCCTGCTCGGCATCGAAAAGGGCGACAAGGCGCGCATGCATGCGCAGCACGCGCAGAACTACCGCTTCTTCGGCGCGCCGGTTGGTCTGTTCTTCACGATCGACCGCGTGATGGAGCGTGGCAGCTGGCTCGACTATGGCATGTTCCTGCAAGCGATCATGACGGCCGCACGCGGGCGTGGCCTCGACACCTGTCCACAGGCCGCGTTCACGCCATTTCATCGGGTGGTGGCGGCACATCTCGGCTTGCCGGAGGGCGAGCAGCTGGTGTGCGGCATGTCGCTCGGTTTCGCCGACCAGAACGCGCTCGTCAACACGCTGCGCAGCGAGCGCGAACCGGTTGAACGGTTCACGCGATTCCTCGATTGAGCGCGGCTCGTGTCTCCCACTATCCATCGGAACATTATGAAAACATCGCGCCGCCATTTTTTGATGTTGAGCGTGGGCGTCGGCTCATCGTTCGTGCTGGCCCGTGCGGCCTCCGCCGACACCGCGAATCGGCTCAGCGAAGCCGACCCGAAGGCGCAAGCCGTCGGTTATGTGGAGGACGCGTCGAAGGTCGACAAAGCAAAGTTTTCCAGCTACGCGGCAGGGCAAACGTGCGCCAACTGTTCACTGTTCCAGGGTAAGGCTACGGACGCCTATGGCGGTTGCACGCTGTTCGGCGACAAGCAGGTCGCCGCGCGAGGCTGGTGTAGCGCGTATACGAATATGTGAGCGGGAGGGGGCGGCGCGCGTGTTTGCGCCGGGCAACGCCGCTCACATCACACCCGGCCCCACTCTCACATCAACCCCTTCAACACCAGTTCATGCGAGCGGCCGATCCACACGGCCGCGTCGCGGTGATCGCGCAGGGCGTCGCCGGTATTCGGGTGCACGAAGATGTCGAGCGCGCCGTGATTCAGCGTGAGCCAGCCGACCACGTCGGCAAATTGTGCGTGAGCGAAGCCGAGTTGATACGACCACATGGGATGCGGGCCGATCGGGCGCTCGTGAAAGCGGCCGATTTGCAGCTTGTCGTTCCAGTGCGCTTCGATCTGCTGGCGGAACGCCCATGCGGCGTCGCGGCTGCTCGAATCGAAATAGATGTGGGCGTGCCAGCTTTCGATGGCAGAGGTGTCGCGAAAGGTCATATAAGTGTCCATGGCATTCGGTTGGCCATCACGTTGCGTCAGTCTTTATCCGACATTCATTCTGCTTCGATTTCCGCCGCCGCGTGCGGTGCGCGCCTCATGTGAAACTGTGTAGCGTCTTCGCCGACGACTACGAAGCCGAGCCGGTCGTACAGGCGTTTCGCGGGATTGCCTTTGATCACCTTCAACGTGACGGGCAATGCATCGGCCTGGGCGGCCCGCAAGACGGTGCGCAGCGCGCGTTCGCCAATGCCGCGCCGTTGCAGCGACGGCGTGATCTGCAATTGCACGACCACCCACTGGCTCTCGGTGCGATGCGCTTTCAGCAAGCCGGCCGGCGCGCCGTCGACGCAGACCACTCGCGCCGTATCGTAACGATGCAGCAGGCGCGCGCGATGTTCGGCGTCGTCCGTCGGCTGGCCGGCCCGTTCGAGGTGTTCGGTCATCGCCGCCCTGCGTAGTTCGAACAGAAAGGGCTCGTCGTCGGCGAGCGCGGGACGCAGGGTCAAGCCAGATTTTCGAGCGGACATATCGGTGAAGTTTCCACGCGCGGGTGGCCAGTAAGATTTGTCGTGAATTGTCGCGCCAGCAGCGCTTTTTTACCACGCGGTTAGGTTTCGGCTTCTTCGCTTCCGGGTTCCACGCGTACGGCTAACGGTTGAGCCAGCCGTTGCCACTGTCGAGAGCGGCGCACGGCGAGGCGTGCTGTTTCAAATGCCGCCGGTGATTGCGGCTTGCCGAATGCGTCGTTCGTGACGCTTGCGCCGGACTTGTTGCGCGAAGCGCGATGTGGCCGACAGCCAGTGGCACGTGCTTTGCTTTTGCCTCGTGCGCAGATTGCCGGCGTGCACCGGTTCGACGCGTCGCGCTCGCGTCGCCGAACCGCCGACGAACGCCGCCTGCCTGGCACCATAACGAAAAATGCTGAATACGAAACCACACACTGTCACGCGCGAAGTCGATGGCGAAGCCGTCACGTTAGTCTTTTATCCTGACACCGGTCGTTTGCGTTTCGCGGATGCACGCGGCCTGTGTCATGAGCTGAGGCCACCGAATTCATGGCTCGCAATCGTTTGCGTGTCGCGCGGCGTGCGCAATCGAACGCAGGCGACGACAGAATGTTTGACTGCGGGCCTTACCGTGTTGTTGCATGAGTTCTGCGCGAAGCGGCCGCGTCCGTTCAGCGGTCCGGTGCATGTGTCGGCTGATCAGATGGCTGCTTATGCCCTCGCCACGTAGCCGGTCGCGGGGCTGGGGCTTCGCCGAATCGTGTCGGCGTATTTGCCGATTCACGCATCGCTTTGCGCGTCGTCCAATGTGAGCATGGCGGCGACGCAATAGCGCGCATTGCTCGGTCGAAACAAAGCGGCGGACGGTCTGCGTTTTCATTCAGTTTTTGCAGTGAGGTTCGTCCACATGACGAGCGGCTTAACGAACTTTCCGAGGTGGGCTATGGAGATTGTCGAGTTTGAACCCAGCGTCTCGGCAGACGGACGCGCGGTGATCTTCCAACTATCGGCGCGTGGACGGGATCTCGAATGCGCCGTCACGCGTGAAGCGTTGGAGCAGCACTTCTGGTTGCAGCGCGACGCTAGCGCGGCACGCGTGCTGAAGGCCTTCGCGGATGGACGCAAACGCATCACGGCAGTGGCGGAAAGAAAGATGCTCGCGCGTCCGGGCGAGAAAGTACTGCTGACGATCAGCGATTTCACCGCACGCGGTTGATGGCCCTGATGCGATTCTTCTCTGCGAGGTCTTGCTCCGCGATGTCTGCGAGATTCGCAATGCGCGAAGCTGAACGAGCGACGGCGAGTGTGCCGTCGCTCGCGCGGTTTTCGACGCATTCGTTGCGACGCGCCCATTCTGCTGAGTAGCCGTCGCATCGTTCACGCTCGCGTGTTTCAAGCGTGCGTTTCAACTCAGCCTCTTTCATTCCCCTGTCGAAAATCCGGTAACGGCCCTATCCGGTCGAAGTTACCGACGACCGCGCGACACGATTGCCGCTCGCATTTCACGACCGGCGCACCGCTCACGTCCGACGAAATCGCCTGTTACACCGATTCGCCAAATTAGCCTGCCAATGCCCCTCGCTTCGGCCAATTGCGTGCAGACGCGCTCGCGTACACTGTTTTCCATGGAGCGACAAATCACCGAGCCCATCGACGCGGTCTTCCCCCGCGTTGTTTTGAACCGTACCGTTGATGGCAGTTTGCCGTGGTGGTCGAAGTCGAACACGGCAGGGCAGTAACGCAGTAGGTAGTAGAAGCAATGCGCACAACGCCCGATCCATGCGATTGGTGCGAATCAGCAGGGGTTGCAGCCAGGAGTAGCTGAAGGCGAAGGACCGGCTGTAATGCAACAGTTCAGAGAGCAACAGCTTTTAGCAGTGGCAGTCGAAGTGGCAGCACCTTGAAGTAGCGGTTTCACGCAGCAGCTTTCGCCGTAGAAGTAGCAGTAAAAGCAGCAGTAGCAGTAGCAGTAGCAATTCAAGTAGCAACAGCTTTGTAAGTTAGATGGTTATAGGTCTGCAGGCATCCACGCGCATGTATGACTGTTCCATCCTGTCGACCCTGTTCCGTCATCGGAACAGGGTTTTTTTTCGCCGGCCCACCTTGCGTGACTTGTATTCGACGGATTTGAACCGATATCCACAGATTGCATCCCGTGTAGCGCACGAGAATTCGGCGCCACCCAGGGAATGAATGAAGGAGCCTGTACCCTATGTCCAGTAAATCGCGAGGCCGCAAGCACGGCCAGTCGGCCATGTCCCCGCTGTTGCGCGCGCTGACCGACAGCCGCACGGCGCACGAGCCGGTCACCGCGGCGATGCGGCTGCAGGGCTATGCCGCGCTCGATGCATTCCAGCGCGGCCACGGCTCCCGCACTCTGCACACGACATTGAGCCGGCATCTGCTGGTGTCGCAGGAGTTGGCGCGTATCGGACTGGGTGAAGACGTGCTCGGCGACATCGGAAACGCACATGCGGCGCTGGTTCGCCTCGACGCCCGCGAGCGGATGCAGGGCCGGTGGACCCTCGAAGACGATGAATACGCGCATCTTTGCACGGCGCTCGCGATTCTCGACGGGCAACTATCGGCGGCGTCGTTGAGCGAGATTGCGAGTGCGGAAGCGAGAATGATCGAAGGCCTGATGCGGTCCGCGCAAGTGCGGGCTTTGGCGGAAGCGGCGGTCTGAGTCGCGCGAGATTGCTTCCGGCAAATGTGTAAAAAAACGCCCCGCGGGGCGTTTTTTGTTTTCAGCGGCGCATGGGCGGCGCGCGAGCGCCGCGCCATGCACGCCGTCATGCCCTTCACGAAATCGTGTACGCGGCTTGCGTATTGGTGGTCGCGCTGGCCTGCGCGCCGGTCGAGTCGATCAGCGTGACAGTCGCGCCGGCCAGCGCGCTGCCGGCGGCCACCGTGCCGGTGATCGAGCTCGCGGTGACCGCCGTCGTACCCGATGACGCCGCGCCCGAATCGCCGCTGCCGCAACCGCCGAGTTGCAAAGCCGCGCAAGCCACGGCCACTGCGATTCCGGTGCGCACTGAGGACCGCGACATGTATTGCCCCGTTGTTCTGATCGTTCGAGTCATGTGTGATGCCGGCAAATCATGCCGATAAGTCTCTCCATCTATGCCGCGCCATGGTGTCCGACTGAAAGCCGATCATCTGGCCTTGCTCGTCGATCAACGTCGATTTCGCCGCGGGCTTCAGCGAGTTCGGAGAATGCTTCAAAGCGACGCTAACGTGTCGCGCTTCGATAGCCTGGCCACGCGACGTTCGGTGCTTACGAATCTCCGTAAGCAACGGGCCGCCGCAGCCGCGCGCGCCGGACCGGGTTTGCCGGAGTCATCCCTGCTTGCTAGACTGGCTCCCACCTATTCGCCGCAAGCGCACCGGGTCCTTCGGCCTCTACCGGAACGAACCCGCCGGACTGTCACATGGGCGGCGCAATCCATTGGAGACGTCATGTCTTACATGCTGCTCATCGTCGAACCTCCGAATCAACGCGTCGAACGCGGCGAGACCGCGGGGCGCGAAGTGTACGACCAGATGGTGCGCTTCGCCGCCGACCTGAAGGAGCGCGGCAAACTGGTCGCGGTCGAATCACTCACATCGCAGAAAGACGCGGTGCGCGTACAGGTTCGCGGCGGCCAGCCGAAAGTGCTGGACGGCCCGTTCGCCGAAGCGAAGGAAATGATCGGCGGCTTCTTCCTGCTCAACTGCGAAACCCGTGATGAAGCCGTGGCGATCGCGCAGGCCTGTCCGGCGGCGTCGTGGTGCACGGTCGAAGTCCGCAAGGTCGGGCCATGTTTCATCTAGGCCCGCGCGTCGGCTGCGTGGTGACTGGGTTTTCCCTGGGGCGCACGCCTGGATGTCGATCCGGCCGCGCATTGCTCGTCGTGTGAATATGAAGCCAGCCAACCCGGCGGCTCTCTTCCTCACCACGAACAGGAGCAACGTCGATGCGTTTCATGATCCTCGTCAAAGCGACGTCCGCCAGCGAAGCCGGCGAGATGCAGGAGCCGTCCGTGATGGCCGCGATGGCCGCGTATCACGAAGAGCTGGCCAAGGCCGGTGTGCTGCTCGACGCGACCGGCTTGCAGCCGAGTTCGAAAGGCTGGCGCATTCGCTACAGCGGCGGCAAGCGCACGGTCGTCGACGGTCCGTTTGCGCCGACGGCGGAACTGATTGCCGGCTATACGCTGATCGAGGTGCGGTCGCGTGAAGAAGCGATGGAGTGGGCGCGGCGCTTTCCCGCGCCGTTCGGCGAGCAGGCCGACGGTGAAATCGAAGTGCGGCAACTGTTCGAACTCGACGACTTCGAGCCCGGCGCGGAGCTGGAGCGGTTCCGCCATCTCGAAGCGTCGCGCCGCTGAGTCGAACCCTGGCGAGCCGACCGCGCGGCTCATGCGACCCGCGCGGCCTGCCGACCCGCAATCCGACGAATGGACTCCAACATGCACAAGCAGATTTACGTGAACCTCGCCGTCGACGATCTCGAACGGTCGAAAGCATTTTTCAGCACGCTCGGGTTCAGCTTCGAGCCGCGCTTCACCAATGAGCAGGCGGCCTGTCTGATTCTCGGCGACAACCTCTACGCGATGCGGCTGATCAAGACCCTGTTCAAGTCATTCACGCGCAAGTCGCTTTGCAATCCGAAGGAAAGCACCGAGGCGCTGCTGGGATTGTCGTGCGAAAGCCGCGGCGAGGTGGATGCGCTGGTCGCGCGGGCGCTCGCCGCCGGCGGCACCGTGCCGCGCGCGCCGCAGGACTACGGCTTCATGTACGGACACGGCTTCGAGGACATCGACGGACATATCTGGGAGTTGATCTACATGGACCCGAACGCGCAGGCAGCGGGTTGAGGCCGTGACGACACAGGCGACCCATCGTGCCATCGAGGCAGTCTGGCGGATCGAATCCGCCAAGGTCATTGCCCACGTCGCGCGGATCGTGCGCGATGTCGGGCTCGCCGAGGAACTGGCGCAGGACGCGCTGGTGGCCGCGCTCGAACATTGGCCCGAGGCCGGCGTGCCCGACAATCCGGGAGCGTGGCTGATGGCGACCGCGAAGAACCGTGCGCTCGACCGCTTGCGGCAGGAAGCGCTGCGCGCCCGCAAGCGCGCGGAGCTGGGCCACGATCTCGACGCGCTGGAGGCGCACGTCGTGCCGGATTTCGTCGATTCACTCGATGCCGCGCGCGCCGACGATATCGGCGATGACTTGCTGCGGCTGGTGTTCACCGCGTGCCATCCGGTGCTGTCGACGGATGCGCGCGTCTCGCTCACGCTGCGCCTGCTCGGCGGCCTCACCACCGACGAAATCGCGCGCGCCTTTCTCGTGCCGGAAGCAACCATCGCGCAGCGGATCGTGCGCGCCAAGCGCACGCTGTCGGCGGCCAAGGTGCCGTTCGAGGTGCCGCAAGCGGACGCGCGCGCGGCGCGGCTCGCATCGGTACTGCAGGTGATCTACCTGATTTTCAACGAAGGCTATTCGGCCACGGCCGGCGACGACTGGATGCGTCCGGCGCTGTGCGAGGAAGCGCTGCGGCTCGGCCGCGTATTGAGCGTTCTCGTGCCGGATGAAAGCGAGGTGCATGGCCTCGTCGCGTTGATGGAGATTCAGGCGTCGCGCACGCGCGCTCGCACCGATGCGCAGGGCCGGCCGGTGTTGTTGCTCGATCAGGATCGCAGCCGCTGGGACCCGCTGCTGATTCGCCGCGGGCTCGCCGCGCTCGGCACTGCGCATGCACTAGGCGGCGCGAATGGTCCATACGCGTTGCAGGCCGCGCTGGCCGCCTGTCATGCGCGCGCCCGCCGCGCCGAAGATACCGACTGGGCGCAGATCGTCGCGTTGTACGACGCGCTCGCGCAGGTGGCGCCGTCGCCGGTGGTGGAGTTGAACCGGGCGGTGGCGGTGGGCATGGCGTTCGGGCCGGCTGCGGGACTGGAGATTGCCGACGCGCTCGCCGCCGGTACGGCGCTCGCCCACTATCACTGGCTGCCCAGCGTGCGCGCCGATCTGCTGGTCAAACTCGGGCGCGTGGAAGAAGCGCGCGCCGAGTTCGAACGCGCCGCCCGGATGACGCGCAACGCGCGCGAACGCGAGTTGCTGCTCGAACGTGCGCACGGCCTCGCGCATCGAGGCGCTTGATATCCAGCCAGGCTAGCGGATCAACTGACGCACACCCAACGCTACCATCAGACCGCCGCACACGCGATCGGCCCACGCCTTGCCGCGCCGGTACGCCGCCGCAATCCGCGCATGCGACAGCGTGCGCGCGACGAAGCCGTACCAACCGCTCGCGACGACACACACCATGCCGAGCATCGCGGCGGACGTGCCGATGCTCACATGCGCGGGCGCGGCGGACGAGAACACGGCGGCGAAGAACGCCATCGACTTCGGATTCGCGATGTTGGTCGCGAAGCCTTGCACGAACGCTTGCCGCAGGCCGCCGGCCGGCGCGTTCACGATGGACGCCGGCTGAGCCGCTGAAGCATTGACGATCAGACGGCCGCCGAACCAGATCAGATAAGCGGCGCCGGCCACCTTGACCGCGAGCGCCTCGAAACGCGTGGCCGATGCCGCCTTGTGCGCGACCGCGACGAAGTTCGGGCCCGGGATCACCACGCCCGCGATGTACACGGCGAACACGCCTGGAACGGCCGAACCATCAACCATACGACACTCCTTGTTGCGGACCTGTGGCGCCGGGAGCTGAGTGAGCCCGCGCGCGGACAGATGTCCGAAGCAGATACAGGCGCGGATTCAAGCCCCGAAAAACGCCGCGCCAGCGGTCAGCACGCCCGCGCCCGCCACGACGAACGACAGATTGCGCAGCCAGTTCTTGCGGGTCAGCAAAGTGATCGCGCACAGCGCAATCGCAACCTGAATCAACAGCGTGGCCTGCGCCCAGCGATGATGGCCGTGCAACAGCGCTTCGCTTCGGTTGTCGTTTGCGACGACTTCCTTTTCGATCGCTTCGGCCTTCTCGCGGATCGGCGTTTTCTGCTGCTTGTATTTGTCGACGTCGGCGAGGAATTTCGCGTGAGCGTCACTATTGCTTGCCGACAGCGCCGCGCCGAGTTCAGCGAGATTCTCTTTCTCGCCCTTGGCCTGGTAGTAATTCCACTGGTTCGATGCTTCGGTCTTCTTGATCGCGGCTTCGTTCTTGTAGAAGAGCGCGAGATTTTCGCTGTTGCCGCTCTGGTACGCACATAGCGCGCCGATCGTCGCGAGGATCGCCGTCATCACGGCCATGCGGCTCGCAAACGGATCCGCGTCGTGGTGAGCGACGTGCTCGACGGCATGGTCGTGCAGACCATGCACTTCATATTCTTCAGACATCCGATTCTCCGAGGCAATGTTTCTTTCGCAACCGGGCGGCGCGCGGGCCCGGGGCCTCAATCTTAGCGTGTGGCGCGCGGTGAGGGAAAAGACGCTGCTGCGCGGCGGCGCGGTTCGTTCAATGCACGCCCGATGAGAGCCACGTGCGCACCAGCGGAATCACATGCTCGCCGCCGAGCATGCCGAGCAGGCCGGCCAGCGCGATGGTCGGCGGCGCGGGGGACTTCACGTCCATCACGCTGTAGAGCAGGCCGACCATCACGCCCGCGGCCAGCGAGACCAGATGCGCTTTCATATTCGATGTCCCCTGGTAAAGGCGGGTCCTCACGCCCGCCGGTTGCGACGACGAGTCACATGCGGATGACGACGCGGCCACGCGTGCCGCCGGCCACTGCCTCATAGGCTTCGCGGGCCCGTTCGAGCGGAAACTCCTGCGCGATGGCTGGCCCCGTCAGTTTGCCGCTCTCGAAGCCTTCGACCAGAGCGGTCATCAACGGCGCCGATTCCGCGACGCCCAGCTTCGCACTGTCCACGCCGAGCAATTGGGTCTCGTTGTGATAGAAGTCGATCAGATCGAAGTCGACGCGGCGCTTGCCCGTGGCGCTGATTTCCAGCACCCGGCCGCGTCGTTTGACGAGACTCAGCGCGGTCTCGAACGCGACGCCGCCGACTGTGTCGTACACCACCTCGGTGCCTGCGCCGCCGGTTAGCTCGCGCAGGCGCTCGCTGACGTGTTCGTCGAACGGCACATAGTCGTCGATCAGCCGCCCGGCTGGCGTCGTCGCGTCGAGCGGCTGACGATCGACTGCGATCACGCGCGCGCCGTGCGCTTTCGCGATCTGCACCACCGCCCCGCCAACGCCGCCGCCCGCGCCGATCACCGCGATGATTTCGCCCGCGCGCAATTGCGCGTACTCGATGGTGCCGAGCCATGCGACCACGAAGTTCACGCCGATCGCGGCGGCCTCGGCGTGACTCAGCGTGGCGGGCTTGCGGGACAGCGCGGCGAGCGGAATCTTGATGAACTCCGCATGCGTGCCGTCGCGCGTGAAGCCGATGTCGCCCCCCGTGCCCCACACTTCGGCGCCGAGCCACGCTTGGGGGCCGTCGGCCACCACGCCGCTGAAGTCGCGCCCCGGCGTGCGCGGCAAGACTGTGTGCTTGAAATGGCCGGACACGTTCTTGACGTCGCTTGGATTCACCGAGGCCGCGATGATCCGTACCACGGCGCTGTCGGCATCGGCTTGCGGCGTGGGCAGATCGACGTAGTCGAGCACCGCCGGGGCGCCGAAGGATTTGAACTGGATTGCTTTCATCAGATGGGGGCTCCGGATGGATGCTGGGCTGCGGCATGCAGCCCAATGACCGCAGTCTAGTTGACTCGCATCAAGACGTCAGGACGAGGGCTTTCGAATTTCGGACAACGCGCAATGAGCGGGGCGCAGCGGCGTCGAGGCGTCAGTGCTGACGGCCTCCTGCGTGTTCCGGCGATCCATCCACGACCGCCTCGCTCAATGTGTCACCCGGATCGAAGCCGGTGGGCGGCGCACCCAGTTCGCGGCGGAACATATCGCTGAAGCTGCTCGGCTGGAACCCGAGCGAGCGCGCGATGGTGCTGACCGGGCGTCCCTGCGCGAGTGCCGACAAGGCCACCGCCAGTTGCACCTGACGCCGCCATTCGGCGAAGCCGACGCCCAGTTCACGCGTGAAGAGCCGCGCGAGCGTGCGCACGCTCGCGCCGGCCGATGCCGCATGCTGCTCGAAGCTGATCGCGATCGATGGGTTGTCGATCACCGCGCGGCATAGCGCTTCGAGCCGCCGGTCCGACGCGTCGGGCAGCGCGATGCGCAGCGACGAGCGCCGCGCGTGCGCGAGTTCCAGGGTCGCGAGACGATAGGCGGCGTCGAGATAGGTTTGATCGCGTGCGCGGGTGCGCTCATGTTCGGCAATCGACGTGATCAGTTCGCGCAGCAGTCCGTTGACCTCGAACACGTCGCTGCGCCGGCTCAGATGGCCGACATTGCGCTCGTGCAGATAGAGATTGCGCATCTCCACTTCGCTCATCATGTGGATCGAGTGGAGCGTGCCGGCCGGCAGCCAGACCGCGCGCTGCGGCGGCACGACCAGCGCTTCGCGGCCGACTTCGACCCACATCACGCCCGACACCGCATACAGCACCTGGGCCCAGGTGTGCGAGTGCGGGTCGATGCGCAGGCCGCGCGGATAGTGACGCGCAAGCGAGCTGGCATCGGCTTCGTCGTGGAGTTCGGGTGGGCGGGCTTTGGGCACGGCGGGTCGGGTGGCGCTAACGGGATTCCGGACCAGGCTGGCCCGTGTGCGAAGCATAGCGCGAGGCACGGGTCACCGCGCAGTCGCGTGCCATGCGATGGCGGCAGCAGCAGCGCGTTGCGTTTGAAGCAAGAGTCAACTCCTTGCGCATGAGACGCTGCAACGCTGCCGGCTGGCAGCGAGCGGCCGCCCGCTTTGGGCGGACTACCCGGAGTCTCAGGTGCGATGCCCCATCACCACCAGCAACGCCGACAACGTCACCACCGATCCCACCGTCGACAACAAAATCGTCCGCGACGTGATATGCGCTTCGCGTTCGTAGAACTCGGCGAGCATGAACGGACCGGTGCCGGTAGGTAGCGCGGCCAGCACGACCGCCATCTCGACGAGCATCGGCGAAAGGGCGAAGACACGCGCCGCGAGCCACCATGCCAGCGCCGGCTGCACCAGCAACTTGACGCCGGTCAGCAGCAGCGAGATGCCGGCCGCGCCGGCTTCGGCCGGCCGTTTCTCCGCGAGAAACAGGCCGAGGCTCACCAGCGCGCACGGACTTGCCGCGCCGGCCAGCAGCTTCAGAAACGTTTCCGCGCTGGCAGGCAACGCGACGTGCAAGCTGGCAAACAGCACGCCCGCCAGCGGCGATACGATCAGCGGATTGCGCGCGAGCGAGCGCAGCACTTTCAAGCCCAGCTTGTGCGGCGTGCGCTCGGTCTGCAAGCCGATTTCGATCAGCACGATCGCAAACGCGAACAGCACGCACGCGACGAGGATCGTCGCGATCGTGGTCGGCGTCAGGCTTGCCTCGCCGAACGCGATCATGCCGAGCGGAAAGCCGATGTAGCCCGTGTTCGGATACGACGCGGCAATGGCATCGACGCTGGCGTCGGCGAGATGCCGGCCGCCGAGCAATCGCGTCGCGAGGATCAGCACGAACACGCTGACGCACGCAATCGAAAACGTCGCGACGAAGGCCGGCTGGTACAACTGCCGCCAGGTGGCGTGCGCCATCGTGTCGAACAGCAGCGCGGGCAGCGCGAGCCAGACCACGAAACGGTTCAGTTCCGACGCGGAATTCGGGCCGAGCACGCCGCGCCGGCGGCACGCAAAGCCCGCGAAAATCAGGCCGAAGACGGGAAGCAGAATCTCGAGGGTGGCTAACATCGGGGCAAGAAGTGCGAGCGGACAGGGCGACCCGTCAGCGTAGTAGCTTGCGTTGATACAATCCAATACTGTTTTATCGCTTCGACGATACCTTTTTTGCATCGTCGTCCGAGAGGGAGTGCATCGTGATCGACATCAAGCCGCTGCGTTACTTCGTCATGCTCGCCGAGACGCGTCATTTCGGCCGCGCGGCGGCGCGACTGAATCTGTCGCAGCCACCGTTGAGCCGGCAACTGGCGGCGCTGGAGGCGAGCCTCGGCGTCACGCTGATCGAGCGCACCCCGCGCAGCGTGACGTTGACCGCGGCCGGCCAACGCTTCTACGCCGATGCGAAAGCGATTCTCGCGGCGGTGGAGCAGGCGGTCAGCAACGCGCAAGCCGCCGCCCACGGCGACGCCGGCAAGCTCTCGATCGGTTTCACGATGTGCTCGGCGTACAGCGTCGTGCCCGGCTATGCGCGGGTGTTCGGCGCCGCGTATCCGGAGGTCGCGCTGAATTTGCGTGAAGTCGTGTCAAACGATCTCGCCGTGCAGGTGCTCGCCGGTCAGATCGACGCGGCCATCATGTTCCCAAACGTGCCCGACAAGGGGCTCGCCACCCGCACGATTCTCCGCGAGCCGCTGTGTGTCGCGCTCTCGCGCAGCCATCCGCGCGCCCGCGCGCGGCGTCTGAGGATCGGGCAACTGGCGGGCGAGCCGTTCGTGCTCGCGTCCGCGGAAGTCGCGCCGAGTCTGCGCGCGGCGATTCTCGACCATTGCCGCTCGGGCGGCTTCGAACCGGATATCCGCTTCGAAGTGCAATTGCAGCAGACCGTGCTGAATCTCGTCGATGAAGGCGTGGGCGTCGCGCTGGTGCCCTCGTCGATGCGCAAGGCGCAACTCGCGGGCGTGGTATTCAGGCCGCTGGTCGACGCACCGCAGGTCGAGCAGGAGCTGGCGTGGTCGCCGACGAATCGCAATCCGTGTCTCGCGCGGTTTCTCGAACTGGCGTGAAGGCTGAGGTCAGGGGCTGGCGAGAGGATTGACGGGGACCGGGTCGTCCTCTGGATAGCGCAGCGCGTCCTGCTTGATGCCGCGGCGCAGCCAGACAGTCCACAGCGTCAGGCCGGCGTAGACGCCGTAACGCAGCACGTTGGACGCGAGAGCCGAGCGCGGATCGTTCGGCCATTGCCAGACGACCGCACTACGCAGGATGTTCTCGCCAACCATGCCGACGCCCCACACGAGCGTCATCAGGCGGATATAAGCGGCGAGCGTGGGTCGTTCGCGCCAATGTCTTTCGAAGCTCTCGGCGCTGCGATGATCCTCGCGCGACATCGTCGAGCGGGCCAGATAGAACACGAGCGGTGGCCGCAGCGCGAGCGACGCGAGGAACGACGCGCCGATCATGCCCGACACCATCGGGTCTTCGATCGACTGCATGCGCGCATCGCCGCCGCCGAGCCTGGCAAGCACCGACAGCACGACGCCGGCCAGCACGATCGCGCTGAGCGCGTCGAAATGGCGGTAGCGCAGCAGATCCCAACTCATCCACGCGACCAGCGGCACAGCCAACGCGAGCAGCGCGCCGAGCCGGCCCCGTGCGGCAACGCGAGGCGGTACGCGAGCCAGGGTAGGGCGACGTTGACGAGCAGTGCGCTGAGGTAGCGCAGGCGGGGTTTCATCGGCTGGGCGGTGGCGAGCGTGGCAAGGAGCGCGAGCCGCGCATGCCGTGGCCGACGCGTTGACTGCGCCGACGTGGTCGCGCTGACTCGCGCAAACATATCCGGGCAGTGTAGGGCGAAGTCGCGGCGCATGCCACGGGTTGCGGTGCGCGGCGAGCGCAACGTGCGGACCGCGCGACGCCGGAAGCGCCACCGCGTGCTTACCTCAGGCCGCCGCCCTCTGCCGCGCAATCAAATCCGCCAGCCGCTCAACCTGCCGGCCTTGCGCATCGAAGTTGCCGGCGTCGAGCCAACGCATATAACTCGAACGCAGCGCAGGCCATTCACTGTCGATGATCGAAAACCACGCGGTATCGCGATTGCGTTCGCGATACACGATCGCCTGACGGAAGATCCCTTCGAACGTGAAGCCATAGCGCAATGCAGCCGCGCGCGACGGCTCGTTCAACGAATCGCACTTCCATTCGAAGCGCCGATAGCCCAGCTTGTCGAACACTTCGTTCATCAGCACGAACATCGCTTCAGTGGCGATGCGCGTGCGCTTCAGGCGCGGCGAATACGTGACGTGACCGACTTCGATCACGCCGTTCGCGCGGTCGATACGCATCAGCGCGAGCGTGCCGACCGCCTTGCCGCTCTCCAGGTCGATCACCGCATAGTGCAGCGGATCCGCGGAGGCGGCGGCGCGCGTCAGATGCTCGCGATAGGACGCGAGGCTGTCGAACGGACCGACCGCCAGATAGGTCCAGTCGCGGCCATCGGACGCCGAGCTGTACGCGTCGAACAGATGGCCGGCATCACGCTCGACGTCGACCGGTTCGATCCGGCAATAGCGGCCCGTCAGCGGTTCGCGGCCGGGCAGTAGGGCCCCGTTCCAGCCCGGCACGGGCGCGCCGATCGGCTGGTCGAACGCATTGCGTCTGGGTTCCATGGCTGCTCTCCTGTCGTTCGTGAAGTTCGTGAATGATCGTCGATGAGTGGAACGATACGGCAATCGTGGTATGTTCAAAAGATCCACCATTAGCCCATTCGATAGGTCCAGCCGCCATGATCGAGATCATCGGTCCGCTCGTCCATGCGCCCGCAGCGGCGCCCGTCGCCACTCGCGGCGCGAAGCCCGCGCCGCTGCAAAAGCAGTTGATCGAGCGTTTACAGCAGGCGATCCTCGCCGGGCGTCTGCCCGCCGGGTCGCTGTTGCCGTCGTCGCGTTCGCTGGCGGCGGAGATGGGCGTGTCGCGCAACACGGTAGTGATCGCTTACGAGCACCTGGCCGCTGTCGGCTACGTGGTCGCCGACAAAAAGGGCACGCGCGTAAGTCCGCTCTCCAGCCCGGCCGCGCGCGGTGAGCCGCCGGTTCACACCGCGCTGCCCGAGGTCGTCTACGCGGCGCGCGTCGCGCAGTTCGCCGCGACCCGCACGCATACCGACAACACCTTTTCGCTGACCCCCGGCACACCCGCGCTGGACCGCTTCCCGCTCGGCGCCTGGCGGCGCGCGCTCGAGCGTTCGATGGACGAGGCGTTGCCGCTCGCGCTCGGCTACGGCACGCCGGCGGGCGAGCCGGCGTTGCGCGACGCGATCGCCGCGCATCTGCGGATGGCGCGCGGCGTGCGCTGTGAAGGCTCGCAGGTGGTGATCACCGAGGGCGCGCAGGAGGCGCTGAATCTGTGCGTGCGCCTCTTCACGAATCCGGGCGATGTCGCCTGGGTCGAGGACCCGGGTTATCGCGGCGCGAAGGCCGCGTTCAACCTTGGCGATCTGAAGACGCTGCCGATCCCCGTCGACGCCGAAGGCATGGCCGCGCCGTCCGGCGCATGGCGCGCACATCCACCGAGGCTGATCTACACGTCGCCCGCGCATCAGTACCCTACGGGTGCGGTGCTGTCGGTGGCGCGCCGTCTGGAGTTGATCGCGCAGGCGCGGCGCTGCGGCGCGTGGCTGATCGAGGACGACTACGACGGCGAATTCCGCCACACCGGCGAGCCGATCGCCAGCATGCAAGGCCTCGTCGACGATGCGCCGGTGCTGTATGTCGGCTCGTTTAGCAAGACGATGTTTCCGGCGCTGCGCATCGGCTTCGTCGTGCTGCCGCGCGCGATCGGAGCGCACGCCGCCGTCGCGTTGCAGGAGATGCTGCGCGGCGGGCATCGGCTGGAGCAGCTGGCGCTTGCGCATTTCATCGAAAGCGGCGAGTTCGGGCGGCATCTCGGGCGTATGCGGCGGCTGTACCGGGATCGCCAGCAGGCGCTGCGCGATGCGCTCACCGCGCATTTCGCGTCGGCGCAGATTCTCGGCGGCGATTGCGGCATGCATCTGACGCTGCGTTTGCCGCCGCGCGTTGCCGATCGAACCCTCGCTGAACGCGCGCGTGCCGCAAGGCTCAATCCCCGCGCGCTGTCCGGCTTCGCGCTGCTGCCGCGCGCGGAAACCAACGGGCTGGTGATCGGCTATGGCAACACGCCCGCCGAGCGCCTCGCGCCCGCCATCGACACGTTGGCCGAGCTGGCGCGCGAACTGGAAGGCAAGCCGGCGCGCGGCTCAAAAGGGGCTGCGGCGGCCGTGTCGGGCGCCGCGCTGCGCGAGTAAGTTTTTAGGTTTGTCCGCGCGGCCCATGTCGCGCTATCGTGTCGTTTATGCGCGGCGAGATCGAGATGTTCGAAGTCGACGAATTGCCCGCAAGTCATACCCGGCGCACCGCGTTGCAACAACGCGTGGCGGGCGGTGTCAGCCGCTGTCAGGTCCGGGTATGAAGAATGCGTTGCTTGTGTTTTCTATCACGCTTTATCCGACCGGAGACGACATGAAGGAAATCGAACCGACCCCGTGGTTTGAGCTTGCCGCCCACGCGCCCGTCCGTGAAGGCTGGTACGAGGTGCAGTTGACGAGCGGGGACACGGCGTTTGCGAAATTTGGTGACGGCATCTGGACCGAGAAACCGTTGCTGGTGTTCACGCACTGGCGCGGCTTGTCTGCCGATCCATCGAAAGCCGCCGAGGGCGAGGCCGAATCCATCGGCGCCGAGGCCACCGCGGCCCAGGGCGTACGGGCCGCCTGGAACGCATTCTTCCCGGGACTCGGCGAAGAACAGCACAAACCGCTCGACGCGGTGCCCAACGGCAAAGCGCCACATTGACAGATGCGCGGGACGGCAGCTTGCGGGCTGCCGTCATGAAGCGTGTTTGCTCTCCCTCTTTCTGTTGTAGCGCTTCTGCGGCGTGGCCGCGCCGTTTGCATAGGCGCAGTCCACCGCGGCGGCGACCGTCGTGAGATAGGCCGCCGAATCGCCTGCTTTGAAAAGATCCGCCCGACGTTGTCGCGGGCCACCCAGGTGCTCAATCATGGACCGATCACGATCATCAGCAGCGTGCACGGTGGCCGCTCGAACGTGATCGCGGCGTCGTGGGCGATGCCGCTCGACTTCAACCCGCCGAAGCTGGTGGTCGTGGTGGTCAGCCGCACGCTCACGCGCCAACTGATCGAAGCGAGCGGCGTGTTCGGCCTGCAACTGCCGAGCCGTGGCTTCGCCGCGCAAACGCTGGCAGTGGGCAGCCACGCGGGCGCCGATCTCGACAAGTTCTCCGCGTTCGATCTCGACACGTTCGCCGCGCAAATCATCGACGTGCCGATGCTGACCGGCTGCATCACGTGGATGGAGTGCACGGTGATTGCGGACGAGAGCCAGCGTCACGATCTGATCATCGGCGAAGTGGTCGCCGCGTATGCGGACAGCCGCGTGTATTCGAACAACCGTTGGCATTTCGGCGACGACCCCGATCTGCGCACCTGCCATTACGTGGCCGGCGGGACGTTTTTCACCAACGGCGACGCGTTTGAGGTCGCGCCGGTGAGCGCGGGGTCAGCGGATTGACGAGCGGCAGGCGGCGCGACGAGTTCGCGCCACCGTGTGCTGCATCAGTTGACGCCCTCGGCAAACGTCTTCAGCGCATCGCCCGCCAACCGGTAACGCACCCATTCGCTTTGCGCGCTCGCGCCGATCGACTTGTAGAAGCCGATCGCCGGTTCGTTCCAGTCGAGCACGCTCCATTCGAAGCGGCCGCAACCGGTATCGCACGCGATTTGCGCGAGGTGGCGCAGCATCTGCTTGCCCGCGCCGCTGCCGCGCGATGCGGGCGACACGTATAGGTCTTCCAGGTAAAGCCCCTGTTTGCCGAGCCACGTGGAGTACGAAAAGAAGTAGACGCAGAAGCCGACCGGCTCGCCGTTCATTTCGCAAATGAGCGACGTGGCCGGAGCGCCGGCGCGAAACAGGCTGGCTTCGATGTCTTCGACGCTGGCGACGACTTCGTGCTCGGCTTTTTCGTACACCGCGAGTTCGGTGATGAAGCGAAGAATCAGCGCTGCGTCGGCGGCGGTGGCGGGGCGGATGTGAATAGTCAAGGCAACGGGCTCGATGGGTTGGATGGCGGATCGACGCCGGGCGAGAACGCGTCGGCTGCGGATCGGACGTACATCGTAGCGTTTATTGCATGGTTATGGCCAGCCATGCAGCTCGTGCGCAGCACTCGCCACCATAGCGGTTGACGCGCGCGGACAAAATCGCTTGCTGTCGATCCATGGACTTCCACTCGATTCCCTTCTCTGCCGTCACCACCACGGCGACCATCTTCACAGGCGGGTCGTCTGGAGGTTGCGCGCTAGCAGCAAGAGTCGCAGTGGCAAACCACCAAAGGCCCCGCCGGAAACGGACGGGGCCTTTGGCGTTTCTGGCTCTCCGTTTTCGGCATCCATCAACGATCCACCGGCGATTCATCGGCGAATCTGCAACGGTATTCGAGCAAACGGAGCATGACTGTGAACGACATCGACGATCGTGTACCAGGCAACAAACTCGACCTCTTCCATCAACAGGAGGAAGGCGCCGGCATGGTGTTCTGTCCGCGCGGCTGGGGGTTATATCGCGTGCTGGAAGATTGTGTGCGCGCTTGCATGCGTCGCGCGGACTCGCACGTGTTCTGCGCGCACGCGCATATCGAAGCCGAAGTGGGCCGCTTCTGCTCGCTGCTGCGGTCGGTCTATGCGGACCTCGGCTTTCCGGCGTTCGAGGTCGCGCTGGCGACGCGGCCGGCTTCGCGAGCGGGCAGCGATGCAACGTGGGATCGGGCGGAACACGCGTTGGCGGATGCCGCGCGCGCGGCCGGTCTCGCATTCGTCTTGCGCGAAGGCGAGGGTGCGTTTTACGGCCGAAACTAGAGTTCCATCTGACGGACAGCCGCGCGCGGTGCTGGCAATGCGGCACGATCCAGCTCGACTTCGTGCTGCCCGAACGGCTCGACGCGGAATTTGTCAACGAGCGCAATGAGCGCGAGCGGCCCGTGATGATTCACCACGCGGTGCTTGGGAGCATGGAGCGTTTCATCGCGATGCTGCTCGAACATCACGAAGGCTGGCTGCCGATGTGGCTCGCGCCCGAACAGGTCGTGGTGGTGACGATCAGCGACG
This sequence comes from Paraburkholderia sediminicola, assembly GCF_046026895.1. Taxonomy (GTDB): domain Bacteria; phylum Pseudomonadota; class Gammaproteobacteria; order Burkholderiales; family Burkholderiaceae; genus Paraburkholderia; species Paraburkholderia sediminicola_C. Next base: position 87,694 of record NZ_JAQQEU010000019.1, read on the forward strand.
CGATTGCGGCTTACGCGCACGAGCTGATGCAAGCGCTCGACGATGCGGGCATCAGGGCATACCTCGACAGCCGGCCCGAGTGGCTGGAGAAGCAGATCGTCGATGCGCGCGAGAAGCAGGTGCCGATCCTGGTCGCGTTGGGCTCGCGCGATGAGCGCGATCGGACGATCAGCATTCGCCTGCGCGATGGGCGGCAGTTGACGCTGACTTTTGCGGAGGGTGTCGAGCATTTGCGCCTGGCGGCGCCGCCGCCGCCGGTGGCCGCGCGAGCGTGATGCGTTGGGTGCTTCGAGACGGCGGCGGGCGCGGCGCCGGATCGACGCTTCACCCCTTCAGCGGCAACCAGATCTCCACCCCGCCCATTCCGCTCACCGGATCAAACTGCTCGCCATACCGCTCGAAATTCGGCGCATCCGCAGGCACATGACCCGACGCCGGCAGCCACTGATTCCAGATCGTATTCAACGTGCGGCGAATGGCCGAAATGTGCTCGCGATGACTAAACACCGCATACTTCTGCGCGGCGATCCGCACGCGGCTCAACTCCGCGGGCAACGCCGAAAAATCGCTGACTTCGACGCCGCACAGATAATCGAAATTGCCCGCGTCGTCCGCGTTGTAGCACACGCCATAAGCGACGCTGCCCACTTGGCCCGGCACCTTGCCGAAGTACGCGCCGAAGCGCTGCCATTGCGATGGAATGGCCTTGCTGGTGTCGCACGTATAGCGCTCGTTCATACCCGCGACGAGAAACGGCTTGCCGTCTTCGAAGCGGGGCGGCTCAAGATGCGTGAGAAGGGTTTCGTCCATTTTGATCGGCTCCACGATGGCGATGTCATCCAGTTGGCCCCGCGCGCGCAGCGCTTCGGGCGTGAGTCCGAATTGCTCGCGAAACGCGCGGGTGAATGCTTCATGAGAACCGTAACCGGCGTCGATGGCGACCGCCAGAATGTCGGGGGCGCCGTCGGCGAGACGTCGCGCGGCTTCGCTCAGACGGCGCGCGCGCACGTAGCGCATCACCGAAAGCCCGGTGGCCGCTTCGAAAGCCCGCGCCAGATGAAAGCGCGACACGCACCCGCATTGGGCGATGTCGTCGAGCGTCAGATCGCCTGCATAATGGCTTTCGATAAACCAGAGCGCTTTTCCGACCGGGTTCATATCGGCTCTCATATCAGCATGAAGCCAGCATAGCCAGTGGCGAGGCACCGCGTTTGATCGCGCTTGCGGTTTTGCTGTGACTCACGCGTGACGGCGCGCGGCTCAGAAGTTTTCGGTCGCCGCCTCGTTGCCGGTGGCGCGCGCCGGTTGCGACGATACCGGCACGCCGTGAGCACTCGCGCCGCCCGGCTGCCCAGGCTGCCCCGGCCGCAACAGCAAGCCGCCGAGAATGCCAGCCGCCGCAGCGAAAATCGCGCCCAACACAAACGCCACGTGATAGCCGCCATTAAGCGCTGCGGGCGCGCTCCCCGCTGCTTGCAGCGCATCGCTGCGCGCGGCCGCGAGACTCGCGAGCACCGCAAGCCCAAGCGCGCCGCCCATCATGAACGACGTATTGACGATCCCGGACGCGAGGCCCGAATCGGCCGGATCGACATCGCTCATCGCGGCGAGCAGCATCGGATTGAATGCGATGCCCGCGCCGACACCGAGCAGGATCATGCCGGGCAGCACGTCGGGCACGAAGCTGCCGCCGACCGGCGCGCGTGCGAACCACGCGAGCGCGCACGCCGCCATCAGCAGACCCGCCGCCAGCGGACGGCGCAGGCCGAAGCGCATCACCACGCGCGCCGACAGGCCGAGCGAGAAAAACGCCATGATCAGATTCGACGGCAGGAATGCGAGCCCGACCTGCCACGGCCGGTAGCCGAGCACGCGCTGCAGGTACAGCGCGGAGATGAAGAACCACGCGAACATCGCCGCCGCCCACAGCACGGCGACAACGTTCGCGATCGAGACATTGCGCAAGCGGAACAGGCCGAGCGGCATCAACGGATGCTGGACCCGCGCTTCGATCACCAGGAACGCGGCCAGCAGCACGAGCCCGGCGAACAGCAAGCCGAGCGTTTGAGCCGAGGTCCAGCCCGCTTCATTGGCGTTGACCACCGCGTAGACGGCCAGCATCAGCGACGCGGTGACCGTTACCGCGCCGGCCACGTCGAGCCGCTCGCCGTGAGCTTGTCCGCGAGCGGCCGGCAGCAGCGCGGCACACGCTGCGTACACTGCGACGCCGATCGGCAGATTGACGAGAAAGATCCAGTGCCAGCTCAGCAGGTTGGTGAGCAGGCCGCCCAGCAGCACGCCGATACTGCCGCCGCCCGCGCAGACGAAGCCTACACGCCCATTGCCTTCGCACGCTCGCCGGACTCGGTGAACAGATTCATGATCAACGACAGCGATACCGCCGAGACGACCGCGCCGCCGAGTCCCTGCAGGGCGCGTGCGCCGATCAGCAGGATTTGCGAGTTCGCCATCCCGCAAGCGAGCGACGCCAGCGTGAACAGCGTGATGCCGCCGAGAAACAGCTTGCGGTGTCCGTACAGATCGCCGAGCCGTCCGCCGAGCAGCAGAAAGCCGCCGAAGGTCAGCATGTACGCGTTGACTACCCAGACCAGCGAGGTTTCGGTGAAACCGAGGTCCGCCGCGATGGACGGCAGCGCGACGTTGACGATGGTGGTGTCGAGCACGATCATCAAGTCGCCCAGGCACAGGACGATCAGCGCCAGCCAGCGTTGCCTGCCGTGAATGGAATGGGTCATGCGGGCGCTCCTGTGCCGCGCTCGCGCGGATTCAAGGGACTCGACCCGCGGCGGAACGCGGGCCATCTGTCGAGAGCAATGGGATTGTTGAGTCTAGCATCCGCGAGTTTCGCGTCACACTACGAAAGCCCGCTACGAAACCCCGCCGCGACTACGAAATCACGCGCGACGGGCGTCGTCAGTGGCCGCCGAGAATCTCGTACTTGCCACCGCGCTCGAGCGCACGCCGATACGCGGGCCGCGCGTGAATGCGCTTCAGGAAACCGGCTATCGCGGGCAACTGGCCTTCCATGCCGCCGCGCGCCGTCGCGGATGAGTCGAGGGACGTTGGCGAATGGAGCGTCACATCATAGGGACCTTGTGCCGAGGTGTGGCTCCAGTCGCGCTCTCGCGTCCGTCTCTGGCCCATGCGGCTCACGCGCGCGCCTTGCTGGCCATTAACTCATTCGACGGCAAGGTCTCGTCGAGCAGCTTGCGCGCGCTTTCGATCCCGGCCACCGGCAGCCCCTCGGGATTCAGCAAGCCCACTTGCACCAGCACCGAAGCCTGATCCCAATAGATGTGCTCGTTGTAAAGCTTGTCGCCACGAAAGCACACCACCGCCAGCATCGGCACTTCGAAATACTTGCCGGTCGGCGCGACACCCGGCAACAGCCAGTCGATTTCGCAGCTATGCGTGCAGCTGAAAATGAATTCGTCGACGATGCGGTCCGCGCCGATCGTGCGTGAAATCGGAATCAGCTTCGTATCGGGCGGATTCGAGTTGACGAAGTGATGCGTGTAGAAGCGCTTGAGCCGGTCATGGCCGACGCCGCCGGTCATCGTTGGCACGTGGTTGACATAGGGCTCGGCGACCATGGTCGGCATCACCGCGTCCACGTCGCGCGTGGCGAACTCGTGGTAGCAGTGCGCTTCCCACAGCGCGTTCAGATCGTAGACCGGACCGAGCACCTTGCGCAGCAGCGCGAGCGTGCGCGAATACGCCATCATCGCGGCGGGCTTGTCGTACTGCGGACGCGCCGGCGCGGCAAACGCGTGATCGCAACCGGGGTACACGTACTGCTCGATTTGCGGACGCGTGCGCAACGCGGCGCTGATGCGCTCGCGCGTGGCCGGCGGACAGTGCGCGTCGTTTTCGGGGAAGTGGAACACCATCGGGCAGCGCACGGCGGGCACTTCGTCCAGATGCGCTTCGAGCCCCACGCCGTAGTAGCTGACCGCGCAGTCGACGTCGGTGCGCGCGGCGCTCAGGAACGCGAGCTTGCCGCCGAGGCAGTAGCCCACCGTGCCGACCTTGCCGGCCTGTTCGGGCAGGGCGCGCAACGCGGCGAGAGTCGCGGCGATGTCGTCGATGGCGAGATCGACGTTGAACTGACCGAGATAGCCGAGCGCCTGCTGCATATCGGCGTCGCCGTAACCGAGTTCGATGCCCGGCTTGATGCGCCAGAACAGGTCCGGCACCAGCACCACATAGCCTTCCTCGGCGTAGCGGTCGGCGGTCGCCTTCATCGTGTCGTTGACGCCGAAGATTTCCTGCAACAGCACGAGGCCCGGTCCCGACCCCTGCGCCGGACGCGCGACGTAGGCGTTGAAACGGCCGCCATCCTGGGCGACGACTTCGATGAAAGAGGCTGCCATGCGGTGTGTCTCCAGGTCGCAAGTGGGTTAAGTCATCGTCCGCAACTCAAAGCGTTTGAGCTTGCCGGTTTCGGTGCGCGGCAATGCCTCGACGAACGTGATGACGCGTGGGTATTTATACGGCGCCACGCTATTTTTCACGAAATCCTGCAGTTGCGCGACCAGTTTGTCATCCGGCTCATAACCTGGGTTGAGCACCACGAACGCCTTGACGATCTGTCCGCGAGTCTCATCCACCACGCCGATCACCCCGCATTCGGACACCGCATCGTGTTGTAGCAACACGCTCTCCACTTCGGGACCGGAAATGTTGTACCCGGCTGAAACGATCATGTCGTCGGCGCGCGCCTGGTAGAACACGTAGCCGTCCTCGTCGAGATAGACCGAGTCGCCCGGCAGATTCCAGCCGTCGCGCACGAACCTCGCCTGCCGCTCGTCGGCGAGATAGCGGCAGCCGGTCGGCCCGCGCACCGCGAGTTTGCCGATCGTGCCGGGCGGCACCGGTTGCATCGCGTCGTCGACGGCCTGCACGACGTAGCCCGGCACCGCGCGGCCGATCGCATGCGGACGAATCTGCTCGCCCTGCGCCGAAATGAAAATATGGATCAACTCGGTGCCGCCGATGCCGTCGATCATGTCGATGCCGGTCGCGTCACGCCACAAACGCCGCGTGGAATCCGGCAGCGCTTCGCCGGCCGATACGGTCTTCTTCAGGCTCGACATGTCATGACGCGTGACGAGCGGCGCCATTTGCCGGTAAAAGGTCGGCGCGGTGAACATGATGGTCGCGTGAAAACGTTCAACGGTTTGCAGCAGCGTTTCGGGCGTGAGCTTCTCGATCAGCACCGTGGACGCGCCCACCCGCAGTGGAAAGCACAGCAGGCCGCCGAGCCCGAACGTAAACGCGAGCGGCGGCGTGCCGCAAAACACATCGCTCGACGATGGCTTGAGCACATGGCGAGGAAACAGATCGCACATCGCCAGCACGTCGCGATGAAAGTGCATGCAGCCTTTCGGCGCGCCGGTCGTGCCGCTCGTGAAGGCGATCAGGCAGACGTCGTCGGCGGCGGTGTCGCATGCGGTGAAGTGGTCGGGCTTGTTGACCGCGAGGGTGTCGAGCGAATCGGCGGCGTCGTCGTGGAACCGGCGCATCTGCTTCAGGCTCGCGCAGTAGAACTCGTCGCGAGGATCGGCGCAGCGCGCCAGTTCTTCGGTCAGACGGGCGTCGCACAACGCCGCGCTGATCTGCGCCTTGCCGATGATCTGCTTCAGTTCCTTCGCGCGCAGCAAGGGCATGGTCGGCACCACGACCAAACCCGCCTTCAGCGCCGCGAGCGCGGCGACGGCCATCTGCAATGTGTTCGGCCCGCGCAGCAGCACCCGGTTGCCAGGCTGCAAACCCATTTCGTCGACCAGCACGTGAGCGCTGCGATTGACGAGCGCGAGCAGTTCGCCATAAGTGGTGGCGCGCGGCGCGCCGTCCACCTCGGACCAGATCGCCGGATGGTCGCGATGGCCCGCTTCGATGGTCCGTTCGAGTAGCTCGGTCGCGCAGTTCAGGCGCGCCGGATAGGCCAAGTCCGGATTGTCGAGCAGAAAAACGGGCCACTGGTCCTGCGGCGGAAGATTGTCGCGCGCGAAAGTATCGACGTGTGCTGACGGTTCCATCTCGGGTCTCCCGGGCGTTGAGCGGGCTAAATCGCTTCGGTTGGCTTGGTGGTTTGCCTGCGCTTGTTTTCTTTCCATGCCTACTGCGGAATCACGGCGGTCGCTTCGATCTCGACCTTCGCTTCGTCTTCGATCAGCGCGACGACCTGCACGGCGCTCATCGCGATGTCATAGTCGCCGATCAACTCGCGAAACGCGCGGCCGATGTCTTTCAAAGCCGCGAGATACTCGCGTTTGTCGGTGACGTACCACGTCATGCGCACCAGATGCTCGGGCTTGCCGCCCGCTTCATGCAGCACGGCCACGACGTTTTCGAGCGCCTGGACGGCTTGCGCGGCGAAGTCGGCGGTCCGGAACTGCGCCTGTTCGTCCCAGCCGATCTGGCCGGCGATGAACACCTGCGTGCCGCTCGCCGCGACGCCGTTCGCGTAGCCGCGCGGTTTGATCCAGCCGGCGGGAAGGAGAGCTTGTTTCATGAGCGATGCGCCTCGATGGATTCGGGTTGAGGGGCAAACGTCGCGAGCGCGCTCGCGATGTCGGCGGGAATGTCGATGGATGTGCCGCTTTCGAGCGACGTGGTCACGAGCACCTGCTTCGCGCGAAAACGGGTTTCGCCGCCGCAATGGCCGACGATGTCGATGCTGATCGAACGCCGGCCGATCGCGCTCACGCCGAGCGTCAGCAAGATCGTCTCGCCCATCTGGCTCGGCCTCGAAAACTCGCAGTCGAGTTTGACGATCGGCAAGCCGACCCGGCGCTGCGCGATCATTTGCGCGTAATCGACGTGCAGGCCTTCGTTGAACCAGTCCTCGACCAGCGCGTTGGTCATCACCAGATATTGCGGAAAGAACACGATGCCCGCCGGATCGCAGTGCGAGAAGCGGATTCGCACGGGCCGTTCGAAGGTCGCGTTCATCAGCGATGTTCTCCGACGGCGGCGGCATGCGCTTTCAACAAATCGCGGCCGATGATCAACTGCTGCACTTCGGTCGCGCCTTCGTAAATGCGCAGTGCGCGGATTTCGCGATACAGCATTTCGACGGCGGTGCCGCTTTGCACACCCATGCCGCCAAAAAGCTGCACGGCGGCGTCGATCACCTGTTGCGCGCCTTCGCTTGCATGCCACTTGGCCATCGCCGCTTCGCGCGTGACGCTTTCGCCTTGATCGCGCAGCCACGCGGCGCGATAGACGAGCAGTGCGCTGCTGTCGATGGTCAACGCCATCTGCGCGAGCTTGGCCTGCGTGAGCTGGAAATCGCCGAGTGTCTGCCCGAACATCTTGCGCGACGATGCCCGCGCGAGACCCTCGGCCATCGCATGACGCGCGAAGCCCAGCGACGCAGCGGCCACCGACGTGCGGAAAATATCCAGCGTGCGCATCGCGAGCTTGAAGCCTTCGCCGGGCGCGCCGAGCATCTGGCTGCGCGGCACGCGAGCGCCCGCAAAATGCAGACGCGCGAGCGGATGCGGCGCGATAACGTCGATGCGTTCGGCGATCTCGAGCCCCGGCGTATCGGCATCGACAATGAATGCGCTGATGCCGCGCGCGCCCGGCGCTTCGCCGGTTCTCGCGAACACCACGTAGAAGTCGGCGATGCCGCCGTTGGAGATCCACGTCTTGTCGCCGTCGAGCACATAGGCGTCGCCGTCTTCACGGGCCGACAGCGCCATTGCCGCGACGTCCGAGCCCGCTTCCGGTTCCGACAGCGCGAACGCGGCGAGCGCCGTGCCGTTCGCGACGCGCGGCAGATAGCGTGTCTTTTGCTCATGCGTGCCGCCGAGCGAGATCGCGCCCGAGCCGAGACCCTGCATGGCGAGCGCGAAATCCGCGAGGCCCGAATGTTTGGCGAGCGTTTCGCGCAGCAGGCACACGGCGCGGGTATCGATCGTGTCGCCGTGACCGCCGTAGGCGACCCCGCCCACGCCGTATTTCAGCCAGCCTGCGGCGCCCAGTTCGCGCACGAGACGGCGGCAGGTCGCATCGGTGTCCGCGTGATCTTCGTGTGCGAGATTCGCGCGGCACCATGCTTCGATGCCGGCGGCCAGTCCGCGATGACGCGGCTCGAAGAACGGCCACGCGAGCGCACTGTGCAAATCGATCGGGTTGTCGGCGCTCAATTCAATCTCCCTCGAAAACCGGACGCGACTTCGCGGCAAATGCGCTATACGCGCGCTCGAAATCGCGCGTGCTCATGCAGATCGCCTGGGCCTGCGCTTCGGATTCGATCGCCTCGTCGATGCTCATGCTCCATTCCTGGTGCAGCATCTTCTTCGTGATGCCGTGCGCGAACGTCGGACCGGCGACGAGATCGGCCGCGAGCTTCTGCGCTTCGTCGACGAGCGCGGCCGGTTCGCACAGGCGGTTATAGAAGCCCCATGCATGGCCTTCGTCGCCGCTCGCCGAGCGGCCGGTGAAGAGCAGTTCGGCGGCGCGGCCCTGGCCGATGATGCGCGGCAGCATTGCGCAAGCGCCCATGTCGCAGCCCGCGAGGCCGACGCGCGAAAACAGGAACGCGAGCTTGCTGCGCGGGGTGCCCAGGCGCATGTCGGACGCCATCGCGAGAATCGCGCCCGCGCCGGCGCAGACGCCGTCGACGGCTGCGATGATGGGTTGCGGGCAATGGCGCATCGCCTTGACGAGATCGCCGGTCATGCGCGTGAAGAGCAGCAGTTCCGGCATCGGCAGATCGATCAGCGGCGCGATGATGTCGTGCACGTCGCCGCCGGAACAGAAGTTCTCGCCTGCGCCGTGAATCACCACCGCCTTCACGTCGGTCGCGTAGGCCAGTTGGCGGAACAGGTCGCGCAGCTCCGCATACGATTCGAAGGTCAGCGGATTCTTGCGCTCCGGACGGTTCAGCGTGATTGTCGCGATCTTGGCCGTCACCGACCAGCCGAAGTGTTGCGCCTCGTATCCGGCGAGCGTCAGACGGTTGCCGGCCAGCAGCGCGTCGGCGTTGGATCGTGTCATGTTGTCTCCCATGCAGATGGTTGCTGCGTTCCGTGTGCTTCAGTCCTTCAGACTGTCGAGCAGATGTTGTTTCAGTTTGCCAAGACGCTGATGCGTGCGCGACTTTTCATCGAGGCTCAGGCCGCCGAACAGTTCGACGACCCATTGCTCGTGCGCGACCGCCATCTTGTCGAAGGCCTTGCGCCCGGCGGGCGTCAGACACACGCTGATCGAACGGCGGTCGTTCGGATCGGTGTCGCGCGAGACCAGGCCCTCTTTTTCGAGCTGGTCCGTAATGCCGGTGATGTTGCCGCCCGTCACCATCAAACGCCGCGACAGCTCGGTCATCTTCAGACCTTCGGGGTGGCGTTCGAGCTGTGCCATCAGATCGAAGCGCGGCAACGTCGTGTCGAATTCGTTGCGCAGACGTCTGCGCAATTCGGCTTGCACGAGGTTGGTCGTGGTCAGCATGCGCAGCCACAAACGCAAACCCATGTGACTGTCCGCGCCCGTGCTCATTTCCAGGTCCACGACGTTCTCCGCAGGTTGGGCCACGCCTTTGCGCGGCGGTTTCGCTTCACCTGCCGCCAGCGGCTTCTTGATGTTGATTGACTTGGTCACATCACTTCTCCACCAGAGATGGAAATGGATTGCCCCGTGATGGCGTCCGAGCCGGGCTGGCACAGCCACAGCACGCTGTTGGCAACCTGCTCGGGACTCACGAAGCGATGTTGCGGATTCGAGCGCAGCAAGGTTTCGCGCGCCTGCTGTTCGGTGCGCGAGGTTTTGCTGGTGATCTGTTCGAGCGACGCCTGCAGCAGTTCGGTTTCCGTATAGCCGGGGCAGACGGCGTTGACCGTGATGCCTTTGGTCGCCACTTCCAGCGCGAGCGAGCGCGTGAGGCCGATCACGCCGTGCTTCGCGGCGCAATAGGCGGCGACATACGCGTAGCCGATTTGCCCCGCCGTGCTGGCGACATTGACGATCCGGCCACCGCCGCGTTCGAGCATGCCAGGCAGCACCGCGCGCGTGCCGAGAAAGACGCCGGTGAGGTTCACATCGAGCATGCGCTGCCACAGCGCGAGGTCGGTGTGCGTGAACGGTGCGGCCTGCGCCTGGCCCGCATTGTTGACGAGGATATCGGCGGCGCCCGCCTGGCTGAACGCGTTCGTGACCGACTCTTCCTGCGTCACGTCCACTCCGATGCACGTTACGTCGCCCAATGCACGGCATTTTTCCCGCTGCGTTTCGAGCCGCTGCACATTGCGGCCCATCAGGGTCACGCGTGCGCCGGCGCGCAGCAGCGCTTGCGCGACCGCCGCGCCGATGCCGCCGCCGCCGCCGGTCACGACGGCGTGTTGTCCCGCAAGCGCGGAGTGGGGCGTATGCGAGTGGCTCACGATGTTCCCTCGGCGCGTTGCGCGCGTTCTTGCGCGGACAGGCCCGCATTCGCGGCGACCTGCACGCGCTCGCGTTCCAGATTGCGTTCGAGTTGCGACTTCGCGGCGGTGTAAGGCTTCGGCCACGCGACATCGAAATAGCCGATCTTCGCCGCTTCGGTCAACGTCCACGCCGGATTGGCCAGATGCGGACGCGCAATCGCGCACAAGTCGGCACGCCCCGCGGCGATGATGCTGTTCACGTGATCCGCTTCCGAAATCGCGCCGACCGCGATCGTTGCGATGCCGGCTTCGTTGCGCACGCGGTCGGCGAACGGTGTCTGGAACATGCGGCCGTACACCGGCTTTTCTTCCTTGCTGACCTGACCCGACGACACGTCGATCATGTCGGCGCCGGCCGCCTTGAAAGCGCGTGCGATCTGCACGGCGTCGTCCGGCGTGGTGCCCCCTTCGACCCAATCGTTCGCGGAGATGCGTACGGAAATCGGTTTCTCTTGCGGCCACACGGCGCGGATTGCTTTGAACACCTGCAGCGGATAGCGCAAACGGTTCTCGAGCGAGCCGCCGTATTCGTCGGTGCGATGGTTGATGAGCGGCGACAGGAAGCTCGACAGGAAGTAGCCGTGCGCGCAATGCAATTCGAGCCAGTCGAACCCGGCGTCGACCGACATGCGCGCGGCGTTGACGAATTGCGCTTCGATTTCGCGCAACTCTTCATGGGTGGCTTCGCGCGAGTGCTGGCTGACGCCACGCAAATACTGCTGGGGTGAGGCCGACACGAGCGGCCAGTTACCTTCGGCGAGCGGCTGGTCGATGCCTTCCCACGAGACGCGCGTCGAACCCTTGGCACCGGAATGGCCGAGCTGGATGCCGATCTTCGCGTCCGACTGACGATGCACCAGATCGACGATCCGCTTCCACGCGGTGAGATGCTCGGGTGCGTACATGCCGGGGCACGCGGGTGTGATGCGCGCTTCGGGCGACACGCAGGTCATTTCCGTCATCACGAGGCCGGCGCCGCCCATCGCTCGCGCGCCGAGGTGCATCAGGTGATAGTCGCCGGCCACGCCGTCGACCGCCGAATATTGCGCCATCGGCGAGACCACCACGCGGTTTTTCAACGTGACGCCGCGCAACGTGAACGGCGTGAACATCGGCGGCACGGAATGCTGGTCCGGCGCGCGCTCCACGCCGGAGCGCCGGGCCAGCCAGTCTTCGAATCCCGACAGGTAGCGCGCGTCGCGCTCGCGCAGATTTTCGTGCGAAATACGCTGCGAGCGCGTGAGCAGCGAATACGCGAACTGTTCCGGCTCGAACGACGTGTAACGGTCGACGTGCTCGAACCACTCGGTCGAATTGCGCGCGGCGTTCTGGATGCGCAGCACGTCGATGCTGCGCACCTCGGTGTAATGCTTCAGCGCGGCCGGCAAGTCGCCGGGATGGGCGCCGATGCTGTTGGCGAGTTCGATCGAGTCTTCGAGCGCGAGCTTGGTGCCCGAGCCGATCGAGAAGTGCGCGGTATGCGCGGCGTCGCCCATCAGCACGACCGGCGTTTGCGAGCCGTCGGCGTTGCGGCGCCAATGGACCCACTCGCCGTTGACCACTCGCGGGAAACGAATCCATTGCGACGAGCCGCGCAAATGCGCCGCGTTGGACATCAGCGTGTTGCCGTCCAGGTACTTCGCGAACAGCTTCTCGCAGAACGCGATGCTGTCTTCCTTGCTCATTTCGTCGAGACCGGCGGCGCGCCACACGCGCTCAGGCGTCTCGACAATGAAGGTGGAAGTCTGATCGTCGAAACGATAGGCATGCGCCTGGAACCAGCCAAATTCGGTTTCTTCGAACGCGAACGTGAAGGCGTCGAACAGCTTTTTGGTGCCGAGCCATACGAAGCGGCAGTCGCGCGTGTCGATGTCCGGCCGATAAGTACCCGCGTACTTTTGCCGGATCGCGCTGTTCAGGCCGTCGCACGCGATGACGAGGTCGGCTTCGTAGACGCTGTCGTCCGTTACCCGGGTCTCGAACACCAGCTTGACGCCGAGTTCTTCGCAGCGCGCCTGCAGGATATTCAGCAGCCGCTTACGGCCGATGCCGCAAAAGCCGTGCCCCGACGAACGGATGTGCCGGCCGCGGAAATTGATCTCGATGTCGTCCCAGTGGTTGAACGCGTCGAGGATCGCGTCGGCGCTGGGGGCGTCGGCCGCGCGCAGGTTGCCGAGCGTCTGGTCGGAAAACACGACGCCCCAGCCGAATGTGTCATAGGGACGGTTGCGCTCGACGACCGTGACTTCGTAACCCGGATTGCGGCCTTTCATCAACAAGCCGAAGTACAACCCGGCCGGACCGCCGCCGATACAGACAATGCGCATGCTCGCTCCCCAAAGTGCTTCCTGCCTGAGTGTTAATTTAGGCTTAGATAGTTTAGGTGTCAAGTAAATTTCAGGGGTTGTGCTAAGGTGCACCGTTCGGTTGACGGTAAGAATTAAGAGTTTTAGTGGGAAATTGAAGGTGACTAGGGCATCCACGCGTGCCCATTTGCACAGTGCAGCCGCTACTCAACCGTGCTGGCCGGGTTGCTCGCATGGTCAACCAGGTTTCGGGAGCCGCCATGATTGTGATTGCCGTGCTTCTTTTACTCGAGCAGTGGTTGGCGTTCAAGCGATAGCTGAGCTTCCACGGTGACTGACCCGTCTTAAGCGCTTCACCCGCCGCTACTTTGTGTTGTTCGCCCGCATGAACCGCAGCGCGAATCGCACGAGCTTCGGCATCGTCTCGGGGCGCAGCAGGCGATGGTCGTAACCCGAGAAGCGTCGTTCGCTCTGCGTGAGACACAGTGTCATCAGTTCGCGCACGCTGACCTCGACCGAGGACACGGCTTGCGCGCCGTTCACCGTGAAGTTGTTATCGTGTTTGTGCTGGTTACCCTCGGCATCGAGCGTGCGCGCAAGGGTCATCCTCTCCCAGCCGAGAAACGCCCACACCCCGGCCACTTTCAGCTCGAAGCGGATGCGTTGCCACCACGACAACTGTGCGCGATGCCATGCTACCCAGTTTGCGAACAGCAGGATATGGCGGCATTCTTCCTGCATCACCGGCTCGAAGGTGTCGATCAGCTCAGGCGGGAACAGTCCCGAACGCCGGGCGACCTCGAACAGGCCGAAGGCGAAGAAGCTGTCGATGCACTCGCTGTACCCCGTCACGAGGTAGGCCCACTCGGTGTCCCTCGGATAGACGTAGGGCGCTTCGCTCGCGAGCGGAATGCCGTAGGCGGCCACCATCCGGGAGAGCACCTCCTTATGGCGGCTTTCTTCCCATGCGTTCAGCGCAAGCGCTTCGCGTAAGTCAGACTCGTTGACGGTAGCGGCGTACGCTGCCATGCGCAGCCGTGCCCTGCCTTCCGTCTGCACGGCAATGTCCCATATCGGCAGCGAAACAATCCGCTCAAGTGTGTCGGGCTCGAGATTGGGCCATTCGAGCACCGATGGACGATACGGATTGAAGGTCTCGCGAAACATTCGGCATATCTCGCGGCGATGCTCATCGGAGCCCGGCTTCAGCGGTCCAGCGATGTTGCTCGTCCACTGCCGGGCATTGCGGTCTGCCACGTCGATGGAGGCCTGGTCGGGTCTGTCTCGCGGCAGATCTGGCGCGGTGAAGCCTTGAATCAGGCGTTCGACAGCGAATGTGTCCGAGGTCGAATCATTCATTCCGGAAACTCCCAGGTGAATGCATCACCACGAATTCTGACACTACTTGAGGGGCTTTGTGTCAAAGTGGCGCCTCGATATCTGACCACCTGAACTGGTGGCATAAGCCCGGTGTTCCCAAAGTCGCTTTTGCCGCAAGACTTCAGCACTGTGCCGCTCCTTGGCGAAAAAGCGCAGAATAGGATCGTGAGCACCTTCGAACGCGCATGAGAGGAGGTGACGCCCGACTTCGGTCACGAGTGCCCGGGCGTGAGCGAGACAACTTTGCTGCAGAGAGACCCATGAAGAAAGGAAAGACAAAACTTACCCGGCATGATGCTGAGCGCCTTTTCGAGGGTCTGCCCGAGGGCAACGCGAGAGTATCGAGCCGGCCCGAGAACCCCTTCGAAGCAGGGGCATTCGACGTGGTCGAGCGCGTCGACGACGAAACCAAACTCTGGAAAGACAACCTCATTACTCTTCCGATGGCGGTCGAGTTGCCGGCCGGCTACGAGTCGGTGTCTCGCATGCGCGAGGCAATGGCTCGCGCATGGCGCGTGAAGTGGGTGAGGGAGGCTAAAAACGAGGTGGTCGCCGAGTTTCCTGAAGGATGGACCGCCGTTCGCCCGGAAAGCGGCCCCATAGAGCTGCGAGATCCGTCCGGCGTGGTCCGCGCCTTATACGGGTGGGCCAAGGATGCTGAACTCAGGGTTCTGCCACGGTATCTTGTTGAGTCACAGGCGAACAGCTCAAGCGGACTAGGCAGCTTGCTTGTCCGTGATCGCGAGAACGGTCACATTCTTGAGAGGTCGTCGACCTGGTCTGCTCAAACGGGTACCAACCATCCAGATTGGACCAGGCTGTCAGCGTGGCTCGACTTACGCTATCCACAACATCACGACCCGCTGAGGTACTGGGAAGATTGCGAGAAAAACGTCCAAAACTGAGCTACATCTGGGGGGCGCTGTTCCCGCGCAAACTGCTACACCCGGCTGGACACAGGCGAGAGGAGGGTTGTCCGCTTCATTGGGCTTCCGTGCCCGGCCAATTGTTGCTGCTCGCGCGTCACACGATTCGGTCACCCGAACGACCGCTCCACTTCGAAGTTCGCGCGGATGCGGATGCGCTATGAAAGCACCTCGGCGGTTACCGTCACGGTGCGTCGATGCAACTGACGCACCGTCCCCTTCAAACTGGCGGATGACTCGTTTCACACTCAGGCGCAGCGATGTCTGCAGCGTCTGACCGACACCGTGGGCTCATCCAAGCCACCCTTTGATGGTATCGGCCATGACGTTGGTCGAGATCCCATAGCGATCGTGCAAGGTCGGCAGCGCGCCCGCGGCGAGAAACTCATCGGGCAGTGCGATTTGACGGTAGGTCGGCGTAACGCCGGCCGTGAGCAGCGTGGTCGCGACCGCTTCTCCGAGCCCGCCGATCACCGTGTGATTCTCGGCGACCACGACCATCCTGCCCGTGCGCTTCGCTTCTCGCACGATCGTCGCGGTATCGAGCGGCTTGATGGTCGGCACGTGCAACACACCGACCCCGACGTTGTCCGCTTCCAGAAGCTTTGCGACTTCCAGCGAGCGCATGGTCATGATGCCCGACGAAATGATCAGCACCTCGGCGCCGTCGCGAAGCAGCTTCGCCTTGCCAAGTTCAAACTGATAGTCGTATTCATCGAGTACGGCCGGAACGTTGCCCCGCAGCAAGCGCGCATACACCGGGCCGTTATGCGCGGCGATCGCGGGCACCATCTGTTCGGTATCGAGCGCGTCGCACGGATCGATCACCGTCATGTTCGGCATCGCACGCATCAGGGCAAGATCCTCTGCCGCCTGGTGGCTCGGACCGTAGCCGGTCGTGAGGCCAGGCAGTGCGCAGATGATCTTCACGTCGAGGTTGTCCTCGGCGATGGCCTGGTGCATGAAGTCATACGCACGACGGGTTGCGAACACGGCGTACGTCGTCACGAACGGCTGGGCGCCTTCGTGCGCCATACCGGCGGCCGCGCCCATCAGCAACTGCTCGGCCATGCCCATCTGGTAGTAGCGTTCCGGAAATTCCTTGCCGAAGATGTGCAGGTCGGTGTACTTGCCGAGGTCGGCAGTCATACCCACTACGTTCGTCTTCTCCCGAGCCAGTTGGGCCAATGCATGGCCGAACGGAGCGGAACGCGTGACCTGTCCTTCGCCGGCGATTGATGCAATCATCGCCGAGGTCTTCAGACGCGGCTTTTTGGTGGTGGTGTCGCTCATGCTTGTCTCCCTGCTTCGAGTGCTGCGAGCGCCAGCTGCCACTCATGGGCATCGACGCGGATGAAATGGTTCTTTTCCCGTTCTTCAAGGAATGGCACGCCGCACCCCATGCGGGTATCGCAAACGATAATCCGGGGCTGCTCTTTCGGATGGCTGCGCGCTGCATCGAAAGCCGCCTTCACGGCATCGATGTCGTTGCCGTCGATGCGTTGCACGTACCAGCCGAACGCTTCGAGCTTCTCGACGAGCGGCTCGAACGCCATGATCTTCGACGACGGACCGTCGGCCTGCTGGTTGTTGACGTCGACCATGGCGATCAGGTTGTCGAGCTTCCAGTGAGCCGCCGACATGAGGCCTTCCCAGATCGCGCCTTCATCGAGTTCGCCGTCGGAGAAGAGCGTGTAGACGAAGGCCTTCGAGGCTTTGCGCTTCAGTCCCAGGCAGCGGCCAACCGCGATCGTCAGACCGTGGCCGAGCGAGCCGCCGGACATCTCCATGCCGGGCGTGTAGCTCGCCATGCCGGACATCGGCAACCGGCTGTCATCGCTGCCGTAGGTTTCGAGTTCTTCCGGTGGCAGGAAGCCGGCTTCGAAAAGCGCGGCGTAAAGCGCGATCGCATAGTGGCCGTTGGACAGCAGGAAGCGGTCGCGGCCTTCCCATTCGGGATCGTCGGCCCGGTAGCGCATCGCGCCGAAGTAGGCGACCGCGAGTACATCGGCAATGTCGAGTGCCTGGCCGATATAGCCTTGTCCCTGCACTTCGCCCATCAGCAAGGCGTTTCTGCGAATCCGGTAGGCGCGCTCGGCGAGCGTCACCGCATCTGATGACGGACTGTTCATGGTGTCTCCTTGATTTAAAAAGTGAGTCTTTGCAGCAGACGATGTCAGCGATTGACAGTTTTGGCTGGTACGAGGAAAACAAGCCCGGCACCGATGACGACAGCGACGGAGATAAAGATGAGCCCGGCCGTCGACTTGCCCGTCAGGTCGTTCAACCAGCCGACAATGGCCGGCGAGAAGAAGCCTGCGAGATTGGCGAAGCACTTCACCGCGGCGATACCCGCCGCTGCGGACATGCCGCCGAGGAGCGCGGTCGGCAGCGACCAGAACTGTGACGACGATGCGAGGATGCCGGCGGCGGCCACGCTGACACACACCAACGACGCGCCGACTCCGCCCAGCATCGGAAGCGTTGCAAAGCCCGCCGCCGATACGAGCATCGGGATCGCAAGATGCAGACGCCGTTCGCGATGGCGGTCAGCGCTTGCTCCCACCAGCGGCAGCGCAATGATGGCGCAGAGGTAAGGAATGGCCGTAAAGACGCCCACCCACAGCGGGTCCGCCACGCCGGACTTGCGGATGATCGTCGGCAGCCAGAACGTAAGCCCATACTGACCGAGCACGACGCAGAAGTAGATGGCAGCCATCAACCACAAACGACGATCGCCGATAAAAGACCTGATCGACACATGGGCGACCTTGTGGGCGTTGTCGTTCGCCACGTTGCGTGCGAGGAGCGCCTTCTCCGCATCAGTGAGCCACTTGGCCGCAGCGATACCGTTGTCGAGGTAGAGCAGGATGGCGACGCCAAGGAGCAACGACGGCAGTGCTTCGAGGATGAACAGCCACTTCCAGCCCGCGAGGCCATGTACCCCCTGGAACGCATGCAGGATGAAACCGGACAGCGGCCCGCCGACAATGCCGGCAAGCGGAATTGCCATGAAAAAGAGCGAAAGCGCCTTCGCTCGCCGTGCCGAAGGAAACCAGTAAGTCAGATACAGGATGACGCCGGGCGCGAACCCCGCCTCGGCCACGCCCAATAGAAAGCGGAGCACATAGAAGCTGGTGGGCGACCTCACGAAGACGAAGCAGGCGGAAATGACTGCCCACGTCAGCATGATGCGAGCGAGCCAGTTGCGTGCGCCGACCCTATGCAACAGGAGATTGCTCGGCACCTCGAAGAGGAAATAGCCGAGAAAGAAAACCCCGGCGCCGATGCCATATACGGTTTCGCTGAATCGCAGGTCGTTGAGCATCTGCAGTTTCGCAAAGCCCACGTTGACGCGATCGAGATAAGCGCCCAGATAGCACACCATCAGGAACGGTATCAAGCGCCGTCCAACCTTGGCATACGTTTTTGATTCGAAACTCGCCGAATCGGCGAGCGATGTGACATCGCCCGTCATTGACGGCGCGGTGGCCTTCGTTTTCATGCTTGTCTCCTGCCATATCGCCCCGGATTTTCCCCGGGTGCATTGACTCATCCGCCGCACTTGCGCCGGATGTCGTGCTTAGTGGATCAACATTCCGCCGTTGACGTCGAGCGTGATGCCGGTGAGATAGGCGGACAGGTCGCTCGAAAGGAACAGACAGGCGTTCGCGACGTCGTCGGCATCGCCGAGCCGGCCGAGCGGAATGCCCTTGATGATGTCGGCGCGCATCTCTGTCGTGAGCTTGTCGCCGGTGATGTCGGTCTGGATGAGGCCCGGCGTGATCGAGTTGACGCGGATGTTGTCCGCCCCGAGTTCACGCGCCATGGCACGAGCGAGGCCGAGTACGCCCGCTTTTGCGGCGCTGTAGTGAGGACCGCCGAAGATGCCGCCGCCGCGTTGCGCGGAGACCGACGACATGCAGACGATGCTGCCGCTTTTCTGCTTTCTCATCTGCGGAATAACCGCTTGCGACATATAGAGCGTGCCGCGCAGGTTCACGTCGACGACCGCATCGAAGTTGTGCGCTTCGATGTCCATCGTCTTCAACGGCTGAGTGATGCCCGCGTTGTTGATAAGGCCATCGACGCGGCCGTACTTCTCGATGACCGCCTTGGCGGCCGCAATGCATGCGGTCTTGTCGGTCACATCGCAGGCGAGGCCGAGGTGCTGTTCGCCGAGGTCGCGCGCGGCGCTCTCGGCGTCTTCCTTGCGAAGGTCCAGAATCACCACTCGCGCGCCCTGGGCGGCAAGCGCTTTTGCGGTCGCCTTGCCGATCCCGCGCGGCGAGGCCGCACCGGTTACGACTACGACTTTGCTGTCGAGCAACATGTTTGTCTCCATCGATCACGTTAGTTGGTAGACGCAGTTTCAGCGCTTCGACCATCGCGATCAATGCAGTTCGGCTCAACTATTGCTGAAGAATTTTCAGGTGTCGCCGCACCTTGGAGTCACGGGCGTGAGAAAGCAGCCCTTTCGCATGGGCAGGGCGCCGCCGTCCCGACCTGGCGCGGGCCCGGCGCTACACGGCGTCACGGTTGATCTCCTGCTCGACCCAGGCCAGGAATTTGGCCACGCGCGGCAAATCCGCGTTCTGGGAAGGGTAAACGAGGTGGTGGGCTCCGACCTCCACCGCATACGTACGATCGAAGACCGGCACGAGCGAACCGCGTTTCAGATGGACCGATGCGAGCATCGTGCTTTCGAGCGCGATGCCGTGTCCCAATGCGGCGGCCTCGAGCGACATGTACGAGCGGTCGAAAGCGAAATCGTATGACTTGCGCGACTCCGCGACGCCGAACTTGCCGAACCATTGCTTCCACTGCACGAGAGGCGTCTCCGAGAAGATCAGACGACGCTCGATCAGATCCTCGGGGGTGCGCACTGGAAACTTTCTCAGGTATTCCTCCGAGGCAAGAGGCGCGATGAATTCATGACGAAGCGTTTTGATCTCGCCGTCGGTCCAATGCGCGTAACCATGCCGTACATCGACGTCATAGTAGCCGGACGTGAATGACACATCCTCGTATGAACACGCCAGATTCAATTGAATGTCGCCGTTCGCTTCCTGGAAGGAAGCGAGGCGTGGCAGCAGCCACATCAGCCCGAAGCTGGGGCTCGAATGAATGCGAAGAATCTCCACGCCCGACTGGCTCGATGCGCGCTCCGTCGCGCGGCTCAGATCCGCGAGCGATCCGGTGACATCGGCCAGATATTGCTGACCCGTTGGCGTCAGCACCAGTCCCCGCCCCACTCTCGTGAACAAGGGTCTTTCGACCATGGATTCGAGATTGGCAATTTGATGGCTGACCGCCGATGGCGTCAGTCCTAATTCATCAGCTGCCCGATTCACGCTCTTCGTACGGGCGACACTCTCGAATGCGATGATGGCTTTCAGTGGTGGGATGCGCATTGTTCGGCCTCGCTACAGGCGGTTCCAGCAATGTCGCGCATCCGGGAGGTAAAGGCAAGCCGGGGTTCGGCCGAATCAGATTATCAAATTGCTCACCAGCTCGACAGGCTGCGTCGTTCGCCGCTTTCCGACGTCAACCTGCCGTAGTCGATCCCGGAGCAGCCATAGGCGCTGCTCCATAGCAGACGTTCAACACCAACATCTGAAGAGCATGTCGCGCGACAAGATAACGTCGTGCTCGGCCGAGGCGTTGCCTTCCTATGTACTCCGCGGCACGCCCAGGTGGCAGGCCTCGTTGCTCAACAAGCGTCGAGCGCCAATGGCCTCGTTTTGGCTCATACCAGATTCATGTAATAGCGCTCCTTCGCCCCCGCCACCTATGATTGAAAAGACTCGGGGTTTCGGTATCCCAGGTAGTTTCACGGCACCCAACGCCGGCTTTCCGAACCCTTCACGATGATCGACGAGACCGCTACCCGGCGGTACGCAGCCACGCCCGGCATTCAGTCTCTTTTCCCTCTTCCAATGGCAGTCACACGAAAGGACGCACTATGACCGTGCCCCCAGGCAGTGGAACACATGTTTCCGCGGATGCGACCCGCTCGGGCCGATTGTTTTTCCTCGAATTGAGCGGCGGCCGCATTCACTCGACAAAGCCCGATGGATCCGACCGCAAGACGATCGTCACGGATTGCCGCCTCCCCGACGGCATCGTCGTGGAGGCGGATGCTGGTCATATCTATTGGACCAACATGGGTACGGTCGGCCTCGATGATGGCTCGATCGAGCGCGCCGACCTCGACGGCAAGAACCGCGTGGTCATCGTCCCGCAAGGCGTCACGCACACACCCAAGCAGATTCATCTCGACAAGGCGGGCGGCAAGCTCTATTGGTGCGACCGCGAGGGCATGCGCGTGATGCGCGCCAACCTCGACGGCTCTCAGGTCGAAACGCTGGTCGCGACCGGACATGGCGACAAGGACCGGCTCGACCCGACCCGCTGGTGCGTTGGAATCACGATCGATCCGAAGCTAGGGAAACTTTACTGGACGCAGAAAGGCCCGGACAACGCCGGCCTGGGCCGCCTCTTCCGCGCCAGTATCGACATCCCGCGGGGCGAGGACCCGGCAAACCGCTCGGACATCGAGCTCCTGTTCGACCGGCTGCCAGAGCCCATCGACCTCGAGCTCGACCTGATAAACCGCGCCCTCTACTGGACTGACCGCGGCGATCCTCCGCGCGGCAATACCGTCAGTCGCGTGCTGGTCGACGGGGAGGCGTCGCCTGAAATCGTCGTTACGCACTTGATGGAGGCAATCGGTATCGCGCTCGACGTTCCCGGCAACCGGATGTTCGTCACGGACCTGGCCGGCTCCGTCTATTGCGTCGATCTCGATGGAAAGAACCAGCGCAATTTCCTCTTCGCCCAAGGCAATCTCACCGGCATCGCCTATGCCGAAGTCTGACCAACGGATTGGAGACAATGACATGACTGATACCCCGGCCATTCGTCGCATCGCCATCATCGGCACCGGCGTGATCGGCGCCAGCTGGACCGCGCTGTTTCTCGCCAAGGGACTGCAGGTCGTTGCGACGGACATCGCGCCAAATGCCGAAGCCCAACTCAAGGAGTTCGTGGAGTCGGCCTGGCCGGCGCTCAAGAGATTGGGCCTTGCGCCCGGAGCGTCGCAAGCGAACCTGACGTTCACCCCCGTGCTCGCACAAGCGCTCACGGATGTGGATCTCGTCCAGGAAAACGGCCCCGAGCGGCTCGAATTCAAGCAGGAGCTCTATCGGCAACTCGATGAGCTGCTGCCACCCAACGTGATCATCGCGTCGAGCACTTCGACCCTGCCCATGAGCAGCATCCAGGTGGGCGCCGTGCTGCATCCCGAGCGCTGCGTCGTCGGTCATCCGTTCAATCCGCCGCACCTGATTCCGCTGGTCGAGATAGTCGGCGGGACAAAGACCTCGGAAGAGACGATCCGGCGCGCCACGGAGTTCTATACCTCGATCGGGAAACGGGCGGTGCGCCTGCACAAGGAATTGCAGGGCCATGTCGCCAACCGTCTGCAGTTCGCGGTCGCGCGCGAGGTCTACTACCTGGTGGCGCAGGGTGTGCTGAGCGCCGCCGACGCCGATACCGCCCTTTCATGGGGGCCGGGCCTGCGCTGGGGCGTGATGGGCAACATGATGCTCAATCACCTCGGCGGCGGCCCGGGCGGCATCGAGCACTTCTTCCATCAGTTCACGGGCCCGATGACGGCTGGCTGGAAGGATCTGGGCTCGCCGGAGCTGACGCCGGAAGTGCAGAAGAAGCTTATCGACAGCGTCCACGCAGAGGTCGGATCGCGATCCATCGAAGAGCTGGAGGCGGAGCGTGACGAGATGCTGCTCGGCCTCATCGAACTGCGCAGCAAAGGAATTGCGCGTTAAAGGCACGGACGCGGCCACGCCACGCGAGGCTGCGGCTCGCGTGGGCGGCTCGCGGGCATTGACACTCCTTAACGAAATGGATTCTTGCAAATGAACGACTCGACCAATCTTCCAATCGAAAATGAAAACAAAACGGATCGGCTCACCGGCATCATTCAATCGAAGCTCGCGAATCCGGCGCGGAGTTCGGATATCGACCTGCACGGCGCGCTCAATGACGTACTGAAAGACGTCGGTTTATCGACGGCGGACAGCGGGGGCAAGATCACTTTCCACGGCCGGGATCCGATCATTCCCGCTCTCTTCCGGTTCGGCTCGTTGTCCGCGATCGCCCTGGCCGCCAAGGCCGTCGGCGTCGCTGCGCTATGGCGACTGCGCAGCGGCGAGGAACAGGACATCGAAGTGGACGTTCGTAAAGCGTTGCGGCGCTTCGCCGGGTTTTTCGATCTGAAATGGGAGACGATCAATGGACGTTCTCCGGCCCTCAAAGTCGATACGAATCTCTTTCGCGAAACTCGCGATGGACGGCACGTCGTGCCCCTGAACATCTATCCAAAGCTGGCTGCCCGCGAGCTCAGCCTGCTCCGGTGCGACGCCAGCCCGGAATCCGTACGCAACGCCATTCTGCAATGGCGCGCGGATGACCTGGAGAATGCGGCGGCAGACGCCGGAATCGTCATCGCCAAGGTGCGTACTTTCGAGGAATTCCGCAAGGAGCTTCAGTACACCGAGGTCCTCTCGAGAATGTCGCTGATCAACGTGGAAAAGATCGGCGAAAGCGAGCCGATCCCATTCAGGAAAGATGGCACCGCTCCGCTGGACGGCATTCGCGCACTTGGAATGGGTCACGTGATTGCCGGAGCGGCCATCGGGAGAGACCTCGCTTTGCACGGGGCCGATGTCCTCAACATCTGGCGGCCGTACGACGACAGCGAGATCGAAGCGTTCGCGTGGGATACTCAGGTCGGGATGCGCTCGACGATCCTGGATTACTCGAAGGAGGATCGCGCAAAATTCGATCTCCTGCTGAAGGATGCCGACGTCTTCTTCGCGAACAAGCGTCCGGGCTATCTGGAGCGCCGTGGTCTGGATGCCGACGAGCTCTGTGGCAGGAAGCCTGGGTTGATCCATGCCAGTGTCCTGCTTCACGGTGCCAAGGGCCCCTGGAAGTATCGTCCGGGATTCGATGAAATCGGCGCGGCCGTCTCGGGGCTGTTCGCCGTCGAAGGCACACTCGCGCGTCCGAAATCGCCGCCGATCATCCCCATTGTCGACAACGTGGTGGGCTGGCTCGGCACGGTCGGTGTACTGGCAGCGCTGCGCAGTCGTGCGATCGAGGGTGGCAGCTATCGGGTCACCGTTTCCCTGACCCGCACCGTGCTGTGGCTGTTCTCGCTCGGCATCTTCGACAGGGACTACGCCCGCGCGGCCGCCGGATCTTCCGGGGAGCACGCGTACGTCGCTCCCGATCTGTTCACGGCGGAGACCCCGCTGGGCACGTATCAGGGCATGACCGACCAGGTGGTCCTGTCGAAGACTCCCGGGTCCTTCAGGACAGTGCTCGTGCCAAGAGGATCGAGCAAGCCCGAATGGCTGACACGCTGAAGGCGCCCGACGTGCACTTCTGCGAAGTCGGCCGGGGGCACGACGGCGTAATCGTTGATGTCGGTTAGCTTCCTGACCAGGTGGCTGCATCATCACGCGCCGACGGAAATCCAGACACGGCTGCATCAGCAGGGCAAACACAAGGTGCTGCTGCCAGTCAATGTCGGATGATTCAGTGGACCAACGTCACCGGAGTGACGGTGCGCCTCGACAAGGACGCGAACATGATCTGTCTGCGGAAGAAGCCCATGTGGCTGACATCGATCACCATGACGTCGGGCCGGGTGATTGCCGCGTAGTCGGCGATCGCTTTTGTCCAACGGCCGGATATGCGCTTCCAGCGGTACGGCACGCCGGCGTCCTCGAGAATGTTGCGGGCGTCGATCAACGCCTTCAGCATAGCCCGCTTCTCGCGGCGAACCAGAGCGCCGCGGGTATGGAAGGCGGTGGCGCGTCCTTGATCGACGGGCTCGAGAACTTCCACCAATTCGACCTCTGTGACACCGCGTTCCAGAAACATGGACACCGCATAGCGTGCGGCTTCGACCGCACCGCGATGATCGAGGACGGGAATCAGCATTCGTATCATCGAAAACTTCACACCGGTACTTCTGTATTTTGAGCTTAGCGAAAGCTGCGTTAAAGCCGTGTAAAAGTATTCGATTTGTTCAATGGCGGCGGTCAGTCCGCGAACCGCGTGGCTACGCCTGAATGGCTGCCGGATTCAGTTCGATATGCAGGATCACGAGCCAGCGTCTCGGGCAGTCGTCGGCAATCTGCACATACGGCTGGCGGTCGCCGCCCTTCTTCACAAAGCCCTTCTCACGCGCGACGCCGAATGCGCGACGTGCGTCGGATTGCAGCCATAGTGTCAATAGTCCGCACGTCACGCAACTGAAAAGCCAAACGGTTTCATTCGGCAGCGCAGTATCGAGTTGCCGCGCGAGATAGGTGAAAAGCGTCGTGAGAATCTGATTGGCCGCGAAGGCGATGGCGACGACCTTGCACATTCCCCGGAACATCATCGCGAATCTTGAGGGGGTCATGGCAGGTCAGATTCCAAGCACGCGACGAGCTTCGACTTCGGCCAGTTCCAGCGCTTGTGCGGAAATCGACATCGGCCGACCGCAGCCACGCCCGGTGATTCGCTGAATCTCCTTGCCGTTCCGGGTCACCGTGACGCGTAGGGCTCCTTTGAACATGCGGCCCGGGGCGGGAAGCACACAAGCCTCGACGGTCACGCTTCCCTTCGTTTGTTTGAATGCCATATAACCTCCAGCAATTCGGATAATCGTTGTGGCGAATGCCAGCCACAAACTATACGGAGGACAACGTTAACACCGCGAAACGATTGCCTGCGACAGCGTAAAAATCCAATGAAATTCACTGCGCGCCGACCAGCCGGTACCCCACGCCCGACTCAGTGATGATGTGCTCGGGGTGCGCCGGATCGCTTTCGAGCTTGTGGCGCAGATGTCCCATGTAGACCCGCAGATAATGGTGGTTATCGGTTTGCAACGGACCCCATACCTCGCCAAGCAGTTGCGCATGCGTCAATACCCGCCCCGAATGACGTACCAGTGTCGAGAGAAGCCGATATTCGGTGGGACTGAGATGAACAATATGGCTATCGCGCAGCACTTGCCGCTCGCCGAGATCGACCGTGACCTGGCCGAAATGGACCAGCGGCGAACCGACCCGTCCCGGTGCGGTTTGCCTGCGCAAATGCGCACGAATCCGCGCGCCTAGCTCGGGCAAGCCAAACGGCTTGGTCAGATAATCGTCGGCACCGGCGTCGAGCGCGGCGACCTTGTCTTCCTCGCGGTTTCGCGCCGACAGGACGATCACCGGCATCGCCGACCAGCCGCGCAACTGGCGGATCACTTCGATGCCGTCCATATCAGGCAAGGCGAGATCAGTGATGACGAGATCCGCCAGCCGCGTCGCGGCCTGGGCGAGACCTTGTGCACCTGTCTGCGCTCCGAACACGCTCATCCCGTGCGCTTCGAGGTGCGTGCGAATGAAGCGGCTGATGGTTTTGTCATCGTCTATTACAACGACGGTTATGGTGGGTTCGCTCATAACGGCCGCGAGCGTCGACGTCACTGCATTGGCCTGAGGTCGTCCAACGCAAGGTTGAGCTTCAGCACGTTCACGCGCGCTTCGCCGAGAATGCCGAACTGCCGCCCCGACGTATTGCGGGTGACAAGATCACGAACCTGGTCGGTCGGCAGGCCTCGGGCTTTCGCCACACGCGCAATCTGATAGGCTGCGGCCGCCGGGCTGATTTCCGGGTCGAGTCCACTGCCCGAGGACGTTACCAGGTCCACCGGCACCGGTTGCGACATGTCGTTACCTGCGGCTTTCAAGGCATCGAGACGGCCCTTGATTTCGCCCGCAAGCGCGGGGTTGGTCGGCCCGAGGTTCGAACCGCCCGAATTCTGCGCGTTGTAGGGCATGGGACTGGTGGCCGACAAGCGTCCCCAGAAATAGTACGGCGCGTCGAACTGCTGACCGATCAGTTTAGAGCCGACCGGCTTGCCGTTCCTCTCGATCAGGCTGCCGCCTGCCTGTGCCCCGAAGGCGCCGTGGCCGATGGCCGTGACGACGACCGGATAGATCACCCCGGTGATCACGGTCATCAGGATGAAGAGGACAAGTACCGGGCGAATTAGCGTTTTCATGATGTTCACTCTATCGCGGTCAAACCCAGTCGAACACGTTCAGCACCATATCGATCAGCTTGATGAACGGAAACGGCAG
This sequence comes from Paraburkholderia sediminicola, assembly GCF_046026895.1. GTDB lineage: Bacteria > Pseudomonadota > Gammaproteobacteria > Burkholderiales > Burkholderiaceae > Paraburkholderia > Paraburkholderia sediminicola_C. The sequence goes on from NZ_JAQQEU010000019.1 coordinate 114,978, forward strand.
CAGAATGCCGCCCAGTCCGTAGATCAAAAGATTGCGACGCAGCAGCGACGCCGCCCCCAGTGGCCGATACCTGACACCCTTGAGGGCAAGCGGAATCAGCGCCACGATGATCAGCGCGTTGAAAATCACCGCCGACAGAATCGCCGACGAAGGCGAACTCAGATGCATGACGTCGAGCACGCGCAATTGCGGATAAGTGGTCGCAAATGCCGCCGGAATGATGGCGAAATACTTGGCGACGTCGTTGGCGATCGAGAACGTGGTCAGCGAGCCGCGCGTCATCAGCATCTGTTTGCCGATCTCGACGATCTCGATCAGCTTGGTCGGATTCGAATCGAGGTCGACCATGTTGCCGGCTTCTTTCGCCGCTTGGGTGCCGGTGTTCATCGCCACCGCCACGTCCGCCTGTGCGAGCGCCGGGGCGTCGTTGGTGCCGTCGCCGGTCATCGCGACGAGCCGCCCTTCAGCCTGGTGCGCGCGGATCGTCGTCAGCTTTGCCTCGGGCGTCACCTCGGCCAGGAAATCGTCGACGCCTGCCTCGGCGGCAATCGCCGCTGCCGTCAGACGGTTGTCACCCGTCACCATGATGGTCTTGATACCCATCTTGCGCAGTTCGGCGAAGCGCTCCTTGATGCCGCCCTTGACGATATCCTTCAGCTCGATCACACCCATGACACGTGCGGCGCTGGCGTCGTGGCTCTGCTCCGCGACGACAAGCGGTGTGCTGCCGCGCCGGGCTATTTCGGTGACCGCCGCCGTGACCTCTGCCGGAAAACGGCCGCCGTGAGCCTCCACGTAGTGTTTGATCGCATCGGCTGCGCCTTTGCGGATCTGGCGCTCCGGCAGATCGACGCCACTCATGCGCGACTGCGCGCTGAAGGCGAGGAAGGTCGCCTGCAATGCATGCATATCGCGTTCGCGGATGTTGAAGCGCTGCTTCGCAAGCACGACGATGCTGCGGCCTTCCGGTGTTTCGTCCGCGAGCGAAGACAGTTGCGCGGCGTCCGCGAGCGCTTCTTCAGTCAAGCCTGGCCCGGATATGAATTGCGACGCCTGACGGTTGCCGAGCGTGATCGTGCCGGTCTTGTCGAGCAGCAGCACGTCGACATCGCCGGCGGCTTCCACTGCGCGGCCCGAGGTGGCGATCACGTTGGCCTGCATCATCCGGCTCATGCCCGCTACGCCGATTGCCGACAATAGCCCGCCGATCGTCGTCGGAATCAGGCACACCAGCAACGCGACGAGTGCCGTGATCGTGACCACATGCCCCGCTTTCGCGACTTCGACGGAAAACATCGAGAACGGCAGCAGCGTCGCGGTAGCGAACAGGAGCACGAGGGTCAGCGCGACTAGCAGGATGGTCAGCGCGATTTCATTCGGCGTCTTCTGACGCTTCGCGCCTTCCACCATCGCGATCATGCGGTCGAGAAACGCTTCGCCCGGATTCACGCTGACCCGCACGACGATCCAATCCGACAGCACGCGTGTACCGCCCGTCACCGACGAAAAGTCACCGCCCGACTCGCGGATCACCGGCGCGGATTCCCCCGTGATCGCCGACTCGTCGACCGACGCGACACCTTCGATCACCTCGCCATCCGCCGGGATCACGTCGCCGGTTTCGACCAGCACGACGTCTCCTTTGCGCAGATCGGTCGCCGTCGTAATGCGGATCGGCGACTTGGGATGGGCCTCCTGAAGCTTCTTTGCCATCACGTCGCGCTTCGCGCTGCGCAGCGAGGCCGCCTGCGCTTTCGAGCGGCCCTCGGCAAGCGCCTCCGCGAAGTTGGCGAACAGCACCGTGAACCAGAGCCACAGCGCAATCGCGAGGATGAAGCCGGCGGGCGCCTCGGCCTGGCCGCCGAGCGCGGCGATCCACAGTACGGTGGTCAGAATGCTGCCGACGTAGACACAGAACATCACCGGGTTGCGCAACTGATGACGCGGCGCAAGCTTCCTGAGCGAATCGACCAGCGCCGGCCGCGCGATGACCGGGTCGAACATCGAGCGCGCGGCGTTGCGTGCCTGACCGATGTTGCCAGGCTGATGAACCGGCGGTTGGAGTCCGTTAGTCATGCTGTCCTCTCAGTCAATGTCCCGCGACCATGATCAGATGTTCGACGACGGGGCCGAGCGCCAGCGCCGGCACGTAGGTCAGCGCGCCGACCAGCACGACCGTGCCGAGCAACAGCACGACGAACAATGGGCCGTGCGTCGGCAGCGTGCCGGCGGTTGCGGATATGCGTTTCTTTGCGGCAAGCGACCCGGCTACCGCCAGCACCGGCACAATCGAGCCGAAACGGCCGAACCACATGGCGACGGCCAGCGTTCCGTTGTAGAACGGCGTATTGACCGAGAGGCCCGCAAAAGCGCTGCCATTGTTGTTGGCAGCCGAGCTGTAGGCGTAGAGGATCTCGGAAAAGCCGTGCGGACCGGGATTGGCGACGCCCGCCGTGCCGGCGGCCGTCAGTACACAGATCGACGCGCCGACCAGGACGAGCAGTGGCGTCAGCAGCACGGCGATCGATACCATCTTCATCTCGTACGACTCGATTTTCTTGCCGATGTACTCCGGCGTTCGCCCGATCATCAGGCCGGCCACGAACACGGCCAGCAACGCGAACACGAGCATGCCGTACAGACCCGAGCCCACACCGCCGAAGATCACTTCGCCGAGCTCGATCAGCAGCAGCGGAACGAAGCCGCCCATCGGTGTCAGCGAATCGTGCGTGTTGAGGACCGCGCCGCACGACGCGGCTGTGGTGGCCACCGTGAAGATGCCGGATTGCGCGATGCCGAAGCGGGTTTCCTTCCCTTCCATATTGCCGCCCGCCTTGCCAGCCGACGCGCTCTGGTCGACATGTAGCGACGCAAACAGCGGATTGCCGCTCTGCTCCGAGGAAATCTCACCCCAGCAGGCGAGCGCGAAAGCGATCGTCATCGCGGCGAGTACCGCATAGCCCTGACGCCGGTCCCCCACCATCCGCCCGAACACGAGGCACAACGCAGCAGGGATGACGAGCATCGCGATCATCTGCACGAAGTTGGCGAACGGAGTCGGGTTCTCGTACGGATGCGCGGAATTGGCGTTAAAGAAGCCTCCCCCGTTGGTGCCAAGCATCTTGATCGCTTCCTGCGACGCAACCGGCCCCATGGCGATTGTCTGCTTGTCGGCCTTGTTGTCCACCATCGCCGGGTCGCCTTTGGCGTCCTTGACGGGATTGCCTTGGGCATCCGCCTTCGGGGTTTGATACGTCGTCACCTGCAGCGTCGGCACGTCCTGATAGGACTTGAAGTTTTGAATCACGCCCTGACTGATGAGTACGAGCGCGATGGCAGTCGCGAGCGGCACGAGGATATACAGCGTGACACGCGTCAGATCGACCCAGAAATTGCCGATCGTCGCCGTCGTATGACGTGCGAAGCCGCGGATCAACGCAATGACGACAGCAATACCCGTAGCGGCCGAAAAGAAGTTTTGCACCGTCAACGCGGCCATCTGCGTCAGATAGCTGACGGTCGATTCCGGCGTGTAATCCTGCCAGTTCGTGTTGGTCACGAAGCTGATCGCCGTGTTGAAGGCGGCGTCGGGCGTCATCGGTCCGAAGCCCTGCGGGTTGGCGGGCAGCCATTGCTGCAAACGCAGAAATCCATAGACCGCGAGCACGCCGAGCGTGTTGAACAGGAGCACGGCCAGCGCATACTGCTTCCATGACATTTCGGCGTTCGGGTCGACCCCGGCGAGCTTGAAGAGCGCGGATTCGATCGGCCGCCCTATCCGGCGAACGACGATCGAAGTCCCGTCCACGACGCCGGTCATGTAACGGCCGAGCGGGATGGCGAGCGCAATCAGCACGACGATGAAGAGGCCGGGTTGAAGCAGATTATTGAAGTTCATTCGAGGGCCTCCGCGCGCAGTAAGGCATACACGAGGTAGGCAAAGAGAATCAACGTCGAAGCCGCCGCGAGCCAGGTCATCCAGGTAGTCATGGACGGCCTCCCGGCGCGCGGCGAAGCTTGTCGCAGCCGACTACGAAGGCCGCGACGAGACCGCTGAACGCGATAATTGCGATGAGGTAAAGCAGATCCATGGCCTGGTCTCCCACGACGGACTTCTGCACCGTGAAATTTAGGAAATCCCGCGTAAACACAGCGTTAATACTCGGCGGAGATTTGTAAAAAACACGGACGTGGGGGTATATGTCATGGGAAACGGGAACGGCGCTTCATTCGCGGATGGTCGCGGCAGGCGTCGGCTATGCGGCGATTCCTGCGAGCGCGAAACGACCGCGCTTGCTTCTCGAAGACGGTCAAAGGATTTTCACGCGCGAATGCAGGAGGAGGGTATAGGCCACGACCGGAATTCAGTCGATCACCTAAGCGGACTGTTCCTTTCCGCAGCTTGCGTCAACGAGACGCGTGCGCGGGTTAAACTACCGGACAACAAAATTCAGATTTAAGCGGGGTGGCTGGCATGGGCGCGGCGGATTCTCATTCTTGGCCCTGGCAAGCGGTGTTTGGCGCGTTTTCGGAAAACCCGGAGAAGGAGCAAGCGGTCCTGCGCATATCGCTCGGCACCGTGGTCCTTCTCGCATATCTGACGGCCGCCTTTGTTTCTCACTCGAGAAACACCTATGTGACGCTAGTGGCGGTCGCAATTTACGTGACTTTCGGCGTGGCGACGTACGTCGCCGTGACCGTGGCGCCAGCGCGCTCAAATCTCAGATTAACCCTTACCACGCTTACCGACCAGGCCACGCTAATGATGGCGCTGGTGGTTGGAGGCCAGGCCGCGCTCCCACTGCTGTGGGTCGTTTTCTGGTTTCTCGTAGGCGCCGGCTGTCGATATGGCCAACGCATGCTGGGCTTGTCGTGTGCGGTGGCGCTTGGCGGTCTAGCCGGCCTGACGCTCTGGCAACCGTGGTGGCGGACAAACGTGACGGTCGGCTTGGGTATGGCGTTTAGCGTGGCGGCAACATCGCTCTATCTGGCAGTGTTGGTGCACCGGCTGAAGAAACAGGCTGCTACCGACCCTCTGACGGGGCTGAGCAATCGGGTCCGGCTCGAGCAGGCCATTAGCCGAACACTCGTCACGCGAGGTGTCGAAGCGGGCCGGACCGCCTTGCTTCTCATCGACCTTGATGGTTTCAAGGACGTGAACGACACCCACGGACATGCGGTAGGGGACGAATTGCTGCGGAGCTTTGCCACGGCTCTGATGGGCCGCATGCGCCGCGGCGACACGCTCGCCCGCCTGGGCGGCGACGAATTCGTGGTATTGGCCCAACACGTCTATGACAAGCAAGGCGCACTAGCCATCGCCGATAGTATTCACGCGATCCTGAGCAACGTGCGAGCCGTTGGTGGACATCCGGTCGCCGTTTCCGCCAGCATTGGAGTCTGCATGCTAGCGGGCGGAACCGGGCAGGCCCGTTTCGATGCCCGGACATTGATGCGTGCTGCCGACAGCGCAATGTACCGCGCAAAGACACTGGGAAAGGGGCAGACTGCGTTCGCTGACGCAGCCGAAATGCAGCGAGGCGAGTGAGCGCACAAGGCTGGAGGCCTTCCAACCAAACAAATCGCAGGTTATTTCGACCGGAGAAGATCCATGTCAAATCCATGGATTGGGCGCTGCCTTTGCGGCGCGGTGCAATATGAAGCTCGGAGCGCTTCACTCGCGCAACTCATCTGTTATTGCCGGGATTGTCAGCGCGCTTCCGGCCCGGCGGGGTTGCCTGTCGTTGTAGCGAGCGCCGCAGATTTTTCATTCAAAGGCGAAATCAAGTCTTATACGAAGATCGGCGGGAGCGAGATACCGACGACGCGCAATTTCTGCCCTCATTGTGGCAGTCTGCTGTTTGGAACACCGCATCACGCGCCGGAAATCGTGACCATTTATGCCGGAACACTTGATGATCCTTCGCGGTTCAAGGCCGAATCCGTGCAATTCATGTCTGAACGCCATCAGTTGGACGTTCACCAACCCGAAGCCCCCCAACATTTGGGAAGAGCTCCCTGACCGACAAAAATCAAAGATGTTGGTTTTCCGAAGGGGGATTGTCCCAATCGTTTTGCAGGCCATTACGATAGGTAACCGGCGCATTCAGCGCTTCGTCGAGGTCAAGTTCGTCGAGGCACATGATGTTCACATTGATATACGGGTAACCCGTTCCGTTCGGTATATCCACGCGGTCAAATACATGAACACCACACTGCTTGCAAAACGGGTGATGCGCTACCGGATTTTTGCCCTGATATTCGGTCAGTGCAATCTCATCGGAAAGGAGACGAAACTCTTCCCGACGAACCGAAACGTGCCAGAATCGCAGCTTGCTGCAGTAGCTGCAATTGCATTTCGACGTACCGTTATTGAAATCAATCCGAGCTTCAAACCTCACTAGTTGACAATAGCAACTTCCAAGGTATGTACGCAGCATTGGGCTCTCCCATGTTGATGGATATCCTCAAAATGAACGCGAATGTCCGCGTGTCATGGGCGGATTCAACCA